>NZ_LZLJ01000001.1 GCF_001668625.1 Mycobacterium sp. 1274756.6
CCCCGGCGCGCCGGGACGGCGCGGATCGGCCTCGCCGCGCGCCGCCGCGGCGGCCCGGCTGGCCCGCGGCCGGCGCCGCATCGGCGAATGGAGCGGCGGGCACCGCAGCGAGGGCGGCCGCCGCGGGGTCAGCGTCGGGGTGATCGCCGCGCTGATCACCGTGATCGTGGTGGTCGCCGCGGTCATCCTGTGGAAGTTCTTCGGCGCGGTGCTCGCCGACCGCTCCGGCACCGCCGCGGCCCGCTGCGTCGACGGCGACGCCACCATCGGGGTGGTCGCCGACCCGTCGGTCGCCGACCAGATCCGCGGCTTCGCCGAGGAATTCAGCGGCTCCGGACGCCAGGTCGGCGACCGCTGCGTCACCGTGAACGTCGAATCGGCCGCCTCCGACGCGGTGATCAACGGGTTCATCGGCGGCTGGCCGGGTGATCTCGGGGAGCGGCCCGCCCTGTGGATCCCGGCCAGTTCGATCTCGGCGGCCCGGCTCAGCGCCGCCGTCGGCGCCGAGACGATCAGCGACAGCCGCTCGCTGGCGGTCTCGCCGGTGCTGCTGGCGATCCGCCCGGAGCTCAAACCCGCGCTCGCCGACCAGGACTGGGCGGCCCTGCCGCGGCTGCAGACCGCCCCCGACGCGTTGGACCGCACCCTGCCCGGCTGGGGCTCGCTGCGGCTGGCGCTGCCGGTGCGCGGCAACAGCGACGCCTCCTACCTGGCCGCCGAGGCGGTGGCCACCGCCGCCGCGCCGGCCGGGGAACCGGCCAGTGCGGGCACCGCGGCGGTGCGCACCCTGCTGGGCGCCCAACCGAAGCTGGCCGACGACTCGCTCACCGAGGCGATGAACGTGCTGCTGGACGCCGACGATCCGGCGGCCGCGCCGGTGCACGCGGTGGTCACCACCGAGCAGCAGGCCTTCGCCCGCGGCCAGGCCGGCACCGACCGCACCGGCACCCTGACCACCTGGCTGCCGCCGGGACCGGTCGCGGTGGCCGACTACCCCACCGTGCTGCTGGCCGGCAGCTGGCTGTCCAGCGAACAGGAGGCCGGGGCCAGCGAATTCGCCCGGTTCCTGCGCAAACCCGAACAGCTCGACCGGCTCGCCGAGGCCGGGTTCCGCGTGCCCGACACCGACCTGCCCGACAGCGACGTCACCGACTTCCCGGACCTGCCCGACACGCTGGCGGTCGGCGACGACTCTGCGCGCGCCACCATCGCCACCGTGCTCACCGCCCCGGCCAACGGCCCGGCGGTCACCGTGATGCTCGACGAGTCGATGAGCGAACAGGACGGCGCCAAGACCCGGCTGGCCAACGTCACCGCCGCCCTCGGCGCCGGGCTGCACGACCTGCCGCCGGACGCCACCGTGGGGCTGTGGCTCTTCGACGGGGTGGCGGGCCGCAGCGCGGTGGCGTCCGGGCCGCTGGAAACCCAGCTCGACACCCTCACCGCCCGGCTGGACGGGCTGAGCTCGCAATCCGGTGGCGCGGTGTCGTTCACCACGCTGCGGCTGGTCTACGACGCGGCGCTGGCCGACTACCGCGAGGGGCGCCCCAACTCGGTGCTGGTCATCACCACCGGTCCGCACACCGACCGGACCCTCGACGGGCCCGGCCTGCAGGACTACATCCGCGGTGCGGTGGACCCGGCGCGCCCGGTCGCGGTCAACGTGCTCGACCTCGGCGACGACTCCGACCGGGCCACCTGGGAGGCGGTCGCCCAGCTCAGCGGCGGCAGCTACCGGCACCTGGCCAGCTCCGACTCCCCGGAGCTGGCCACCGCGCTGGCCGCGCTGCTGGGCTGACCAACGCTCGGCTCAGCTGACCGCCGCCCGGCCGGTCAGCTGAACGCTTCGATCGGTGGGCAGGAGCAGACCAGGTTGCGGTCGCCGTAGGCGCCGTCGATGCGCCGCACCGGCGGCCACACCTTCGGCCGGTACTGCCGGCCCAGCGGATAGGCGGCCTGCTCGCGGGTGTAGGGGTGCGGCCACTCCTCGGCCACCAGGCACTCGGCGGTGTGCGGCGCCCCGCGCAGCGGGTTGTCGTCCACCGGCCACTCCCCCGACCCCACCCGGTCGATCTCGGCGCGGATCGCGATCATCGCCGCGCAGAACGCGTCCAGCTCGGCGAGGCTCTCGCTCTCGGTCGGCTCGACCATCAGTGTCCCGGCGACCGGGAAACTCATCGTCGGCGCGTGGAAACCGTAGTCCGCCAACCGTTTCGCGACATCGTCGACGGTGACGCCGGTCGCCTTGGTCAGCGGGCGCAGGTCCAGGATGCACTCGTGGGCCACCATGCCGTTGTTGCCGGTGTAGAGCACCGGGTAGTACTCGTCGAGCCGGCGGGCCAGGTAGTTGGCCGAGGCGATCGCGGTCAGCGAGGCCTTCCGCAGCCCGTCGGACCCCATCATCCGGATGTAGGCCCAGGTGATCGGCAGGATCGAGGCGGAGCCGAACGGCGCCGAGGACACCGCGGGCCCGCCGCCGAGCTCGTCGGCGTAGCGCCCGGCCGGGCCCAGCGGGTCGGCGGGCAGGAACTCCGCCAGGTGGGCGCGCACCGCCACCGGCCCCACCCCGGGCCCGCCCCCGCCGTGCGGGATGCAGAACGTCTTGTGCAGGTTGAGGTGGCTCACGTCGCCGCCGAAGCGGCCGGGCCGGGCCAGCCCGACCAGCGCGTTGAGGTTCGCCCCGTCGACGTAGACCTGGCCGCCGGCGTCGTGCACGGCCGCGCAGATCTCCTCGATGTCCTGCTCGTAGACGCCGTGGGTGGACGGGTAGGTGATCATCAGCGCGGCCAGCGACCCGGCGTGCTCGGCGATCTTGGCACGCAGGTCATCGAGGTCCACATCCCCGTTGTCGCGGCAGGCCACCACCACCACCCGCAACCCGGCCAGCGCGGCCGACGCCGCGTTGGTGCCGTGCGCGCTCGACGGGATGAGGCAGATGTCGCGGCGACCCTCCCCCCGCCCGGTCAGGTAGGCCTGGATGGCCAGCAGGCCGGCGTACTCGCCCTGCGAGCCGGCGTTGGGCTGCAGCGACACCGCGTCGTAGCCGGTCATCTGGGCCAGCCAGGTCGCCAGCTCGTCGATCAGCCGGCGCACCCCGGGGCTGTCGGCGGCCGGTGCGAACGGGTGCAGCCGGGCGAAGCCGGGCCAGGTGATCGGCTCCATCTCGGCGGCCGCGTTGAGTTTCATCGTGCAGGAGCCCAGCGGGATCATGCTGCGGTCCAACGCGATGTCCTTGTCGGCCAGCGTGCGCAGGTAGCGCATCATCGCGGTCTCGGTGCGGTAGTCGGTGAACGCCGGGTGGGTCAGGAACGGCGAGGTGCGCGCCACCGCCGCCAGCCGGTCGGCGGTGTCGGGTTCGGCCGGTTCGGCGCCGAAGGCGGCCAGCACCGCGGCGACGTGCGCGTCGGTGGTGGCCTCGTCGCAGGAGACCGAGACGTGGTCGGCGTCGACCCGCCACAGGTTGATGCCGTCGGCCTTGGCGGCGGCGACCACCGCGTCGGCCCGCCCGGGCACCCGGGCGAGCACCGTGTCGAAGAAGGCGTCGTGCACCACCGCGTCGCCGAGCCCGGCGGCCAGCGCCGCGGCGTGGCGGTGCACCCGCCGGGCGATCGCGGTGAGGCCGTCGGCGCCGTGGTAGCTGGCGTACATGGCCGCCACCACCGCCAGCAGCGCCTGCGCGGTGCAGATGTTGGAGGTGGCCCGGTCGCGGCGGATGTGCTGTTCGCGGGTCTGCAGCGACAACCGGTAGGCCGGGGTCCCGTCGGCGTCGACCGACACCCCCACCAGCCGGCCGGGCAACTGCCGGGCGTGGACCTGGTTGACCGCCAGGTAGCCGGCGTGCGGCCCGCCGAAGCCCATCGGCACCCCGAACCGCTGCGCGCTGCCGAACACCACGTCGGCGCCGAGCTCGCCGGGCGGGGTGATCAGCGTCAACGCCAGCAGGTCGGCGCCGACGGCGACCAGCGCCCCGCGCTCGTGCGCCGCCCCGATCAGTGACGACCAGTCGGTGACCCGGCCGCTGGCGCCGGGCAGCTGCACGATCACGCCGAAGAACTCGCCGTCGGGCAGCCCGTCACGCAGGTCGGCGGGCACGATCTCGATGCCCAGCGGGGCGGCGCGGGTCGCCAGCACCGTGCGGCTGTGGGCGAACAGGTCGGTGTCGACCACCAGGCGGTTGGTGTCCCCGCGCACCGCCCGGTGCATCAGGGTCATCGCCTCCGCGGCGGCGGTGGCCTCGTCGAGCATCGAGGCGTTGGCGATCTCGCACCCGGTCAGGTCGGCGACCATGGTCTGGAAGTTCAGCAGCGCCTCCAGCCGGCCCTGGCTGATCTCCGGTTGATACGGGGTGTAGGAGGTGTACCAGCCGGGGTTCTCCACGATGTTGCGGCGCAGCACCGGCGGGGTCAGCGTGTCGTAGTAGCCCTGCCCGATCATCGAGACCGCGACGGTGTTGGCGTCGGCCATCGCCGCCAGCTCGGCCAGCGCCTGCTCCTCGGTGGCCGCGGCGGGCAGCGCCTCCAGTCCGGGGGCGACCGGGCCGGCCGCGGTGTCGGTGAGCGGGTCGAGGATGCCGGCGGGCACGGCCAGGGCGGCCAGCTCCTCCAGCGAGTCCACGCCGATCACCTCGAGCATGGTGGCGAGGGCGGCGCGGTCGGGGCCGATGTGGCGGTCAGCGAAACGGAATTCGGTCAAGGCGGACTCTCCTGGGGTGGCAACCGGCGGTGGCGGGCCCTCTCCCTCTGTCCTCACCCGGGACCGGGCGCCTGAGAGATTCGGCGGGCAACGCCTTTCCCCATCGGCGGGCGGCCCGGGGGCCGCCACTTTCCAGAGGCATCGGGGCCGGCCGCGGTCCGGGGGCCTGAGAGGTTGACGGAGAGGTGTTGCTCCTTCGGCGTCCGTGGCTGGCGGCCACGGAACTCTCCCGCGTCGGCGCGATGCACGCCCAGCCTACCGAAGTGGGTTCAGCCGATCTTGCGGTCCCGGTTGCGCCGCCGGGAGGCCAGTTCGTCCTCGGGTGCGGCGATCGCCTCGCCGTCGGTGGCGCGTTCGCCCGGGAAGTCGGCGATCGCCCCGGTCAGTTCCCGCATCGCCCCGGCCACCGCGATGCCGAACACCCCCTGGCCGCCCTGCAGCAGGTCGACGACCTCCTCGGCGGAGGTGCACTCGTAGACCGTGGTGCCGTCGGAGAACAACGTGATGTTGGCCAGGTCGGACACGCCGCGCTGGCGCAGGTGGTCCACGGCGACCCGGATGTTGTGCAGCGAGATGCCGGTGTCGAGCAGCCGCTTGACGATCTTGAGGACCAGGATGTCCTTGAACGAGTACAGCCGCTGGCTGCCGGAGCCGGCGGCGCTGCGGATCGAGGGCACCACCAGCGAGGTGCGCGCCCAGTAGTCCAGCTGGCGGTAGGTGATGCCGGCGATCTGGCAGGCGCTGGGCCCGCGGTAGCCGATCAGCTCGTCGGGGATGGAGTCGTCGGGGAACAGTCCGCCCTGCACCGGGGCGCCCACGTCGGAACGATCAGCGAGGTGATCAGCAAGGTTGAGTTGTTCTTGACGTGGCTGTTCACCCACGGTGTGTCCTCTCGCTGATCACGCTCGGTCGCCGACCGGCGTCCTGCTCAAGTGCCTGTGAGCATACGCTTTTCGGCGGGCTGTCCGCTTGTCGTCGCTATGAAAGTATGGCCGCTGGACGCTGCGATCCCCGCTTTCCTCCGGGCGTGTCGCCGGTCCCGCCGCAGTTGAGACGCATCCGTGATGTTGGTGTCTCCGCCGGGAGTCTACCGGGGCTCTCAGGTGGCCTTGAAGTCGTCGGGCGAGACGCTGTCGAGGAATTCCTTGAACTTCTCCACCTCGTCCTCGCGCACCCCGCCCTCGGCCTCGGAGTCGTCGTCGGGGATCAGCAGGCCGGCCTCGTCGAGCACCGCCTCCTCCACGAAGATCGGCACCCCGGTGCGCAGCGCGATCGCCACCGAGTCCGACGGGCGGGCGGAGACCACCACGTCGTCGTCGAAGACCAGGTCGGCGTAGAACGTGCCCTCCTGCAGGTCGACGATGCGGACCTCGCGCAGGGAGTGGCCAAGGGCGACAAGCAGATCCCGGATCAGATCGTGGGTGAGCGGGCGGGCCGGCTCGACCCCCTGCTGCTCCAGGGCGATCGCCGCGGCCTCGGCCTGCCCGATCCAGATCGGCAGGTACCGATCCCCGCTGGCCTCCCGCAGCAACAGCACCGGCTGATTCTGGGGCTGCTCGACACGAATGCCGACGACGTGCACCTCACCCATCTGCGTCTGCCCTCCGCCCCTGTCGCGGTATCCAACTCGCTCCCCGGAAGTCTAGTCCTCAGGGGTGCAGCACGTCGCGTACCGCCGATTTGACCAGCGCCGTGTGCAACGTGATCGACAGCGCCGCCACCTCCCGGGCCAGCTCGTCGGCGCGGTCGCGGGCCCCGGCGGTGCCCGCCTTGACCATCGGTCCGGCGATCTGGGCGATCAGGTCGGACTGCCGGTCGGCCGCCGACCGGAACGCCCGCAGGTGCCGCGGCTCCACCCCGTAGTCGGCCAGCGCCCGCGCGCACTGCAAGATCGCCACCGCGTGCTCGTCGAAGAACCCCGCCGCCCCGGTGGTGATCACCCCGGCGTCCAGCAGCGAATCCAACAGGGCGGCATCGACGCCGGCGCGTTCGAGCAGGGTCTCGCGGCTCAACCGGGCCTGGGTGGGGGCCACCGCCGCGGGTGCGGTCTCCCCCGCCGCGACCAGCCGCGGACCGCCGTAGGGTGCCGCCGACGGCGGCAGCTGCCCGTCGGGTTGGGCGTCGAGCTGCGCCTTGATCACCTTCAGCGGCAGGTACTGGTCGCGCTGGGCGGCCAGGATGAACCGCAGCCGGGCGCAGTCGTAGGCGGTGAACCGCCGGTAGCCCGCCGCGGTGCGCGCCGGGGTGACCAGGCCTTCGGCCTCGAGGAACCGGATCTTGGAGATCGTGACGTCGGGGAACTCCGGACGCAGTTCCGCCAGCACCGACCCGATCGACATTCCGGCCGGCGCGGGCGACTCCGGTGCGGTCATCTAGCTGCCGGATTCCCCGCTGTCGTCGCTTTTGGGGCCGGTGAGGAACACCAGGCGGAACTTGCCGATCTGGACCTCATCGCCGTTGGAGAGCACCGCGGAGTCCACCGGCTCGCGGTTGACGTAGGTGCCGTTGAGGCTGCCGACGTCGACGACCTGGAACTCCTCGCCCTCCAGCCGGAACTCGGCGTGCCGGCGGCTGACGGTGACGTCGTCGAGGAAGATGTCGCTGTCGGGGTGCCGGCCCGAGGACGTGACCTGCTGGTCGAGCAGGAACCGCGACCCGGCGTTGGGGCCGCGCTTGACCACCAGCAGCGCCGAACCGGCCGGCAGCCCCTCGACCCCCGAGACGGCGCTGTCGGAGCCGACCTGCGCGGGGGCGTCGAGCTCGCTGAGGAAATCGGCACGGAACACCGAGGTCGTCTCCGCGGTGACGTCGTCGGAGTCCTGATTGCTGTCGTTCTCCGTCACCCGCTCCTCCTTCGTGGCTGCCTTCGCGCGCACGGCGCAGCGGAATCCCGCCGCTGGCGCCGCTGTGTTGACCGTACCGCGCCGCGGCCGACAATGGTGCCGGCACGGCCGGATCGGCGGCCACCCGATGTGGCCGTCGACGCGTCGCACCGTTGCGACACCCGCGCCGGGGCGGGCGAGTCAAACCCTAACAGTGTCACTGCTCGACGCTGGCCCGGTAGCCGTCGGCGTCGAGCAGCCCGCCGAGCGCCTGCTCGAGGGCGTCGGCGTCGGCCTGCAGGTCCACCAGCCAGCCCGCGCCGTAGGGGTCGGAGTTGACCAGCTGCGGGCTGCCGGTCAGATCCTCGTTGACCGCAACCACTTTCGCCGACACCGGCGCGAACAGATCCGACACCGACTTGGTCGACTCCACCTCGCCGAAGGACTCCCCGGCGGTGACGGCGTCGCCGACCGCCGGCAACTGGACGAAAACCACGTCGCCGAGCGCGGACTGCGCGAAGTCGGTGATGCCCACCCGCACGGTGTCCGCGCCGGTGCGGCGCACCCACTCGTGGTCGGTGGAGTACTGCAGATCGGTCGGGACGTCGCTGGCAGAGCTCACGGTGTTCCTGTTCTGTGTCGGGGTTACTTCACGGGCTGAGCGTATTGGCGCTGTTTCGGTTGCCGCAAGGCGGTCACCTCCAGGTAGTCCTGCTGCTGCATCGACATCGTGCCGCCCACCACCTCGATGCTGTCGGTCGCGCCGCCGGGGATGTTCATCGCCGCCGCCAGCGTCGGCGGATCCCCGATCGCCACAACCGAATACGGCGGGTTGAGGGTCTTGTCGTCGACGACCAGCGCGCCGGGCACCCCGACCACCCAGGTGTCGACGCCGACGCGCACCGCCTGCCGTTCGTCGCTGATCTGCATCGCCTCGGCGCCGGCGGCGCGCAGTTCGTTGATCACGTCCAACACGGTCTCCGGGGTCACCCCGGGGCCGGGGTCCTCGATGGTGATGGTCACCCCCGGGCCGGTGGCGGCGACCGTGCCGATCAGGATCGACAGCGCCGCCAGCCGCGACTGGGCCGCTTCGATCGCGGCCTGGTCGCCGCTGCCCGCCGCCTGCAGCGCGGTCAGGGTGCGCTGCAGGTCGGCCACCTCGGTGTTCAGCGCCGCCTCGCGCTGGCGCAGCGAATCCAGCAGCACCAGCAGATCGGCGGGCCGGGCGGTGTCGAGGGCGTCGCCGGTGTCGGTCTGGCGGACCTGGGTGGCGATCGCCACCCCGAGCATCACGCACAGCAGCACCGCCAGCGTCGCGAACACCGGCTGTCGGCGCCGACCGGCCGCGGCCGGCCCGGTGTCGTCGGGCAGTTCGTGGCGGCCGTGCTCGGTGGTGTCGCTCATCGCCTGCTCACGCCCCGAACAGCCGGCGCCGCAGCGCCGCGGCGTTGCCGAAGATGCGGATCCCGAGGACCACGATGATCGCGGTGGACAGTTGGGTGCCGACCCCGAGCTGGTCGCCGACGTAGACGATCAGCGCCGCGACCAACACGTTGAACACGAACGACACCACGAAGACCTTCGGGTCGAAGATCTGCTCGAGGTAGGCGCGCAGGCCGCCGAACACGGCGTCGAGGGCGGCGACCACCGCGATCGGCAGGTACGGCTGGACGGCCTCGGGCACCGAGGGCTGGAACACCAGGCCCAGCACGATGCCGAGGACAAGGGCGGCGATGCCGATCATGGGCGTCGGGGTCTCCTCTACTGGTTCGTGCGGCGGTGCCGGTCAGGGGCCGGCGGGGTGGGCGAAGGTCACGTCGCGGTTGGTGCCTGCGGGCAGGACCAGACCGTCCCCGGCGGAGACGGTGACCCCCACACCATAGGAGGCTTCCAGCAGCCGCAACCGGTACAGCCCCGGCGTGCGGTCGAAGGCGCTTTGCATCTCCCGCGGCCCGATCGCCAGGATCGTGTAGGGGCTGGCGATCGGGGTGTTGTCCACCAGGATCGCCCCGCCGGCCTGCCGGATGGTCACGTTGGGTCCCATCCGCACGCCGTCGACGGCGATCGCCTCGGCCCCGGCCGACCACAGCGAGTTGACCACCAGCTGCAGGTCGCGGTCCAAGATGATCTGGCGGCTGCCGGCCACCCGCTGCTTGGAGACGTCGGTGAGGTTCTTGCCGACGCCGGGGTCGGTGACCGTCACCGTCAGCCCGGGGCCGATCACCGCGCTGTCGGCGGCCGACAGCGCCAGCGCGTCGAGCCCGGCGAGCAGCCGCCTGCCCTCGGTGTCGTTGCGCAGCTGGCGCCGCTGCCGGTCGTTGACCTCGCTGGCCAGCGCGTCGCGGTCGGCGGCCAGCCCGTCGGTGGACGCCCGGGCGCCGCGCACGTTGTCGGCCAGCACCCGCTGCGCGGCGGTCATGCTGGGCGCGGTGGTGCGGGCCTGGGCGATCGCGGCGGCGAACACCACCGCGATCAGCAGCGCGGCCGCCGCCCGCCACGCCCACCGGGCGGCCGGGCGGTCGGGTTCGCCGTGCCGGCGGGCCGCGGCGGCCGCGTAGCCCGGGTCGAGGTGCTCCGACAGCAGCGAGCGCAGCAACGACGGCACCGGGAAGCGGGTGGCCCGGGTGGCGTCGTGGGCGCCGCCGACCGGGTCGTAGCCGCTGAGGGCGAAGAACGGTTCACTCATCGGCGACCCTGGGCAGCCGCCGCAGCGCCAGCACCGTCTGCGCCGCGTACAGCACGAACGTCCACAGGTACATGCCCAGGCCCCAGATCAGAAACGCCCAGCCGCAGGCCAGCACCACCCGGCCCCACAGCGCGTCGGACTGGCCGAGCAGGATCAGCGGGAACGCCGACATCAGCGCGAACGTGGCCGCCTTGCCCAGGTAGAGCACCGGCAGCGCGGTCACCCCGCGGGTGCGCAGCGCCGGCAGCGCGGCGGCCAGCAGCCCGTCGCGGGCCAGCAGCACCGCGATGATCCACCACGGCAGCAGCCCGTGCAGCCCGAACAGGATCGGCACCAGCACCATGTAGAGCCGGTCCACGGCGGGGTCGAGCAGCTCCCCGAGCCGCGAGTACTGGTCGAGCAGCCGGGCCAGTTTGCCGTCCAGCCAGTCGGTGGCCCCGCTGACCATCAGCACCACCGCGGCGGCGATCTCGGCGTGGGCCACCAGCAGCAGGTAGCCGAAGACCACGATCAGCACCAGCCGCACCCCGCTGAGCGCGTTGGGCACCGTGAGCACCCGATCCTGCGCGACCGGCTCCATAGGCAGCGACCCTAGCGGAACACCCCGGGCAGGCTCAGCGCGGCGAGCGTGTCGTCGGCCAGCGGGTTGTCGTGCACCATGTAGGTCCACGTCGAGGTGGGCCGGGCCAGCTTGGACAGGTCGATGCCGGGCTCCTCCTCGATCGCCGAGGACGTCTCGAACGTCTGCTGGGCCGCCTCGATCGCGTCGGCGGCCAGTGAGGTGAACGCGTCGACGGCCATCCGGTGGAACTCGTCGAGCGGGTTCTGCCGGCCCAGCGCCCGCAGGTGGATGCTCTCCCGGATGTCGGCCAGATAGGCCAGGTGGTCGGCCCAGCCCCGGTCCAGGTGGTAGAGCATGATCAGCCGGCAGATCCGGGTGAGCTGCTCCTCGGAGAGCCGCTCGGTGAGCTCCTCGTAGCGTTCGGGGGCCAGGTCGGCCAGCTCGGTGCGGGCGGTGTCGGTGGACAGCAGCGTGTTGCGCCGCGCCACGATGATGGCCCGCTGCTGGGCGGTGAGCTGGTTGTAGCGCCAGGTGTTGGCGTGCACGTCGAGCAGCCGGCCCTCGGCCACCCGCTGGGCGTGGTCGAGCATCGCGGCGGCCTTCTTGCCGACGATGCGGCCGTCCTCGTCGGTCTCCATCGGCAGCTTCGCCGGCTCCAGGTGGTCGGTGACCACGTCGTCCTCCCAGGACGCGAAGAACACCGACGAGCCGGGGTCGCCCTGGCGGCCGGCCCGGCCGCGCAGCTGGTTGTCCAGCCGCTCGGTGCGGTGCCGCCCGGTGCCCACCACGTGCAGCCCGCCCAGCTCGGCCACCGCGTCGTGGTCGGCCTCGTCGGAACCGCCCAGCCGGATGTCGGTGCCGCGGCCGGCCATCTGGGTCGACACCGTCACCCGGCCCAGCTTGCCGGCCTCGGCGATGATCGCGGCCTCCTCGGCGTCGTTCTTGGCGTTGAGCACCACCGCGGGCACCCCGGCCCGGACCAGCCGCTCGTGCAGCTCCTCCGACTCGGCGACGTCGTGGGTGCCGATCAGCACCGGCTGGCCGGTGGCGTGCACCTCCTTGATGTGCTCGAGGATCGCGTCGTGTTTGGCGGCGGCGGTGATGTACACCCGGTCCGATTCGTCCTCGCGGACGGTCGGGGTGTTCGGCGGGATCGGGGAGACGCCTAGCGAGTAGAACTGCCGCAGCTGCTCCCCGGCGGCCAGCGCGGTGCCGGTCATCCCGCACACGGTCGGATACCGGTTGATCAGCGCCTGCACCGTGATGGTGTCGAGCACCTCCCCGGTCTCGGTGGTCTCGATGCCCTCCTTGGCCTCCACGGCGGCCTGCAGGCCGTCCGGCCAGCGCTGCAACTGCGCGATCCGCCCACGCGAGGAGTTGATCAGCTGCACCTTGCCGTCCCGGACGATGTAGTGCACGTCGCGCTGCAGCAGCACATGGGCGTGCAGGGCCACGTTGACCTCGGTCAGGGTGCTGCCGACGTGCTCCTCGGAGTACAGGTCGATGCCGCCGAGCTTGGCCTCCAGCTTGCGGGCGCCGATATCGGTGAGGTGCACGTTGCGGTGGTCGGTGTCGGCGGCGTAGTCGACGCCGGGCTGGAGCCGGCCCACCCAGCGGATGATCTCGGCGCGGGGGGTCTCCTTGTGGGTGGTGCCGGCCAGCACCAGCGGCACCAGCGCCTCGTCGACCAGCACCGAGTCGGCCTCGTCGATGAGTGCCACGTCCGGTTTGGGTGAGACCAGGTCGTCGATGTCGGTGACCAGCTGGTCGCGCAGCAGGTCGAAGCCGACCTCGTTGACCGAGGCGTAGGTGATGTCGCGGCGGTAGGCCGCGCGGCGCTGCTCGGCGGTGGACTCGGCGTCGACCCAGCCCACGGTCAGCCCCATCGCCTCCAGCAGCGGGCCCATCCATTCGGCGTCGCGGCGGGCCAGGTAGTCGTTGATGGTGATGATGTGCACCCGGCGGCCGGCCAGCGCGTAGCCGGCGGCGGCGATCGCCCCGGACAGGGTCTTGCCCTCCCCGGTGGCCATCTCGACGACGTCGCCGGCGAGCATCCGCAGCGCCCCGAGCAGCTGCACGTCGAACGGGCGCAGCCCGGTGGCGCGTTCGGCGGCCTCCCGCGCGATCGCCAGGAACTGCGGGATGTCGTCGGAGTCGGCGAGATCCTTCAGGTTGAGCAGCGTCGCCGCCTTGGTGAGCTTCTCGTCGTCGAGGCCGGCGGCCTTGGCGTCGTAGTCGGCGGAGGCGCGCACCTGGCTCAGCGAATGGGACTGGTCCTTCTCGGTGGTCGCGCCGAGGAGCTTCCAGAACTTGCCGCTCAGCCGGCCGGTCTTGGTACTGGTTTTGGCCACCCGCTTACCGTACGCGGCGCGCCGAGCCGGGGTGCGCCCAGACGCGCTGCTCATCCCAGGTTGGACCGGCGCGGATAGGCCACCGCCGGGTCGGTGAGCACGTTGACCACCGCGGGCAGGCCGGCGGCGAACGCCCGCTGCAGCGCCGGCCGCAGCTCGGCGGGGCGGCGCACCAGCTCGCCGTGCCCGCCGAGCGCTTCGACCACCGTGTCGTAGCGGGTGCCCGGGCGCAGCTCGGCGACCACCGAGTAGCCGTAGAGCGCCTCCATCGGGTGCTTCTCCAGCCCCCAGATGCCGTTGTTGCCGAGCACCGCGACCACCTGCACGCCGTGGCGCACCAGGGTGTCCCATTCCATGCCGGAGAAACCGAACGCCCCGTCGCCCTGCAGCAGCACCACCTGCCGGTTTGGCCGGGCCAGTTTGGCGGCCAGCGCGTAGCCCGGCCCCGACCCCAGGCAGCCGAACGGGCCGCTGTCCAGCCAGGCGCCGGGCACCTGGCTGTCGATCAGCCGGCCGGCGTAGGAGCCGAAGTCACCGCCGTCGATGACGACGATCGCGTCGCGGTCCAGCAGCGGCGCCAGCTCGGCGTAGACCCGCATCGGGTGCAGCGGGGCCCGCTCGTCGGTCAGCTCGGCGCGCTCGGATTCCCGTGCCGCGGTTTCGGTTTCGCGCAGGGCGCCCGGCCAGTCCCGCGGCGCGGTGGCGCCGTCGGCGAGGGCGGTCAGTGTGGCCGGCAGGTCGCCGTAGAGGCCCGCGGCGACGGCGCGCGGCGGCGGCCGGTCGCCTTCGACCCGGTCGATGACGATCAGGGCGGTGTCGGCGCCGAACACCGCCCCGAACCCCAGCCGGAAATCCATCGGCACCCCGACCACCAGCGCCACGTCGGCCTCGGCCAGCGCCGTGGCCCGGGCCCGGGAGAACGCCAACGCGTGGTCGGCGGGCAGCACGCCGCGGGCCATGCCGTTGGCCAGCATCGGGATGCCGCGCCGCTCGGCCAGTTCCCGCAGCGCGCCCTCGGCATGTCCCCACCACACGTTGGTGCCGGCCATGATCACCGGGCGGCGCGCCCCGGCCAGCAGCTCCACCGCGCGCTGCAGCGCCGCGCCGTCGGGCTCGGGAGCGGCGGCCGGTGCGCTCAGCGCGCCCGGCCCGCCCGGGTCGGCGGCCTCCCCGAAGGCGTAATCGAGCGGGATGTCGAGGAAGCTCACCCCCGACGGCGGGCCCAGCGTCGCGCGCAGCGCGGTGTCGACGAGGCCGGGTACCGCCGCGCTGGAGTCCGCGGTGGCGGTGAAGCGGGCCAGCGGCGCCACGATCGGGACGTGGTCGATCTCCTGCAGCGAGCCCATCCCCCAGCGCCCGGCCGGGGCGCGCCCGCCGAGCACCAGCAGCGGGGAGCCGTTCTGGTCGGCCGCGGCGATCGCGCTCATCCCGTTGGTGACGCCGGGTCCGGCGGTCAGCGCGGCCACGCCGGGGTCGCGGGTGACCTTCGCCCAGCCCTCGGCGGCGAACGCGGCGGTCTGCTCGTGGCGGGTGTCGATCAGCCGGATGTCCTCGGCGCGGCAGCCGTCGTAGAAGGAGAACAGGTGGCCGCCGGAGAGGGTGAACACGGTGTCCAGGCCGGCGGCGCGCAGCCGGCGGGCGGCCAGCCGGCCGGCGTGCAGGGTATCCATCCGGGCAGCGTAGCCAGCCGCCGCGCAGCCGCGGGGCAGGTCGGCGGAGTAGCTTCTCGAGGTCACCCCGTTTGCCCCCGGTCGTGAGGAGATGTCCCGGTGGAACCGTTCAAACCGTCGATCGACTGGGGTCACGCCCTCCCGGATTCGCTGGCGTGGGTGGCGATGGCCTGGGGCATCACGGCGGTGTGTCTGCTGCTGGTGCTGGCGGGGCTGCGGACCTTCACCGGGTGGGGCCGGCAGTTCTGGCGGATCACCGGGGACTACTTCACCGGCCCGGGCAGCGTGGCGGTGTGGGCGAAGTTCGGGGTGCTGCTGCTGTCGGTGATCGTGGCGGTGCGGCTCAACGTGCTGTTCAGTTACCAGGGCAAGGACCTGTACTCCTCGCTGCAGACCGCGTTCGCCGCGGGCGGCGCCCACGACGACGCGGTCCGCCAGTCCGGCATCGACGGGTTCTGGCTGTCGATCACGGTGTTCAGCGTGATGGCGGTGCTGCACATCGCCCGGTTCATGCTCGACGTGTACCTGACCCAGCGGTTCATCGTCGCCTGGCGGGTGTGGCTGACCGACCGGCTGACCGCCAACTGGCTCGACGGGCGGGCCTACTACCGCAGCCGGTTCATCGACGCCAGCATCGACAACCCCGACCAGCGCATCCAGCAGGACATCGACGTGTTCACCGCCGGCATGGGCGCGATGCCCAACCAGCCGGCCAAGGGCACCGGCAACACCCTGTTGCTGGGCGCGGTCCAGTCGATCGTGTCGGTGGTCTCGTTCGCCGCGATCCTGTGGAACCTCTCGGGCACCCTGACGGTGGGCCCGATCGGGGTGCCGCGGGCGATGTTCTGGGTGGTGTTCGCCTATGTGCTGATCGCGTCGGTGGTCGCGTTCTGGATCGGCCGGCCGCTGATCCGGCTCAGCTTCCGCAACGAGTTGACCAACGCCGCGTTCCGCTACGCGCTGGTGCGGGTGCGCGACGCCGCCGAAGCGGTCGGCTTCTACCGCGGTGAGCGCGCCGAACGCAAGCAGTTGCGCGCCTACTTCACCCCGATCATCGACAACTACCTGCGGTATGTGAACCGCACCGTGGGCTGGTTCGGCTGGAACGTGTCGATGAGTCAGGCGATCGTGCCGCTGCCGTGGGTGATCCAGGCGCCGCGGCTGTTCTCCGGCCAGATCATGCTCGGCGACGTCGGCCAGACCGCCACGGCGTTCGGCAACATCCACGACTCGCTGTCGTTCTTCCGCAACGCCTACGACGACTTCGCCGGCTACCGGGCGGCCATCATCCGGCTCAACGGGCTGATCGACGCCGACGAGCGGGCCCGCGACCTGCCCGAGATCGCCACCGCCCCCACCACCGACGGCTCGATCGCCTTAGCCGGCGTCGAGGTGCGCAACCCGGCCGGCGACCCGCTGATCGACCGGCTGGATCTGCGGCTGGCCAGCGGCGAGGCGCTGGTGATCACCGGGCCGTCGGGCAGCGGCAAGACCACGCTGCTGCGCAGCCTGGCCCAGCTGTGGCCGTACGCCGCCGGGACGTTCTTTCGGCCCGGCGGCGAGGACGAGACCATGTTCTTGTCCCAGCTGCCCTATGTGCCGCTGGGCGATCTGCGGGCGGTGGTGAGCTACCCGCGCTCGGCGGGCGACGTCGGTGACGACGAGCTCGCCGCGGTGTTGGAGGCGGTGGCGCTGCCGCAGCTGGTGGCCCGGCTCGACGAGACCGCCGATTGGGTCAAGGTGCTCTCCCCCGGCGAGCAGCAGCGGGTCGCCTTCGCCCGGGTGCTGTTGACCCGGCCCAAGGCGGTGTTCCTCGACGAGGCCAGCTCCGCGCTCGACGAGGGCCTGGAGTACACGCTCTACCGGCTGCTGCGCACCCGGCTGCCGGAGACCGTGGTGGTCAGCGTCAGCCATCGCGGCACCGTCGAGCAGCATCACGATCGTCAGCTGGAGTTGCTCGGCGGCGGCGCGTGGCGCCTCGGGGACGTCGAGGAGCCGGCCGCGACGGTGTAGCGGCGCTCAGCGCACCCGCCGGTCGACGAAGCGCGGCGCCTCCCTGGCGAAGTTGGCGGCGCGCGCGATGCGGTGGTTGACCCCGCGCAACAGGCGCAGCTGGGACACGGTCTCGGTCCAGAACGCCCGGCGCGGCGAGGTGGTCCAGGTGTCCTGCAGCAGCCGTTTGGTCAACGCCAGCGCGTCCGGGGAGCGGGTCAGCAGTTGGGCGGCAAGGGCTTCGGCGTCCGAGTGGGGGTCGGCCGAGACCCCGGTGACCAGTCCGTAGCCGTGCGCGGTGCGCCCGTCGATGATCTCGGCGGTCATCGTCAGCCGTTTGGCGACGTCCATTCCGACCAGCTCGCGCAGGGTGACGGTGCCGGTCATGTCGGGCACCAGGCCCCACTTGCCTTCCATCACCGACAGTTCGCAGTCCGGCGTGGCGAACCGGAAGTCGGCGGCCAGCGCGAGTTGCAGCCCGCCGCCGAAGCAGTGGCCGTGCAGCACCGCGATCACCGGCACCGGCAGCTGACGCCAGGCCCAGCAGGCCCGCTGGAACAGGTTCGTGGTCTGGCCCGGGAGTTTCAGGCCGGCCAGCAGGAACTTGGCCGGTGTGGCCCCGACGGAGGCGAAGTCCAGCCCGGCGCAGAACGCGTTGCCCGCCCCGGTGAGGATCACCACCCGCACCGAGCGGTCGGCGGCCACCTGTTTCGCGGTGGCCACCAGCGCCGAAAGCATCGGCAGGTCCAGGCCGTTGTACTTCGCGGCGCGGTTGAGGGTCACCTGCGCGACGCCGTCGCGCACCGCCAGCACGACTCGATCGGTCATGTGGTCATCGTCTCATCGGGCCCGGCGTGCCGCGTGCGCCCCGGCCCGGCGGCCGAAGAACGACCCCTCCCCCAGCTGGGTGCCCGAGGCGTAGCCCTTGCCGTCCTGGGCGATGTTGGCCGCGCACGCCCCGACGGCGTACAGGCCCGGCACCACCGAGCCGTCGGCGCGGCGCACCTCGGCGTCCACGGTGGTCGACAGCCCGCCCAGGGTGAACCCGGCGTACATCGCCTTGCCCAGCGACAGGTCGAAGGCGCCCCACGGCCCGGTGTCCTGCGCGGCCAGGAACTCGGGCTGCTTGTGGAAGTCGGGGTCCTCGCCGCGGGCGGCGGAGGTGTTGTAGCGGTCCAGGGTGGCGACCAGGTTGCCGGTCGGGATGCCCAGGGCCGCTTCCATTTCCGGCACCGTCTCCCAGCCGTCGATCAGCGGCACCAGCGGCACCTGGGGTTTGCGCAGGTGCGCCTCGTCGACGATGAGGAACGCGGCGCTGTCGGGCTGGTCCATCACGAACCCGGAGGTGCGCGAATGGTAGGAGTCCTCGGCGACGAACCGCTGCCCCAGCTTGTTGACGATCACCCCGGTGAGCAGGATCGACGGCGGATACGCCGGCGCGGTGATGAACACCTGATCCATGTGCTCGGTGGCCCCGCCCACCGACATGCCCATCCGGATACCCAGGCCGTCGTCGTAGGTGTTGCCCAGCACGAACGGTTTCTCGGCGAGTTTGGGGGTGTGGGCGGCCACCATCTCCGGGTTCATCACGAAGCCGCCGGCGGCGATGATCACCGCACCGGCGCGGACGGTGCCGGTCTCGGCGAAGCGTTTCCAGCGCACCCCGGTCACCGCCCCGGTGTCGTCGGTGACCAAAGCGGTGGCCCCGGTCTCGTAGCGGATCTGCACGCCGAGCTCGTCGGCGCGTTTGAGCAGCAGGTCGATGACCATCTTGGCGCCCTCGGTGTCGCCGGGCGCGGGCACCTTGTGGCCGCGGGGGGCGGGCACCGCCTCGTGCAGAAACGGCCACACCTTCTCGTTGCCGGTGTACATCAGGCCCTCGGTGCCGGGCTGGATCACCGCCTTCTCCGGGTAGTAGCTGCGTTCGAACTGGAAGCCCAGCTCCTCGAGCCAGTCGAAGTGCTCGACGCTGCCGTCGCAGTACGCGCGGATCTTGGTGGGGTCGGGGTCGCGGGAGACCGCCACCAGGTACTTGTACATCTCCTCGGCGGAGTCGGGATGGCCGGTGGCCTGCTGGACCGCGGTGCCCCCGCCGAGGTAGAAGTGCCCGCCGGCCATCGCGGTGGTGCCGCCGGCCACCGGGGCCCGCTCCAGCACCAGCACCCGGGCGCCGGCGCCGGCCGCCGACACCGCCGCGCAGCCCCCGCCGATGCCGAAGCCGATCACCACCACGTCGACGTCGTCGGAGTAGGTCGCCACGTCGGCCGCCGGTACCGGGCTGGGGATCTCGGTGCTCACTGCTGCTCCTGGGGGATCTGGACGATTAGCTGGACAGGTGTCTGGGCAGGTGCATCCAACGGGAGCAGGATAACCCAGCCGCCCGGAACCCCCGGCGCTCAGGCGGGCGCGGTGTCCTGCCGGACCTGCTCGTTGGCGGCCTGCCAGGACACCGCCGCCGGAAAGTCGCCCCAGGTGCTGTTGAACAGCCCGACCATCCGCGCCACCCCGTCGGGCCCGATCACATACACCGGCCCGCCGGAGTCGCCCCGGCCGCTGACCACCCCGTTGGTCATGGTGAACCAGCCGTTGTTGACCCGCTCGACCTCCCCGCAGCTCTCCCCGGTGATGACCCCGAAGTGGCAGACCGGGGTGCCGGCCGCCAGCGGCGGGGTCGGCTCGGCGCGCAGCACCCGCCCGCCGGGCAGGATGTCGTTGACCGCGACGTCGGGCGCCAGCGCGATCACCTCGTAGTCGGCGATCACCTCGTCGGTGTTCACCGTCGCCCCGTCGGGGGTGTTGTCCCGGAACACCGCCAGCGTGCCCAGCGGCCGCCCGGCGGCGTCGGTGACCGGTCCGCTGCCCCGGCAGTGCCCGGCGGTGAAGGCGACCCGCGCCACCGTGTCGACGTAGCCCAGGGTGCACAGGTTGTTGTCCTGATGGATCGCCATGCCCGGGAACACCAGCACCGGATCCGACCAGGCGGGGGCGGGCAGGCTGACGGCGACCAGGGCGGCCGCGAGGGCCGTCGCGGCGACTCCACGTTGGACCAGGCGGCGCACCTTCGACTCCGATCCCTCGAGCCGGGTGGGAACCGGCGCGAACCAGGCCCGCAACGGGCGTTGCCGAGATTACCGCCGGACGGCCGCGAAACGTTACCGCCGGCTCAGGCCGGCACGTGGCGGGCGGCCGGATCCGCGGTGCGCGGCCGCCAGCCGGGCGGGCCGAAGACGTAGCCGAGCCGGTCGCGCAGCCGGCGCGCGCCCGCGACGTCGCGGGCCATCGCGACGTACTCGTGGGTCTGCAGCGTCCAGATGTTGAACGTGTCGACCTGGGTGGTCAGCCCGTAGTGCGGGCGGAACGTCTCGGGTTGAAAGGTGCCAGCAGCCGGTCCCAGATGATCAGGATGCCGCCGTAGTTCTTGTCCAGGTACGGCGCGTCCATGCCGTGGTGCACCCGGTGATGCGACGGCGTGTTGAACACGAACTCGATCGGGCGGGGCAGCCGGTCGATGCGCTCGGTGTGCACCCAGAACTGGTAGATCAGGCTCACCGAGAAGCTGGCGAACACCATCCACGGCGGAACACCCAACAGCGGCAACGGGATCCACATCAGGATCTCGCCGCTGTTGTTCCATTTCTGGCGCAGCGCGGTGGCGAAGTTGAAGTACCGGCTGGAGTGGTGGGCCTGGTGGGTGGCCCACACCAGCCGGACCCGGTGAGCCATCCGGTGATACAGGTAATAGAGCAGGTCCACCCCGAGCAGCGCGATCGCCCAGGTGTACCAGGCGGTCGCCGGCAGCTGCCACGGCGCGACGTAGGCGAACAGCGCCGCATAGCCCACCAGCGCCAGCGCTTTCCACGCCGTGGTGGTGGCGACCGACACCAGCCCCATCGAGATGCTGGCCCAGGCGTCGCGCTGCTGATAGCCGCCGGGTGCGGGCCGGCCGCCCTCGAGGTGCTCGAGTTTGCGGGCGGCCGCCCATTCCAGGACGAGCAGCAGCAGGAAGAACGGGATCGCGAAGAGCACCGGGTCGCGCATCGGGGCCGGCAGTCCCGACCACACGGCCGACCCGACCTCGGTGAACACGGACACCGGAAGACACCTCCGAGCAGCGGCCGCGAGCGCCGCTGGAGCCGAGCTTAGCCGCTCAATCCCGCTCGGCCAGACCGAAGGCCGCCGAACCGGCGCGCTCGTCGGCGTACCAGTGCACCGCCTCCACCCCCGACTGCAGCGACAGGTTGGCGACCAGGCGCTCCAGCCGGCCGGTGGCCTCGCCGTCGACCAGCAGCTGCGCGGTGAGCACGGTGTCGCCGTCGTCGTCGCGGCCGGTGCGCAGCCCGTGCAGCAGCAGGTCGTCGCCGCGCAGGTTGCGCACCAGCTGCGCGCGCAGCACCTGCTCGCGTTCGGGTTGGCAGACCACCTGCACCTGGTAGGGCCGCGGGTCGTGGTCCTCCTCGATGTGGTGGTCGCGGTCGATCAGCCGGCCCAGCGGCCGGCCCAGCAGGTGGGTGCCGACGACCGCGGCGGTGGCCACGCCCCCGAAGACCAGGTGCCCGCCGGCGGCGAGCACCCCCACCGCCGCCGAACACCACAGCGTCGCGGCGGTGTTGAGGCCGCGGACGTTGAACCCCTCCCGCAGGATCACCCCACCGCCGAGGAAGCCGACACCGGAGACCACGTAGGAGGCCACCCGGGTCGGGCTGCCGACGTCGTCGGCGGCCACCGAGTACAGCACGAACAGGGTGGCGCCCGCGGCGACCAGCGCGTTGGTGCGCAGGCCGGCCATCCGGGCCCGCCACTGCCGCTCCAGCCCGATCAGCGCCCCGCACCCCAACCCGACACCCAGGCGGATCGCGAAGTCGGCCAGGGTCAGTGTCTGCACGATGCGGCTCCTCCCGGTGGGCGTCTCCAGTCTGACCGATCCCGCCGCCGGCGTCTTGTTGACCCGGGTGGGGGCCCGTGTTAAGCAGGACCGCGCGACGCCCTCGGCGCGTCCGGTGAGAAAGGCGACGGTGTGGACCTGCAACGGATCGGCGACGAACTGGCGATCGCGGCGCTGCTGCACCGCTACGCGCGGGCGGTGGACACCCGCGACTGGGCGCTGTACCGCTCGGTGTTCACCGACGACGCCACCATCGACTACGTCTCGGCCGGGGCGATCGCCGGGGGCCGTGACGAGGTGGCCGACTGGCTGGCCGCCGCGACGGCCGCCATCCCGATGAGCCTGCACCACATCACCAACATCGAAGCCGAGGTGCACGGCGACACCGCGACGGTGCGGGCGATGTTCTACAACCCGATGCAGCTGCCCGGGCTGGACTCCCCCAGCTTCTTCGGCGGCTATTACCACCATGAGCTGGTGCGCACCGCCGACGGCTGGCGCAGCCGCGCGCTGCGCGAGGAGACCGTCTGGACGCAGAACCCGCCGGGCTGACCCGCCGCGCTAACCGGCGGCGATCTGCCAGCTCGCCGCGTCGTGCTGCTCCTGCCAGAACCGGGCGAACCGGCCCCCGGCGGCGAGCAGTTCGGCCGGGGCGCCGTCCTCGACGATGCGGCCGTCCTGCAGGAACAGCACCCGGTCGGCCTGGCGGATGCTGGCCAGCCGGTGGGCCACCACCACCCGGGTGCGCGGGCGGGGATCGGCGGTGAGCGCGGCGACCACGGCGGCCTCGTTCTCGGTGTCCAGCGCGCTGGTCGCCTCGTCGACCAGCAGCACCGGCGCCGGTTTGAGCAGGGCGCGCGCGATCGAGACCCGCTGACGCTCCCCGCCGGACAGTGCGGTACCGCCCTCCCCGACCGTCGAGTCCGCGCCGTCGGGCAGCCGGGCGGTGATCTCGTCGACCCGCGCCAGCCGCAGCGCGCGCTGGTAGTCGGTTTCCTCGGCGGTGGGGTCGCCGGCGCGCACGTTCGCCGCGATCGAGCCGTCGAACAGGTACGGGTGCTGGAACACCACGCTGGTCGCGGCGCGCCGGCTGTCCAGGTCCAGTGCGGCGGTGTCCACCGCGTCGAGCAGCACCCGGCCCGCGCCGGGCTGGTGCAGCCCGGCGATCAACGCCAGCACGGTGCTCTTGCCCGACCCGGACGGCCCGACGATCGCGGTGGTGGTGCCCGGCGCCAGCCGGAAGCTGATCCCGTCGAGCACCGGGGCGGGGGCGCCCGGGTAGCCGAAGGTGACGTCGTCGAACACCACCGCCGGGGCGGTGCCGGCCGCGGGCAGCGTGCCGGTGCCCGCCGCGGTGGCGGGCGCGGTGAGCACCGCCTCGATGCGCTCGAGGGTGGCGCGGGTGGAGCCCAGCGCCGGCCCCAGCTCGGCGATCGTGGTGAACGGCTCCAGGTAGCGCACGATCACCACGATCAGCGCGACCGCCTCGGCCACCCCGAGCGCGCCGGTGACGGTCAGCGCGGCGGCGGTGCCGGCCAGGATGATCAGCGCCAGCTGGTTGACCAGGCTGAACAGCAGCTGGCCCGGGATCTGCATGCGCAGCAGCCGCATCAGCGCGCCGTGTTGGGTGGCCACCGCCCGCCCCACCAGGCTGCGGGCCGGTTCGGCGCGCCGCGCCGCGCGCAGCGCCGGCTGGGTGCGGGCGAACTCGATGATCCGCTCGGTCAGTTCCGCGTTGGCGGTGTCGGCGGCGGCGTCGGCGGTGCGGGCCAGCCGCACCGAGGCGGCCAGCGCACCCAGCAGCAGCGGCACCCCGGCCAGCGCGGCCAGCGCCAGCGGCACCGAGATCGGCAGCAGCGCCACCGCGATCGCGGCGGGCAGCAGCGCCGCGGTCGCCAGCGGCGCCGCGAGGTAGACCAGCAGCCCCAGCAACTCCGGGCCGGTGGCGGCGATGGCCTGCCGGGCCGTCGCGGTGGTGTCGGCGGTGAACCAGTCCAGCCGGACGGCGGCCAGCCGGTCGGCGACCTTGTGCTGGGCCCGGTCCAGCACCGCGAACCCGAGGGCGAACCCGAGCCGGCCGGCCGCGGCGTCGATCACCCAGCCGGCCACGGTCGCGGCGGTGAGCCAGCCCAGCCAGCCCAGGGCGCGGGCGGGGGTGTCGGAGAACAGGGCGCCCAGCAGCGGAACCAGCAGCACCACCCCGCCGGCGCGCACCACCACCGACAGCGCGGTCAGCGCCAGGTAGCCGGCGAAGCGGCGGCGCTGGTCGGCGGGGATCAGCACCCGCAGCGTCGCGATCATCGGGCCGCCTCCGCGAGCCGGCCGGCCTGCCCGCTGCGCCACAGCCGCTGGTAGCGGCCCTCGGCGACGACCAGTTCGTCGTGGGTGCCGCGTTCGACGATGCGACCGTGGTCGAGCACCACGATCTGGTCGGCCCCGGTGATGGTGTGCAGCCGGTGGGCGATCACCAGCACGGTGCGGTTCTCGGTGAGCCGGGTCAGGGCCTGCTGCACCAGGTACTCCGATTCGGGGTCGGCGAAGGCGGTGGCCTCGTCGAGGATGAGCACCGGGGTGTCGGCGAGCAGGGCGCGGGCGATGGTGAGCCGCTGGCGTTCCCCACCGGACAGGGTGCTGTCGGCGTCGAGCACGGTGGCATAGCCGTCGGGCAGGGCCAGGATCCGGTCGTGGATCTGGGCGTCGCGGGCGGCGGCGTGGACCGCCTCGGCGGGGGCGTCGGGCACCGCCAGTGCGATGTTGTCGAAGACGCTGCCGCGCACCAGCTGGGTGTCCTGCAGCACGAACCCGACCTCGCGGTAGAGCTCGTCGGCGCTGCGGGTGCGGATGTCGCGCCCGCCCACCCGGATCGCCCCGGCGTCGACGTCGTGGAACCGGGCCAGCAGCGCCGCCAGCGTCGACTTGCCCGAGCCCGACGGCCCGACCAGGGCGGTCACCGTGCCGGGCGCCAACCGCAGGGTCACGTCGTGCAGCACCGGCACCCCGGGCCGGTAGCCGAAGCTCACCGCGTCGAACTCGACCGCCGCGTCGGGGGCGGCGCCGCCGGCGGAGACGCCGTCGGCGGGGGTGACGTCGAGTTCGGGCTCGTCGAAGGCGGTCTGCAGCCGGCGGGCCGCCAGCAGGCCGGCGCTGATCCCGCCGAGGCCGTAGCCGATGCCCAGCAGCCGGGTGCCGAACGTGGTGCCCAGCACCAGGAACGGCAGCACGGTGAGCGGGTCCATCCGGTCGGTGACCACCAGCAGGGTGCCCGCGGTGACGATCAGCCACAGGAAGGTCGACGGCCGGGTCGCCAGGTCCATCAGCGTCTTCTTGCCGGTCAGCGGCCGCTGCCAGCCGACCAGGAACTCCAGGTACTCGCCGAGGCGGGCCCGGAACGTGGAGGCGGCGGCGCCGCCGAACACCCGGATCACCGGCTGGGCGGCCAGGTAGGCGCCGGCTTCGGTGTTCATCGTCTCCGACCAGCGCTGCGCCTGGGTGATGCGGGAGCTGGACTGCACCGACATCACCGACATCAACACCAGGTAGACCAGCACCGGCGCCAGCAGCAGCAGCCCCAGCCGCCAGTCGACGACGAACAGGTAGCCCAGCACCGCCACCGGGGCGACCACCGCGGCGACCGCGTCCGGGATGGCGTGGGTGACCAGGTAGTGCAACGCCAGGGTGTCGTCGTTGACCAGTTGCTTGATCGAACCCGACCCGCGGGCGGTGAACCAGCCCAGCGGCACCCGGGCGAGCTTGCCCAGCAGCCGCTTTCGCACATCCCGGGCGAAGCGGGCGTCGACGACGTGCAGCCACAGCGTCAGCGCGGCCCCCAGCAGCGCGCCGCCGCCCAGCAGCGCCACCGCCGCGACCCCGACCGGCCACAGCCGCTCCGGCGGGTCGCCGGCCAGCAGCCGCCGGGCCAACTCCACCAGCAGCACGAACGGGGCCAGTTCGGTGAGGGTGATCACCGCCTGCAGCACCCCGGCGATCGCGATGGGCGTCCGCAGCGGGCGCAGCAGCCGCCCGGCCGCCTGCGCCTTCCAGGTGCCCGGCACCGGGGCCGGCGCGGCCCCGGCGGCGGGGGTCTCGGGGGTGACGGTGGGCGCCTCGGGCGCGTCGGCGGTTGCCGGGGTGGGTTCGGGGGCGGGTTCGGCGGTGGTCGAGCGCAACGTGCCCATGGCGCGTCCCGCGCTCCAGTAGGCGTGGGCGTGCACCTCGGATTTGGGGAACCCGAACGCGTCGCGCAGCCGGGCCCGGACATGTTTGAGGCTGCCGGCTTCCGCGGTGGCCCAGGCGTACCAGTTCGACCAATCCCGGGTCTCGAGCGCCTCGGCCAGCGTGGCGGGGCCGCGGCGGGCCACCCAGTGGGTGCGCAGCCGCGGATGCTCGGCCAGCGGGATCAGCGGGTCGTTGTCGTCGTGCTGCTCCAGGTAGAGCTCGACGGGGACGTCGTCGGGGACGGTGGCGATGATGCCGTTGATCCCGGGAATGGAGGCCGCGTCCCCGATCAGCAGGTAGCCGGCGGGCTGTTCGTCGGGGACCACGAACCGCGTCGAGCCCATCATCGACATCACCGCGATGGTGTCGCCGGGCGCGGCGGTGCGCGCCCAGCGCGACGCCGGCCCGGCCGGCTCGTGCACCAGCATGTCCACGGCGAACTCGCCGGTGGCCGGGTCGGCCTCGGTCAGGGTGTAGGCGCGCTGGAACTCGGTGGCCGACCCGTCCGGGTCGGGGAACCAGAACCGCAGCCAGGCCGCCGGCTCGGGGGCGGCGTCGTCGAACAGGGTCGGCGAGACCATCCGCACCCGCACGAAATGCGGGGTCTGCCATGCGGTTTCGACGACCGTGGCGTGGTGGTCGCGGGCCCCGAAGC
The DNA here is from genome assembly GCF_001668625.1 of Mycobacterium sp. 1274756.6. Classification (GTDB taxonomy): domain Bacteria; phylum Actinomycetota; class Actinomycetes; order Mycobacteriales; family Mycobacteriaceae; genus Mycobacterium. The sequence goes on from NZ_LZLJ01000001.1 coordinate 26,528, forward strand.
CGCGCAGCACCATGCCCTGCAGGCCGCGCGCCATCAGCGCTGAACTCCGGCCACTGTGCACCACCCGTCTGGTCGTCGGTTTAGCTAAGGGTTACCTTACTCGACGGGGTGGCGGTCGCCGCGGTGCGGGCGGAGGGACTCGAACCCTCACGCTCAACGAGCACCGGCACCTAAAGCCGGCATGTCTGCCAATTCCATCACGCCCGCGAAGCTTGGAATCCTACCGCCTGGCGAACCGGCCCGGCCCGCCGCGCACGCGGGCCGGATACCCCCACGCGGTACGGTTTGGGTATGTCCACTACACGGCGTAGAAGACCGGCGCTGGTGCTGCTGGTCATCCTCGCCGCCACCGGCTGCCTGGCGCTGGGCTGGTGGCAGTGGACCCGGTTCGAGTCGGCGTCGGGCAGCTTCCAGAACCTCGGCTACGCCCTGCAGTGGCCGCTGTTCGCCGGGTTCTGCGTCTACGCCTACCGCAAATTCGTCCGCTACGAGGAGGAGCCGCCGGAGCTGCCCGCCGACCGCGGCGTCACCGAGGTCCCCGAGGGCCTGCTGCCGCCGCGCCCCGCCGCCGCGTCCGCCCCCGCCGACGATCCCGCCCTGGCCGAGTACAACGCCTACCTGGCCGAACTCAACCGCACCGACCCCGACAACGAGAACAGGACCCGCGCATGACCACCCCCGACCTGGCCCCACCCGCCGGCGCCGCGCCCGTGGAGAAGATCCGCACCGCCCTGCTCGGCTACCGGGTGCTGGCCTGGGCCACCGGTCTGTGGCTGATCGCGCTCTGCTACGAGATGGTGCTCAAGTACATCGTGCAGGTCGAGAACCCGCCGACCTGGATCGGCGTCGTGCACGGCTGGGTGTACTTCGTCTACCTGCTGTCCACGCTGAACCTGGCGACCAAGGTGCGCTGGCCGGTGGTCAAGACCCTCGGCATCCTGGTCTCGGGCACGATCCCGCTGCTGGGCATCATCGTCGAGCACTTCCAGACCAAGACGGTCAAGGCCCGCTTCGGGCTCTAGCCGCCCGCCGGTCAGGCCAGTTCGCGCAGCGCCGGCAGCAGCCGCGCCAGCGCCCGGCCGCGGTGCGAGGCCGCGTCCTTCTCCGCCGGGCTCAACTGCGCGGCGGTCAGCGCCGAACCCGCCGGCACGAACACCGGGTCGTAGCCGAAGCCGCCGTCGCCGCGCGGCTCGCGGGCGATCGACCCGGCCCACTCCCCGCGCACCACGGTCTCCCCGGCCGGCCCGACCAGCGCGCAGGCCGAGACGAACGCGGCGCCGCGACGCGCGTCGGGCACGTCGGACAGCTGGGCGAGCAGCAGCGCGGTGTTGGCCGCGTCGGCGCCGTGCCGGCCCGACCAGCGCGCCGACAACACCCCGGGCATCCCGCCCAGCGCCGCCACCGCCAGCCCGGAATCGTCGGCGACACAGGGCAGCCCGGTCGCGGCGTAGCCGTCGCGAGCCTTGACCAGCGCGTTCTCCTCGAAGGTCGGCGCGGTCTCGGGGGTCTCGGGAAACGGGGCCACCTCGTCGAGCCCGACCACCTCGATGCCGCGCAGCCCGGCGCCGTCGAGCACCCGGCGCAGCTCGGCCAGCTTCTTGGGGTTGCGGCTGGCCACCAGCAGCCGGGTCAGCTGCCGAACGCTTTCTTCGGCTCCGGCCCCTCGGGCAGCTCCCCGGGGTAGGGCCGCTCCAGCGCCTCGCGCTGCACCCGGAATAGGGTCTCGCAGCCGGCCAGCGCGGAGTCGAGCATCTTGTCCAGCGTGGACCGCGGGAACGTCGCCCCCTCCCCGGTGCCCTGGATCTCGACCAGGGTGCCGGTGTCGGTGGCGACGACGTTCATGTCCACCTCGGCGCGGACGTCCTCCTCATACGGCAGGTCCAGGCGCACTCGGCCGTCGACCACCCCGACGCTGACCGCGGCGATCGCGCAGGACAGCGGCCGCGGATCGGACAGCTTGCCCGCCGCCGACAGGTAGGTGACGGCGTCGGCCAGGGCGACATAGGCGCCGGTGATCGCCGCGGTGCGGGTGCCGCCGTCGGCCTGCAGCACGTCGCAGTCCACCGCGATGGTGTTCTCCCCCAGCGCGGCCAGGTCGATGCAGGCCCGCAGCGAGCGGCCCACCAGCCGGCTGATCTCCTGGGTGCGGCCGCCGACGCGGCCCTTCACCGACTCCCGGTCGCTGCGGGTGTGGGTGGCCGCGGGCAGCATGGCGTACTCGGCGGTGAGCCAGCCCAGCCCCGAGCCCTTGCGCCAGCGCGGCACCCCCTCGGTGACGCTGGCGGTGCACATCACCCGGGTCTGGCCGAACTCGATCAGCACCGACCCGGCCGGGTGGCCGGTGAAGCCGCGGGTGATCCGGACCGGGCGCAGCTCGTCGTCGAGGCGGCCGTCTTCGCGTGTGGACACCCGCCAACCCTAACCGGTGGCGGGCGCACCGATCTGGATGGTCTCGTCGCAGGACACCGCATGCACCGGCCCGTCGAACTCGGCCTTGGCCTCGTTGATGACGTCCTCGCGCGCCGTCCACGGCGGGATGTGGGTCAACAGCAGTTCCCCGACCCCGGCCGCCTTGGCGATCTGGCCGGCCTCGGTGCCCGACAGGTGCAGGTTGCGGGGCCGGTCGGGGCTGTGCGTCCACGACGCCTCGCACAGGAACACGTCGGCGTCGCGGGCCAGCTCGACCACCGAGTCGCAGATGCCGGTGTCGCCGCTGTAGACCAGCGAGGTGCCCGCCGGGTCGGTGAACCGCAGCCCGAACGAGTCGGTGGGGTGGCACACCGCCATCGGCAGCACGGTCAGCGAGCCGATCGTCACCGGCTCGCCGTCGCCCCACACCCGCACGTCGAAGATGTCGGAGAAGTCGTCGACCTCCCCGCCGTACGGCGACGACGCCGCCCCCAGCCGCAGCGCGGTGTCGCTGGGCCCGTACATCACCGCCCGACCCACCGGCGCCGCCGGGTGGAACCGCCGCCACACGAACAGTCCCGGCAGGTCCAGGCAGTGGTCGGCGTGCAGGTGTGAGAGCAACACGTCCACCGAGCCGGGATCGACATAGCGTTGCAGCGCGCCGAGCACGCCGCCGCCGAAATCAATGACCAGGGGCGGGGTGTCGGGAGCCCGCAGCAGATACCCCGATGCCGGCGATTCCGGACCGACGACACTGCCGGAACAGCCGAGCACGGTGAGTTGCACGGACACTACTGTGCCACGTTCGAGGCGATGATGGCCAAGCGATCGCCGAGACGCGCCGGTTTGCCCGGTTCTACCCTCGGCCGTGGCCCGGGGCCGGTTCCACCGCGGAGATCACCGGGCCCAGAAAGCGGGCCGCCAGCGCGGTGAACGCCGCCGGGTCGCCGGTCGCCTCGAACCGCCGCAGCGGCGGACGGGCCGCCGGCTCCGCCGGGTGCGGGCGCAGCAGGTCGGCCTCGGTGAGCACCCGTAGCAACTCCTTGGCGGTCTCCTCGGCGCTGGAGACCAGCGTCACCTGCTCGCCCATCACCAGCTGGATCAACCCCGACAGCAGCGGGTAGTGGGTGCAGCCCAACACCAGGGTGTCGACCCCGGCGCGCTGCAGCGGCTCCAGGTAGCCCTCCGCCAGCCCCAGCACCTGCCGGCCGCTGGTGACGCCGCGCTCGACGAAGTCGACGAAGCGCGGACAGGCCGCCGCGGTGATCTGCACGTCGCGGGCGGCGGCGAAGGCGTCCTGGTAGGCGTGGCTGGTGATGGTCGCGCTCGTGCCGATCACCCCGATGCGCCCGTTGCGGGTGGCCGCGACCGCCCGGCGCACCGCGGGCAGGATCACCTCGACCACCGGCACCGGGTAGCGCTCCCGGGCGTCGCGCAGGCACGCCGACGACGCCGAGTTGCAGGCGATCACCAGCGCCTTCACCCCGCGGTCGACCAGGTCGTCGCCGATGGCCAGGGCGTGGCCGCGGATCGCCGGGATGCTCAGCGGGCCGTACGGGCCGTTGCCGGTGTCGCCGACGTAGATGATGTCCTCGTCGGGCAACTGGTCGATGATCGCGCGGGCCACGGTCAGCCCGCCGACCCCGGAGTCGAACACCCCGATCGGGGCCAGCGCGTCCGGCTTCACGTCGGCCGCCGGGACAGCACCACCGCCGCCAGCACCCCGGCGACGGCCCCGCACAGGTGGCTCTGCCAGGACACCCCGCTGCAGCTGGTCAGCTCGGGCAGCGCGCCCAGCAGCACCCCGCCGTAGGCGAACAGCACCACCAACCCGGTGACGATGTCCGCGGCCCGGCGCACCAGCCAGCCGTACACGATGAGGAACGCCAGCCAGCCGAAGATCAGGCCGGACGCGCCGATGTGGATGCCGGCGAACCGGCAGCCGCCCAGATCCCCGATCAGCCAGGTGCCCAGCCCGCCGGCCAGCCAGATGATCGCGGTCGCCCACCAGAACCGGGCGCGGCCGCGCAGCGCCAGCAGAAACCCCAGCACCAGCAGCGGGCCGGTGTTGGCGATCAGGTGCGTCCAGCTGGCGTGCAGCAGCGGCGCGACCAGGATGCCCAGCAGCCCGTCGGTCTGCAGCGGGCGGATGCCGTAGCGGTCCAGCCGGTGCCCGAGCAGCTGGTCGACCAGCTCGATGAGGTAGAGCGTGGCCACGAAGCACAGCACGGTGGCCCCGCCGACCTGCCAGGCCGGGCGGGCCCCGCCCGGCCGCGGGGTGGCCGCCGGGCGCCCGGTTACGCCCACAGCTGGCCTTCCAGGGCCTCCTCGGCGTCGTCGATGCTGCCGCTGTAGGCGCCGGTCGACAGGTATTTCCAGCCGGCGTCGGCGACGACGAACGCGATGTCGGCCCGCTGCCCGGCCTTCAGTGCCTTGGCGCCCAGTCCCAGCGCCGCGTGCAGCACCGCGCCGGTGGAGATGCCGGCGAAGATGCCCTCGGCCTCGATGAGCTTGCGGGTGCGGCGCACCGCGTCGACGCTGCCGACCGAGAACCGGGTGGTGAGCACCTCCGGGTCATACAGTTCGGGCACGAACCCCTCGTCGATGTTGCGCAGCGCGTAGACGCCCTCGCCGTAGCGGGGCTCGGCGGCCACGATCGCCACGCCGGGCACCTGCTCGCGCAGGAACCGGCCGGTGCCCATCAGCGTGCCGGTGGTGCCCAGCCCGGCCACGAAATGGGTGATCTCGGGCAGGTCGGCGAGCAGCTCGGGGCCGGTGCCCTCGTAGTGCGAGGCGGTGTTGGCCGGGTTGCCGTACTGGTAGAGCATCACCCAGTCGGGGTGCTCGCCGGCCAGCCGCCGGGCGGTGGCCACCGCGGTGTTCGACCCGCCCTCGGCCGGGGAGTAGATGATCTCCGCGCCGTAGAGCTCGAGCAGCTGGCGCCGTTCGATCGAGGTGTTCTCCGGCATCACGCAGATCAGCCGGTAGCCCTTGAGCCGGGCCGCCATCGCCAGCGAGATGCCGGTGTTGCCGCTGGTGGGCTCCAGAATCGTCGCGCCCGGCGACAGCAGCCCGTCGGCCTCGGCCTCCTCGATCATCCGCAGCGCGGGGCGGTCCTTGATCGAACCGGTCGGGTTGCGGTCCTCCAGCTTCGCCCACAACCGCACGTGCGGGCCGTCGGGTCCGTCGTCCCAGCGCGGGGAGAGCCGCGGCAGCCCGACCAGCGGCGTGTTGCCCAGCGCCTCCAGCAGCGACTCGTGGCGGGTCATGCGCTCCCGCCCGCCACCGCGGGCAGGATCGTGACCGAGTCGCCGTCGGAGATCTCGGTGTCCAGGCCCCCGGAGAACCGCACGTCCTCGTCGTTGACGTAGATGTTGACGAACCGGTGCAGCTTGCCCGGCCGCTCCGGGTCGACCAGGCGGTCGGCGATGCCGGCGTAGTTGGCCTCCAGGTCGTCGATGACCGCCTGCAGGGTGGCGCCGCTGGCCGAGACACGCTTCTCACCGCCGGTGTGCGGGCGCAGGATGGTGGGAATCGACACGGTGACGCTCATCGGGGCCTCTCTGGTCGGGGTTCGGAACTTGCCAGGCTAATACTGCTGCACGACTTCGACCGGTTCCTCGGTCACCACCCCGTCACGGATGCGGTAGCTGCGCAGCTCGTGGTGCTCGGGGTCGCGGGTGGAGATCAGCACGTAGTGCGCCTCGGGTTCGGCGGCCAGCGCGACGTCGGTGCGGCTGGGGTAGGCCTCGGTGGCGGTGTGCGAGTGGTAGATGACCACCGGCTCCTCCCCCGCGTCCTCCATCGCCCGCCACACCCGCAGCTGCTCCTGGGAGTCGAACCGGTAGAAGGTCGGCGACCGCTCGGCGTTGAGCATCGCGATGTGCCGCTGCGGCCGGTCGGAGCCCTCCGGCCCGGCCAGCACCCCGCACGCCTCGTCGGGGTGGTCGGCGCGGGCGTGGCGGACCATCGCGTCGACCAGATCGGCCCGAATCACCAGCACGACAACACTCCTCGGTCTCAGCGCAACGCCCCGGGCAACACGTCCCGGTAGGTGGGTATTCCGGCGACCGGTTCGGCGGCGAGCACCCCGGCCAGCACCGCGCGGGCCAGGGTGTCGGCGGCGGCGGCCCCCACCACCGCGGCCGCCCCGGTCTCCGGGGACAGCCCGTCGGGGGTGTCCGGCGCCGACGGCACGGTCACCGCGCCGGTCGCCAACGTGAACACCGTATCGCCGTCGAGCGGGGTGTGGGCCGGTCGGATGGTGTGCGCCAGACCGTCCTGGGCGGCGATCGCGACCCGGCGGCAGCCCGCCGGGCTGAGCGCGGCGTCGGTGGCGACCACCGCGATCGTGGTGTTCAGCGACCCGAATTTGGGCTCCAGCGCGGCGAACGCGCCGACCTGCTCGGCCGGCGGCGGCGTCAGCCCGAACTCGGCGGTCAGATCCGCCGCCCACGGCAGGCCGGTGGCCGGGTCGGCGACGCTGCCGGCGCAGTTGACCACCACCACCGCGCCGACGGTGACCTCGACCTCGCCGATCGCAACGGTCGTGGCCGCGGTGCCCACCCCGCCCTTGAGCACCCCGGCGCGCGCCCCGACTCCGGCGCCGACGGTGCCGGACGGGCAGGTCGCGGTGGCCGCCGCGGCGGCGGCGTAGCCGAACTCCGCGGTCGGGCGGCGCCCCCAGTCCCCCACCGGCAGGTCGAAGATGACCGCCGCCGGCACGATCGGCACCAACCCGCCGTCGAGGCGCAGGCCGCGGTCGTGCTCTTCGAGCCAGGTCATCACCCCGTCGGCGGCGGCCAGCCCGTAGGCGCTGCCGCCGCTGAGCACCACCGCGTCGACGAAGCGCACGCTGTTGGCGGGGTCCAGCAGGTCGGTTTCGCGGGTGCCCGGCGCCCCGCCGCGGCAGTCGACCGCCCCGACGGTGCCGGGCGGGGCGAGGACGACGGTGGTGCCGCACGCCCAGCCGCGCCCGGGGGCGGCGTCGGCGTCGAGGCGCTGGAAATGACCCACCCGGATGCCGGCGACGTCGGTGATCGCGCTCACCGCTGCCCCATCAGCGCCAGCACCAGGTACTCCTGCATCCAGGTCAGCCACTGGTAGACGTCGAGGTGCCCGGCCATCGGATGGTCGGCGGGCAACCGCTCGGGACCGTGCGGGCCGACCCCGAGCATGGTGCCCAGCGCCAGCCGCAGGTCGTTGATCGCGGCGATCCAGGCGTTGGCGTCGTCCTCGGAGAGCTCGAAGCGGCCGCCCTGAAGCGGCAGCGTCGCCAGCACCCGCTGCGCCGCTTCACGTTTCGCGTCGATGATCTGCGGTTCGTGCAGGCTGCGCAGCGCCGCGTTGAGGCCCGCCGTCTCCGGGTCGTCGGTCTCGTCCGTGCCGTCCGCGGTGTGCTGCGGATCGCCCTCGGGCTCCCCGCGATGGAAGTCGGGCAGCAGCCGGCCCAGGGTCGCGTCGTCGGGCGCGGCGGAGTGGCCGGTCCGCATCCCGGTGATCTCCTCGAGCTCGTCGCGCGGCGCGGCGGCCTCCCGCTCGTCGAGCATCTCCACCAACGAACCCACCAGGTTCGCCAGCACCGCGGCCTCGCGGTTGTCCACCGCCGAGCGGAACCGCGGACCCGCGGCAGTGTCGACCCGCTTCCAGGTGCGCACGCCGCTCAGCGGTCCTGCTGCAGGGTGGCCCACAGGCCGGCGGCGTGCAGCTTGGTCACGTCGACCTCCATCTCCTCCCGGCTGCCCGCCGACACCACCGCCTTGCCCTCGTGGTGCACCTGCAGCATCAGCTTGGTGGCGTGCGGTTCGCTGTAGCCGAAGATCTTCTGGAAGACGTAGGTCACGTAGTTCATCAGGTTGACCGGGTCGTCCCACACGATGGTCACCCAGGGACTGGTCGGCGCGTCGACCGGGTCGTCGCGGCGCTGCTCGGTGGTGTCCGGCCTGGCCGGCGCTGACGCAGCCATGGCTCCCAGGATAGCGAGGCCCGCCACCGGCGCAGCCGATACCGTAGCGGTGTGACCGACTCGGCCGCCGCGGGCCTGCTCACCGACAAATACGAGCTGACCATGCTCGCTGCGGCGCTGGCCGACGGCACCGCCCGGCGGCGCACCACCTTCGAACTGTTCGCCCGGCGGCTGCCCTACGGGCGCCGCTACGGGGTGGTGGCCGGCACCGGGCGGCTGCTGGAGCTGTTGCCCCGGTTCCGGTTCGGCGAGCCGGAGCTCACCGCCCTGGCCGGCTTCCTCGACCCCGCCACCCTGGACTACCTGGCCGAGTTCCGGTTCCGCGGCGACATCGACGGCTACCCCGAGGGCGAGCTGTACTTCCCCGGCTCCCCGGTGCTGTCGGTGCACGGCAGTTTCGCCGAGGGCGTGGTGCTGGAGACCCTGGCGCTGTCGGTGTTCAACCACGACTGCGCGGTCGCCTCCGCCGCCGCCCGCATGGTGGTCGCGGCCGCGGGCCGCCCGCTGATCGAGATGGGCTCGCGGCGCACCCACGAGAAGGCGGCGGTCGCCGCCGCCCGCGCCGCCTACCTGGCCGGGTTCACCGCCAGCTCCAACCTGGCCGCCCACCGCCGCTACGCGATCCCGGCGGCGGGCACCAGCGCGCACTCGTTCACCCTGCTGCACACCGGCTGCCACGACGGCGCACCGGTGCCCGACGAACGGGCCGCGTTCCGCGCCCAGGTCGCCGCCCTGGGCACCGACACCACCCTGCTGGTCGACACCTACGACGTGACCGCCGGGATCGCCAACGCGGTCGGGGTGGCCGGCCCCGAGATCGGTGCCATCCGCATCGACTCCGGTGACCTGGGGGTGCTGGCCCGGCAGGCCCGCGACCAGCTCGACCGGCTCGGCGCCACCGCCACCCGCATCGTGGTCTCCGGCGACCTCGACGAGTACGCCATCGCCGAGCTGCGCGCCGACCCGGTCGACAGCTACGGCGTGGGCACCGCCCTGGTCACCGGCTCCGGCGCGCCGGCGGCCGGCATGGTCTACAAACTCGTCGAGGTCGACGGCGTCCCGGTGCAGAAACGCAGCACCCGCAAACGCTCCGAGGGCGGCCACAAACAGGGCACCCGGCTGGCGCGGGCCAGCGGCACCGTCACCGAGGAGATCGTGCACCCGGCCGGCCGCCCACCCGCCGCCGAGCACGCCCGCCCGCTGACCGTGCCGCTGGTGCGCGGCGGCGAGGCGGTGAGCGCCGCCACCCTCGCCAGCGCGCGGGACCGGGTGGCCGCCGGGCTGCGGTCGCTGCCCTGGGAGGGGCTCAAGCTCTCCGCCGGGGAGCCGGCGATCCCGACCGTGCGGACCGGCGGGTGAAGGTAGCGGACCTGCTGGCGACCGCGGTGGCAGCCGTCGGCGGCAGCCACCGGCCGGGCCAGCTCGCGATGGCCGAGGCGGTGGCCCACGCCGTCGACAGCGGCGAACACCTGGCGGTGCAGGCCGGCACCGGCACCGGCAAATCGCTGGCCTATCTGGTGCCCGCCATCGCCAGCGCGGTCACCCGGGACTCCCCGGTGGTGGTCTCCACGGCCACGATCGCTCTGCAACGTCAGCTGGTCGACCGGGACCTGCCCCGACTGGCCGAGGCGCTCGGTGAAGCGCTGCCCCGCCCACCGCGGTTCGCGCTGCTCAAGGGGCGACGGAACTACCTGTGCCTCAACAAGATCCACAACGGCGCCACCGACGAGGAGCTGCCGCAGGAGGAACTGTTCAACCCGGCCGCGGCCAGCGCGCTGGGCCGCGACGTGCAGCGGCTCACCGCCTGGGCGGAGACCACCGACACCGGCGACCGCGACGATCTGCGCCCCGGGGTGCCCGACCGGTCGTGGCGGCAGGTCAGCGTCGCCGCGCGGGAGTGCCTCGGCGCGGCCCGCTGCCCGCTGTCGGCCGACTGTTTCGCCGAGCACGCCCGGGCGCGGGCCGGCACCGCCGACATCGTCGTCACCAACCACGCGCTGCTGGCCATCGGCGCCCTCGGCGACCACGCCGTGCTGCCCGACCACCACCTGCTGGTCGTCGACGAGGCGCACGCGCTGGTCGACCGGGTCACCGCGGCGGCCACCGGCGAGCTCACCGCACCGGCGCTGACCGCCGCCACCCGCCGGGTGTCCCGGCTGATCGGCCCGGAGCCGCTGCAGCGGCTGGAGGCCGCCGCCACCACGTTCGCCTCGGTGCTCCACGACGTCGGCGGCGACCGGCCGGGCCGGATGGACTTCCTCGACGAGGAACTGGCCACCCACCTCGCGGCGCTGCGCGACGCCGCGGGCGCGGCCCGCGCGGCCATCGACACCGGACCGACCGACCCGCGGGCCGCCGCCGCCCGGATCGAGGCCGCGGCCGCGCTCGGCGAGATCGCCGAGGTCGCCGCGCGGGTGCTGGCCTCGTTCGAACCGGCGATCACCGAGCGCACCGACGTGGTCTGGGTCGACCCGGAGGAGACCCGCGGCGCGGTGCTGCGCATCGCCCCGCTGGCGGTGGCCGACACCCTGCGCACCCGGCTGTTCAGCCGCGCCACCACGGTGCTGACCTCGGCCACCCTGACCGTCGGCGGCTCGTTCGACGCGATGGCCCGCGGCTGGGGACTGGCCGGCGCGGAGGACGGCGCCGGCGCCGACGACGCCCCGCGCTGGGTCGGGGTGGACGTCGGCTCCCCGTTCGAGCACGCCAAAGCCGGCATCCTCTACCTGGCCGCCCACCTGCCCCCGCCCGGGCGGGAGGCCGGCGGCTCGGCCGAACAGCTCACCGAGATGGCCGAGCTGATCACCGCCGCCGGCGGGCGAACCCTGGGGCTGTTCTCCTCGATGCGGGCGGCGCGGGCGGCCGCCGACGCGCTGGCCGACCGGCTCGACACCCCGGTGCTCTGCCAGGGCGAGGACACCACCTCCGCGCTGGTGGAGAAGTTCGCCGCCGACGAGGCCACCTCGCTGTTCGGCACCCTGTCGCTGTGGCAGGGCGTCGACGTGCCCGGCCGGTCGCTGTCGCTGGTGCTCATCGACCGGATCCCGTTCCCCCGCCCCGACGACCCGCTGCTCAGCGCCCGGCAGCGCGCGGTCACCGCCCACGGCGGCAACGGCTTCCTCACCGTGGCCGCCGGGCACGCCGCGCTGCTGCTGGCCCAGGGCGCGGGCCGGCTGCTGCGCGGTGTCGAGGACCGCGGCGTGGTCGCCGTGCTCGACTCGCGGATGGCCACCGCCCGCTACGGCGGGTATCTGCGGGCCTCGCTGCCGCCGTTCTGGGTGAGCACCGACCCGGCCACGGTCAAGGCCGCCCTGACCCGGCTGCGCGACCCCGCTACGCCAGGGTGACCAGCCCCAACTCGGCGCTGTCGGCCAGCATCGGATGCTGCGGCAGCACCCGCACGGTGTAGCCGACCGGTCCGGCCAGCGGCAACGCGATGGTGGCGCGGAACGTCTCCTGGCCGTCCCCGCCGCCGACGTGGGTCATGGCCGTCGGCACCGGCTCCACCAGCACATCGCCGGCGTCGACGCGGCCCAGCACCGCCTGCACCTGCACCTGGTCCGGCGCTAGGCCGTCGAGGTGCACGGTGGCGGTCAGGGTCAGCTCCGCGCCCAGCACCGGGGTGTCGGGCAGGCCGGAGGCGTCCACATCGGTGATCGACAGCCGCGGCCAGGCCGCCTCGACCCGGCGGCGGTAGTCGGTGACGTCGCGGGCCGGCCCGAACTGCCCGTCGGCGCCGACGACGGCGCGCAGTGCGTGCGCCGCGGGGGTGTAGTAGTTCTCGACGTACTCCCGCACCATGCGGGAGGCCAGCACCTTCGGGCCCAGCGTCTGCAGGGTGTGGCGCACCATCTCGATCCAGCGCGCCGGCACACCGTTGCGGTCGCGGTCGTAGAACTTCGGCGTCACCGCCTGCTCCAGCAGGTCGTAGAGGGCGCCGGCCTCCAGGTCGTCGCGGCGCTCCTCCTCGGCGACCCCGTCGGCGGTGGGGATCTCCCAGCCGTTCTCACCGTCGAACCACTCGTCCCACCAGCCGTCGCGGATCGAGAGGTTCAACCCGCCGTTGAGGGCGCTTTTCATCCCCGAGGTGCCGCACGCCTCCAGCGGCCGCAGCGGGTTGTTCAGCCACACGTCGCAGCCCCAGTACAGCCGCCGCGCCATCGACATGTCGTAGTCGGGCAGGAACGCGATCCGGTGCCGCACCTCCGGGCGGTCGGCGAACTGCACCACCTGCTGGATGAGGGCCTTGCCGCCGTCGTCGGCCGGGTGGGACTTGCCCGCGACGATCAGCTGCACCGGGCGCTGCTCGTCGAGCAGCAGCCGCTCGAGCCGCTCGGCGTCGCGCAGCATCAACGTCAGCCGCTTGTAGGTCGGCACCCGGCGGGCGAACCCGATCGTGAGCACGTCAGGGTCGAACGCGGTCGCGATCCAGCCGAGCTCGGCCTCCGAGGCGCCGCGATCCAGCCACGACCGGCGCAGCCGCGCCCGGATGTCGGCCACCAGCTGGGCGCGCAGCTGCGAGCGGATCCACCACAGCTGGCCGGCGTCGACCTGCTGCAGCCGCTGCCACACCGCCGGTTCGCTCAGCGAGTCCGAGCCGGCCAGCTGACGGCCCAGCGTCAGCCACTGCGGGGCCGCCCAGGTCGGCGCGTGCACCCCGTTGGTGATCGAGCCGATCGGCACCTCGTCGCGGTCGAAGCCCGGCCACAGGTCGTTGAACATGGCCCGGCTGACCCGCCCGTGCAGCAGCGACACCCCGTTGGCGCGCTGCGCCAGCCGCAGCCCCAGGTGCGCCATGTTGAACATCGCCGGGTCGTCCTCAGCGCCCAGCGCCAGTACCCGCTCCGCGGGCACCCCGGGCAACATCGCGTTGTCGCCGGCGTCGGTGAAATAGCGCTGCACCAGCTCCACCGGGAATCGGTCGATGCCGGCGGGCACCGGGGTGTGGGTGGTGAACAGGGTCGAGGCGCGCACCACGGTCAGGGCGCTGTCGAAGTCCAGCCCGGACTCGGTGACCAGCTCCCGGATGCGCTCCAGGCCCAGGAACCCGGCGTGGCCCTCGTTCATGTGGAACACCTCCGGGGCGGGCAGGCCCGTCAGCGCGGTGTAGGCGCGCACCGCGCGGGTCCCGCCGACCCCGGCCAGGATCTCCTGGCGGATCCGGTGCTCCTGGTCGCCGCCGTAGAGCCGGTCGGTGACCCCGCGCAGCACGTGCGGGTTCTCCGGTATGTCGGAGTCCAACAGCAGCAGCGGCACCCGGCCGACCTGGGCCACCCACACCCGGGCGCGCAGCCGGGCGGTGTCGGGCAGCGCCACCTCGACCAGCACCGGGGCGCCGGTGGCGCCGGTGAGCAGCCGCAGCGGCAGCCCTTGGGGGTCCAGCGGCGGGTAGGTCTCGCGCTGCCAGCCGTCGGCGGTCAGCGACTGCCGGAAGTACCCCGACCGGTAGTACAGCCCCACCCCGATCAGCGGCACCCCCAGATCCGAAGCGGATTTGAGGTGGTCACCGGCGAGGATGCCCAGCCCGCCGGAGTAGTTCGGCAGCACCTCGGCCACCCCGAACTCCATCGAGAAGTAGGCGATCCCGGCCGGCAGGGCGGCGCCGGCCTGCTGTTGCTGCTGGTACCACAGCGGCCGGCTCAGGTAGTCGCGCAGGTCGGCGGCGATCGCGTCGAGCCGGGCGGTGAACGCCTGGTCGGTGGCCAATTCGTCCAGCCGGCCCGGCTTCACCGAGCCCAGCAGCGCCACCGGGTCGTGCCCGCAGCGCTCCCACAGCTCCGGGTCGATCGCCGCGAACAGGTCCTTGGTCGGCTTCTCCCACGACCAGCGCAGGTTTACCGAGAGCTCATCGAGGGCAGCCAGCCGGTCAGGCAGGTGGGCACGGACACTGAATCGGCGCAGGGCTTTCACGCGTCGTTAGCTTACTGACGACAGGCGGCCCGGACAGGACACTACGGTGTGAGGAGACGCACGCGTCGCGGCGCGGCGACGGAAAACGGACGGAGGACGCCGGTGGCCGGTCGAGTCGAGATCGACGACGTGCGGCCGATCGTCTCCTGCGGCCGCTACCCCGCCAAGGCGGTGACCGGCGAGGTGGTGCCGGTGCGGGCCAGCGTCTGGGCCGACGGCCACGCCACCGTCGCCGCCACCCTGGTGGTGCGCTACCCCGGGCAGCGCTACCCGCGCCCGGGCGCCGATCCCACCCGGTCGACCGCCGAGAGCGAACAGTGCCTGCCGATGACCCCGGGCGACGAACCGTTCGTCCAGCACGGCGAATTCCGGCCCGACCGCACCGGGCTGTGGTCGTTCCGGGTGGAGGGCTGGCGCGACCCGATCGCCACCTGGCGTCACGACGTGACCGCCAAACTGGACGCCGGGCAGGGCGAAACCGATCTGGCCAACGACCTGTGGGCCGGGGCGGAGCTGTTCGAGCGGGCCGCGGCCGCGGTGCCGCGCCGGCTGCGCGCCGCGTTGAGCGCGGCCGCCGAGGCGCTGCGCTCGCCCGGCGAGCCGGCCGCGCGCGCCGCGCCGGCGCTGAGCGAGGCCGTCGCCGACCTGCTGCACCGTCACCCGCTGCGCGAACTGGTCACCGCCGGACCCGAACTGAGCGTGTGGGTGGACCGGCCGCTGGCCGGCTTCGGCGCCTGGTACGAGATGTTTCCGCGCTCCACCGGCGGCTGGGACGCCGACGGCGTGCCGGTGCACGGCACCTTCGCCACCGCCGCGGCCGCCCTGCCGCGGATCGCCGCGATGGGCTTCGACATCGTCTACCTGCCGCCGATCCACCCGATCGGCAAGGTGAACCGCAAGGGCCCCAACAACTCCCGCACCGCCCGGCCCGGCGACGTCGGCTCGCCGTGGGCGATCGGCAGCGACGAGGGCGGCCACGACGCGGTCCACCCCGACCTGGGCACCCTCGCCGACTTCGACGCGTTCGTCGCCGCCGCGACCGAGCTGGACCTGCAGGTGGCGCTGGACCTGGCGTTGCAGTGCGCCCCGGACCACCCGTGGGTCGGTGCGCACCGCGAGTGGTTCACCGAACAGCCCGACGGCACCATCGCCTACGCGGAGAACCCGCCGAAGAAGTACCAGGACATCTATCCGCTGAACTTCGACCGGGATCCGGCCGGACTGTTCGCCGAGGTGCTGCGGGTGGTGCGGCACTGGATCGGCCACGGCGTGCGCATCTTCCGGGTCGACAACCCGCACACCAAACCGCCGGACTTCTGGGCGGCGCTGATCGCGGAGGTCAAAGCCACCGACCCCGACGTGCTGTTCCTCTCCGAGGCGTTCACCCCGCCGGCGCGCCAGTACGGGCTGGCCAAACTCGGGTTCACCCAGTCCTACAGCTACTTCACCTGGCGTACCGGCAAGAGCGAGCTCATCGAGTTCGCCGCGGAGATCGCCCGGTTCGCCGACTTCCGGCGGCCGAACCTGTTCGTCAACACCCCCGACATCCTGCACGCCAGCCTGCAGCACGGCGGGCCGGGGATGTTCGCGATCCGCGCCGTGCTGGCCGCCACCCTCGGCCCGGCGTGGGGGGTCTACTCCGGCTTCGAGCTGTTCGAGGACCGCGCCGTGGCCGAGGGCAGCGAGGAGTACCTGGACTCGGAGAAATACCAGCTGCGTCCCCGCGACTTCGCCGCCGCCCGCGAGGCGGGCCGCTCACTCGAGCCGTTTTTGGCCCGGCTCAACGAGATCCGGCGCAACCACCCGGCGTTGCAGCAGCTGCGCACGATCGCCTTCCACCACATCGACAACGACGCCCTGCTGGCCTACAGCAAGTTCGACCCGGCCACCGGCGACACCGTGCTGGTGGTGGTGACGCTGAACCCGTTCGGACCCGAGCAGGGCACGCTGTGGCTGGACATGGGCGCGCTGGGCCGCGCCTCCGACGAGCAGTTCTGGGTGCACGAGGAGGTCACCGGCGAGGACTACTACTGGGGCGCGGCCAACTACGTGCGGCTGGATCCCGGGCACGCGGTGGCTCACATCGTGCGGATGCCGTCGGTGCCCGAGCCGGCCCGATCACGACTGGCCCGACGGAGCTGAGGCGCACGATGACCACAACCTCCGCACTGACCCCCGACCCGCGCGAGCTGGCGCGCCTGCTCGACGGTGTGCACCACGACCCGCACGCGGTGCTCGGCGCCCACGAAATCGGTGGGCAGACCGTGATCCGGGTGCTGCGCCCGCACGCCGAGCGCGTCGCCGTGCTCGTCGGCGGTGACCGCTTCGAGCTGGCGCACCTGGACTCCGGGCTGTTCGCCGTCGCACTGCCGTTCACCGGGCTGCTGGACTACCGGCTGGTCGTGCGCTATCCGGGCGACACCGCCGAGTCCGCCCCGGTCGCCGACGCCTACCGGTTCCTGCCCACGCTCGGCGAGATCGACCTGCACCTGTTCAACGAGGGCCGCCACGAACGGCTCTGGGAGGTGCTCGGCGCGCACCCGCGCTCCTACACCACCGCCGACGGCACCGTCGACGGGGTGGCGTTCGCGGTGTGGGCGCCCAACGCCCGCGGGGTGAGCCTGATCGGCGACTTCGACGGCTGGTCGGGACGGCTGGCGCCGCTGCGGGCGCTGGGCTCCTCCGGGGTGTGGGAGCTGTTCTGGCCGGGCTTCCCCGCCGACGGGCTCTACAAGTTCCGGGTGCACGGCGCCGACGGCAGCGTCGTCGACCGGGCCGACCCGTTCGCGTTCGCCACCGAGGTCCCGCCGCAGACCGCCTCCCGGGTCACCGCCAGCAGTTACCGCTGGCGCGACGAGGAGTGGATGGCCCGGCGCGCCCGCACCGACCCGGTCACCGCCGCGATGAGCGTCTACGAGGTCCACCTGGGCTCGTGGCGGCCGGGCCTGGACTACCGGCAGTTGGCCCGCGAACTCACCGACTACGTGGTGGCCCACGGCTTCACCCATGTGGAGTTGCTGCCGGTCGCCGAGCACCCGTTCGGCGGCTCGTGGGGATACCAGGTGACCTCCTACTACGCGCCCACCGCCCGGTTCGGCAGCCCCGACGAGTTCCGCGCGCTGGTCGACGCGCTGCACCGCGCCGGCATCGGGGTGCTGGTGGACTGGGTGCCCGCGCACTTCCCCAAGGACGCCTGGGCGCTGGGCCGGTTCGACGGCACCGCGCTGTACGAGCACGCCGACCCCCGTCGCGGGGAACAACTCGACTGGGGCACTTACGTTTTCGACTTCGGCCGGCCGGAGGTGCGTAACTTCCTGGTCGCCAACGCGCTGTACTGGTTACAGGAGTTCCACGTCGACGGGCTGCGGGTGGACGCGGTGGCCTCCATGCTGTACCTGGACTACTCCCGCCCGGCCGGGGGCTGGACGCCCAACATCCACGGCGGCCGGGAGAACCTCGAGGCGGTGCAGTTCCTGCAGGAGATGAACGCCACCGTGCACAAGCTGGTGCCCGGGGCGGTGACCATCGCCGAGGAGTCGACGTCCTGGCCGGGGGTGACCCGCACCACCGACCTGGGCGGGCTGGGCTTCTCGATGAAATGGAACATGGGCTGGATGCACGACACCCTGGACTATCTGGGCCACGACCCGGTGCACCGCAGCTACCACCACCACGAGATGACGTTCTCGATGCTCTACGCCTACAGCGAGAACTTCGTGCTGCCGATCAGCCACGACGAGGTGGTGCACGGCAAGGGCACGCTGTGGAGCCGGATGCCCGGCGACGACCACGCCAAGGCCGCCGGGGTGCGCACCCTGCTGGCCTACCAGTGGTCGCATCCCGGCAAGCAGCTGCTGTTCATGGGCCAGGAGTTCGGCCAGCGCGCCGAATGGTCCGAGCAGCGCGGCGTGGACTGGTTCCAGCTCGACGCCGACCGGGAGCCCGACGGCTACTCCGCGGGGATCCTGCGCCTGGTCGACGATCTCAACGCCGGCTATCGCGCCCGCCCCGCGCTGTGGAGCCGGGACACCGACCCGGCCGGCTACTCCTGGATCGACGCCAACGACTCCGCCAACAACGTGCTCAGTTTCCTGCGCTACGGCGCCGACGGGTCGGTGCTGGCCTGCGTGTTCAACTTCGCCGGCACCGAGCACAGCTCCTACCGGCTGGGCCTGCCGCACCCCGGCTGCTGGCGCGAGGTGCTCAACACCGATGCCGTCGACTATCGCGGCGGCGGGATCGGCAACCTGGGGGCGGTGCGGGCCGAGGAGACCCCGTGGCACGGCCGGCCCGCCTCGGCGGTGATGGTGCTGCCCCCGCTGTCGGCGCTGTGGCTGGAGCCGGCGCCGACGCGCTGAGCCGGCTGGGTCAGTACAGCGCGTTGGCCAGGTTGCGCCGCGCGCTGATCACCACCGGATCGGCCGGGTCGAACAGCTCGAACAGCTCGACCAGCCGGGCGCGCACGCTGGCCCGGTCGTCCCCGGCGGTGCGGCGCACCAGCGCGATCAGCCGGTCGAAGGCGCCGGCGGCGTCCTGATGGAGCAGTTGGACGTCAGCGGCGGCCAGCGCCGCCTCGATGTCGTCGGGGGCGGCGTCGGCGACGACGACCGCGTCGGGGGCCCGCCCGCTGGCGCGCTGCACGAACGCGATCTGGCGCACCGCGCCCTTGGCCTCGTCGTGGGCCGGGTTCTCGTCCAGGATGGCTTGGTAGGCCTGCCGGGCGGCGTCGAAGTCGCCGGCGTCGAGGTGCTCGCGGGCGCGCGCCACCGCCGGATCCACCGGCGGCTCCTCGGCCGCGGGCTCGCCGGGCACCCCGTCGAGCTTGCCGGCGACCGCCTGCAGCAACGAATCCAGCCAGCCGCGCAGCTCCTCGGCCGGCTGGACGCCCTGGAACCCGGTGAGCGGCTGCCCGGCGCCGATCGCCAGGACGGTCGGCACTGCCTCCGCCCCGAAGCTCTGGGCCAGCCGCGGCTCGGCGTCGACGTTGACCGACGCCAGCGCCCACCGGCCCGCGGCGGACTCGGCCAGCGCGGCCAGGGTCTGGCCCAACTCGACGCAGGCCGCGCTGCGCGGCGACCACAGCAGCACCACCACCGGGACCTGGTTGGACCGGGCCAGCACCTCCTGCTGGAAGTTGGCCTCGGTGATCTCGGTGCCGACGCCGGCGGGGGCCTCGCCGGACTGCGGACGCTGCTTGAGGGCGGACAGGTCGACCGCCCCGGCCATCGCGGGGGAAATCGGAGGTTGCGGACGGGTCACGGCTTCAAGTCTGACACATCGGCGCGACCGCGCTCGGGGGCCGCCGGACCGGCCGTGGAACACCCCGCCCGCCGGATTATGAGCAACATCACAACACCGGTTTGCGGGCCCGGTCAGCAAACTCGGCCGGCCGGGCGCCGCGGTGCGGGACCGGGTCAGCCGGCCCGCAGGATCAGCGCGTCGCCCTGCCCGCCGGCACCGCAGAGCGCGGCCACCGCGTAGTCCCCGCCGCGCCGCTTGAGCTCCAGGGCGGCGTGCAGGGTGATGCGGGCGCCGGACATGCCGATCGGGTGGCCGATCGCGATCGCGCCGCCGCTGCGGTTGACGATCTCGGGGTCCACGCCGAGCTCGCGGGTGGAGGCCAGCGCGACCGCGGCGAACGCCTCGTTGATCTCGACCACGTCGAGCCGGTCGACGCCGATGCCCTCCCGCGCGAGCGCCTTGTTGATCGCGTTGGCCGGCTGGGACTGCAGGGTGGAGTCCGGGCCGGCCACCACGCCGTGCGCGCCGATCTCGGCCAGCCACTCCAGCCCGAGTTCTTCGGCCTTCGCCTTGCTCATCACCACCACCGCGGCCGCGCCGTCGGAGATCTGTGAGGAGGACCCGGCGGTGATGGTGCCGTCCTTGCGGAACGCCGGCTTCAGCCCGGCCAGCGACTCGGCGGTGGTGTTGGCCCGGATCCCCTCGTCCTCGGTGAACTCCACCGGATCGCCCTTGCGCTGCGGGATCTGGACGGGCACGACCTCGTCGGCGAAGACGCCGTCCTTCCACGCCGCCGCGGCCTTCTGGTGCGAGCCGGCGGCGAACTCGTCCTGCTCGGCGCGGGTGAACTGATCGACGTCGTTGCGCTGCTCGGTCAGACCGCCCATCGGCTGGTCGGTGAACACGTCGTGCAGCCCGTCGTAGGCCAGGTGGTCGCGCACCGTCACGTCGCCGTACTTGTAGCCGGCCCGGCTGCCGATCAGCAGGTGCGGAGCCTGCGACATGGACTCCTGGCCGCCGGCCACCACCACGTCGAACTCCCCGGCCCGGATCAGCTGGTCGGCCAGCGCGATGGAGTCGATCCCCGACAGGCACATCTTGTTGATGGTCAGCGCGGGCACGTCCCAGCCGATGCCCGCGGCCACCGCCGCCTGCCGGGCCGGCATCTGCCCGGCGCCGGCGGTGAGCACCTGGCCCATGATCACGTACTCGACCAGCGCGGCCGGCACCTTGGCCTTCTCCAGCGCGCCGGCGATCGCGAGCGCGCCCAGGTCGGAGCCGGAGAAACCGGCCAGCGAACCCATCAGCCGACCGACCGGCGTGCGTGCGCCAGCAACGATCACCGACGTCGTCATAGCTACCTCCAGGGAATGGATCGGGGTGAAACCGTGGGGTTCCCGCGGCACGGTCATCCCCGCCAGGTTACCGTTATGTTATGACCACCGAACAGGTTGATGCCCGCCCGGTCCTCGCCAGCGCGCTGGTGACCGCCATCGACCACGTCGGCATCGCGGTGCCCGACCTGGAGGCCGCCAAGAAGTGGTACCACGACCACCTCGGCATGATCGTGCTGCACGAGGAGGTCAACGACGAGCAGGGCATCGTCGAGGCGATGCTCGCGGTGCGCGGCGCCCCGGTCGGCAGTGTGCAGATCCAGCTGATGGCGCCCATCGACGACTCCTCGACGATCGCGAAGTTCCTGGACAAGCGCGGCCCCGGCCTGCAGCAGCTGGCCTACCGGGTCAGCGACATCGACACGCTCAGCGAACGGCTCGACGAGCAGGGTGTGCGGTTGCTCTACGACGCCCCGCGCCGCGGCACCGCGAACTCGCGGATCAACTTCATCCACCCCAAGGACGCCGGCGGGGTGCTGGTCGAGCTGGTCGAACCCGCCGGGCACTGAACCCGCCCGGCACTGGACCCGCCCGGCACTTAAGCCGACCGGGACGGCCGGCTAGGACCACCGCCGGGTCGGGCCGCGGTTGGCGCGGTTGGCCCAGCACGGCGTGTGCCAGTGCCGCCGGTCATCCAAACCGCTCTCCCCCGCATCGCTGGGCCAGGCCACCACGTGCGCGGTGCCGGAGCGGATCTCGTGGTCGCAGCCCGGGCAGCGGTAGGTTTTGACCGCCCGCGCCGCGGGCACCGGCCGCACCCGGTAGGGACGCCCGTCGGGTCCGGTCTCCTCCGGCGCCGGAAGCGGCGGCGGCCGGCGGGGACGTCGACGGGGCATCCCGCCAGTCTAAGAGGTGGTCGGCTTCAGAACAGTCGGTATTCGTTGCTGTCCATGCCGCGCATGGTGTCGTAATCCAGTGTCAGGCAACGGATGCCGCGATCCTCGGCCAGGGTGCGGGCCTGCGGTTTGATCTGCTGGGCGGCGAACACACCGCGCACCGGGGCGAGCAGGCTGTCCCGGTTGAGCAGCTCCAGATACCGGGTCAGCTGCTCGACTCCGTCGATCTCCCCGCGGCGCTTGACCTCCACGGCCACCGAACCGCCCTGCGGGTCGCGGCAGAGCAGGTCCACCGGCCCGATCGCGGTCATATACTCCCGGCGCACCAGCGTGTAGCCCTCCCCGAGCAACCCGACGTGCTCGGCGAGCAGCTCCTGCAGATGCGCCTCGACACCGTCTTTGACCAGGCCCGGGTCCACACCGAGGTGATGCTCCGAGTCGTGCTCGATCTCCTCGATGGTGATCCGCAGCTGCTCGCCGGCCTTGTTCTCCACCACCCAGACCGTCGCGTCGTCGACGGTCTCCTCGGTCAGCCGGCACGGCGGGCTCATCCAGTTCAGCGGCTTGTAGGCCCGGTCGTCGGCGTGGATGCTCACCGAGCCGTCGGCCTTGATCAGCAGCAGCCGCCGCGCGGACGGCAGGTGCGAGGTGAGCCGGCCCAGATAGTCGACGGTGCACGAGGCGATCACGAGGCGCACCCGGTCCACCCTAGGGGGGCCGCGGCGCCGACCCATAGGCTGGTCCACGATGAGCGGTAATTCACGCATGGCGCAGCGCCTGGGCCGACTGCTGGAGAAGCTCACCCGGCAGAGCAGCCGGGTCTCCAACACCCCGGAGTTCGGCTCCTGGCTGCTCGGCAACGTCACCGAGAGCCAGACCCGCCGCCGGGTGCGCATCCAGGGCATCCTGACCGTGTTCATCGTCGCCGCGAACCTGCTGGGGATCGGCGTGGCGCTGCTGCTGGTCGGCTTCGTCTTCCCGGTGCCCAGCGTGTTCGCCGACGCGCCGAAGTGGCTGACGTTCGCGGTGGCGCCGGCCTACGTCGGCTTCGCGCTGGTCTCCGGCACCTTCTGGATCACCTGGCGCACCGTCCAGCGGCTGCGCTGGGCGATCGAGGAACGCGTGCCCGACCGCGCCGACCAGCACGACATCGCCGCGGCGCCGTGGCGGGTGGCGCGCAGCGCCCTGGCGTTGTGGCTGCTGGGCACGGCGCTGCTGACGACGCTCTACGGCTGGGTCAACACCCTGTTCATCCCGCAGGTGCTGTTCTCGATCCTGTTCAGCGGCGTGGTGGTGGCCACCGCCTGCTACCTGCTCACCGAGTTCGCGCTGCGCCCGGTGGCCGCCGAGGCGCTGGCGGCCGGCCCGCCGCGCGGCCGCTTCGCCACCCGCATCATGGACCGCACCATGATGGTGTGGCTGCTGGGCTCGGGGGTGCCGGTGGTGGGCACGGCGCTGACGGCCTGGTTCGTGCTGCTGTTGCACAACCTGAACAAGACCCAGTTCGCCTGGGCGGTCATCCTGCTCTCCGGGATCGCGCTGGTGATCGGCTCGGTGCTGATGTGGATCCTGGCGTGGCTGACCGCGACCCCGGTGCGGGCGGTGAGCACCGCGATGCGCCGGGTCGAGCAGGGCGACCTGGACGCCACCGTCGTGGTGTTCGACGGCACCGAACTGGGGGAACTGCAGCGCGGGTTCAACGCCATGGTCAGCGGCCTGCGGGAGCGCGAACGGCTGCGTGACCTGTTCGGCAGGCATGTGGGCCGGGAGGTGGCCGCGGCCGCGGCCCGCGCCGAACTGCCCGAACTCGGCGGTGAAGAGCGCCACATCGCGGTGGTGTTCGTCGACATCATCGGGTCGACCGAGCTGATCACCAGCCGTCCGGCCACCGAGGTGGTCACGCTGCTCAACCGGTTCTTCAGTGTGGTCGTCGACGAGGTGGACCGGCACCACGGTCTGGTGAACAAATTCGAGGGCGACGCCACCCTGGCCGTCTTCGGGGCGCCGGTCGCCCTCGACCGGCCTGAGGAGAACGCGCTGGCCGCCGCCCGCGCCATCCTGCACCGGCTGCGCGCCGAGGTGCCGGCCTGCCAGGCCGGGATCGGGGTGGCTTCCGGCCAGGCGGTGGCCGGCAACATCGGTGCGCGGGAACGCTTCGAGTACACCGTGATCGGCGAGCCGGTCAACGAGGCGGCCCGGCTGTGCGAGCTGGCCAAGACGGTGCCGTGCCGGCTGCTGGCGAGCGCGTCGACGGTGGCCGCCGCCGGCCAGCGGGAGCAGGCGCACTGGTCGGCCGGTGACACGGTGACGCTGCGCGGCTACGACGCGCCGATCCAGCTCGCCACGCCCTGTTAGCGCTGCCCGGTCAGCCAGGCCTCGGCCGCGGTCAGCGCCTCGCCCAGCGATCGGTAGGTGGCCGCTCGCAGCGGTCAATCCGTGCGCAGCACGTTACGGTGATCGCGCATCGATCGCCGACAGGACGGATGGGGCCGTGCGATATTCGCTACAGCCGGTCAGCTCAGAGCAGGCCGCGGCGGCCAGGGCGGCCGCGGTCAAGCCGGCCGCTGCGGCGTCCACCGTTGCGTTCCTCACACTGATCGTGGCCGCGGTGGCTGTGGTGGCGCTGTGGAACGTGGCCAACGACGGTAAGCCGATGATCGGGTCGGGCTGGTTGGTGCTGCTGGTCATCGCCGTCGCCGTGAGCGGATTGGCTGGCTGGGCCAGCGGCATCCTGGGAAAGCGGGTGAACTACCGGATCACGAAGCGGTTCGGGGCGCTGGGTCAGTTGGTGGCGGCGCCGGTGGGGTTGCTCTGCGGCTTTGCGGTGTTGGCCGGGTTCGGCGCATTCTTGGCACCGGCGATGGAGGCGTTGCCGGGTAAGGACATGATCGCGTTCGCGGTGCTGGGCGTCAGTATGGCCGTCTTCATCACGCCGATCGTTTTCGTGATGGTCAAGTCCATCCTCTTCGAGGGCAACGACAACCATGTCGGTGGAGTCAAGTGGGACAGCATCGCCGGGATCATCTACACCGCCGGCCGCGAACCCGGCACTCTCGAGATCGGTCTGCGGGTGCGCCCGGGCGTCGAGCCGGAATCGATTCTCGGCAAACCGGCCACCCCGCACCCGGTCCGGCCCGGTCAGGTGCTGACCGATCTGCCGTTCCGGTTCGTGGTGCCCCAGCGCCGGTTCCACCTCGATGGGATGAAGTGGCTGCTGAACCAATCCGGCCGAACCGATATCGCGCTGATCGAACGCACGCCCACCGGTGAGCGGCTGATCGGGTACGCCAACTCCTGGCGGTAGACACGCCCTGCTGAGCTACTCGTCGGCGGCGACCCGCCGGGTGGCCAGCCAGCTGTGCGCCGCGGCGACCGCCTCCTCGACGGTGTCGTAGACCGCGGCGCGGTGCGCGGAGTCCCGCGCCAGGACCACGCCGTCCGGGTCGACGAGGAACCCGTGTTTGCCCACCGTCTGCAGGGTCGCGGCCAGCCCGGCCAGCAGGGTGCGGGCCGCGTCGTTGATGTCGTCGACGCGGGAGACGTCGAAGATCGCCGCGGTGTACTCCTCGTGCTGGCGCTGGGCGGTGCGCGTCACCTGCTCGGCGCCGGCGAACAGCAGGTCACCGTGCACCTCGTAGACCCGCACGCCGTCGCCGACGTCGGAGACCGACCGCAGCGTCGAGCGCGACTCGCGGGTGACGTTGAGGAAGTGCAGGCCCAGCTGCGCCGAGAGGCTGCGGCACACCCGCACCCCGCGCACGCTGTTGCCCTTCGGGCCCAGCCGCGGCGAGTACACCCCGATGCCCAACTGGCCGGGCAGCACCGCCACGATGCCGCCGCCCACGCCGCTCTTGGCGGGCATGCCGACCGCACTGACCCAGTCTCCCGCCGCGTCGTACATCCCGCAGGTCAGCATGACGCTGAGCGTGCGGCGCACCACCGCCGGATCGATCACCCGCCGCCCGGTCAGCGGGTTGAGCCCGGTGCGCGCCAGGGTGGCGCCCATTCGGGCCAGGTCGGTGCTGGTGACCTTCAGCGCGCACTGCCGGTAGTAGACGTCGAGCACCTCGTCGGGGTCGCCGTCGAGCACCCCGAAGCTGTCCAGCATGTAGGCGATGGCCCGGTTGCGGCTGCCCGCGGTGCGCTCGGACTGATACACCGCCTCGTCGACCTCCAGCGGGCGGCCGGCGCAGGCGGAGAAGAAATCCCGGATCAGCGCGAAGCGCGCGTCGGGGGTGGCGGCCGGGATCAGCGAGATCGCGGTGATCGCCCCGGCGTTGATCATCGGGTTCTTCGGCGCCTTGGTCTCGTCGTCGACGCTGATCTCGTTGAACGCCTCCCCGGAGGGCTCCACCCCGATGCGGGCGTCCACCGCGGGCGCGCCGATCTTCTGCAGCGCCAGCGCATAGGTGAACGGTTTGGAGACCGACTGGATGGTGAACTCGGTGTCGGCGTCGCCGCAGCGGTAGACGTAGCCGTCCGAGGAGGACAGCGCCAGCCCGAAACCGGTCGGGTCGACCGCGGCGAGCTCGGGGATGTAGTCGGCCAGCGCGCCGTCGGTGAGCGACTCGTGTTCGGCCAGAATCCGGTCGAGGTAGGTCTGCACCAGATCGGTCACGGTCGGGAAGCTTATCCGGCCGCGACCGCCCGCCGCGGACTGTGATGTCGGATTCCCGCTAGTGCCGGGGCGGCGGCCGTGCCAGTGTGGAGGACGTGCACGACGACTTCGACCGCTGCTACCGGGCGGTGCGGTCCCGCGACACCCGGTTCGACGGCTGGTTCGTCACCGCGGTGCGCACCACCGGCGTGTACTGCCGGCCCAGCTGCCCGGCGCCGTCGCCCCGGGCGGACAACGTCGGCTTCTACCCCACCGCCGCCGCCGCGCAGCGCGCCGGGTTCCGGCCCTGCAAGCGCTGCCGGCCCGACGCCGCGCCGGGCTCGCCGCAGTGGAACTCGCGCGGCGACGTCGTGGCCCGCGCGATGCGGCTCATCGCCGACGGCACCGTGGAGCGCGACGGCGTCGACGGGCTGGCCGCCCGGCTCGGCTACACCCCACGTCATCTGCAGCGGCTGTTGCGCAGCGAGGTGGGGGCCGGTCCGCTCGGGTTGGCCCGCGCCCAGCGCACCCAGACCGCCCGGGTGTTGATCGAGACCACCGAGTTGCCGTTGGCCGACGTCGCCTTCGCCGCCGGGTTCGCCAGCATCCGTCAGTTCAACGACACGGTGCGCGAGGTCTGCCGGGCGACCCCGTCGGCGCTGCGCGCGTCGGCGCGGCGGTCCGGCCGGGCCCCGGTGGCCGCGGCCACCGAGACTTTGGCGATCCGGCTGGCGGTGCGCGCGCCGTTCGCCTATACCGGGGTGTTCGGGCACCTGGCCGCCGCCGCGGTACCCGGCTGCGAGGAGGTCCGCGACGGCTGGTTCCGCCGCAGCCTGCGGCTGCCGCACGGTGCCGGGACCGTGGCCCTGCGACCGGCCGCCGACCACGTCGCCTGCCGGTTGCGGGTCGCGGATTTCCGCGACGTCGCCACCGCGATCGCGCGCTGCCGGCGGCTGCTGGACCTCGACGCCGACCCGCAGGCCGTGGTCGGCGATCTCGGCCGGGACCCGCAGCTGGCCGCGTTGGTCGGCGCCGCACCCGGCCAGCGCATCCCGCGCACCGTCGACGAGGCCGAGCTGGCGATCCGGGTGGTGCTGGGCCAGCAGGTGTCGATGAAAGCCGCCCGCACCCACACCGCCCGGTTGGTCGCCGACTACGGCCGGCGCCTCGACGACCCGGACGGCGCGCTCACCCACACCTTTCCCGCCGTCGACGAGCTGGCCGGCATCGACCCGGACCGGCTGGCGCTGCCCGGCGCGCGCCGGCACACCGTGCGGGCGCTGATCGCCGCCCTCGCCGACGGCAGCGTGGTGCTCGACGCCGGCTGCGACTGGCAGCGGGCCCGCCTGCGGCTGCTGGAGCTGCCCGGCATCGGCCCGTGGTCCGCGGAGATCATCGCGATGCGCGGCCTGGGCGATCCGGACGCCTTCCCGGCCACCGACCTGGGGGTCCGGGTCGCGGCGCGCAAACTCGGATTACCCGACGCCCCCCGCGCGTTGACCCAACGCAGCATGGCGTGGCGGCCCTGGCGCTCCTACGCCACCCAGCACCTGTGGACCGCATTGGACCACTCCGTCAACCAATGGCCCCCTGAGGAGGTCGCGTGATCCGTTACCGCACGATCGACAGCCCGATCGGTCCGCTCACCCTGGCCGGCACCGGTGACACACTGCAGCACCTGCGCATGGTCGACCAGACCCACGAACCCGACCGCGCGGCCTGGGTGCGTGCCGACGACGCGTTCGGCGCCGTCGTCGAGCAGCTCACCGCCTACTTCGCCGGTGAGCTCACCACCTTCGATGTGCAGATCGGCTTGGCGGGCACCGAGTTTCAGCGGCGGGTCTGGGCGGCGTTGCAGGCCATCCCGTACGGCCGGACGGTCACCTACGGTCAGATCGCCGCGCAGATCGGCGCGCCGGCCGCCTCGCGGGCCGTCGGGTTGGCCAACGGCCACAACCCGATCTCGATCATCGTGCCGTGTCACCGGGTGGTCGGGGCCAACGGCGCGCTGACCGGCTACGGCGGCGGCCTCGAACGGAAACGGTTCCTGCTGGAGCTGGAGCGCGAACGTGAGCAGGAGGCGCTGTTCGGCTGAACCGGACCCGCTCAGCTGGCACGATGGGAGCCGTGACCACCACCGTCATCGTCGTGATCCTGGTGCTGGTCGCCGTCGGCATCATCAGCGACCAGCTGTTCCGGTTGCGTGACTGGCTCAAACGAACCCAGCCGCCGCCCGGTGAGGAGCCGGGCGCCGAGGGTGGTCCCGAGCACCGGCCGCCGGTGGATTAGCCCTCCAGCGACGCGACCGTGTCGGCGATCGTGGTCGCGGCGTCGCGGTAGGCGATGTGCAGCTCCCGTTCGCTCGGGGTGTCGTCGGAGGCCGGCATCTGGGTGTAGTACTGCATGCCGGCCGCGGTGAACGGGGTGCGCACCGGCAGGAACTCCTCGGCGCGGTCCATGACCGTGCCCAGGGTGCGCAGCGCGATGTCGGGGATCGGCAGGGTGAACATCGCGATCCCGGCCGCATCGCCGAGCATGGTGGCCAGCTCGGCGGCGGGCACCCGCTGGCCGCCGGCCATGTAGCGGCGCGGCCCACGCCCCGGCTCGAGCAGCGCGGCGTGCAGCGCGGCCAGGTCGCGGGCGTCGACGATCAGCCAGGCGGCCCCACGGCCGGGGATCACCCGCATCTGCAGCGCCGCCCGCACCCCCTCGCCGGCCTCTCCGTACTGGTCGCCGACCGGCGGGCCCAGCACCATGCCCGGGTAGGTGATGTTGACCGGCGCGCCGGCGTCCTGCAGCCCGCGCGCGTAGATCTCCACCTGGGCCTTGGACTGGCCGTAGCCGTCGCTGCCGCCGACGACCGGCAGGTCCGCGGAGAGGGTGTTCAGATCGGGGCGGAACAGGGCGGTGAAGCTGGAGACGTGCACGATCGGGTCGAGTCCCAGCTCGACGGCCTGACCGAGCACGTTCTGCGCGCCACCCATGTTGGTCTGCAACATGTGCGCGGTCTCCCGCGGGTCGGTGGCCACCAACGCGGCGCTGTGCACCAGGGCGTCGCAACCCGCCATCGCCGCGCGCACCGCCGCGCGGTCGGTGATGTCGGCGACGGCGTAGTCGGAGACATCCACGCCGAGCCGGGCGACCGTGGTCTCCAGCTTGGCCGGCGTGCGCACCAGAAATCGCACGTCATGGCCGGCGTCGGCGATGGCTTTGGCGGTCCAGCCGCCCACGAATCCGGTTCCACCGGTCAGCAATACCCGCATAGTTGTCGATTGTGCCTCAGTCGGCGCGCTCAGGCGGGAGTCAGTGGCAGTCGCAGCGCCCCGGGTGCGCTCGCCGGCACGGTCGGACGGCGGGGCTGCACCGGGGTGATGCGGCGGTAGGGCGCGCCGAGTGCCGGGCGCGGGTCGGGGTCGCCGTTGTTGGGCCAGAACGCCATCGCCCGCTCGGCCTGCGCGGTGATCGTGAACGACGGGTTGACCCCGAGGTTGGCGGTGATCGCCGAGCCGTCGGCGACGTGCAGGCCGGGATGGCCGTAGACCCGCTGGTAGGGGTCGATGACCCCGGTGTCCGGGGAGTCGCCGATCGGGCAGCCGCCGATGAAGTGGGCGGTCAGCGGGATGTTGAGCGCATCGAGGTAGGTGCCGCCGGCGTACCCGTCGACCTTCTCCGCCATCCGCCGGGCGATGTCGTGCGCGATCGGTATCCAGTCTGGGTTCGGTTCTCCGACACCCTGTTTGGTGGTCATCCGCCGGCCGAGCAAGCCCCGTTTGAGGTAGGTGGTCAGCGAGTTGTCCAGCGACTGCATCACCAGGATGATGATCGAATGCTCCGAGGCGCGGCGCGGGAACAGGCTGCGGAAGAATAGCCACGGATGCGCCGCGATGGCCCACAGCAGCCGGGCGAACCGCCACGGCCCGCCGTCGACGAGGTGGGTGCCCATCATCGACAGCAGGTTGGAGCCCTTGCCGTAGCGGCACACCTCCACGTGGGTGTTGGCCTCGGGGTGGATCGAGGAGGTGATCGCCACGCCTTGGGCGAAGTCGTCGCGATCGGGGGCGAGCACCACCGGCACCTCCTCGGAGTTGGTGCGGGTCAATTCCCCCAACCGGGCGGACAGGTGCGGCAGCGAGCCGCTGTCGCGCAGTTTGTGCAGCAGGCGCTGGGTGCCCAGCGAGGCCGCGGCGAAGACCACCTGGCGGGCGGTGAAGTCCCGTCGGCGTTTGGCGAACCACCGGCCGGTGCGCACCGTGGAAACCAGGTAGCCCTCGCCGTCCGGTCGCGGCCGCACGTCGGTCACCATGGTCAGCGGATGGATCTGGGCGCCGGCGTGCTCGGCCAGGTACAGGTAGTTGGTCTCGGTGGTGTTCTTGGCGTTGTGCGGGCAGCCGGTGAAGCACTGTGCGCAGCCGATGCACCCGGCGCGGGCCGGGCCGGCGCCGCCGAAGAACGGGTCGTCGACGGTCTTGCCGGGCTCGTCGCCGAAGAACACCCCCACGTCGGTCGGGTGATAGGTGTCCTCGACCCCCAGGTCGCGGGCCACCGCCAGCAGGATCTCGTCGGCCGGGGTGGTGTGCGGGGTGGGGGTCACCCCCAGCATGCGGTGGGCCTGGTCGTAGTAGGGCGCGAGTTCGCTGCGCCAGTCGGTGATGTGCGCCCACTGCGGATCGGTGTAGAACTTCTCCAGCGGCCGGTAGAGGGTGTTGCCGTAGATCAGCGATCCGCCGCCGACGCCGACCGCGCTGGCGATGAACGTCTTGCCCAGCACGGTGAGCCGCTGCGGCCCGAAGCACCCCAGCTTCGGCGCCCACATCGCTTTGCGCACATGCCAATTGTTGGGCGGGAAGTCACTGGGCAGCCAACGCTTGCCCATGTCGAGCACCCCGACGCGGTAGCCCTTCTCGGTGAGCCGTAGCGCGGCGACGCTGCCGCCGAAGCCCGAGCCGATCACCAGCACGTCGTAGTCGTAGTCCATCCGCCAAGGCTAGAGCCGATGGCGCCGCGCCACTGCGATATCGCATCGTGGCGGTGCTGGCGCCCGTGGCGACGAAAAGCGAAATGCCCCCCGATTTCTCGGGGGGCATTTCGTCAATGTGTGTTCGGCGGTGTCCTACTTTTCCACCCGGGTTGGGTAGTATCATCGGCGCTGGCAGGCTTAGCTTCCGGGTT
>NZ_LZLJ01000002.1 GCF_001668625.1 Mycobacterium sp. 1274756.6
TGCGGGCAGTTACCGGCCGAGCTGACCGACGGGCTGGACGAGGCGCGCTGGCCGCCGGGGGCCCGGCTGCACGCCGTCCTCGACGACGAGGGCACCCGCCACGTCGTCGTCGCCGGGCCGGGCCGGCGCCGCCGGGTCGCCGAGGGCGCCTATCACGGCGTGCACCGGGTGGGACAGCGCACCTGGCGGGTGCCGGTGACCGGGTTCTGGCAGGCCCACCGCGACGGCCCGCCCGCCTACAGCGCGCTGGTGGCCGACTGGGCGCAGCCGACGGCCGGGCAGACCGCCTGGGATCTCTACGGCGGCGCCGGGGTGTTCGCGGCGGTGCTCGCCGAGGCGGTGGGGGAGCGCGGCGGGGTGCTGACCGTCGACACCGCCCGGGGCTCCTCCGGCGCGGCGCGCGCCGCCCTGGGCGACCTGCCGCAGGTGCGGGTGGTCACCGACTCGGTGCGCCGGGCGGTGGCCGCCGAGCCCGCCGGCGCCGACGTCGCCGTCCTCGACCCGCCGCGCACCGGCGCCGGCCGCGCGGTGATCGACCTGCTGGCCGCCGCCGGGGTGCCGCGCATCGTGCACATCGGCTGCGAGGCGGCGTCGTTCGCCCGCGATGTGGGCCTGTACCGACAGCACGGCTACACCGTGGCCGAGATGCGGGTGTTCGACGCGTTCCCGCTCACCCACCATGTGGAGTGCGCGGCGCTGCTGACCCGCTGAGCGCGCCGCCCCGCCCCCGCTGAACGCTCCCGCGGCGCCCCGCTGGACGCCCCGCGCCGCGAGACAGAACCTATGCAGGGCGCTTCTCGCATTTTTCCTGCATATTTTCGCTTTCGCGGAGGACGTCGGTGGGCCACTGCACTCGCGCGAGGTCGCGGTGCCCGTCGGCCCCGGTCAGGCCCACACGAAGTAGCGCAGCCACAGATACGGCACGCACAGCCCGACCGACACCGCCGTGACCACCGCGCCCTTGCGGGTGAACTCCCAGAACGAGATCGGGGTGCCGGCGCGCCGGGCGATGCCGAGCATGACGACGTTGGCGCTGGCCCCGACCGCGGTCAGGTTGCCGCCGAGGTCCGCGCCGAGCGCCAGCGCCCACCACAGCGCGCCCTGGTGGTCGGACCCGCCCGCGACGGCCGCCAGCTCACCGACGATCGGGGTCATGGTCGCGACGTAGGGGATGTTGTCGATGACACCGGAGACCGGCGCCGACACCCCGAGGATCAGCATCGTGGTGAGCAGCATGTCGCCGCCGGTCACCTCGATCGCCGAGCGGGCCAGCGACTCCACCACACCGGTCTTGACCAGCGCGCCGACCATGATGAACAGCCCGGCGAAGAACAGCAGTGTCTCCCACTCGACGCTGGACAGGTACTCCGAGCGGCCCAGCTTGGACAGCAGCACCAGCACCCCGGCGCCCAGCAGCGCCACCACCGACGGCTCGATGTGGATCACCGAATGCCCGATGAACGCGGCGAACACCGCCGCCAACACCACCCCGCAGCGGATCAGCAGCCGGCGGTCGCGGATCGCCTCACCCTCGGCCAGCGCCATCACGTCGGCGACCCGGGCCGGGTCCACCGTGAAGCTGCCGCGGAACAGCCACGGCAGCAGCGCGACGAACGCGACCATGATGATCGCCACGATCGGCAGCATGTGCACCAGGAAGTCGTTGAAGGTCAGCCCGGCCCGGCTGGCGATGATGATGTTGGGCGGATCTCCGACCAGGGTCGACGCGCCGCCGATGTTGGAGGCGAGCACCTCGGCCATCAGGAACGGCACCGGGTTGATCGCCAGCCGGTCGCACACCAGCAGGGTGACCGGCGCGATCAGCAGCACCGTGGTGACGTTGTCCAGCAGCGCGGAGGCCACCGCGGTGATCAACACCAGCAGGATCATGATCCGCAGCGGGGACCCGGCGGCCCGCTTGGTCGCCCAGATCGCCGCGTACTCGAACACCCCGGTCTGGCGCAGCACCGAGACGATGATCATCATGCCGAACAGCAGGAAGATGACGTCCCAGTCGATGCCGGTCTCGCGGGAGAAGAAGATGTCCTCCGAGCCGATGATCGGCAGGCAGACCACCACCGCGGCCCCGACGAGGGCGGCGACGGTCTTGTTGACCCGGTCGCTGGCGATGAACAGGTAGGCGACCACGAACGCGGTGATCGCGATGGCCGCTGTCACCGGCTCAGTGTCCCAGGGCGGTCTGCAGCAGCCGCGAGGCGGTGATGACCCCGACGAACGTGCCGTCCCGGTGCACCGCCAACAGCGGGCTGTGCAGCCGGGCCATCCGGGCGGCCACCTCGATGACGGTGTCGTCGGCGTCGACCGGCGGCACGTCGTGCAGATGTTCGGGCAGCACCTCGCGCACGGTCTTGCCGGCCAGCTTCTCGGCGATCCGGTCGGCCATCTCCTCGTTGAGCACGCCGGCCAGCGACGGGTCGTCGTGCACGTACTGCGGCACCAGGAAGGCCACCACCTGAGAGGCCGGCAGGATCGCCGACGGACGCCCGTCGGCGTCGGTGACCACGATGCCGGGCAGCCGGTGTTCGGCGAGCAGCCGGGCGGCGGCCAGCGCCGGCGTGTCGAGGCCCACCACCGGGAAACTCTCGGCGATGTCCGCGGCGTGCATGTGCGACACCCTAGCGCGCTGCGTAGACTGACCGGATGCTTCACCAGATCCGCGGCCCCGCTGATCTGCAACACCTCAGTCACTCGCAGCTGGTCGACCTGGCCGGCGAGATCCGCGAGTTTCTGATCCACAAGGTTGCAGTCACCGGTGGGCATTTGGGCCCCAACCTCGGGGTCGTGGAGTTGACGTTGGCTCTGCACCGGGTGTTCGACTCGCCGCACGACCCGATCGTGTTCGACACCGGACACCAGTCCTACGTGCACAAGATGCTCACCGGGCGGTGCCGCGACTTCGACACGCTGCGCAAGAAGGACGGCCTGTCGGGCTACCCGTGCCGCGCCGAAAGTGAGCACGACTGGGTGGAATCCAGCCACGCCAGCGCCGCACTGTCCTACGCCGACGGGCTGGCCAAGGCGTTCGAGCTGACCGGGCACCGCAACCGGCACGTGGTCGCCGTGGTCGGCGACGGCGCGCTGACCGGCGGGATGTGCTGGGAGGCGCTGAACAACATCGCCGTCGCCAACCGGCCGGTGGTGATCGTGGTCAACGACAACGGGCGCAGCTACGCCCCGACCATCGGCGGCTTCGCCGAGCACCTGGCCGCGCTGCGGCTGCAGCCCGGCTACGAGCGGCTGCTGGAGGAGGGCCGGCGGCTCATCCGCGGCATCCCGATGATCGGCGAGTTCAGCTACCAGGCGCTGCACAGCGTCAAGGTCGGGTTGAAGGACGCGCTGAGCCCGCAGGAGATGTTCGCCGACCTCGGCCTCAAATACGTCGGTCCGGTCGACGGGCATGACCTGCCGGCTCTGGAGCTGGCGCTGCGCGCCGCCCGGTCGTTCAACGGCCCGGTCATCGTCCACACCGTCACCCGCAAGGGCATGGGCTACGCCCCGGCGGAGAATGACGAAGCCGAACTGATGCACGCCACCGCGCCGATCGACCCGCTCACCGGCCAACCCACCACGGTGGCCGGGCGAGGCTGGACGGCGGTGTTCTCCGACGCGCTGGTCGAATACGCCAACGTGCGCCGCGACGTCGTCGCCATCACCGCGGCGATGCCCGGACCGACCGGGCTGGCCGCGTTCGGCGCGCGGTTCCCCGACCGGCTGTTCGACGTCGGCATCGCCGAGCAGCACGCGACCGCCTCGGCGGCCGGGCTGGCGATGGCGGGCCTGCACCCGGTGGTGGCGATCTACTCGACCTTCCTCAACCGGGCCTTCGACCAGATGCTCATGGACGTCGCGCTGCACCAGCTGCCGGTGACGTTCGTGCTGGACCGGTCCGGGGTGACCGGCCCGGACGGCGCCAGCCACAACGGCATGTGGGACCTGTCGCTGCTGGGCATCGTGCCCGGCATGCGCGTCGCCGCGCCGCGCGACGGCACCCGGCTGCACGAACTGCTCGGTGAGGCGCTCGGCGTCGACGACGGCCCGACCGCGATCCGGTTCCCCAAAGGCGATGTCGGCGAAGACATCCCGGCCCTCGACCACGTCGACGGCATGGATGTGCTGGCCCGGCCCACCGACGGGCTCGGTGAGGACGTGCTGCTGGTGGCGGTGGGCGCGTTCGCGCCGATGGCGCTCGAGGTGGCGCAGCGGCTGCGCAACCAGGGCATCGGCGTGACCGTGCTCGACCCGCGCTGGGTGCTGCCGGTGCCCGACGGGCTGGGGGCGCTGGCGCGCGCACACAAACTGGTGGTGACCCTGGAGGACAACGGGGTGGCCGGCGGGGTCGGCTCGGCGGTGTCGGCGGCGCTGCGCCGCGCCGAGATCGACGTCCCGTGCCGCGACGTGGGTCTGCCGCAGCGGTTCTACGACCACGCCTCCCGCGGCGAGATCCTCGCCGAGACCGGCCTGACCGCCCAGGACATCAGCCGCCAGGTCACCGGCTGGGTGGCGGCGCTGGGCGCGACCACCCCGGTGGACAGCGAAGTCGGCCAGCCCGCCGAGTAGCGGTCGGGCTCAGGAATCCAGCGCCGCCGCCAGGGCGGGCCCCACCAGCCGCCGCTGCCAGGGCCGCGCTTCGCCGGCCCGCAGCACCTCCTCGACCGCGGCCGCGGCGTCGGCGGGGTCGGCCCAGTCCCAGCACAGCCGACGCACCAGCTCCGGGCTGATGAGGTTCTCCGCCGGAACGTCGACCTCCTCGGCGATCGCGGTGATCGCGGCGCGCGCCGCCTCCAGGCGGGCGGCGGCCTCCGGTTTGCGTTTGGCCCACCGCACCGCCGGCGGCGGCCCGGCGACCGCCTCCGGCTCGGGCGGAGCCGGGTTCTCCCGGGCGGCCGCCAACGCGGCCACCCACAGCTCGGCGTAGCGACGCTGTTTGGGGCCGCCGAAGATCGGCCGCTCGAGCAGGTCGGCGACCGTCTTGGGGTCGGTGAGCGCGGCGTCGATGATCGCCCGGTCGGGCAGGATGCGGCCGGGGGCGATGTCGCGGCGCTGGGCGAGCCGGTCGCGCACCAGCCACAGTTCGCGCACCGCGGCCAGCCCGCGGTCACCGCGCACCTTGTGGATCCCCGAGGTGCGCCGCCAGCGGTCCCGGCGGGTGGGCGCCGCCTCGAACTTGCGCAGGTGGTCGAACTCCTCGGCCGCCCACTCGGTTTTGTGCTGCTCGCGCAGGACGTCGGCGATCGCGGCGCGCAACTCGATGAGCACCTCCACGTCGAGGGCGGCATAGTTCAGCCACTCCGCCGGCAGCGGGCGCTTGGACCAGTCGGCGGCGCCGTGCCCTTTGGCCAACCCCAGCCCGAGCAGCCGCTGCACCATCGTCGCCAGGTTGACCCGGTCGAAGCCGGCCAGCCGGCCCGCCAACTCGGTGTCGTAGAGCGCCGGGGGGCGCAGACCCACCTCGGCCAGGCACGGCAGGTCCTGGTCGGCGGAGTGCAGGATCCACTCGCCGTCGGAGAGCACCTCGGCGACCGGTTCCAGCAGCGCCGCGGAGTCCACGCCGTCGCCGACCGGGTCGATGAGCACGGTGCCCGCCCCGGCCCGCCGGATCTGGATCAGGTAGGCGCGGTTGGAGTAGCGGAAACCCGAGGCGCGTTCGGCGTCCACCGCGAACGGTCCGCGCCCGCCGGCCAGCCGCTCGGCGGCCCGGGCGACCTGATCGGCGGTCACCGACACCGGCGGCACCCCGCCGCGCGGGGCGCGCAACGGGGTGGCGGCGGGCTCTTCGGCGCTCGCGCCGGTCCCCTCGGCGGTCTCGGCCATCGTCAGCTGCGCGACCGCGATCCCAGCTTGGTCACCCCGACCGGCGGCAACCCCGAGGCGTGCTCGAGGACATCGCAGAACGCCTGCACGTGCCCGCTCAACTCCGGGCTGGTCGCCGTCCACGACGCGCGCAGCTCCAGCTGGTGGGCGCGTTCGGGCCCGGCGATGTCGCCGTAGCGCACCGAGGTGGTGGCGGTCACCGTCCCGCCCAGCGCGGTGACCTGGGTGGTGCGCGCCTCGAGCGCCTCCACCAGCCAGCTCCACACCACTTCGGGCATCAGCGGATCCATCGCCTCGCTGGCGTCGAGGTCCGCCTGGATGTAGGCCACCAGCCGCATGGTGCCGTCCCACGCCTCCGAGCCCTCGGGGTCGTAGAGCAGGATCAGCCGGCCGAACGCGTCCTGGTCGGACAGGTCGGTCTGCGGGGCGAGCGCGTCGAGCTCGAGCTGTTTGATCTCCGCGCCCAGCGCGTAGCTGTAGGGCGCGAGGCGTTGCGGCGGCCGGATCGGAGCCAACTCGATCTCCGGCCGGGCCGTGGCCGCGGCCATCGTGGCCACCGCCTCGCGGAACGGGGCCGGTTCAGTTGAGGTCAAGCGCTGCTCCTCTTCCTCACTTGACGGTGTCGCCGGCGCAAGGCACTTGCAATCCACGCTAACCCGCGGGCGCCGCGCAACCCGGCAGGCGCGCCGACCGTGACGGCCCGGACCCGCCGCCGCGCGGCCGTGGCAGCATGGACGGCGATGAGTACCCGTCGTGAGCTGCCCGATTCCCCCTACCTGGCGGCCGCGTCCGGCCGCACCCCCCACCGGCTTCCGGTGTGGTTCATGCGCCAGGCCGGCCGGTCGCTGCCCGAATACCGGCAGCTGCGCGCCGAGCACACCATGATGGCGGCCTGCTTCAACGCCGAACTGGTCACCGAGATCACCCTGCAGCCGGTGCGCAGGCACGGGGTGGACGCGGCGATCCTGTTCTCCGACATCGTGGTGCCGCTGCGCGGCGCCGGCATCGACCTCGACATCGTCGCCGACGTCGGCCCGGTCATCGCCGAGCCAGTGCGCACCGCCGCGGATATCGCCGCGATGCCCACCCTCGACCCCGACGGGGTCGCCCCGGTCGCCGAGGCGGTGCGCGCCCTGGTCGGGGAGTTGGGGCAGGTCGCGCTGATCGGGTTCTCCGGCGCGCCGTTCACCCTGGCCTCCTACCTGATCGAGGGCGGCCCCAGCCGCAACCACGCGCGGACCAAGACGATGATGCTGGCCGAGCCGGCCCAGTGGGACGCGCTGATGACCAAGCTCACCGACATCGCCATCGCGTTCCTGACCGTGCAGATCGACGCCGGCGTCGACGCCATCCAGCTCTTCGACTCCTGGGCGGGCACGCTGTCGCTGGCCGACTACCGCCGCTACGTGCTGCCGCACAGCACCCGGGTGTTCGCGGCGCTGGCCGACCGCGGCGTGCCGATGACCCACTTCGGGGTCGGCACCGCCGAGCTGCTCGGCGCGATGTCGGAGGCGCTGCCCCGCTCGTCGGCCGGGGTGGTCGGGGTGGACTGGCGCACCGCGCTGCCCGACGCCGCCGGCCGCGTCGAGGCGGGCACCGCGCTGCAGGGCAACCTCGACCCGGTGGTGCTGCTGACCGGC
Organism: Mycobacterium sp. 1274756.6; assembly: GCF_001668625.1. Taxonomy (GTDB): domain Bacteria; phylum Actinomycetota; class Actinomycetes; order Mycobacteriales; family Mycobacteriaceae; genus Mycobacterium. Next base: position 7,473 of record NZ_LZLJ01000002.1, read on the forward strand.
TGGCCGGCGGTGGAGCGCGCCGCCCGCGAGGTGGTGGCGGCGGGCCGGGCGGCCGTGGCGGCCGGCGCCGCCGGGCACATCTTCAACCTGGGGCACGGCGTGCTGCCCGAGACCGACCCCGGAATCCTCACCGACCTGGTGGCCCTGGTGCACACGTTGTGAGCGGCGGCAGCTTCGGGATCGTCGGCGGCGGGATCTCCGGCCTGACCGCCGCCTACCGGCTGCGCACCGTGCTGGGCGACGAGGCCCGGATCGTGCTGTTCGACCCCGCCGAGCGGCTCGGCGGGGTGCTGCGCACCGCCGAGGTCGCCGGCCAACCGATGGACGTCGGCGCGGAAGCCTTCGTGCGCCGGCGCCCCGAGGTGCCCGCCCTGCTGGCCGAGCTGGGCCTCGACGACCGCATCCGCGACACCACCGGGGTGCGTCCGCTGGTCTACAGCCAGGCCCGGCTGCACCCGATGCCCACCGGCACCCTCAACGGGATTCCGGCGTCGGGGCAGGTACTGGACGGGCTGGTCGACGCCGCGACGCTGGCGCGCATCGACACCGAACCGGGCCGGGCGCTGCGCTGGCGGCGCGGCGCCGACCCGACGGTGGCCGAACTGGTCGGGGAGCGGTTCGGGGAGCAGGTGGTGGCCCGCTCGGTGGACCCGCTGCTGGCCGGGGTGTACGCCGGGTCGGCGCGCACGATCGGGCTGCGGGCCGCCGCGCCCGGTGTGGCCGCCGCGCTGGACGACGGGGCGCCCAGTCTGCTGGCCGCGGTGCGCTCGGCGCTGCCCGCACCCACCGGCGCACCGATCTTCGGCGCGCTGGCCGGCGGTTACCGGGTGCTGATCGAGGAGCTGGCGCGTCGGGCCCGGCCGCAGTGGGTGCGCGCCGCCGTGGCGCGGCTACGGCGAGCGGATCCGGGTGGCTGGGAGCTCACCGCCACCGCGGGCACCGCCCGGCGGGTCGACGCGGTGATCGTGGCGGTGCCGCCGCACCAGCAGGCGGTGCTGCTGGGCGAGGTGGCGCCGCGGGCGGCGGCGCTGGCCGCGCGGATCCCCACCGCGTCCTCGGCGGTGGTGGCGCTGGCGCTGCCCGCGGGCACCGCGCTGCCCGACCACTCCGGGGTGCTGGTGGCCAGCGGGGAGCGGCTGCACGCCAAGGCCATCACCTTGTCGTCACGCAAATGGGGCCGCGACCCGGCGGGCGCGGAGCTGCTGCGGGTGTCGTTCGGCCGGTTCGGGGACGACGGGCGGAGCGTCGCCGCCACCGACGACGAGCTGGTGGCGCGGGCCCGGGCGGATCTCGCGACGGTGCTGGGCGTCGACGCCGCGCCGCTCGACGCGGCGGTGGCCCGGTTCGCCGAGGCGATGCCGCAGTACGGGCCCGGGCACGGCGACCTGATCGCCGAGCTGCGCGCCGACCTGCCGGCGACCCTGGCGGTGGCGGGCAGTTTCCTCGACGGGATCGGGGTGCCGGCCTGCATCGCGGCGGGCACCGCGGCGGCCGCCAGGGTGCTCGGGGCCCCCGCGCCGACCGTGGCACGATAGGGATATGACCCGCCTTGACTACGACGCTTTGAACGCCACCCTGCGCTACCTGATGTTCTCGGTGTACTCGGTGCGTCCCGGGGAGCTCGGCGAGGACCGCACCGCGGTCATCGAGGAGACCGCCGCGTTCCTCAAACGCCAGGAGGACAACGGGGTGGTGGTGCGCGGCGTCTACGACATCGCCGGGATGCGCGCCGACGCGGACTTCATGTTCTGGATGCACGCCGAGCGGATCGAAGCCCTGCAGGCCACCTACTCCGACTTCCGGCGCACCACCACACTGGGCCGCGCGTCCACCCCGGTGTGGAGCAGCGCCGCGCTGCACCGCCCGGCCGAGTTCAACAAGAGCCACCTGCCCGCCTTCATCGCCGGGGAGGACCCGGGCGCCTACATCTGCGTCTACCCGTTCGTGCGGTCTTACGAGTGGTACCTGCTGCCCGACGAGGAACGCCGCCGGATGCTCGCCGAGCACGGCATGGCGGCCCGCCCCTACAAGGATGTGCGGGCCAACACGGTGCCGGCGTTCGCGCTCGGCGACTACGAGTGGCTGCTGGCCTTCGAAGGACCCGAGCTGGACCGCATCGTGGACCTGATGCGGGACCTGCGGGCCACCGACGCGCGCCGGCACACCCGCGAGGAGACCCCGTTCTTCGTGGGGCCGCGGGTCGACGTCGAGCAGTTGGTGACGGCGCTGCCGTGATGCGCGGCGCCGGCCGGGGTCAGGCCTCGGTGGGCTCCAGCCGCAGCGAGATCGAGTTGATGCAGTACCGCAGGTCGGTGGGGGTGGGGTAGCCCTCCCCGGCGAAGACGTGACCCAGGTGGCTGTGGCAGTTGGCGCACAGCACCTCGGTGCGCGACATGCCCAGCGAGTCATCGGAGCGCAGCAGCACCGCCTCGGAGTGCGACGGGTCGAAGAACGACGGCCACCCGCAGTGCGAGTGGAACTTCTCGGTGCTGCGGAACAACTCGGTGCCGCAGGCCCGGCACTGGTAGACCCCCTCGGTCTCGGTGTCGGTGTACTCGCCGGTGAAGGGCCGCTCGGTGCCGGCCTGGCGCAGCACCGCGAACTCCTCCGGGGTGAGCCGCTGCTGCCACTGCTCCTCGGTCAGGTCGAGTTTGGGGCGAGGTGAACTCATGCGTCCACGCTAGCGCGGGCGGGCGGCTGCGGCACCCACGGCGGATCGATGCCCTCCTCGAGGCGGTCGTCGGCTTTGGCGTCGGCGTAGCGGAAGTACAGCACGCAGAACACCACGATCAGGATCAGCGACCAGCCGTAGGTGATCTTCAGGTACTCCAGGGCCCGCCCGGTGGTGGGCCAGTGCCCCAGCAGCCACCGGTCGGCGCTCATGAATCCGTAGATGGCCAACCAGGCCGGCCAGTTGCGGATCACCGAGTTGGGCAGCACCACCGTCATCAGGAACGGGAACAGCATCATCGAGTAGTAGCCCTGCCCCAGCGAGAGCACAAGGAACGAGGTCACCAGCAGCACACCGGAGGAGGTGGTCATCCAGAACAGCGGGTCCCGGCGCCGGTAGTAGCGGTACAGCAGCCACAGGGTGGCGATCGCCAGCGCGGTGAACCCGAGGCGCAGCACGGTGATCAGCCACATCGGCAGCCCGTAGTAGACACCGTTGCCCAGGATCGAGCTGTTGAAGTAGTCACGGGTGGAGAAGATGTAGGGCAGCGTCCGGCTGTAGAAGTTCATCGGGTCGGCGATCAGCGGGATGGCCGCCAGGTTGAACGCCAGCGGCACCGCGAACGCGGTGACCAGCGCCCGCCACTGCCGGTTGAGCAGCGGCAGCAACAGCAGCGGACCCAGCAGCGGTTTGACCACCAGGCTCAGCCCGATGGCCGCCCCGGCCAGCCATTGGCTGTTGACCTTCCCGTCGAGCAGCCAGCGGAGGAACAGCACCTCCAGCAACAGCACCACCCCGTTGATGTTGGTGAACACCAGCGTGTTGATCACCGCTTCGGTGCAGAACATGGCGGCCAGCAGGGCCGGCGCGGCCACCGAGGACAGCGTGTAGTTGAACAGCCGCAGCAGGAAGTAGGCGGCGAGCACGATCGCCAGCGTGTTGAAGAAGATGAACCAGTAGCGGGAGGCCTCCACCGGCAGGTAGCCGAACGGCGCCATCAGCAGCGTCCCGCCCGGCGGGTACAGGTAGTGCGGGTCGACGAAGTCGAAGTTCTCGCCGTAGACGCTCAGGCCACGCTTGAAGTTGACCACCGCGGTGTAGACCGGGCCGAAGTCGTCGGTGATGTAGCCGTTGGTGGCCAGCACGTAGCTGCGGTGGATGACGAACAGGATCGCCAGCGGCCACAGCACGGCGCGCAGCACGGTCGCGGTCGTCGGGGGAGCGGTGCGGGGACGGAAGGCGGCCGACGCGAAATCGCGCAGGCCGGAGCCCCGGGAATCTGCGAGCGCCACCAGCGCACCCTATAACGAAGCGGGAACGCGGTGACTCAGGCCGGGCAGAACGTGTCGGTCTCCGGCAGCACACCGCTGACCAGGTAATCGATGAGCGGCGGGACGGCGCAGGCGGTGTAGATGGCGGCGCCGTGACCCACCCCCTGCCACATCACCCGCTTGCTGGCCGAGCCGGCGTTGAGGACGGTGGCGGCCGCCGCGGCCACCCCGGAGCCGACGATCGCGTCGTTCTTCGCCACCCCGAGCAGCAGCACGTCGACGCCGAGGTCACCGGGCGGCTCGGTGGGGTTGCTCGTCGGCCAGGGCAGGCAGCGCACCATGTCGAGGGCGGCGACGGTGCCGAACTGCGGGTACTGCTTGCCCCAGGCCACCACCAGTTCGCGGACCCGGTCGGGGGTCGGGCGGTTCACCGCGTCGCTGCAGGAGTTGATGAACTGCCCGTCGCTGCCGCGCAGCCACTGGGCGCGGTCGACCAGCTCGGTGAGCAGGTGGGTGTCGCCGGCGCGGGCGGCGGCCAACGCGTCGGCCAGTGCGGTGGTGCTGGCCACCGGGTCGGCCGGCGGGAATCCCAGCGCGGTGGTGATCGCGTGGACCAGCGCCGCCACCGAGAGGCCGGCGGGGCCGCGGCCGGCCCGGGCGTCGGCGATCAGCGCGTCGACCGCGCCTTTGGGGTCGGGACCCAGCGCGCAGTTGACCGCGGCGCACTGCGCGGCGAACGCATCGAGCGCGGCCTGCTGGCCCTGGACCCGCTGTTCGGCCACGTTCTCGGCGGAGACGCCCAGGGTGAGCGGGGAGTCCAGGATCAGGCGGGCCACCTTGTCCGGGTGGGAGGCGGCGTAGGCCAGCGCCACCTGGGCGCCGTTGCCCACCCCGGCCAGCGCCAGGGCGGGCACGTCCAGGCGGCTGCGCAGCGCCTCGAGGTCCTCGGCCGCGTGAGCGTTGTCGTAGGCGATGCCGCTCTGCGGGATGGCGTCGGTGCAGTTGTTGGCCGCGGTGATCGCGATCGCGTTCAGGTTGGCCACCGGGTCGTCGCCGGGCTCGAACTGGGCCTGGTCGGCGATGTCGCGGCGGTCGTAGGAGTCCAGGCAGGTCGCCGCGGTGGACAGCCCGATACCGCGGCGGTCGACGGCGATGATCGGGTGACTGTCGAGCACGTCGGCGCCGGCGCGGGACAGCCACACCGGCAGCTGCACCGACGACGGCAGGTCGGTGCCGGTGGTGAACACCAGCGGGCCGGCGTCGTCCGGCGTCTTATCCGATTTGGCCTGCACCACACCGATGTTCACCGTGGCCGACGATCCGCTGAGCGGATCGAGGTCGGCGTTGAAGGTGGTGCACTGCAGCTGGATTCCGGGGACCTTCGGCACCCGGGCGTCGTCGAAGGTCTTGGTGGTGCACTCGTGCCAGGTCATGTCGTTCTTCGGCGCGCTGACCGGGGGCGGGCCTTCGGGGGCTTCGGTGGTGGTGACCTCGCCCTGCGGGTGATCGGAGTCGGTGGCGTAGCGCGGGTAGGCGCCGGGAGCGGCGGGCACGCACCCGGCGAGCACCAGGCTGAGCGCGGCCGCGATCACCGCGAACTGGGGGCGCCGAGTCATGCCGACCACACTAGCCAGTGCCGGGCGGGGGTCCGGGGCGCTTCGTCGCGCGTCACGATCGGTCGGTGCCGACCGCGTAGCGGGTGTAGAGGTACCCGGCGGTGTCGGTGAGCAGGTGGACCGGGTGCATGCCGGTCTGGAAGCCGACCGGGCCGGTGGTGATCCGCCGGGCCTTCCCGCCGACGAGCACCGGTGCGATGGTCAGGCACAGTTCGTGCAGCAGACCGTGGTGGGTCAGGGTGCCGTGCAGGGTCGGGCCGCCCTCGGTGAGCACCCGCAGCAGCCCCCGGTCGGCCAGGTGGCGGAGCGCGGTCGGCGGGTCGACGACGTCGGTGTCGGCGGCCGAACAGTTCAGCACCTCCGCGGCGTCGCCGAGCCGGTCGGCGAGCGGCGGCGCCGAGGCGGCGCTGGTCAGAATCAACGGCGGGACGGCGGTGTCGGTGAACGCCTTCATGTCCGGATCCAGGCGCCCGGACCGGGTAACGATCGCGATCGGCGGGACCTCGGCCTGCCCGGCCTGTATGCGGGCGGCGCGGGCGGCGGCGTCCAGTTTGACCCCGCCGTAGTTCTCGGCGCGCACCGTGCCGGCGCCCACCACGACGACGTCGGCCAGTTCCCGCAGCATCGCGAAGACCTGCCGGTCACCCGGGCCGGCCAGCCCGCCCGAGCGCCCGTCGAGGGTGGCCGCCCCATCGAGGCTGGCGATGAAGTTGGAGCGGACCCGGCACTCGCGCAGGCCGTCGGGATAGGCGTAGAGGCGACGCAGCCCGGCACTGTCGACCGGCTCACCGGTTTCCAGCAGTGTGAGTTCGGTCCCAGCGCCGCTTTCTGCCATGACCTACATTGCAGCACGTCGCTACAGTGCCTGCATGCACGACCCCGCCCCCGCCGGCGCCGACGGGCCGATCGCCCATCTGGTGGACCGCAACCCGACCGTCTCCCCGGAGCGGCTGATCGCCCAACTGGTTCCGCCGCCCACCTTCGTCGATGTCAGTTTCGGCAACTACCTGCCGGACCCGGCCGAGCCCACCCAGGCCGAAGCCGTCGCCGCGTGCGCGCAGTTCTGTGAGCAGGCGCTGCAGCGCCGGGCCGGGCGACGCAAGCTGTTCGGCAAGCGTGAGGTGCTGCCCGGGGTGGGGCTGTACCTCGACGGCGGCTTCGGGGTCGGCAAGACCCACCTGCTGGCCTCCACCTACTTCACCCTGGCCGCCTCCGACGGCAGTGCGGCCGCCTACGCGACCTTCGGGGAGCTGACGCAGCTGGCCGGGGTGTTCGGGTTCGTGGAGTGCATCGAGTTGCTGGCCGACTACACCGTGGTCTGCATCGACGAGTTCGAACTCGACGACCCGGGCAACACCACGCTGATCTCCCGGCTGCTGTCGCAGTTGGTGGAGCGCGGCGTGTCGGTGGCGGCCACCTCCAACACGCTGCCCGAACAGCTCGGCGAGGGCCGGTTCGCCGCGCAGGACTTCCTGCGCGAGATCAACACGCTGTCGGAGATCTTCACCACGGTGCGCATCGAGGGGCCCGACTACCGGCAGCGTGGGCTACCGGCGGCGCCGCAGCCGCTGAGCGACGACGGGGTGATCGCGCGCGCCGAGGGCAGCGCCGGGGCGACGCTGGACGACTTCGACGCGCTCTGCGACCATCTGGCCACCATGCACCCGTCGCGGTATCTGACGTTGATCGACGGGGTGACCGAGGTGTGCCTGACCGGGGTGCACCGGCTGGAGGACCAGAACGTGGCGTTGCGGCTGGTCGCCCTGGTCGACCGGCTTTATGACGCCGGGATCCCGGTGGCCGCCTCCGGTGCGCCGCTGGACGCCATCTTCAGCGAGGAGATGCTCGCCGGCGGCTACCGCAAGAAGTACCTGCGGGCCACGTCGCGGTTGCTGGCGCTGGGCGCCGGGCAGGTCGCGCCGGTCGAGTAAGTCGGCGGGCTCAGCGGTTCGGGTTCACAGGTTCCACTGGGCGAGGTGCTCGCCGTTGACGGCGTCGAGCAGCACCACGTTGGTGACCAGGTCGCGGTAGACGTGCCAGTAGACCCCGCCGTTGACGGTGGACCCGGCCGGTGCGTTGGCCAGCAGCGTCTCCAGTGAGTCCGGTGCGTCGGTGTGCTTGGAGACGTAGGCGTCGGCGAACGGTGTCACCCCGCGGAAGGTGAGCCGGACCGCGGGGGAGTAGGCCTGCGGGCTCTCGATGATGTGCACGGTCACCCCGGCGCGCCAGGGGCCGCCGGCCTCCCGGTAGCCCGGATGCCCGGTCCAGGTCCAGCCCGGCGGCACCGGGACGGGCTGCACGTCGTGGACGGTGACGTCGGCGATGATGCCGTTGTCGGTCTGGATCCGCAGGGTTTCGCCGAGCCGGCCGATCGGGGCGTCACCGACCGCGCCGGCCGGTGCGGCGACCGCGAGGGCGGCCGCGGTGAGCAGACCCAACAGCAGCGCGAGGGCGCGGCGCATCATTGCCTCCCAAGGGGTGTGGTTATCCGTCGCATGATGGCACACGGCGGTGTCGGGCGGGCGCCGAACCGGCGGCAGCCGCCCGGCCGGTTCATCCGGTCAAGCTGGCGAGCAGGGTGGTCACCCAGTCGAGCAGGCCGCCCAGGCCGAGCTGTCCGGCCAGAGCGCCGAAGTCGAGGGGTGTCGCCGAGGTGTCGAGCCAGGCGGACAGCAGCTCCCACAGCGAACTCGGGGCGCTGTCGACCACGCCGGTGTTGATCGCCGCGTTGACCAGTGTGGTCAGCGCCGGGCTGGTGATCGGGTCGGCCAGTTGGTAGGTGGTCGGGTCGAGCAGGTCGTCGACGAAGTCGCTGACGCCCTGCCAGGCCCCGCGCAGCAGCGCCTCGGGAAGATCCAGCCAGCTGCAGCCGGCGACGCAGTGCAACTCGGTGGGGAACAAGCCGATGGTGCTGGCCACGTCGGCCGGGCCGGAGTTCCAGCCGTCGGTGATGCTGCCGTAGCCGAGGTTGACCAGAATCCGCAGATCCGGTTCCAGCAGATCGGCCAGGGGCCGCCCGGCCACCGGCACCAGCCGCAGCGGGTCGAGCAGCGGCAGAGTGTCGGCGCGGATGATGTAGTAGTCGGTGAGGTCACCGACGGTGTCGAGCTGGACGACGTTGGCGGGGTTGACGACCCCGGGCGATGACCACAGGTCGTCGTAGCCGAAGCCCAGATACTTCAGATGTTGGGTGAACAGTCCCACCAGCGCGTTCAGCGTCGACAGCGGGTTGAGCGGGTAGCGGGGGAAGTCGGCGTAGCCGTCGTATTCGAGGGTGAACACGTCGGTGGGGAACAGGTTCGGGGTGGGATTGCCCAGCGTCATCTCGAACATGCGGGAGATGTCGCGGATGAGCGGCAGGTCGAAGCTGGTGAGCATGCCGCCGTTGGGGTTGGCGGAGTTGCCGACCAGCACGAAGTGCACGAGGTCCTGGTCCACTCCGTCGGCGGCGAGCTGGTTCATTGTCAGCGTCGACAGTGCTGAACTCTGCGAGTAGCCGAACACATACACCGGGTTCTCGGCGCTGGCGGTGGCGAGGTTGGCGTGGATGCCCGCGGTGAGCAGCCGCGCGCCCTCGGCCATCGACCAGTCGGGGTGCTGGCCCATCAGTTCAGGGGTGTAGAAGGACTGGGCTTCGCCGCCGAAGCCGAGCGGTTGCAGGTAGAGCCGGCTGGCGCTGTCCACCCAGCCCGCGCTCGGATTCGGCACGCCGCTGCCGCCCATCACCAGCGCGGGTGGGACGGCGACCACGTCTGCGTCGGCGTCGGCGGTGAGGTGCACAGCGAACGTCGTGAGGTCGAGCAGCGGTGAGACCGGGGGCAACCCGAGCAGCCCGGCGGCGGTGATCGTCAAAGCGGTCAGTGCGGCGCCGGCGCGCCGGTGCACCGGGTTCATGGGATAACTGTCCACCGCGCGGGGCGCGCAGGCAGGGTTTTGCGGTTATTGCTCGCCGCGCGGGGCGAGCTCGCGGGTGGCCGCGCGGCGGATGTGGTCGGCCAACACGGCGAGATGTCGGCGGCCGACCAGCGTGCAGTCATGCATCTCGGCGAGCCGGCGGGCGGCGGCGGTGAACCCCTGGTTGGTGACCACCATGGTGCGTGCGCAGTCCTGCATCGGCGCGCCGGCCACCACCTCTTGGACGGCCGCGGAGCCCACCGGCCGGCTTTGACGCTTGCACTGGATCGCCAGCCGGTCGGGCCGGTGTCCGACGACGAGGTCGACGCCCCAGTCGCCGGTGGCGCCGGTCATGATGACCGGCAGCCGGCCGGCCCGCGCCGCCTCGGCGACGAAATCCTCGAACTCCTCGCCGGTCATGGCGTCGATAGCGGCCAGGTCCCGGCGGGCTCGGCGGCGCGGCTGGGGGATCGGTGCGGACGCCGAGACCGATGGGCGGGTGGCGGCCAGCGACGCCGCGCCCAGGGCGGTGAGGGCCCAGGTCAGCAGCGGCGCGGCGACCGCGGCGGCCAGTATCTGGGGCGGGCTTGCGCCGGCCCGGTGGGCGAGGATGGCGGCAACCGCGCCGATCGCCAGCAGCAACTTGGCCTTCACAGCCGGTCAGGGTAGGGCAGGGGTCGGACATTCAGGGGTACGCTGAGCGAAAAAACCGCGCTGACCTGCGGCAATGCTGGTGCGCGATACTGGGATTGAACCAGTTTAAATCGTTTGCTAGCTCTATGTAGTTGACCAGCGCAAACAGTGGCTCTACCTGCGTTGACACTGGTCAGCCTAGCATGAAATACGCGGAACGTCGCGGAAGCTTGCTACAGTCTTGTTAGCCCACGTCTGGCCCACGTGGCCCACGCCCGAACAGGGCAGTGGTCAACGATGTATCGCAGGAGCGCCGATGGCAGGCACGTCACGGAAACGAAAATCGCGCACCCCCGGCGCATTCGGCGCCGTGGAGACATTGGCCAGCGGCCGGCACCGCGCCCGCTACCGCGGCCCGGACGGGCGTCGATACACCGCACCCACACTGTTCCTGACCAAACAGGACGCCCGCGGCTGGCTCGCACTGCGGCAGGCCGAGATCATCCGCAACGAATGGATGCCGCCGGACGCCCAGGACCGCCCAGCCGCCAAGTCGGTCACCTTCGCCGACTACGCGCAGCAATGGATGGACACCCGCGACCTCAAAGACCGCACCCGCGAGCACTACTCGAAATTGTTCTACCACCACCTGCTGCCCACATTCGGTGCGCTACCCATCCGATCGATCACCGCCGACGACGTACGCGCCTGGCACGCCCGCATGGGCAAGCGGGGGACACCGACCCTGCGATCACACGCCTACGGGCTGCTCCGCACGATCATGGGCACCGCCGCCAGCGACGGCAAGATCACCGTCAACCCCTGCGTAATCCGCGGTGCGGGCACCGCGAAACGAGTGCACAAGATCCGGCCCGCCACACTGCCCGAGCTGGAAACGCTCGCCGCCGAGATGCCACCGCAATATCAGCTGATGATCCTGCTGGCGAGCTGGTGCGCGCTGCGGTTCGGGGAGCTGACCGAACTGCGCCGCAAAGACATCGACCTGGCCGACGAGGTAATCCGGGTACGGCGTGCGGTCGTTCGATCCGGTGGCGGCTACCAGGTGACGACACCGAAAACCGATGCCGGGGTCCGTGACGTCAGCATTCCGCCGCACCTACTGCCCGCAATCGAGACGCACCTTGCCAAGCACGTCGGCGGGGGTACCGATGCCCTGCTGTTCCCAGCCCAGCACGGCGGACACCTGGCGCCGGCATCCCTATACCGGCAGTTCTACAAGGCGCGCAGCGCGGCCGGCCGCGACGATCTACGGTTCCACGACCTACGGCACTCCGGGGCGGTGCTGGCCGCCTCGACCGGCGCAACGCTGGCTGAACTCATGGCCCGGCTGGGTCACTCGACGCCCCAAGCCGCAATGCGCTACCAACACGCCGCCCGCGGCCGTGACCGCGAGATAGCGGCGCTGCTGTCCAAGATCGCAGAGAACGGGGGAGCATGATGGGACTCGAAGTATTCCGGTGGCGCGTCGAGTGCGACCACGGCCCGGCAGGCAGTTGTCACGTTGCCGACATTGACGACGGTCGCCTGATCGGTCGCGGGGTCCATGTCATGCCTTGGGCGACGTTGGGATTCGCGTACAGCACGGCCGTCGACCCACTGAATAAGCTCGGTGCGCGCACCTCGTACCCGTTCCGGTGCACAGGATGTTCGCTCAACTTCACGCTGCAATCCACGACCGTGCCGCTGTTGCTTGACCGGATCGAACCGATCCGGTCTGAGCTTCCGGTTGAGACGGTCGAAATACACGAGCCGGCGACCGCCGACGAGTTGTTTGCCTCTGTATTCAACGAACCGACACAGCTATCGGCTGTGCGCTATGAGCGTCGGCACGTCATGCAGTTCGACACACTGTGCAAGATCGTGTCGAAACTCCGCGAGTAGCCGCGAGGGTGCTAACGTTGTATCTGCACGTCTCCGAGCCTCGGGTTGGACGGCATCACTTTTCGATGCCGAAGGACACCCGAGATGTCAGCAGCCGAAGCCAAACGGCGCAACCGGGACGTAATCACTGCAGAACTCCAGCGCCGCCGCTACGTAACCACGAAACAGGCCGCTAGATACCTGGGCTGCACAGATCGAACGATCCGGCAGATGGTCGCGGACGGCCGACTGACCGGCTACCGCAACGGATCCCGCCTCGTGCGTCTCGACCTCAACGAGATCGATGCCATGATGCAGCCCTTCGGCGGTGCGGTGTGATGTGCCGGGAACGGGGAGGCCCGCCGAAAGAAGATGCGGCCCCCGCCACAGGAGCCGCAACCTCGACAACCACCAACAGTCTCCATCCTACCGGTGATTCGACCGAGGAATGGACGTTAGCGCGCCGGTGTCGCGTTTGCGGGCGGTTCCTCACATCTAAAGCCAGTGTCGAAGCCGGAATCGGCGCTCACTGCGCTCAGCAGGGGGTGAAGGCATGACTGGGGAATCTCTACAGCGAATGCCCCGCGCCTGGCGCGCTCCAAAAGACATCAACAGCCAGCTTGGGTGCCGTCGTGACGCAGCTGCCCGCAGCGCCCCTCTCGACTGCGGCTGCCGTGACCCTTGGTCCTGCCGCTGCACCCAGCCACCGCTCTCAGAACGATGGCTGGATGCGAGCGCTGCCGCTGCCCGACACATCCTGGAGCGAGGCGAAACGCCACTGCTGGAAATCGAGGTACTTCGCGGGTTGTACCGCCGAGGCGGCACCGACCGGCGACTTGCCCAGCAGTTGCACGAAGCCGCAGGCGATGTGATCGCATGACCGACCATCTCGAAGCCGACGCAGCGGAGCACGGAAAGCTACTGGCACTGTCTGGAAAGTACGCGCCGAAAACGGCAGCGTTGCATCAGATCCCAGACGAGCCCCCACCTGAGTACGAGGACGCACTGTCCCACGCCGTGGACGAAACCGAACCGGCTAATGCCGTAGCCAATCGGCCCACCGACCCAGACAACTCAATCGTTGGCGGTGCCTTCATCCTCGATATGCCGCCCGAAGTCCCCGCGATCTGGGGACGCCGCTCCCAAGTGCTCTGGGCACGCGGTGAGGCGCTGATGATTGCCGGAGTACAAGGCACCGGAAAAACCACCTTGGCCGGCCAAGTGCTGCGGGGCCTGCTCGGCCTCGGCGGTGACGTGCTCGGGCTGCCGGTGGCTGACCTCGGCTGCAAGGTGCTGTACCTGGCGATGGACCGGCCGCCGCAAATCGCGCGCAGCCTAGCCCGCCAGTTCACCGCCGACGACCGCGCAACGCTCGATGAACGTTTGACCGTATGGAAAGGGCCACCACCCCGAGACCTCGCCGCCAACCCCGCTCTCCTCGCAAAGATGGCCGGCTTTTACGGTGCGGGCGCCGTCATCGTCGACTCCCTCAAAGACGCCGCCGTGCGTCTGTCCGAGGACGCCGTTGGCGCCCAATGGAACCGGGCACGGCAACACACCCTCGCTCAGGGCGTACAGCTGCTAGAGCTGCACCACACCACCAAGCGCGGACCCGCCGGCGCACCCGTGAGCAGCGTGGCCGACATCTTCGGCAGCACCTGGCTCACGTCCGGCTGCGGATCAATCATCATGCTCACCGGCGAACCCGGCGACCCCATCGTGTCCTTCCTCCACGTCAAGCAACCCGCCGAGGAAGTCGGCCCCTTCCATCTCTCCCACAACCAGCAGCACGGCGTGCTGACCATCGACCACCAAGTCGACCTCCTGGAGTTGGCGAAGACCTCCGGCGTCGACGGACTGACCGCCAAAGCTGCCGCCCAAGCCATCACCGGCAAGCCCGACCCGACCCGCGCCGACATCGAAAAGGCACGCCGCAAACTCGACGCCAAAACTGTCGACGGCGTGCTGGTCCGCCTCGATGGCAACCGGGGCGGAGATGGTGGACGAACACCGTCCGCGTGGTTCCTCGCCCAGCACGGAGCAGTCCAGTGACCATTCACGGAGCATTCACGCAAACCGACAAAACCGCAGGTCCAGCCTTTCACGCTCCTCTGGAAACCAGAGCGAATCACGAAGCAATCACGCCATTCACGGAATCCGACAAAACCGCAGGTCCAGCCTTTCACGCTCCCAGTCACGCCATTCACGCGCCAGCCATTCACGAAACCCACCACCCCTTTAGGGGTGGGGTTTCGCATGGCATCGAAAGCAGGAACCCGAAGATCGCTACGCGTATGCGCGCACCTACCGGCCGCGATATATACAGCGGTGTTGCATGTGTTGCGACTGTTGCGTCCGACGATGAGAACGCTACACACGCAACAGTCGCAACACTCTTTCACCGCAACGATGGCGTGGGGAGCGAGTTGTGAACCGAGCCGAGCGCCGCAAGCTACCGCCCCCACTCGCAGCCCTTGCCAGCACTCTCGGTGCCATCCGCTGCCCCGACTGCAACAACGACACTGGCTTACGCCAAGACGCTAACGGGATGTGGCACATCGACGTTCTACACGACGACACGTGCCCGTGGTACCGAGCGCACCAGGCGGCCGACCAATGACCCCAGCAACCACCACACGCCGCCGCTGCCGAGACTGCCGCCAACCCCTCGACGCCGCCCACGTCTGGCGCTGCCCGGCCTGCATCGCTGCCCGCATCGACCGCACCAAACGCGGCACCCGATGAGCCCCGCCACCGCCACCCAGCACCCTGGCCGACACCTCGACCTCGAGGCCTGCATCCAACTGCTCAGCAAGGCACTGTGGCACACCGCATCCCTGCCCGGCGCAGCCTGCCAAGGACGCGGCGACCTATTCACCTCCGAGCACCCTGGCGACCAGGCGCAGGCCCTGGCGATCTGCACACGGTGCCCCGTCCTCGCCGACTGCCAGCAATGGGTTGCCCGTCTTCCGCGGGCCCACATACCGCCTGGCATCGTTACCGGCCACCAACCCGACCCCGCCAGAGCCACCAGGAAAGGAACACCATGAACCGACATCAACAGCTTGAGAACAGACAACCTAATGCCCGCCCCGAGCTTTACGAGCGGCGCAACGATGGACCACCCCAAACGAATCGAATCGCTCGGCGCCCCAAGCCGCGGTCGGTCCCGGCGTCAAACCGGACCCCTTTCAGCGGCGGCAAGGCCGGCCACGACGGGACACAAATCCCCGAGCCGGGCCTGCGCCCGGACCGACCGCACCCACCCAGCAAACCCGCCGACCACCCCAGCAAAGGGGGGGTGGGGGCGCGGTCGCGGCGGCCCGCCTGCGTCGACCCATGCGCTCCCCAGTCGATCTATCTACCAAGTTTTCCACCACCCCCCTGACCTGCAACGATGCCGGCGACGACCGGAAAACGCTCTGACCTGCGGGTTTGCGGGCGGGGCGGCTGGATTCCAGCTAACTATTCGTGGACTGTCAGCAAACGAATTAGGAGGAGATGACATGAAGGTCAATCATTCTGACCGCCGCCGCGCCGCGGCACTGGTCACGCACCGCGCCAGCTTGAGCGTCGTTGGCGTCGATGCGGTGTTCAAAGACGCGTCTGAGGCTGGTCGGTCGACCCAGCTGCTGGTCGCAGCCATCGATCTGTATCTGTCGATCGCGGGCGAGCTCCGCACCGACGCCGCCCTGGAGTTGATCGGAGAATTTCTGGTCGGCTGCGCGAAGGCTGACGGTGTGAAGGCGCCGGCGGCGCGCGTGATCTTGGCTCGCCAGTCGCGGGATCGCGACGCGTTCAATGAGTTGTTGACTGCTGCGAATGGCACCCCGGGCGGGCCGACGGAGCTTGTCGGGTCTGTTGTCGACCAGCTGGCGATGTTGTTGCCGGAGTTGGCGGCGCCTGGCGGGTTGGCGCAGCTCCGCAGATGGGCGGCGCGAGCTGGTAGCCAGGAAGTGTCGGGTGAGTGATGTATTCTGGTTGTCAGCTCGGTATCCGCGAGACGCCGGAGGCCTCGGGGGAGGCTAGCCCGGACATCTCGGTCACCATGCGACGTAAGCAATTCCTGCGCGTCAGCTTTCTAGGTGGCCCATCATGACCGAAATCTTTTACCGCACCGCGGTATTAACCCCTGGCGAGGGCCGCACCGTGTTCGGCCTCGCTGTCCCGTTTGGGCAGGTCGCCGAGGTATCCGATGGCGGTGGTCATCCGTATCAGGAGCGTTTCGAACGTGGCTCGTTCGCCCGGTCGATTCGTGAGCGCGGTGACAAGATCAAGCTGCTGGTCGGCCACGATCAACGCCGGCTGCCGATTGGTCGGGCAACCGCCTTAGAAGAGCGTGCCGACGGACTCTACGCCGAGTTTGTTGTCTCGGAGACGACCGCAGGAAGCGACGCGTTGACCGCGATCCGCGACGGCCTCGCCGGCGGTTTCTCGATTGGCTTCGCCGGTATCCGCGACCGGTGGGACGGCGATGTGCTTGTCCGCACTGAGGTTGCGTTGCGCGAGGTGTCGGTTGTCGGCTTCCCGGCGTATGCGGGCGCGAAGATCGCGGGGCTGCGCTCGAAGCTGGACGGCCCTTTTATCCCCCGAGGCCGCGCCCGAGCGTGGCTCGAAACCCTGAATTGGTAGGTACCGAAATGTTCGTTAACCCCAAGGATCTGCGCACCCTCGACGAGGTCCGTGCCGCTGCGGAGAATCTGCTGAACCGCTCTTCCGGTGACCTGTCCGGTGCTGACGCCGAGCAGTTCAACGCGCTGAAGGACCGTGCAGCCCAGCTGCGCGACTTGGAGAATCGGCGCGCCGCTGATCTGGCCGAGATCAGGTCGGCCGCCGACGGAACTGGCGGCCCCTACCGGGCCCGCGTGGTCGACATCGAGCGTGCCGGCGGCCCGGCGGCCCCGAGCATCGGCGGCAAGTTCCGCAACCCGTGGGACACCTCCACCGTGCGGTTCGGGCAGCCCGGGGCCGAGGCGGAGATGCGGCACCGCGCCGAGGATGCCATCGAGCGGATGGCGTTCGCTGACGACAAGGTGCGTGAGGTGTCGGCGCGGCTGGTCGGCAACGACGAGTCGCTGCGGACCGCCGAGATCGTGCTGGCGACCACCAGCCCGGAGTATTCGCGGGCGTTCACCAAGATCGTCCGCCACAACGGGCAGGTTGCCGCGCTGACCGTCGAGGAGCAGTCCGCGTTGCAGCGCAGCATGGCGATCGGTACCGGCTCGGCTGGTGGGTTCCTGGTGCCGTTCCAGTTGGACCCGGCGATCATCCTGACCGCTGCGGGCAGCTTCAACCAGGTGCGGCAGATCGCTCGGGTGGTGCAGAGCACCGCCAACGACTGGCACGGTGTGTCGTCGGCCGGTGTGACCGGGTCGTGGGACGCCGAGGCCAGCGAGGTCTCGGATGACTCGCCGACCCTGGCGCAGCCGAAGATCAGCGCCAACCTGGGCCGGGTGTTCGTGGAGGCCAGCTTCGAGGCGGTCCAGGATGCGAGCAACCTGGCGCAGGAGCTCGCCAACATGATGGCGTTCGAGAAGGACCGCATGGAGTCGGTGGCGTTCGTCACCGGGTCCGGCACGGGCCAGCCGAAGGGTGTTGTCACCGCGCTGGCCGGGGTGTCCGGTTCGGTGGTGGAAACCGCCGCGGCCAGCACCCTGGCGGTCGGCGATGTGTACAAGCTGGACGAGTCGCTGCCGGCCCGCTGGGCGGTGAACGGCTCCTGGCTCGGGCACCGGGCGATCTACAACAAGGCGCGCCAGTTCGACACGGCTGGTGGTTCGGCGTTGTGGGGCCACCTCGATGAGGCGCGCAAGCGTGACCTGCTGGGTCGGCCGAACTACGTGGCGGAGGCCATGGCCTCCGCGGTGGTTGACGGCGCCAATGTGCTGGTGTTCGGGGACTTCTCGAACTACGTGATCACCGACCGGGTCGGGACCACGATCGAGTACATCCCGAACCTGTTCGGGGCCAACGGGCGTCCGACCGGCAAGCGTGGCTGGCTGACCCACTTCCGGGTGGGTGCGGACGTGGTGAACGCTGCGGCGTTCCGGCTCCTGAAGGTCAAGTCGGCGTGATCCTGCCCAGCAGCCGACTTGACGGCCGCGGGGAGGTGTAGGCGTGCCGGTTTCGATTCCTGTTGGTGCGCGCACCGACCATAGCTCGTTCAAGTCGGTTGCTGATGAGATCGACAGTTACTTCACTGAGGTGGGGGAGAAGGTTGGCCGCAACTTCTCCAAGGAACTCGCTGATGGGATGGCGTCGTCGGAGAAGGACATTCAGCGGTCGGCGGAGAAGGTAGTCAAGTCCTACGACAAGGCTGCGGACGCGATTGGGCGGGTGCGAACTGAACAGGCCCGTCTCGATGAGTTGCAGAAGTCCGGCGCCCGTGACGACCAGATTGTTCGGCAGGTCGAACGCGTAGAGTCTGCGCGCCGCAAGGAGTCCGCCGCTATTCGGCAGACGGTGAAAGACCTGGAGGACTACACCGATCAAGCGCAGAAGGCGACATCGGCTGTCCAAGGCATTGCTTCGGCGTCTCAGGGTGCGGGGGCGGCTGCTGGGCAGGGCTTCGGGTCCGGTTTTATGGCGGGCGCTAACCGCAACAGCCTGATCCGGTACTTCTCCGATTTGTGGATGGATATTCAGACTTCGGGGTCGGCGTCGGGTGTGTTGATCGGTCGGGCTGTTGGTGCCGGTGTCACCACCGGGCTGGTTGCGACTGCGGCTGGTGCTGCCGCGGTCATCGGCGGTATCGGCTACACCCTGACCAAGGGCTTCCAACGCTTGCAGGGTATCGACCAGGCCCAGTTCAAACTTAAGGCTCTCGGGCATTCGGGGGCTGAGGTGTCGGCGATCATGAAGGACGCCGAGGCGTCGGTGAAGGGCACCGCATTCGCTCTTGATGAGGCGGTTGGTGCGGCGGCGTCGGCGGTGGCGGCCGGCATCAAACCCGGCGAGGACTTGTCCAGCTATCTGACGACTATCGGGGACACCGCCGCGGTGGCTGGCACGTCGTTCGATGAGATGGCGTCGATCTTCAACAAGGTCACCGGCAACACCAAGGCGCAGACCGGGGAGCTTCAGCAGTTGGCCGACCGGGGTATCCCGATCTTCACCTGGCTGCAAGACGCCTACAAGATGACGGGCGCCGAGCTGTCGAAGATGGTGTCGAAGAGCGGCATTGATGCCGCGACGTTCCGCAACGTCATCGCCGCCAACATCGGTGGTGCGGCGCAGGAGATGGGTCAGTCGTTCTCCGGGGCGATGGACAACTTGCAGGCGGCGATTGCTCGGGTGGGTGCTGCGGCGCTTGGTGCCCCGTTTGAGAGCGCGGCCGGGGCGATTGAGGCGTTGACCGGGAAGCTCGACTCGATGACGGCCTGGATGACGGCGAACCAGGACAAGATCATCGGGTTCTGGACGAAGATCGCCGAGGGCGCAACCTTCGCCGTCGGGGTGATCGAAAGCTCCACCTACGTCATCACCCAATCACTGTCGTGGATCGTCAACGCCTTCGGCGATGCGATGGGCGCCGTGATGAAGGGCCAGTCCTTCCTCAAGCGGATGGTGGGGCAGACCGCCGACGCCGATGCCCTGTCGCAGGAGGCGGACGCCTGGTTCGGGCTCGCTGACGGCATCAACGCCTTCAAGGACGCCACCTGGGGCGCGATGCAGGGCACCGCCGACTTCATGGGCGACATCAAACAGTGGGGGGACCGGGCGCAGGACGCCGCCAAACTCAACCAGCTGCTCGCCGGGGCAACGGCGACGGTTCGTGACGACCACACTGTGGCAGTCGATCTAGCTGATGGGCCGGACGGGCCGCGTGACGCGCTCAAAGAAGCCGGGTTCGACACCATCGCCACCC
>NZ_LZLJ01000003.1 GCF_001668625.1 Mycobacterium sp. 1274756.6
CCGCAGGTGCCCCCGTGCTCCGGGCCACTGGGCGAACACGCCGACTGGTGGTGGTACGACCCCTTCCAACCCCAACCCCCACCGGACAACTGAGGCCGTTCCCCGCGGTTGACGGCGCATCCCGAGCACCCCTTGTCAGACAGACCCACCAGTTACTAGGATATCCAAGTATTCCTATCGTCTGACTCAACTCGCACTCCGGGATCGCCATGACACGACAGATCGACCACTTCATCGACGGCCGGGCCACCGCCGGCTCGTCGGGCCGCACCGCCGAGGTGCTCAACCCCAGCACCGGGGCGGTGCAGGCGCGCGTCGCCCTGGCCAACACCGCCGACGTCGACGCCGCGGTCGCCTCCGCCGCCGAAGCCCAGCGCGGCTGGGCGGCCACCAACCCGCAGCGGCGGGCCCGGGTGATGATGCGGTTCATCGAGCTGGTCAACGCCCACGCCGACGAGCTGGCCGAGCTGCTCTCCAGCGAGCACGGCAAAACCCTCACCGACGCGCGCGGCGACATCCAGCGCGGCATCGAGGTCATCGAGTTCTGTGTGGGGATCCCGCACCTGCTCAAGGGCGAATACACCGAGGGCGCCGGCCCGGGCATCGACGTCTACTCGCTGCGCCAGCCGCTCGGGGTGGTCGCCGGCATCACCCCGTTCAACTTCCCGGCGATGATCCCGCTGTGGAAGGCCGGCCCCGCACTGGCCTGCGGCAACGCCTTCATCCTCAAACCCTCCGAACGCGATCCGTCGGTGCCGGTGCGGCTGGCCGAACTGTTCGTCGAGGCCGGGCTGCCGCCGGGGGTGTTCCAGGTCGTGCACGGCGACAAGGAGGCCGTCGACGCGATCCTGCACCACCCGGACATCGCCGCGGTCGGCTTCGTCGGCAGCTCCGAGATCGCCGAGTACATCTATTCCACCGCCGCCGCCACCGGCAAGCGGGCGCAGTGCTTCGGCGGCGCCAAGAACCACATGATCGTCATGCCCGACGCCGACCTCGACCAGGCCGTCGACGCGCTGATCGGCGCCGGCTACGGCAGCGCCGGAGAGCGCTGCATGGCGATCTCGGTGGCGGTGCCGGTCGGCGATGAGACCGCCGACCGGTTGCGCGCCAAGCTCGTCGACCGGGTCAAGGAGCTGCGGGTGGGTCACAGTCACGACCCCAAGGCCGACTACGGGCCGCTGGTCACCGAGGCGGCGTTGCAACGGGTGCGCGACTACATCGGCCAGGGCGTCGACGCCGGCGCCGAATTGGTGGTCGACGGCCGCGACCGGCGCAGCGACGACCTGCAGTTCGGCGACGACAGCCTCGAAGGCGGCTACTTCCTCGGGCCCACCCTGTTCGACCACGTCACCACCGACATGTCGATCTACACCGACGAGATCTTCGGGCCGGTGCTGTGCATGGTGCGCGCGGCCGACTACGAGGAGGCGCTGCGGCTGCCCAGCGAACACGAGTACGGCAACGGGGTGGCGATCTTCACCCGCGACGGGGATGCCGCCCGCGACTTCACCGCCCGGGTTCAGGTCGGCATGGTCGGGGTGAACGTGCCGATCCCGGTTCCGGTGGCCTACCACACCTTCGGCGGCTGGAAGCGCTCCGGCTTCGGCGACCTCAACCAGCACGGCACCGCTTCGATCCAGTTCTATACCAAGGTCAAGACGGTCACCCAGCGCTGGCCGTCGGGGATCAAGGACGGCGCCGAATTCCACATCCCGACCATGGAGTGACCGGCGTGCGACTGTTCGACCTCGACGACGAGGAACGGGTGATCGCCGAGACGGCCGCCGCGTTCGCCGACAAGCGGATGGCCCCGCACGCCCTGGAATGGGACGCCACCGGCCACTTCCCGGTCGACGTGCTGCGGGAGGCCGCCGAGCTGGGGATGGCGGCGATCTACTGCCGTGACGACGTGGGCGGCTCCGCGCTGCGCCGCCTCGACGCGGTCCGCATCTTCGAGCAGCTGGCCACCGCCGACCCGACCGTCGCGGCGTTCCTGTCGATCCACAACATGTGCGCCTGGATGGTCGACTCGTTCGGCAACGACGAGCAGCGCGCGCACTGGGTGCCGCGGCTGGCCAGCATGGAGACGATCGCCAGTTACTGCCTGACCGAGCCGGGCGCCGGCTCGGACGCGGCGGCGCTGTCCACCCGGGCGGTGCGCGACGGCGACGACTACGTGCTCGACGGGGTCAAACAGTTCATCTCCGGAGCGGGCAGCTCGGATGTGTACCTGGTGATGGCCCGCACCGGCGGGCAGGCCGGACCGCGCGGCATCTCGGCGTTCCTGGTCGAAAACGGCACCGCCGGGCTCAGTTTCGGCGCCCAGGAGGAGAAGATGGGCTGGCACGCCCAGCCGACCGCGCAGGTCATCCTCGACGGGGTGCGGGTACCGGCCAGCGCGATGATCGGCGCGGAGGGCGCCGGTTTCGGCATCGCGATGCACGGCCTCAACGGCGGCCGGATCAACATCGCCGCCTGCTCCCTCGGCGGGGCGCAGGCCGCCTACACCAAGGCGGCCGCGTATCTGGCCGACCGGCAGGCGTTCGGCGGGCCGTTGCTCGACGAGCCCACCATCCGCTTCGCGCTGGCCGACATGGCGACCGCGCTGGAGACCTCCCGCGTGCTGTTGTGGCGGGCGGCCGGCGCCCTCGACGCCGAGGACCCGGACAAGGTGGCCCTGTGTGCGATGGCCAAACGCCACGTCACCGACGCCTGTTACGACGTCGCCGACCAGGCGCTGCAGCTGCACGGCGGCTACGGTTACCTGCGCGAGTACGGGCTGGAGAAGATCGTGCGCGACCTGCGGGTGCACCGCATCCTGGAGGGAACCAACGAGATCATGCGGGTGGTCATCGGCCGGGCCGAGGCCGCCCGCGTGCGGGCCGGCGGCCAGTAGCCGCGGGAGGAGAGTCGATGACCGACACCGGCAGCGTGGCGTTTCTGGGCCTGGGGCACATGGGTGCGCCGATGGCGGCCAACCTGGTCGCCGGCGGCTACCGGGTGATCGGGTTCGACCCGTCCCCGGCCGCCGTCGACGACGCGGCCGGGCGCGGTGTCGACGTGGCCGGCTCGGCAGCCGCCGCGGTCGCCGACGCCGACGTGGTGATCACCATGCTGCCCAACGGCGCGGTGGTGAAGGCCTGCTACGCCGAGATTCTGCCCGCCGCCGCGCCCGGCGCCCTGTTCATCGACAGCTCGACGGTCTCGGTCGACGACGCCCGCGAGGTGCACGCGCTGGCCGGGCAGCACGGCTTCGCCCAGCTCGACGCGCCGGTCTCCGGCGGGGTGGCCGGCGCGGCCGCGGGCACGCTGGCGTTCATGATCGGCGGGGAGGCCGACGCGGTGGAGCGCGCCCGCCCGGTGCTGGCACCGATGGCCGGCAAGGTCATCCACTGCGGCGCCGCCGGAACCGGCCAGGCCGCCAAGATCTGCAACAACATGGTGCTGGCGGTCCAGCAGATCGCGGTCGCGGAGGCCTTCGTGCTGGCCGACCGGCTCGGGCTGTCCGCCCAGTCCCTGTTCGACGTGATCACCGGCGCGACCGGCAACTGCTGGGCCGTGCACACCAACTGCCCGGTGCCCGGCCCGGTGCCGGCCTCCCCCGCCAACCACGATTTCGCGGCCGGGTTCGCCACCGCGCTGATGAACAAGGACCTCGGGCTGGCGATGGACGCGGTCACCTCGACCGGCGCGAACGCCCCGCTGGGCAGCCACGCCGCCGAGATCTACGCGGACTTCGCCACCGAGCACGCCGCCGAGGACTTCAGCGCCGTCATCAACCTGCTGCGCGGCAACTGAACCGGGCCACCACCCGCTGCGCCTGCAACTCCCGGCACCCGTTGGCCGACAAACCGTCGTAGCCGTCGGTGCCGGCGAAGATCGCCGGCAGGCCGATGGCCGCGGCGATCCGGGCGCCCGTCTCGGACCCGGCGATCACCAGCGACTCACCGGCGACGATGCCCAGCTCCCACAGCGCCTGCCGGTAGAGCTCGGCGTCACCGCCGGGACCGGTGAGATCATCGGCGGTCACGACGGTCTCGGTCATGCCGTCGCCGATCAGCTCCCGCACCCGGGCCTGCACCGCGTCGCGCGGTCCGGCGCCGACCACGGCCACCCAGAGACCGGCGGCGAACAGGCTCAGCACCAGGTCCGCCAGGCCGGAGCGGGGCTCACCGTCGGCGTCGGCCAGGGCATCGATGTCGAAGATCACCGCTTGTAGCGGGTACACCTCGGCGTCGTGGTGCACCTGGTCCCACCAGTACGGGCGGCCGGGACTGGTCCATGTCGCGCGCTCAGTTGTGATCGACATAACAGCAGGGTGCCCGAAAGCGGGCGCGGTCGTCCTCCCCCATCCGGGGGAACTGCCCGGGGTAAGCCATCGGGGCTTATTCGGGCCTTATTGTCTTGTCATGCCCGTGCGACTGGTGCTCGTCGACGACCACGAGATGGTCATCGAGGGGCTCAAGGCGATGCTCGCGGCCTTCGCCGACCGGGTGACCGTGGTCGGCCAGGCCGTCGGCGCCGAACCGGCCCCGGCGGTCATCGACGAGCTCGACCCCGACATCGTGCTGTGCGACGTGCGCATGCAGGGCGCCAGCGGGCTGGACCTGTGCCGGCAGTTGCGCGACCGCGACCCCGACCGCAAGGTCGTGATGCTGTCGGTCTACGACGACGAGCAGTACCTCTACCAGGCGCTGCGGGTCGGGGCGCGCGGCTACCTGCTCAAAAGCATCGCCAGCGACGATCTGGTGCACCAGATCGAGCTGGCCCACCGCGGCGATCTGGTGATCGACCCGGGCATGGCGGCGCGCGCCGCCGACACCGCCGCCCGCCTGCAGCGCGACGAGTTCTGGCCCGGCGCCCGCCAGGGCCTCACCCAGCGGGAGAGCGAGATCCTGTCCTACATGGTCGCCGGCCTGTCCAACCGCGGGATCGCCACCAAGCTGGTGATCGGCGAGGAGACGGTCAAAAGCCACCTGCGGGCGATCTACCGCAAGCTGGGGGTGGCCGACCGGACCGGTGCGGTGGCCACCGCGCTGCGGGAAGGCATCTACCGATGAGCCGCAAGCCGGTGCGCGGCTCGGCGGCGATGCGCGAGCTCATCGACAACGAGCACGAGCTGGCGCTGCTGCGTGAGCTGATCCAGGCCGCCTCGTCCGGGCCCGGGGTCGCGCCGCTGGCCGCGGCCGCCGCCCGGATGATCACCGCCTCCACCGGCGCCGACGTCTGCTTCGTGCACGTGCTCGACGACACCGAGCAGTCACTGACGCTGGCCGGGGCGACCCCGCCGTTCGACGGGCAGGCCGGCAAGATCCGGTTGCCGCTGGGATCGGGCATCTCCGGCTGGGTGGCCCAGCACCGCGAGCCGGTGGTGATCAGCGACGAGAAGGAATCCGACCCGCGCTATGTGCCGTTCGAGGCGCTGCGCGGTCGCGACTTCACCTCGATGGTGTCGGTGCCGATGGAGACCGACCCCGGCGGGCTGGTCGGCGTGCTCAACGTGCACACCGTGGCGCGCCGGGAGTTCACCGACGGGGACGTGGAGCTGCTGCGGGTGATCGGCCGGCTGATCGCCGGGGCGCTGCACCAGGCCCGGCTGCACCGCCAGCTGGTGGCCCGCGAGCGCGCCCACGAACTCTTCGTCGAGCAGGTGGTGGAGGCGCAGGAGATCGAGCGGCGCCGGCTAGCCGGCGACATCCACGACGGCATCTCCCAGCGGCTGATCACGCTGTCCTACCGGCTGGATGCGGCGGCCCGCGCGGTCGGCACCGACCCGGCCGAGGCCTCCGAGCAGCTCGAGGAGGCCCGCGACCTGGCCCGATTGACCCTGGAGGAGGCCCGGTCGGCGATCAGCGGACTGCGCCCGCCGGTGCTCGACGACCTCGGCCTGGCCGGCGGACTGGCCAGCCTGGCGAGGTCGGTGCCCGACCTGAGCCTGGAGCTGGATCTGGCCGACGTGCGGCTGCCCGAACACATCGAGCTGGCGCTGTACCGCATCGCCCAGGAGGGGCTGCAGAACGTGGTCAAGCATGCCCACGCCGGGGTGGCGCGGCTCTCCTTCGCGGTGCGCGAGGGGGTGGCGCGGTTGGAGATCACCGACGACGGGGTGGGGTTCGACACCTTCGAGAACCCGCTGGGCGGCGACGAGATGGGCGGCTACGGGCTGCTGTCGATCGCCGAGCGCGCCGAGCTGGTGGGCGGGCGCCTGAACATCCGGTCCCGACCGGGCACCGGCACCACGGTCATCGCCACCATCCCGCTGCCCGCACTCGGCGAGTAGAGCGCGCTCAGCCGTCCCGGACCCCGGGCGGGCAATCGGTCGCGCGGTGCTCCTCGAGCGCGGCGAGCACGTCCCGGCACGCCTCGGCGAGCACGGCCAGCCGCTGCGGGCCCACGACGTCGACGAACAGCGCCCGCACCCGCGCGGCGTTGGCCGGCGCGCAGCTGCCGATCGCGTCCCGCCCGGCGGCGGTCAACACGATGTCGGGGTAGCGCTGCCCGCCGGGCTCGCGGGCGACCAGACCGCGCTTGACCATCCGGCTCAGGTGGTGGGACAGCCGGCTCTTCTCCCAGCGGGTGGCCGCGGCGAGGTCGACCGCGCGCATACGTTCCCCGGGCGCTTCGGACAGGTTGACCAGGATCTCGAAGTCCGAGCCGGACAGGCCGCACTCCTGCTGCATGTGCCGTTGCAGGTGCCGGTCCAGCTGTTGGTGCATGGCGACGAACGCGCGCCAGGCGCGCTGCTCCGGCGGGGTGAGCCACGGATCTTCGGTCATCGCCCCATCCTTGACCAAACAGGTTGACACATCAACCCCAGTTGGGCGTAGAGTTAGGTTGACACATCAACCCAGGAGGTGAGAGCACCATGACCGAACCGTCCGTGATCGCCGTCGTCGGAGCCACCGGTTCCCAAGGCGGCGGCCTGGCCCACGCGATCCTCGACGACCCGCAGCGCCGGTTCACGCTGCGCGCCCTGACCCGCAACCCCGACTCGCCGGCCGCCCGCGAACTCGCCGCCGCCGGCGCCCAGGTGGTGACGGCCGACCTCGACGACGAAGCCGGCCTGCGGGCCGCGTTCCACGGGGCCCACGGCGCTTACGTCGTCACCAACTACTGGGCGCCGCTGAGCCCGGAGCAGGAAGCCCGGCGCAGCCGCGCCGAGATGGAGCTCGAGCACGCCGGCAACGCGGCCCGGGCCGCAGCCGCCGCCGGTGTCGCGCACGTGGTCTTCTCCACCCTCGAGGACACCCGCCCGGTGCTCGACGGCCGGGTCCCGACCTTCGACGGGCGCTACACCGTGCCGCATTTCGACGCCAAGGCCGAAGCCGACGCCCTCTTCGTCGAGCAGCGGGTGCCGACGACGTTTCTGCGCACGGCGTACTTCTTCGACAACATCAGCCGCGGTGGGGCCCTGGCCCGCGGCGACGACGGCACCCTGGTGCTGACGCTGCCGATGGGCGAGAAACCGCTGTCCGGGATCGCGGTCGCCGACATCGGGCGCACCGCGCTGGGGGTGTTCCGCCGCGGCACCGAGTTGACCGGGCGCACCGTGAGCATCGCCGGTGACCACCTCACCGGGACGCAGTACGCGGCGCAGTTGGCCGAGGCGCTCGGCCAGCCGGTGGCCTACCGTCCCATCGGCTGGGACGAGTACCGGGCGCTGGGGCTCCCGGCCGCCGTCGAGATGGGCAACATGTTCCAGTACTACGCGGAGGACGCCGAGCGGTTCGTCGCCGACCGCGACCTCGCCCGGGTGCGCGAACTCAACCCCGGCCTGCAGTCGTTCCGGGACTGGCTGGCCGGGCACGCCGGTGACATTCCGCTGCCGTGAGCGGCGGCGGCTCAGAAGTCCCCGGCGTGCCGGCGCAGCGTGTCGATGGCCGACACCAGCGCCCGCGACTCGGTGTCGGAGATGCCGATGTCGGCGAAGACCTCGGTGTTGAGGGTGTCGGTGGCGGCCTCGACGGTGGCGCGGCCCCGCTCGGTGATCGACACCAGCGTGGTGCGCCCATCGGTGGGGTGCGGTAGCCGTTCGACCAGGCCGGCGGACTCCAGCCGGCGGATCGCGTGGGTGACGCTGGTGACGTGCACCTGCAGCCGGTCGGAGGCCTTGGCGATGGGCAGCGCCCCGGCGCGGCTGAACGCCAGCAGCCGCAGCAACTCGAAGCGGGAGAAGCTCAGCTCGTAGGGCCGCAGCGCGGTCTCCACCCGGGCCAGCAGGATCTGATGCGCCCGCATCACCGAGGTCACCGCGACCATGCCGTCGGCGACCGCGCCCCAGCCGGCGCGCTCCCAGTTGCCGCGTGCCGCGGCGATGGGGTCGGTGTTGTCCGGACGGGAAGCGGCCACGCTTCTTCTTAGCGCATCCACGCTAGGGCCGGGTCACTCAGGGCAGCGTGAGGATGCGCGGGCCGTCGAGCGTCGCGGCGACGGTGTGCTCCCAGTGCGCCGCGCGGGTGCCGTCGGCGGTGACCACGGTCCAGTCGTCGTCGAGCAGCACCGTCTCGGTGGTGCCCAGGGTGAGCATCGGTTCGATCGCGAGCACCGAGCCGTGCTCGATGCGCGGCCCGCGCCCCGGCGCCCCCTCGTTGGGCAAAAAGGGGTCCAGGTGCATCTGGCGGCCGATGCCGTGGCCACCGAAGCCGGCGACGATCCCGAACGAGCGCCCCAGGCTTTTCGCGGCGGCGCGGGTGCCCGATTCGATGGCGTGGGAGACGTCGCTGAGCCGGTTGCCGGGCACCATGGCCGCGATCCCGGCCTGCAGCGACTCCCGGGTGGCCCGGGACAGGGCGGCGTCGGCCGCGCTGAGCTCCCCCACCCCGAACGTGATGGCCGAATCGCCGTGCCAACCGTCGAGCACCGCGCCACAGTCGATCGAGACCAGGTCGCCGGGGGCCAGAAGCTCCTCGCGCGACGGGATGCCGTGGACCACCCGGTCGTTGACCGACGAGCAGATCGAGGCCGGGAAACCGTGGTAGCCCAGAAACGACGGGGTGGCGCCGGCGTCGCGGATCACCGCTTCGGCGACCGCGTCGAGTTCGGCGGTGGAGACCCCGGCGACCGCGGCCGACCGCACGGCCTGCAGCGCCGCGGCGACGACCGCCCCGGCGGCGGCCATCGCGTCGAGTTCGCCGTCGCTGCGCTGCGGAACCACCCGGCGGGCCCGAAACCGCGCCAGCGCGGCCATCGTTACCGGCCCAGGGCGCTCAAGGCCCGCTCGAAGACCTCGTCGACCTCGCCGACGGCGTCGACGGTCTTCAGCTCGTTGCGGTAGTACTCCAGCAGCGGCGCGGTCTCGTCGCGGTAGACCTTCATCCGGTTCTCGATGATCTCGTCGGTGTCGTCGGCGCGGCCGCGGCCCTTGAGCCGGGACAGCAGCTCCTGCTGGGAGACCTGGAAGTCCACCACCGCGTCGACGCGGGTGCCGCGCCGGTTGAGCATCTCGTGCAGCGCCTCGGCCTGCTCGAGCGATCGCGGGTAGCCGTCGAGGATGAACCCGTTGGCGGCGTCCGGCTGGTCGATGCGGTCCTCGACCAGCGCGTTGGTCAGCGAGGCCGGCACCAGGTCGCCGGCGTCGAGGTACCGCTTGGCCTGCACACCCAGGTCGGTGCCGGTGGAGATGTTGTGCCGGAACAGATCCCCGGTGGAGATCTGTGGAATCCCGAGCTTCTCGGCCAGCTTCACCGCTTGGGTGCCTTTGCCGGCTCCGGGCGGCCCCAGCAGGACGATTCTCACTTGAGGAACCCTTCGTAGTTGCGCTGCATGAGCTGACTTTCGATCTGTTTAACGGTGTCGAGCCCGACGCCGATCATGATCAGCACCGCGGTCCCACCGAACGGCAGGTTCTGTACCGCGCCGGTGTTGCCGATCTGCAGGAACAGGTTCGGCAGCACCGAGATCACACCCAGGTAGATCGAACCGGGCAGGGTGATGCGGCTGAGCACGAATCGCAGATAGTCCGCGGTGGGCTTCCCGGGCCGGATGCCGGGGATGAACCCGCCGAATTTCTTCATCTCGTCGGCACGCTCGTCGGGGTTGAACGTGATCGAGACGTAGAAGTAGGTGAAGAAGATGATCAGGCCGAAGTAGACGGCGATGTAGACGAAGTTCGACGGGTCCGACAGGTAGGTGCCGACCAGCTTGTCCCACCAGCCGTCGCCACCGCCGGATCCGCCGCTTTGGATCAGCTGGGTGACCAGCTGCGGGATGTAGATCAGCGACGAGGCGAAGATGACCGGGATAACACCGGCCTGGTTGACCTTCAGCGGCAGGTAGGTCGAGGTCCCGCCGTACATCTTGCGGCCCACCATGCGCTTGGCGTACTGGACCGGGATGCGGCGCTGGCCCTGCTCGACGAAGACCACCCCGATGATGATGATCAGCGTGGCCACGCAGACGCCGGTGAACACGGTACCGCCGCGGCTCTCCAGGATCGACTGGCCCTCGATCGGGATGCGCGCCGCGATGCCGATGAAGATCAGCAGCGACATGCCGTTGCCGACCCCGCGCTCGGTGATCAGCTCACCCATCCACATCACCAGAGCGGCGCCGGCGGTCATCACCAGCACGATCACCACCAGGGTGAAGATCGAGGAGTCGGCGATGATCTCGTGGGAGTAGGTGCAGCCCTGCAGCAGGCCGCCGTTGGCGGCCAGCGCCACGATGGAGGTGGACTGCAGGATGGCCAACGCGATCGTCAGATAACGCGTGTACTGCGTCATCTTGTTCTGGCCGGACTGGCCCTCCTTGCGCAGTTCCTCGAACCGCGGGATCACCACGGTGAGCAGCTGCACGATGATCGACGCGGTGATGTAGGGCATCACGCCGACCGCGAACACGGTCAGCTGCAGCAGCGCTCCACCGGAGAACAGGTTGATCAGGGAGTAGACCTGCGCGGCCTCCCCGCCGCTGACCTCCTCGATGCACTTCTGCACCTTGGGGTAGTCGACTCCCGGGGACGGGATCGCGGCGCCGACGCGGTACAGGATGACGATCCCCAGCGCGAACAGGATCTTCCGTCTCAGGTCGACTGTCCGAAACGCCGAGATGAAAGCCGAGAGCACTCTTCTCCTCCTGCGCAAGCCGAGTTCTCGCCGCGGCATGCAAATGGGCTGGTCGGGCCAGCGTCGGACAGTCCCCACGTCACGCGTCGAGCGCCGGCGCGCCCGGCCGTGCGCGCTCGCGCGTGAAGCAGTCTATGAGAGTAACAGCCGGCCTCGGCGGGCCTGTACACCGCGGGCGCGGCAGCCGCCCCCGACAACGCATATACTTACCTGAGCTAAATAACTATCGAGGGGGTGGCACGATGGCACGCACCGACGACGACACCTGGGACCTGGCCTCCAGTGTGGGAGCGACCGCCACCGCGGTCGCGGCGGCCCGCGCGGTGGCGAGTCGGCAACCCGACCCGCTGATCGACGATCCGTTCGCCGCGCCGCTGGTCCGCGCGGTCGGCGTGGAGGTCTTCGCCAAGCTCGCCGAGGGTGAGATCGAGCCGGCCGAGCTGGGCGACGAGGCCGGGCGGGACCTGTCGCACATGGTCGCCAATATGGCGGTGCGCACCCGGTTCTTCGACGACTTCTTCGTGGCGGCGACCGATGCCGGCATCGACCAGGCGGTGATCTTGGCGTCCGGGCTCGATTCCCGCGCCTACCGGCTGCCCTGGCCGGCCGGCTCCACCGTCTACGAGCTCGACCAGCCGCAGGTCATCGAGTTCAAGACGCGCACCCTGGCGGGCCTCGGCGCCGCGCCGCGCGCCGAGCGCCGCACCGTCGCGATCGACCTGCGCCAGGACTGGCCGGCCGCGCTGCGCGCCGCGGGCTTCGACCCCACCCGCCCCACCGCCTGGAGCGCCGAAGGTTTGCTGGGCTACCTGCCGCCGCAGGCCCAGGACAGCCTGCTGGACAACATCACCGCCCTCTCCGCGCCGGGCAGCCGGCTGGCCACCGAGAGCAGCGACCCCGACCCGGCCACCCAGGAACGGATGCGCCAACACATGGCGGCTTCCGCGGAGCAGTGGCGGCGCCACGGCCTCGATCTCGACGCCGCCTCGCTGATCTATTTCGGGGACCGCAATGAGTCCGGCGCCTACCTCGCCGACCGGGGCTGGCAGGTGACCGGCCGCGGCCTCGACGAATTGCTCGCCGACCATGGCCTCTCCCCCATCGACGACGACACCGGGTTCACCGGGATGCGCTACCTGGTCGCCCGGCGTGCCGGCGGCGCAACCGACGCTTAGGCTGACCGCGATGGCACGCAGCGACTCCGACAGCTGGGATCTGGCCTCGTCCGTGGGCGCCACCGCGACCATGGTCGCCGTCGCGCGGGCGCTGGCCAGCCGCGAATCCGACGCGCTGATCGACGACCCGTTCGCCGCCCCGCTGGTGCGGGCCGTCGGGGTGGAGTTCTTCACCCGGCTGCTCGACGGGGAGATCGCCGTGCCCGCCGAGCCGGCCGCCGCGGCCGGCCTGATGACCGAGGTGATGGCGGTGCGCACCCGGTTCTTCGACGACTTCTTCGTGGCCGCCGCCGACGCCGGTATCGACCAGGCGGTGATCCTGGCGTCCGGGCTCGATTCCCGCGCCTACCGGCTGCCCTGGCCGGCCGGCACCACCGTCTACGAGCTCGACCAGCCGCAGGTCATCGAGTTCAAGACGCGCACCCTGGCAGGCCTCGGCGCCGCGCCGCGCGCCGAGCGCCGCACCGTCGCGATCGACCTGCGCCAGGACTGGCCGGCCGCGCTGCGCGCCGCCGGCTTCGACCCCGCCCGCCGGTCCGCCTGGAGCGCCGAAGGCCTGCTGGCGTATCTGCCGCCCGAAGCCCAGGACCGGCTCTTCGAGAACATCACCGCGCTGTCGGCGCCGGGCAGCCGGCTGGCCACCGAGTACCACCCCGATGGCGGTGCGGCCCTCGGCCAGCGCAGCCGGGTCATCAGCGAACAGTGGCGCGCGTCCGGTTTCGTCGTCGACCTCGGTGAGTTGTTCTACCCCGGCGAGCGTCACCCCGCCGACGACTATCTGAACGCCCGGGGCTGGCGGGTCGAGACCCGCACCCGCGCCGAGGTCTTCGCCGACTACGGTCGCCGCTACCCCGAGGACACCGACCAGAACGGCACCGCGGCGGCCGCGTTGCGCAATTCCACCGCCGTGGTCGCCACCCGAACCTGAACTGCGATACCGACATCCAGGAGTTTCGATGGCACGTACCGACAACGACAGCTGGGATCTGGCCTCGTCGGTGGGCACCACCGCCACCATGATCGCCGCCGGCCGGGCGATGGCCTCAGCCGATCCGCGCGGCCTGATCGACGACCCCTACGCCGCCCCGCTGGTACGCGCGGTCGGGGTCGAGTTCCTCACCAAGCTGATGGACCGCGAGATCGACCTGGCCGCCGTCGAACCCGACGCCGAGCAGCGCATGCAGGCGATGATCGACGGAATCGGCGTGCGCACCCGGTTTTTCGACGACTACTTCGTGGCGGCCGCCGACGCCGGGATCCGCCAGGCGGTGATCCTGGCCGCCGGGCTGGACTGCCGCGCCTACCGGTTGCCGTGGGCCGACGGCACCACCGTCTACGAACTCGACCAGCCCGAGGTGGTCGAGTTCAAAACCAGCACTCTCGCCGAGCTCGGGGCCGAGCCCACCGCCGAGCGCCGCGCGGTCGCCATCGACCTGCGCCAGGACTGGCCGGAAGCGCTGCGCGCCGCCGGCTTCGACCCTGACCGGCCCACCGCCTGGGTGGCCGAGGGCCTGCTGATCTATCTGCCGCCCGAAGCACAGGACCGGCTCTTCGACAACATCACCGCCCTGTCGGCGCCGGGTAGCACGCTGGCCACCGAGTCGGTGCCCGGGTTGCGCGATTTCGACCCGGAGAAGGCCCGCGCCGGTGCGGAGCGGTTCCGCCAGTACGGGTTCGACATCGACATGGCGTCGCTGATCTTCACCGAGGGCCGCAACCACGTCAGTGACTACCTGACGCTGGCCGGCTGGACCATGACGCAGGTCTCGCGCAGTTCACTGTTCGCCCGACACGGCATCCCGGCGCCGCAACTGACCGAGGACGACGACCCGATGGGCGAGATCATCTATCTCAGCGGCACCTTGGGCGGGTAACCGGTCGCGCCGAGCGTGCATTACCGGTCAAATGACGCGCGGGTTTTCGCACTGATGACACGCTCGGCGGCGCGCTCTACAGCCGCGACTCGCCCAGCCACAGCACGCGGGCCCCGCTGAAGGTGCGGTCCAGTTCGTCGGCCACCCCGAGCACCGAGCGCACCAGCAACGTCCCGACCGCATCGGACAGCGACGCCGCGGCCGGCTGCGAAGAGGCCCGCGGGCGCAGCAACTCCACCAGCGACGAACCCGGGTAGTAGGCCATCCTGGTGTCGGCGTCGGGATCCAGCCCGGCCAGCGCGCGGGCCCGCCGGATTGCGGTGTGCAACCCACCCAACTCGTCGACCAGGCCGCGGTCCAACGCGTCGGCGCCGGTCCACACCCGGCCCCGGGCGATCTTGTCGACCGCATCGGCGGTCATGTTGCGCCCCTCGGCCACCCGCTGCACGAAGTCGGTGTAGAACAGGTCGGCCTCCGCCTCGACCAGTCGCTGCTGTTCGGCGGTGAACGGCGAATCCATCGACCAGGCGTCGGCGTTGGCGTTGGTGCGCACGCTGTCGCTGCCCACGCCGAGCCGGTCTTTGAGGTCCCGCGCGATCAGCTTCCCGCTCACCACGCCGATCGATCCGGTGATGGTGCCCGGGTTTGCCACGATCGCGTCGGTGCCCGCGGCGATGTAGTAGCCGCCGGAGGCGGCGACCGCGCCCATCGACGTCACCACCGGCTTGCCGGCGGCGCGGGCTTTGGCCACGGCCCGCCAGATGGTCTCCGAGGCGGTGACCGACCCGCCGGGGCTGTCCACCCGCAACACGATCGCGGCGACCTCGTCGTCGGCGGTGGCATCGCGCAGTGCGGCGGCGATCGTGTCGCCGCCGGCGTTGGAGCGGCCCAGCGGGGACGGCTGCGGGCCGCCGCGCCCGTTGACGATGGCCCCGTCGACCGTGACCACCGCGATCACCGGCTTGGGTTTGCGGCCCGGCAGGTTGGGCAGCGGCGGGCCGGGCCGGTCGGCGGTGGCGTGGGCGTAGCGGGACAGGTAGAGCCGGGGTGGGGCGGCCTCGGAGTCCGGGTCGCCGCGCTCCGGTGAGATCCCGTCGGCGCCGGTGAGTTCGGCGATGCGGGCGTAGGCCTGGTCGCGGAAGCCGACCCGGTCGATCAGCCCGGCGCCCACCGCGTCGTCGCGCAGCAGCGGCGCCCGGTCGGCGAGCGCATCGACGGCGTCGGGGTCGAGGCCACGCGCGGCGGCCACCGCCTCACGCACCTGGGAGTGCATGCTCTCCACCAGCGCGGTGTCGGCCTCGCGGTGCGCCTCGGTGTAGCCGTCCTCGGTGAACATCGCGGCCGCGGTCTTGTACTCGCCGCGCGCGACGAACTGCGCCTGCACCCCGATCTTCTCCATCGCGGTGCGCAGGAAGATCGGGTTGGCGGCGAAGCCGACCAGCCCGACCGTTCCGGACGGTTGCATCCAGATCTCGTTGAACGCCGACGCCAGATAATAGGCCAGCGTGCCCGGGTAGGTTTCCGCCCAGGCCAGCGACGGCTTGACCGCGCTGAACGACGCGACCGCCTCCCGCAGCTCCTGCACCGGACCGGTCGCTGCGGCCGGGAGTTGCACGCGCGCAATCAGTCCGGCCACCCGCGGGTCGTCGGCGGCCCGGTAGATGGCGTCGACCACCTGGCGCAGCGCCGGCGGCCGCCCGCCGGCGCTGAGGATGGCCAGCGGGTCGAACCGGCTGGTCTCGCGCGGCAGGGTCTGCAGGTCCAACTCGAGCACGCAGCCGTCGGGCACCCCGCGGTGCCGGGCGGTGTCGACGCGGCGGACCAGCGCGCGAACCTCGTCGGCGCCAGGGATACCGGGCAGGAAGGAGAACATGGGTCGAGAGTACCGATGCGGGTCGGTCGTGGCCGGGCGCGCTCCCGCGATCCGGTCTCTGCAGCGGGCCCACGCGGGAGACCGAACCGGCCATTTCCGGGAACGGCAGCCTCGCGGCTGGTACAACCGGGCCATGGCGACAAAGGACACCGTGGCGGACCGGATCGGCGGGGCGGTCGAGGAGGGCTACGGCAAGGTCGCGGATGCGTTCCGGGCCAATTTCGCCGCCGGGCGTGAGGTCGGCGCGGCCGTGGCGGTGTATCGCGACGGGGTCAAGGTCGTCGACCTGTGGGGCGGCTACCGGGACGGCCGTAGCCGCGACCCGTGGCGCGCGGACACCGTGGTCAACATGTTCTCCACCACCAAGGGGGTGTCCTCGCTGGCGGTGGCGGTCGCCGCCGCCCGCGGTCTGATCGACTACGACGCTCGGGTCGCCGACTACTGGCCGGACTTCGCCCAGGCCGGCAAGGCCGCGATCACGGTGCGCCAACTGCTGGCCCACCAGGCCGGGCTACCGGCGCTGGACGCCCGGCTCTCCCCCGCCGACCTGGCCGGCACTGAACGCTTGTCGCGGGCGCTGGCCGCGCAGGCCCCGGCCTGGCCGCCGGGTACCCGGCACGGCTATCACGCGATCACGCTGGGCTGGTATGAGTCGGAGTTGATCCGGCACGCCGACCCGGCCGGCCGGACCCTGGGCCGCTTCTTCGCCGAGGAGGTGGCCGCGCCGCTGGAGCTGGACCTGCACATCGGCTTGCCCGACACCGTGGACCGCGACCGGGTGGCCTGGTTGCACGGCTGGCACCGGGCGCGCGCGCTGCTGCACGTCAACGCGCTGCCACCGCGGCTGACGTTGGCGTTTCTCAACCCGTTCGGGCTGACCGGGCGGGCCGCCAACGTGATCGCCGGGATCGACCCGATGCGCGACTTCAACCGGGAGGAGATCCGCCGCGTGGAGATCCCGGCTGCCAACGGGATCGGCACCGCGCGGGCGGTCGCCTGCGCCTACGGCTGCGCCGCCACCGGTGGCGAGCAGCTCGGCTGGACCCCGGCCGTTCGAGCGGAGCTGGCCACCCCGGCGGCCGCGCCGTCCGGCGGGGTGCGCGACAAGGTGCTGCACGTGGATTCGGCGTTCTCACTGGGCTACTGCAAACCGGTCGACCATTTCCGGTTCGGCTCCTCGGACAAGGCGTTCGGCACGCCGGGTCTGGGTGGCTCGTTCGGGTTCGCCGACCCCGACACCGGCATCGGGTTCGCCTATGTGATGAACCGGCTCGGCTTCCACCTGTGGAGCGATCCGCGGGAGCTGGCGCTGCGGCAGGCGCTGTTCCGCGACGTGCTGGGCGTGCGACCGCAGCGCTGACCGGCCGGTGCGCCCGACCTCGTCGGCCCCCGCAGCGCTGACCGCGCCGCCCCCGACCTCGTCGGCCCCGCCCGCGCCGCCCCCGCCCCGTCGGCACCGCCCGCGAAACCGAAAATATGCAGGAAAAGTGCGAGAAGTGGCC
>NZ_LZLJ01000004.1 GCF_001668625.1 Mycobacterium sp. 1274756.6
ACTGCCCGGCGCCGCGCTCTAGTCCCGCCACCATCGCCGGTCCCTACTGTCCCAGCGGGTTTTCCGGGTCGCGGGCCCGGCTGTTGCGGCAACGCCGCCGGGCGCTGCGCTGGGGGCTGCTGGCCGCCGGCGCCAGCCTGTTCTGGGCGCTGCTGACCGCCCTGCTGGCGTCGTGGGCCACCCCGGTGTGGGTGCTGATCATCACCAGCGTGATCGCGGCCGCCGCCGTGGTCCCGGCCACCCTGCTGCTGTTGCGGTTCCGCTGGCTGCGGTCGGTGCCGCTGCCGCCGGCCCGCACGGTCACCGCGCGCCGGCTGCCGCCGCCGGATTCGGCGGCCCGCTCGGCGATGTCGGCGCTCGCCGCCTCCGAACGCGGGCTGTTCTCGCTCATCGGTGTCATGGAACGCGGAAACCTGCTGCCCCGCACCGAGATCGAGGAGCTCAAGACGGTGGCGACCGACACCGCGACGACCATGGCCGCCACCGCCGACGAGGTGGTGTCGATGGAGCGGGCGATGACCTTCACCCCGCAGTCGCGCACGCATCTGGTCCCGACCATCAACGCGTTCACCGCCCAGCTCGGCGGCGGCGTGCGCCAGTACAACGCGATGGTGACCGCCGCCGCCCAGTTGGTCTCGGCGGCCAACGGCGGGACCGCGCACGGCTCACCGATGGGCGATCAGCGCTACCGCCGCGAACTGCTCGGCGCCACCGACCGGCTGCAGGGCTGGGCGCAGGCCTTCGACGAACTCGCCGCGCCCCACCGCGCCTGACGGCGGGCTGGGGGCCTACCGGGAGCTACATGCTGGGCTTGAGCGCGGGAACGACCGCGCCGGCCACCGCCCGGGCCGTGGCCTTGAGCATGTCGAGCGCGTCGAAGTAGTCGCGCCACAAGGTGATCCGGCCGTCGTGCACCTCGAACACCCCGCACACCCAGAACTGCAGCCGCAGCGGCCCGATGACCAGCACATCGGTGCGCTCGTTGAGCACCACCGGCCCGTCGGCGGCGGCGCGGTGCGTCTTGACCTCGAAGCCGACCCGGCCGACCATGCGCTGCAGCAGTTTCACCGCCGCCCGGCGGCCACGGATGACCGGCAGACCGACGTTCTGGTAGACGACGTCGTCGGCGAGGGTGTCGGCCAGGGTGTCGAAATCCTGTGCCTGCAGCGCGTTCAGCAGGGTCTCGACGGTGCGGATGTTCGCGTCCGCGCTCGGCGCGGCGATCGGTTCAGCCATGCTCCTCAGCGTAGGCGGCGGCGGCCATGACAAGGTGGGCGGATGCGCGTTGTGGTGGTCGCCGGACCCGATCCCGGACACTCGTTTCCGGCGATCGCGCTGTGCCGCCGATTCCTGGCCGCCGGCGACGAACCCACCCTGCTCACCGGCACGGCGTGGCTGCCCGCCGCCCGGGCCGCCGGTGTCGCCGCGGCCGAACTGCTCGGCCTGGACGCCACCGACGAGGACGACGACCGCGACGCCGGGGCCAAGATCCACCAGCGGGCGGCGAGGATGGCGGTGCTCAACGTTCCGCAGCTGCGCGAGATGGCACCCGACCTGGTGGTCTCCGACGTCATCACCGCCTGCGGGGGGCTGGCCGCCGAACTGCTCGGCATCCCGTGGGTCGAACTCAGCCCGCACCCGCTGTACCGGCCGTCGCGGGGACTGCCGCCGATCGGCAGCGGGCTGGCCCCGGGGGTCGGGCTGCGCGGCCGGGCGCGCGACACGGTGCTGCGCGGCCTGACCGCCCGGTCCTGGCGGGCGGGCCTGCGCCAGCGCGCCGCGGCGCGCCGCGGCATCGGGTTGCCGGCCCGCGATCCGGGCCCGCGGCGGCGGCTGATCGCCACCCTGCCCGCCCTCGAGGTGCCGCGCCCGGACTGGCCGGCCGAAGCGGTCCTGGTCGGCCCGCTGCACTTCGAGCCGACCGAGACCGTGCTGGCGGTGCCCGAGGGTCCCGGGCCGCTGGTGGTGGTGGCGCCGTCGACCGCGACGACCGGGGCGGCCGCGCTGGCCGAGACCGCCCTGGGCTGCCTGCTCCCCGGCGCGGGACTGCCCGCCGGGTCCCGGCTGGCGGTATCCCGGCTGGCCGGCGACGACCTGCGGGTACCGCCGTGGGCGGTGGTCGGGCTGGGGCGGCAGGACGCGCTGCTGGCGCAGGCCGACCTGGTGATCTGCGGGGGCGGGCACGGCATGTTGACCAAGACGCTGCTGGCCGGGCTGCCGCTGGTGGCGGTGCCCGGCGGCGGCGACCAGTGGGAGCTGGCCAACCGGGTGGTCCGCCAGGGCAGCGCCGAGCTGGTGCGGCCGCTTTCCGCCGAGTCCCTGGCGGCCGCGGTCGGCACGGTGCTGGACACGCCGCGCTACCGGGCGGCGGCGCGGCGGGCGGCCGCCGGCGCCGCCGAGGTCGCCGACCCGGTGCGGGTGTGCCGGGAGGCGCTGGCCGGCGCTGGGTAGCGTGGTCGGGTGCGGTTGACGGAGTTCCACGAGCTGGTGGCCGAGCGGTTCGGCGCGGCCTACGGTTCCTCGGTCCTGGTCGACCACGTGCTCAGCGGGGTCGGCGGACGCACCGCCGCCGAGGCCATCGAGGCCGGGGTGGAGCCCCGCGCGGTCTGGCGGGCCCTCTGCGCGGACTTCGACGTCCCCCGCGACCAGTGGTGACCGCCGGTCCCCGGCCCTGACGCCCGGTGCGGCGAACCGGTCACCGCGCTTCCGGCGTGTCACTCGCCAATCGAAC
This sequence comes from Mycobacterium sp. 1274756.6, assembly GCF_001668625.1. GTDB lineage: Bacteria > Actinomycetota > Actinomycetes > Mycobacteriales > Mycobacteriaceae > Mycobacterium. Next base: position 2,732 of record NZ_LZLJ01000004.1, read on the forward strand.
ACCCGTTCGTTTACGGTGGTGGTGTTCGAGGCACAGCAGTCGGCCGACTTGTCGGACCCCGTCGCTAGCGTCGCGGCCAATCGACCGGCACCGGTCACCACAGAACACCGGAAAGAACGGAGACACTCATGGCACAGGTTCCCGACCGCGAGAAGGCACTCGAACTGGCGCTCGCCCAGATCGAGAAGAGTCACGGCAAGGGCTCGGTGATGCGGCTGGGCGACGAGGTGCGCCAGCCGATCTCGGTCATCCCGACCGGGTCGATCGCCCTGGACGTCGCGCTGGGCATCGGCGGGCTGCCGCGCGGCCGCGTCATCGAGATCTACGGCCCGGAATCCTCCGGGAAGACCACCGTGGCACTGCATGCGGTGGCCAACGCCCAGGCCGCCGGCGGCATCGCGGCGTTCATCGACGCCGAGCACGCCCTGGACCCCGAATACGCCAAACGGCTCGGCGTGGACACCGACTCGCTGCTGGTCTCCCAGCCCGACACCGGTGAGCAGGCCCTGGAGATCGCCGACATGCTGATCCGCTCCGGGGCGCTGGACATCCTGGTCATCGACTCGGTGGCGGCCCTGGTGCCCCGCGCGGAGATCGAAGGCGAGATGGGCGACAGCCACGTCGGGCTGCAGGCCCGGCTGATGAGCCAGGCGATGCGGAAGATGACCGGGGCGCTGAGCAACTCGGGCACCACCGCGGTGTTCATCAACCAGCTGCGGGAGAAGGTCGGGGTGATGTTCGGCAGCCCGGAGACCACCACCGGCGGCAAGGCCCTGAAGTTCTACTCGTCGGTGCGGCTGGACGTGCGGCGCATCGAGACGCTCAAGGACGGCACCGACGCGGTGGGCAACCGCACCCGGGTCAAGGTGGTCAAGAACAAGGTCTCGCCGCCGTTCAAGCAGGCCGAGTTCGACATCCTCTACGGCAAGGGCATCAGCCGGGAGGGCTCGCTGATCGACATGGGCGTCGACCAGGGATTCATCCGCAAATCCGGCTCCTGGTACACCTACGAAGGCGAGCAGCTCGGGCAGGGCAAGGAGAACGCCCGCAACTTCCTGCTGGAGAACGTCGACGTGGCCAACGAGATCGAGAAGAAGATCAAAGAGAAGCTCGGTATCGGTGCGGTGCTGACCGACGAGGCCGACGGTCTGGCAGATGACGTCCTGCCCGCCCCCGTCGACTTCTGAGCGCGAGGAGCAGGCGCGGACGCTGTGTCTGCGTCTGCTCACCGCCCGGGCCCGGAGCCGCGCCGAGCTCACCGCTCAGCTGGCCCGGCGCGGCTACCCCGAGGAGGTCGCCACCCGGGTGCTCGACCGGCTCGCGGCGGCCGGACTCGTCGACGACGCCGCCTTCGCCGAGCAGTGGGTGCGATCCCGGCACCGCTACGCCGGGCGGGGCCGCCGGGCCCTGGCCGCCGAACTGCGCCGCAAGGGCATCGACGAGGAGGTGGCCGCCGGCGCGCTGGGGGAGGTCGACGCCGCCGCCGAGCGGGGGCGCGCCGAGGAGCTGGTGGGCAAGCGGCTGCGCCGGGAGAACCTCGACGGTGACCCGCTGAAGATCGCGCGCCGGCTGGTGGCGATGCTGGCGCGGCGCGGCTACCACCAGACGCTGGCCTACGACGTGGTCCGCACCGCGATCGCCGCCGAGCAGGAGCGCCGCCGGGTGTGACGGCTACCGGGGCGTGAAACGCGGGCGCGGCCGTCACGGGCCACCGCCGTACCATGGGCGCGTGACTTCGACACAGCTGCTCGACACGGCGGCCGGGGGCGGCGCCCGCAGCTACCAGGTGCGCACCTACGGCTGCCAGATGAACGTGCACGACTCCGAGCGGCTGGCCGGGCTGCTGGAGCAGGCCGGCTACGTCCGCGCGCCGGAGGGCGCCGACGCCGACGTGGTGGTGTTCAACACTTGCGCGGTCCGGGAGAACGCCGACAACAAGCTCTACGGCAACCTCAGCCACCTGGCGCCGCGCAAACGGCGCGACCCGAGCATGCAGATCGCGGTCGGCGGCTGCCTGGCGCAGAAAGACAAAGACGCGGTGCTGAAGAAGGCGCCGTGGGTGGATGTGGTGTTCGGCACCCACAACATCGGCTCGCTGCCGGTGCTGCTGGAGCGGGCCCGGCACAACAACGCGGCGCAGGTCGAGATCCTCGAGTCGCTCAAGGAGTTTCCCTCCGCGCTGCCCGCCGCCCGCGAATCGGCCTACGCCGCGTGGGTGTCGATCTCGGTGGGCTGCAACAACTCCTGCACGTTCTGCATCGTGCCGTCGCTGCGCGGCAAGGAGGTCGACCGCAGCCCTGAGGACATCCTCGCCGAAGCGGCGGCGCTGGCCGACGAGGGCGTATTGGAGATCACCCTGCTGGGCCAGAACGTCAACGCCTACGGGGTGTCGTTCGCCGACCCGGCGCTGCCGCGCAACCGCGGTGCCTTCGCCGAACTGCTGCGCGCCTGCGGCGCGATCGACGGCCTCGAGCGGGTCCGGTTCACCTCCCCGCACCCGGCGGAGTTCACCGACGACGTCATCGAGGCGATGGCCGCCACCGCCAACGTCTGCCCGACCCTGCACATGCCGCTGCAGTCCGGATCCGACCGCGTCCTGCGGGCCATGCGCCGCTCCTACCGCGCCGAGAAGTTCCTGGGCATCCTCGACCGGGTCCGCGCCGCCATGCCCGACGCCGCCATCACCACCGACCTCATCGTCGGCTTCCCCGGCGAAACCGAGGACGACTTCGCCGCCACCCTGGAGGTGGTGCGGCGCGCCCGGTTCGCCTCGGCGTTCACCTTCCAGTACTCCCCACGCCCGGGCACCCCGGCCGCCGAGCTGGCCGACCAGGTGCCCAAAGCGGTCGTCCAGGACCGCTACGACCGGCTCATCGCGCTGCAGGAACAGATCTCCTGGGAGGAGAACCTCAACCAGGTCGGCACCCGGGTCGAGGTGCTGGTGGCCACCGGCGAGGGCCGCAAGGACGCGCAGACCGCGCGGATGAGCGGCCGGGCCCGCGACGGACGGCTGGTGCACTTCGCCCCCGGCGACCACCCGGTGCGCCCCGGTGACATCGTGACCACCGAGATCACCGGCGCCGCCCCGCACCACCTGCTCGCCGACGCGCCGGTGCTCGACCACCGCCGCACCCGGGCCGGCGACGCCCACGAGGCCGGCGGCCGGCCCCGCGGAGTCGGGCTGGGGATGCCCACCGTGGGCGCCAAACCGATGCCCGCCGCGACGACACCAGGATGTGCCCGATGAACCGCCCGCACGATGACGAGGCTTTCAACGCCTACCGCGCCGACCTGGAGAAGGTGGAGCGGCGCCTGGCCCGCCAGATCGAACCCGGCGGTCGCGCGCTGGTCGTCTCGATCCTGGTGTTCGTGCTGCTGGCGTCGTTCATCCTGCCGCACACCGGCGAGGTGCGCGGCTGGGACCTGCTGTTCGGCTCGGAAGCCACCGTCGCCGCCGGGGTGACGCTGCCGATGCGGATGTTCGCGTGGCTGGCGCTGGTGTTCGGCGTGGGCTTCTCAATGCTGGCCCTGCTGACCCGGCGGTGGGCGGTGGCCTGGGTGGCGTTGGCCGGATCGGCCACCGCCAGCGTGATCGGCCTGCTCGCGGTCTGGACGCGGCAGACCGCCGCGGCGGGGCAGCCGGGGCCGGGTATCGGGCTGATCATCGCCTGGATCGCCCTGATCGTGCTGACCTTCCACTGGGCGCGGGTGGTGTGGACCCGCACCGTGGTGCAACTGGCCGCCGAGGAGGACCGCCGCCGCGCCGCAGCCGAGCAGCAGACCCGGAAACTGCTCGACGACCTGCCCGAGCCGCCCGACCGGGACGGCGAGCCGCCGCGCTGAGCGGCGGTCAGGCTCGGCGCTGCACCGCCGCGGCCGCCGCCTCCGCCCACTGCCGCCACTGCGCGGCGCTCTCCCGGGCCCGCGCGGCGTCCTTGGCCCGCCCGGCCGCCTCGGCCTTCTGCGCCTGCTGCTCGAACTGCTCGGCGCGCACCCGGAACTGGTCGGCGCGGGCCTGCGCCTCCGGGTCGACCCGGTCGGCGTCGGCGGCGTCGCGCACCCGCTTCTCCACCGCGCGCAGCCGCCGCTCCAGCTCCGGCTCCTGATCGCGCGGCGCCTTGCCCACCGCGTCCCACTTGGTCACGATCGAGCGCAACGCGGCCCGGGCGGCTGGCAGATTCGCGGTGTCGAGCTTCTCGGCCTGCGCCAACAGCGCCTCCTTGGCCGTCGCATTGCCCTGCAGGGCGGCGTCCCGCTCGGCGGAGGCGGCGTTGCGGGCGGCGAAGAAGACGTCCTGGGCGGCCTTGAACCGCGCCCACAGCGCGTCGTCGACGTCGCGGGCGGCTCGCCCGGCCGCCTTCCACTCGGTGAGCAGCGCCCGGAACGCCTTGGTGGTGCCGGCCCAGTCGGTGGACGCGCTGAGCTGCTCGGCGCGGACGCACAGCCGCTCCTTGACGTCGCGCGCGGTGGCCCGGTCCCGGTCCAGCTCGGCGAAGTGCGAGCCGCGCCGCCGGTTGAAGGCGTCCCGGGCCGCCGAATACCGCTTCCACAGCGCGTCGTCGGTGCGGCGGTCCAGGCCGCGGATCGTGCGCCACTCGGCGAGGATCTCCCGCAGCCGGTCCCCGGCCGCCTTCCACTGGGTGGCGTTGGCGGCCAGTTCCTCGGCCTCCACCGCGAGCGCCTCCTTGCGGGCGGTGGCGGCGGCGCGCTGCTCGTCGCGCTCGGCGCGGTCGGCGGCCACCGCCGAGTCGGCGCGTTCGACGATCACCGCCAGCCGGGCGGCCAGCGCGTCGACGTCCCCGAGCACGGCGGCGGTGGGCAGTGTCTGCGCCAACGCCTCGGCGGAGGCCTTGATCTTGCGCGGATCGCCGGAGCCGGCGGCCAGCCGCTCCTCCATCAGCGCCACCTCGGTGCTCAGGTCGTCGAAGCGCCGGCCGAAGTGGGCGAACGCCGCGTCCGGCTCGCCGGCCTGCCAGGTCCCGACGACCCGCTCGCCGGCCGAACCGATCAGCCAGACGGTGCCGTCGTCGTCGACCCGGCCGAACCGGCGCGGGTCGGCGGCGGGCACCGCCGCGGTGGGCGGCACCGCCACCGCCGGCGGCACCGCCGGCCCCGGTTTGGGCCCGGGCCGGGGGACCGGTTTGGGCGCACGGTTGTCGGGCTCGTGGGTCGTCATCGTTACCGCCACCTACTTCCCGCGCGGGCATGGCCCACGCCGCTGCCGCGCGTCGCGGCGCCTGCACTCCGTCGCGGGGAGTTCTCCCCACCGGGTATTCAAGCAGCTTGCCACCGAATCCGCCGCCACCTGAGCCGCCGGGCCGGTAATAGCCGGGTTGTTCACCGTCGGGGGGCCGCCGGGCGGGTATCGTGGCGCACCGAGACTTTGACCGTGTTCGGCGAGGAGCGCGCCGGCAATCGCGATGTTGTCCCACCCCGACGGCGTGCCCGCCGCGGGCTGGCCGGTGACGTCGGCTGAGGAGACCAACTAATGCAGCCTGAAGCGATCATCGCCGCCGCGCTCGCGCTGTGTGCCGCGCTGGCCTCCGCGATCGGTGACGTCATCCGGCAGCGCTCCGCGCAGGAGATCACCGACAAGCCCGACGTCGGCCATCTGGAACTGTTCCGGATGTCGCTGCGCGACGTGCGGTTCTGGGGTGGTGGCGTCGCCGCGGTGGCCAACTACGGCCTGCAGGCCGCCGCGCTGGTGGTCGGATCGGTGATGCTGGTCACCGGGCTGCAGGTGACCGCTCTGCTGTTCGCGCTGCCCATCTACGCCCGGATCACCAAGCAGGCGGTGAGCCGCTCGGAGTGGCTGTGGGCCGCGGTCCTGGCCGCCGCGCTGGCGGTGGTGGTCATCGTCGGCGACCCGACGCCGGGACGCGACCGGGCCGCCGGATCGGTGTGGCTGGTCGTCGCCCTGGTCATGATCCCGATCCTGGTGGTGTGCGTGGTGATGGCGCGTCGGCACGCCGGCACCCCGACCGCCGCGGTGCTGCTCGCGGTGGTCGCCGGCGCCTCCCTGGCGGTGTTCGCCGTGCTGACCAAGAGCATCGTCGCGGTCGCCCACGACGGTTTCTGGGCGGTGCTGACCGCGCCGGAGCTGGTGCCGTGGCTGGCCGCCACCCTCACCGGCATGATCTTCCAGCAGTCGGCGTTCCGCGCCGGTGCCCTGACCGCCTCGATGCCCACCATCACGGTGGCCAAACCGCTGGTGGCCACCGTGCTGGGCATCCTGGTGCTCGGCGAGCACCTGCAGGCCGGCGGCACCGAGGACGTCGCGGTCGCGGTGAGCCTGGTGCTGGTGATCGTGGCCACCGCCAAACTCGCCCGCGGCGAGGCCGCCACGATTGCCGCCAGCGCCGGAGGCCGCGACACCGCACTGCCCGCCGGGGCACGACCGGAACGGTAACCTGCGGCCGTGCTAGCCGGTGTCGCGATCATCCCGTGCGCGCCGCTGCTGGTGCCCGACCTGGTCGGCACCGCCGACACCGCCGACCTGACCGCCGCCGCCCTCGACGCGGCCGCCCGGCTGCCGGCGTCCTGGCTGGTGCTCGGCGCCGGCGAGCACGACCGGGTGGTGCGCCCGGCGGAATCCGGCACCTTCGCCGGCTATGGCGTGGACCTGCCGGTGCGGCTGAGCCCCGGGGCGGCGACCGGGACGCCCGCGGCGCTGCCGCTGTGCGCCCTGATCGCCGGCTGGGTGCGTGAGCGGGTCCGCCCCGACGCCACCGCCGAGGTGCACGTGTTCGGCGACCCGGCCACCGCGGGCGCGGCCGGGCGGCGGCTGCGCGCCGGCATCGACGCCGCCGGCCACCCGGTCGGGGTGCTGGTGGTCGCCGACGGCGCCACCACCTTGACCCCGGCCGCCCCCGGCGGCCACCACCCGGCCGACGCCGCCGCCCAGCGGGTGCTGGACACCGCACTGGCCGGCGGGGACACCGGCGCGCTGGGGGCGCTGGCACCGGCGATCGGCGGGCGCGCGGCGTTCGCGGCGCTGGGCGGGCTGGTCGGCCCGCCACCCGGTGCGGTCACCGAGTTGTACCGCGGCGCGCCGTTCGGGGTCGGCTACTTCGTCGGGGTCTGGACCCCGTGACGGCGCGGCCCCCGCGCCCGCTGGCGATCGTCGGCCCCACCGGCACCGGCAAATCCGAGCTCGCCCTCGACGTCGGCACCCGGTTACCGCAGCTGGGTATCGCCGCCGAGATCGTCAACGCCGACGCCATGCAGCTCTACCGGGGCATGGACATCGGCACCGCCAAGGTGCCGCCCGCCCAGCGCCGCGGCCTGCCGCACCACCAGCTGGACGTGCTGGCGGTGACCGAGACCGCCACCGTCGCCGCCTACCAGTCCGCGGCCGCCGCCGACATCGCCGCGATCCGCGGGCGCGGCGCGGTGCCGATCGTCGTCGGCGGATCGATGCTCTACATCCAGGCGCTGCTGGACGACTGGGCCTTCCCGGCGACCGACCCGGCGGTGCGGGCCCGCTACGAGGCGCGCCTGGCGCAGATCGGGGCGGCCGGTTTGCACGACGAACTGGCCGCGGCGGATCCGGCCGCCGCGGCGGCCATCCTGCCCAGCGACGGCAGGCGCATCGTGCGCGCGCTGGAGGTGGTGGAGCTGACCGGGCGGCCGTTCGCGGCGTCCGCGCCGCGCATCGGTGCGCCGCGCTGGGACACTGTCATCATCGGAATCGACTGCGACACCGCGGTTTTGGACGAGAGGCTGGAACTGCGCACCGAGGCCATGTTCGCCGCGGGCCTGGTCGAGGAGGTCGCCGGGCTGCTCGAGGCCGGCCTGCGCGACGGGGTGACCGCGGCGCGGGCGCTGGGCTACGCCCAGGTGATCGCGGCACTCGACGCCGGTGGGAGCACCCAGGAGCTGCAGACCGCGCGGGAACGCACCTTCATCGGCACCCGCCGCTACGCCCGCCGGCAGCGCTCCTGGTTCCGCCGCGACCACCGCATCCGGTGGCTGGACGCGACCGCACCCGACCGGTGCGACACCGCCCTGGCCGCCTGGCGATCCGTATCCTGAACGGGTGAGATTCGCCAAGGGCCACGGCACCGAGAACGACTTCGTGCTGCTGCCCGACCTCGACGCCGCCCGCGCGTTGACCCCCGCCGCGGTGGCCGCGCTCTGCGACCGCCGCCGCGGACTGGGCGCCGACGGGGTGCTGCGGATCACCACCGCCGGCGCGGCGCACACCGCCGGGGTGCTCGACCGGCTGCCCGACGGGGTGGGCGCCGACGACTGGTACATGGACTACCGCAACGCCGACGGGTCGATCGCCCAGATGTGCGGCAACGGGGTGCGGGTCTTCGCCCACTACCTGCGCGCCGCCGGGCTCGAGCACCGCGACGAGTTCGTGGTCGGTTCGCTGGCCGGCCCGCGGCCGGTGCGGGTGCACCACGCCGACCGGGTGCGCGCCGCGATCACCGTCGAGATGGGCAAGGCCGGCCGGTTCGGCACCGGCAGCGCGGTGGTCGGCGGCCGGCGCTTCGACGGGATCGCCGTCGACGTCGGCAACCCGCACCTGGCCTGCGTGGACGCCACCCTGACCGCCGCGGAGCTGGCCCGCCTCGACGTGGCCGCCCCGGTCACCTTCGACCCGGCCCTGTTCCCCGACGGGGTGAACGTGGAGATCCTCACCGCCCCGGCCGGCGGCGCGGTGTCGATGCGGGTGCACGAGCGCGGGGTGGGGGAGACCCGCTCCTGCGGCACCGGCACCGTCGCCGCCGCGGTCGCCGCCCTGGCCGCCGACGGCGCCGACACCGGCGAGCTGACCGTCCGGGTCCCCGGCGGGCAGGTCAGCGTCACCGTCACCGAGGCCAGCAGTTACCTGCGCGGGCCGTCGGTGCTGGTCGCCGAGGGGGAGATCGCGGAGGACTGGTGGGCCGAGCAGTAATTCGGATGCGCGATCGGGCCGCGGCGGGCATCATCGGAAGCCGACCATGACCAGCGACACTCCCCACCGCCCCGCTGTCCCCAGCACCGGCGAACTCGACCTCGACGACCGCGCCGCGCTGCGCCGGGTCGCCGGGCTGTCCACCGAACTCGCCGACGTCTCCGAGGTCGAATACCGCCAGCTGCGCCTGGAACGGGTGGTGCTGGTCGGGGTCTGGACCGAGGGCGCCGCCGCCGACGCCGACGCCAGCCTCGCCGAACTGGCGGCGCTGGCCGAGACCGCCGGCTCGGAGGTGCTCGACGGGCTGATCCAGCGCCGCGACAAGCCCGACCCGGCCACCTACATCGGCGCCGGCAAGGCCGCCGAACTGCGCGAGGTGGTGCTGGCGACCGGGGCCGACACGGTGATCTGCGACGGCGAGCTCTCCCCGGCGCAACTGACCGCGCTGGAGAAGGCGGTGCGGGTCAAGGTGATCGACCGCACCGCGCTCATCCTCGACATCTTCGCCCAGCACGCCACCAGCCGGGAGGGCAAAGCGCAGGTGGCGCTGGCGCAGATGGAATACATGCTGCCCCGGCTGCGCGGCTGGGGTGAGTCGATGTCGCGGCAGGCCGGGGGGCGGGCCGGCGCGCTCGGCGAGCACGTCGCGCAACACCGCCCGCACCGCCTCGACCTGCGCGAGCGGGCCGGGGTCGGCGCCGTCGAGCACGTGCACCAGCAGGTCGGCGTCGGCGACCTCCTCCAGGGTGGAGCGGAACGCCTCGACCAGCTGGGTGGGCAGGTGGCGGACGAACCCGACGGTGTCGGTGATGACGAACGGGCCCTCTTCGGCCTCGGGGTCGAAGTAGCCGCGCCGGGTGGTCGGGTCCAGGGTGGCGAACAACGCGTCCTGCACCAGCACCCCGGCCCCGGTCAGCGCGTTGAGCAGGCTCGACTTGCCGGCGTTGGTGTAGCCGACGATCGCGATCGCGGGCACGTCGCTGTCGATGCGGCGGCGGCGCTTGGTGTCGCGGACCTGCTTCATCGCCTTGATGTCGCGGCGCAGTTTGGCCATCCGCTCGCGGATGCGGCGCCGGTCGGTTTCGATCTTGGTCTCCCCCGGACCGCGCAGGCCCACCCCGCCGCCGCTGCCGCCGGCCCGCCGGTGCCCGAACTGCTGGTGGTCAACAAGATCGACGCGGCCGACGAGCTGGCGCTGACCCAGCTGCGCCGGGCGCTGCCGGAGGCGGTGTTCGTCTCGGCGCGCACCGGCGCCGGCCTCACCGAGCTGCGCGAGACGATGAGCCGGCTGGTGGAGCGCCACGACACCGCGGTGGACGTCACCATCCCGTACCACCGCGGGGACCTGGTGGCCCGGCTGCACGAGGAGGGGCGGGTGCACAGCACCGACCACGACGAGGGCGGCACCCGCATCCGGGCCCAGGTGCCCGCGGCGCTGGCCGCCGCGCTGGCGGAGTTCGCCTCGCCGCCGTCGTGATCGGGGGGTCGCGCCCCCGGTTTGAATGAATTTCGTCGGGCTAATGGAATGTGCGCGCGATGCCGGCCAATTCCCGCTTTGCTGTGTGGATGTCTTCTCCCCTCCGAGTGCCGCCCCCGCGGGTGGCGCGCGCCGTAGAACGGCTGCGCCACCATCTCTATCGGCTCCATCAGCGGCTGGCACCCGCGCCGGCGGTGATGCTGGAGATGATCCTGACCGCCTGGATGGCGCAGGCGATCGCCGCGGCCGCCGAGCTCGGTATCGCCGACGCGCTCGCCGAGGGCCCGCTGCCGATCGATGAGCTGGCCGGCCGGGTCGGCGCCGACCCGGACGCGGTGCAGCGGCTGGTGCGGGCCCTGGCCGGGCGCGGAGTGTTCCGGCGCCGCCGCGACGGTCGTTATGAGCTGACCCCGCTGGCCGAGACGCTGCGGCGGGACACCGCACCGTCCCTGGCCGGCATGGCGCGGTTCGTCGGCTCCCGGGCGCACCGGGATCACTGGAGCGAACTGGCCGAGGCGGTCCGCACCGGCAACGCGGTGATCCCGCGGCTGCGCGGCATGGCGGTGTTCGACTATCTCGCCACCGAACCCGACATCGCAGCGGTGTTCAACGCGGCGATGACCGGCGTCTCGGAGTTGTCGACCGCGCCGGTCGTCGCCGGTTACGACTTCGCCGCGCTGGGATCCACGCCGACGATCGTCGACGTCGGCGGCGGGCACGGTCGGCTGTTGGCCGCCGTCATCGCCGCCACCCCGACCGCGCGCGGGGTGCTCTACGACCTGCCGCAGGTCGTCGCCGGGGCGCCGGCGCTGCTGGCCGAGCACGGGGTGGGCGACCGCATCCGCATCAAGGAGGGCTCGTTCTTCGACGCGGTTCCGGGCGGCGGCGACGCCTACCTGCTCAAAAACGTCATCCATGACTGGCCTGATGACGAGGCGGTGCAGATTCTGCGCAATGTGCGCGCAGCGGCGCGGCCCGGGTCGGTCGTGCTGCTGGTCGAGGCGGTCTTGCCGCGCCACGGGCGGGATTTCGCCGGCAACTGGCTCGATCTGGAGATGCTGGTGGGCGCCGACGCCCGAGAGCGCACGGCCGACGAATACGCCCGCCTGCTCACCCGGGCCGGTTTCGGGCGGGTCCGGGTGGTGCCCACGGCCAGCCCGTTCGGCATCATCGAGGCGACGGCCACCTGACGGCCGTCCCGGTCCCCGCGCGCCCCCAACCATCCGGTTGGTCTATCCTCGTCGGCAACGTCTTGCACCCAACTCTCCCCGGGAGGCCACCGATGGGCAGTGCCGTCAAATTCCAGCGCACCCTCTTCGAGTCCGAGCACGAACTGTTCCGCGAGTCCTACCGCGGGTTCCTCGACCGGCACGTCGCCCCGCATCACGAGGAGTGGGAGCAGGCCAAGATCGTCGACCGCGGCGTCTGGCTGGAAGCCGGCAAGCAGGGCTTCTTGGGCATGGCGGTGCCCGAGGAGTACGGCGGCGGCGGCAACCCCGACTTCCGTTACAACACGATCATCACCGAGGAGACCACCCGGGGCCGCTACAGCGGCATCGGGTTCTCCCTGCACAACGACGTCACGGCGCCGTACCTGCTGCGGCTGGCCAACGAGGAGCAGAAGCAGCGCTGGCTGCCCAAGTTCTGCACCGGCGAGCTGATCACCGCGATCGCGATGACCGAACCCGGCACCGGCAGCGACCTGCAGGGCATCAAGACCCGCGCGGTCCGCGACGGCGACCACTACATCCTCAACGGCTCCAAGACGTTCATCACCAACGGCATCCACGCCGACCTGGTGATCGTGGTCGCCCAGACCGACCCGGAGAAGGGCGCGCAGGGCTTCTCCCTGCTGGTCGTCGAGCGCGGCATGGAGGGCTTCGAGCGGGGCCGCCACCTCGACAAGATCGGCATGGACGCCCAGGACACCGCCGAACTGTCCTTCACCGACGTCAAGGTGCCGGTGGAGAACCTGCTCGGCGAGGAGGGGATGGGCTTCATCTACCTGGTCCAGAACCTGCCGCAGGAACGCATCTCGATCGCGATCATGGCCGCCGCCGCGATGGAACAGGTCCTGGAGGACACCATCGAATACACCAAGGAACGCAAGGCGTTCGGCAAACCGATCGGCAGCTTCCAGAACAGCCGGTTCCTGCTCGCCGAACTGGCCACCGAGGCCACCGTGGTGCGGATGATGGTCGACGAGTTCATCCGGCTGCACCTCGACGAGAAACTCACCGTCGAGCAGGCCGCGATGGCCAAGTGGTACTCCACCGAGAAACAGGTGCACCTGATCGACCGCTGCCTGCAGCTGCACGGCGGCTACGGCTATATGCGCGAATACCCGATCGCCCGGGCGTTCCTGGACTCGCGGGTGCAGACCATCTACGGCGGCACCACCGAGATCATGAAGGAGATCATCGGGCGCAGCTTGGGGGTGTGACCGCCGGCTACACCGCGATCGTGCATCGATTCGACATCGGGTTGGTCTCCATTTCCCTATCCTCGATGCGATCAGTTCGCAATTACCGCCCTGTTCACGCCATGATGACCCCTGCGACGGTAATACGTGCGACAGCGACGAGCCGGGAGGCTGGGTGAGCAGGCAGCGAAGTCAGGTGGGCAAGTGGGTGCGCGGCGCGGCGCTGGGTCTGATGGCCGCCGCCACCGCCGCGTCGTACGCGCTGCTGGCACCCGCGGCCGGCGCCTCCCCGGAGACCGACGCGGCCCACGACGCGATCACCGCGGCCTGGGAGGCCGCCGGCGGCAACGACTCGCGGCTCGGCGCCCCCCAGGGCGACGTGTACCCGGTGGGGGCCGGCTTCGCCGCCGACTACACCGGCGGCAAGATCTTCTTCACCCCGGCCACCGGGGCGCGCGCCATGTACGGCCCGATCCTGGACACCTACGAATCCCTGGGCGGGCCGGGCGGCAGTGACCTGGGCCTCCCCGACATGGACCAGACCCCCGGGCTGGCCGGACCGGAAGCCCAGTTCATCTCGTTCTCGGCCACCGACAACCCGCTGATCTTCTTCACCCCCGAACACGGCGCGTTCGTGGTCCGCGGCCCGATCAACGCCGCCTGGGACACGCTGAACAGCTCCACGGGGCCGCTGGGTCCACCGGCGGGCGCCGAGACCTTCGACGGCGACACCGTCTCGCAGCAGTTCGCCAACGGCGAGGTCAGCTGGGACCGCAAGACCGGCACCTACACCACCACGCCCCCCGAGCTGGCGGCGCAACTGGCCGACCTGCACGTCGACGTCACGCCCACCGACGCCATCAACGCGGCGTGGCGGGCCACCGGCGCGGCGGGCGGTCCGCTGGGCGCCCGGCAAGGCGAGCCGGAGCCGGTCGGCGACGACGGCATGGCCCAGGCCTACGCCGGCGGCAAGATCTTCTACTCCCCGACCACCGGCGCGAACGCCGTCGAGGGCGAGATCCTGGAGAAGTACGAGTCCCTTGGCGGTCCCCTCGGCAGTGATCTGGGCTTCCCGACCGCCAACCCGACCGGCAGCGGCGGCGGCGCCCAGGTCAGTCCGTTCGCCGCGGCCGACCAACCGGTCATCTTCTGGAGTCCCGAACGCGGCGCGTTCGTGGTGCGCGGCGCGATGAAGGCCGCCTGGGACAAACTCGGCGGCGCCGGCGGCGACCTCGGCGAACCGCTCGGCGACCAGAGCGTCGACGGCGAGGTGGTCTCCCAGGAGTTCAGCGGCGGCACCATCTCGTGGAACCAGGCCGACAACAGCTTCACCACCGACCCGGCCGAACTGGGCGGGGCGCTGTCCGGGCTGCAGATTCCCGGGGTGGGGGCGGCCAGCGCCCCGACCACCGGTGGTGGTCACGGCGTGGGCTGGCACTGGTGGTGGCTGCCGGTGAGCATCGGGGTGCTGGTGCTGGCCGACCTGATCGCCTGGCTGGCCTGGTGGGGCCGCCGCCGCCGCGCCGACGAGGAACTCAACCGCCGAACCCGCAGCACCGGCAGCCGCGCCCGCGTCGCCGAGCCGGTGGAAGAGCCGGGGTGGGCGCCCGACGACGACCTCGACCACGACCTCGACCACGACCACGACGCCCCGCCGTCCGGCGAGGCGTTCTACGACCTGGACGATTCGGGCGGCGAGGAATTCGCCGAATCGGGCCTGCCGTCGCGGGTCGCCTGGGCCCACCGGGCCGGGGGCGACGACGAGGCTGATCGGGGCGGCTACTACGGCGACTACACCGGCGCCGCGGGCTCCTATGAGTTCGAGTCGTTCGCCGATCCGGAACGGACCCACCAGCTCGGTCGCGACTACGGCGACGACCTCGCCGCGGGCGCCGAGGACCCCGATGCGGACCCCGACGACGTGGACACCGCGCCCACCCGGATCCCCGCCGAGGCCGAGTTGAGCGGCGGGCGGCACTCCGCGGTCGAGTCGGGCGGCGAGGAGCGTGCGGCGGAGCCGCGCCGGGTGCCCGGCGGCGCGTTCGTGATCCACGAAGCCGCCCACGACGAACCCGCCGCCGAACCCCCGCACGACGAGGCCGGCCGCGACCCCCGTGATCACGGCGGTGCGGAGCCCGAGGCGGGGCACCCCGGCGCCCATCCGGCGATCCACCTTCCGCTCAGCGACCCCTATCAGGCGCCGCAGGGGTTCCCGATCAAGGCCAACACCGTCTCGGGTCTGTACTACACCCCGGACAACGCGCTGTACCACGACACGCTGGCCGAGGTCTGGTTCGCCAGCGAAGCCGTCGCGCAGGCCAACGGCTTCCTCAAAGCCGAGTAACCGGGCCGAGTAACCGGACCGGATCGCCGCGCGAGCCGGCCCGGCCGGTGGTCCGGCGGCTCAGATCTTGCGGATGACGGTGACGACCTTGCCCAGGATCGCGGCGTCGTTGCCCGGGATCGGGTCGAACGCGGGGTTGTGCGGCATCAGCCACACCTGCCCGGCGGTCCGCTTGAACGTCTTGACGGTGGCTTCGCCGTCGATCATCGCCGCGACGATGTCGCCGTTGTCGGCGACGTTCTGCTGACGCACCACGACCCAGTCGCCGTCGCAGATCGCGGCGTCGACCATCGACTCGCCGACCACCTTCAACAAGAACAGGGCGCCGTCACCGACCAGCTCGCGGGGGAGCGGGAACACGTCCTCGACGGCCTCCTCGGCCAGGATCGGGCCGCCGGCGGCGATCCGGCCGAGCACCGGCACGAACATCGGTTCCGGCAGCGCGCCCGAGCCGGGCGCCTCGCTGAGCGCCTGCGGGCGCTGGACCTCGTCGACACCGCGGACGTCGACCGCACGCGGCCGGTTCGGGTCGCGCCGCAGATAGCCCTTGCGCTCCAGGGTGCGCAACTGGTGGGCCACCGAGGAGGTCGAGGTCAACCCCACCGCGTCGCCGATCTCGCGGATGCTGGGCGGGTAGCCGCGCTCGGTCACCGAGGCGCGGATCACCTCCAGGATGGTGCGCTGCCGGTCGGTGAGTCCGGTGCCCGTGCCGCGACCCCGGCGGGCGGTCTCGGTGGGTCGGTCGGTGCCGCTGCTGTCGCTCATAGTTACGAATCTAGCCCCAATCCGGACAACTATCAAACACGTGTTCGACGCGTGTCGCCCGCACTCGTTCGATCAGGTGTTCTACAACAGTTCGATAACGTGTTCGAAGAATGTCGGCGGAAGCCCTTAGCATCGAACGTACAAGCGAACGCCTTTCGAGAGGACCGGCCATGACCGTCATCGACCACCGCCCCGCCTCCAGCACCGCCGAGTCCAGCCCGTTGAGCTCACGGATGGTGGCAGCGACCCGGCTGGTGGGGGCGCCGGGGGCCACCCGGGCGGCCAGGTGCTCGAGAGTCTCCCCGGTCTGCACCCGCACCACGGCCAGTTCGGCCGGGACCGTCTCGGCCTGGGCGGCCACCGCGGCGCCGAACTGGGCGACGATGCCCAGCCATACCGTGATCAGCGCCGCCAGCAGGGCCAGCACCACCGTGGTGGCCGGGGTGACCGGCCGGCGCCGGTGCGATGAGCGGCGGACACCGCCGCACCGCAACGGTGTTGGTGGCGGTCGACGGGCCGCGGGTACGCTCG
>NZ_LZLJ01000005.1 GCF_001668625.1 Mycobacterium sp. 1274756.6
CGGCGCCCAGCAGCACCACCCCCACCAGCAGCATCACCACCAGCCGCCCGGCCGGCGCGGTGCGGCGCCGCGCCAGCAGCACCAGCCCGGCCAGCCCGGCCGCGGCCACCAGCACCGTGGCCAGCACGTACACCGGGCCGGTGACCAGCGACGTGCCGGCGGTGGCGTCGGGGGCGACGAACGGGGTCCACGCGGCGGTGCCGCGCAGCATCTCGGTCAGCGACGTCCACTGGGTGGTGACCCCGGAGGATTCGATGAAGTCCAGGAACGGCGGGCTGATACGGCCCAGCAGCAGCAGCGCGCTGACCCACCAGGTGCTGGCCAGCACCAACGCCAACACCCACCAGCCGGTGAAACGCCACCAGCGGCGGTTGGGTCGATGGCAGGCCCACCAGATCAGCGCGGGCAGGCCACCGGCCAGCGTGGCGACGGCGTTGACCGCCCCCATCAGCGCCACCGCGAGCCCGGCCTGACCGGCCAGCACCGACAACCGGCGCCCGGACCGGCCGTCCAGCGCCAGGATCACCGGCAGCAGCACCCACGGCGCCAGCATCATCGGCAGCGTCTCGGAGGAGATCGAGCCCAGCGTGGTCAGCACCCGCGGGGACAGCGCGAACGCGGCCGCGGCCAGCACCCGCGAGGTGGGCGAGCCGATCCGCAGCGCCTCGGCCACCCGCAGCAGCCCCCAGAACCCGACGGTCAGCAGCAGCGCCCACCACAGCCGCTGGGTGATCCAGCCGGGCACGCCGAGCACGTCACCGGCCAGGAAGAAGGCGCCGTGCGGGAAGAGGTAGCCGTAGGCCTGGTTCTGGGCTTGCCCGAACGGCAGCTCACTGCTCCACAGGTTGGTGGCCCGGGACAGGAAGCGCAGCGGGTTGGCGGTGAGGTCGAGTTTGGTGTCGGGCGAGATCTGCCCCGGCGCTTGAAGCAGGCAGCACGCCAGCGAGATCGTGCCGACCAGCCACAGCCACCGGCGCGACAACGGTGTCGGCGGGGCCGGCACCGGCGCGGCGGGTGCGCTCAGGTCAGCTGCGGTCGCCGTACTCAACCCGGTTGAGCACCGACGACTGCGGGTCACCCCCGGCGAGCTGCGGTTTGGTGTCCTGCTGCACCATCAAGGTGATCCCGAAGATCGCGGCGGCACCGAGCAGCAGACCGACCACGACACTCGCCGCGGCGGGTACGACGAACCGCTGCATAGTCAGGCTCCTAGACGTCGACCGATCGGGGTTACCCCGCTCGCCAAACTAGCACGAGCCGGCCGCGCCACGCGGGAGGTGACGGGGGCTGCCCGGCCGGGCGGGCGCTGCATGACACGATGGGGCGATGATCGCACGCCCGACACCCGCCCCCCGGCCCCGGTACGCCCGTCTGCTTGTCGGGTTGGCGGCGTTGCCCGCCCTGGTGATGGCGTGCTCGGCGCCGCCGGCCGAGGCGCCGCCCGCCCCGTCGGCGCCGGTGCCCGCGCCGGCCTCCACCGACTCGCCGCTGGCCGACCCGGCCGCCCCGTGCGGGGACGTGACGGCGCTGCCGGTGCGCGACAAGCTCGCCCAGCTGCTGATGGTCGGGGTGCGCGACGCGGCCGACGCCCGCGCGGTGGTGGCCGACCACCATGTCGGCGGCATCTTCATCGGCAGCTGGACCGACCTGTCGCTGCTCACCGACGGCTCGTCGCTGCCCGACATCAAGGCGCAGGCCGGTCCGGTGGCGCTGGCGGTCAGCGTCGACGAGGAGGGCGGCCGGGTGTCGCGGCTGTCGTCGCTGATCGGGTCGTCCCCGTCGGCGAAGGTGCTGGCGCAGAACAACAGCCCCGAGGCGGTGTACCAGATCGCGCTGGAGCGGGGCCGCAAGATGCACGACCTGGGCATCACCATCGACTTCGCCCCGGTGGTCGACGTCACCGACGCCGCCGACGACACCGTCATCGGCGACCGCTCGTTCGGCTCCGACCCGCAGCGGGTCACCGAGTACGCCGACGCCTACGCCCGGGGCCTGCACGACGCCGGGCTGATGCCGGTGCTCAAACACTTCCCCGGCCACGGCCACGGCAGCGGGGACACCCACACCGGGGCGGTCTCCACCCCGCCGCTGTCGCAGCTGCAGGACAGCGACCTGGTGCCCTACCGCAGCCTGGTCAACCAGCACGGCTCCGCGGTGATGATCGGGCACCTGCAGGTGCCCGAGCTGACCGGCTCGGACCCGGCCAGCCTCAGCCCGGCGGCGGTGAACCTGCTGCGCCAGGGCGGCGGCTACGGCGGCCCGCCGTACAACGGGGTGATCTTCACCGACGACCTGTCCTCGATGGCGGCGATCAACGCCCGCTTCGGGGTGCCCGAGGCGGTGCTGCGCGCCCTGCAGGCCGGGGTCGACGTGGCGCTGTGGGTCACCACCGACGAGGTGGCCGCGGTGCTCGACCACCTCGAGGCCGCGGTGGAGCGCGGCGACTTCCCGGAGGCGGCGCTGAACAACGCCGTGCAGCGGGTGGCCGGCGCGAAAGGCGCGGGTCCGGCCTGCGCGGGCTGACCAGGCTTTACCCTTAGGTGCGGCAGGCGGACGAGCGCGGAAGGGGAGCCATGGCGGGAACCAAACGGTTGCCGCGCGCCGTCCGCGAACAGCAGATGCTCGACGCCGCGGTCGAGATGTTCTCGATCAACGGCTACCACGAGACCTCGATGGACGCGATCGCGGCCAAAGCCGAGATCTCCAAGCCGATGCTGTACCTGTACTACGGCTCCAAGGAGGAGTTGTTCGGCGCCTGCCTGGACCGCGAACTGAAGCGGTTCATCGCGGCGGTGCGCGAGGACATCGACTTCGACCAGCCGGCCAAGGGCCTGCTCGCCGACACCATCCACACCTTCCTGCACTACATCGACACCAACCGGGCCTCGTGGATCGTGCTGTACACCCAGGCCACCAGTTCCCAGGCGTTCGCCCACACGGTGCGGGAAGGCCGTGAGCAGATCATCGACCTGGTCACCCGGCTGCTGCGGGCGGGCACCCGCAACCCCGAACCGGGTGAGGATTTCGAGTTGATGGCGGTGGCGCTGGTCGGCGCGGGGGAGGCGGTCGCCACCCGGGTCAGCACCGGGGACACCGATGTCGGTGAGGCCGCGTCGCTGATGAGCAACCTGTTCTGGCGCGGCCTGAAGGGCACCCCGCCCGAGCCCGGGCCGCAAGACCCGGCCGGTTAGGGCGAACCGGGGCTCACTGCAGGGCGTGCGGGCACATGTTGCGCTGCAGGATGTCGAGGTAGACGTTCGGGTCGGGGGCCGGCGCCACCCCGGAGCCGACCGGGAACTGCGAGCCCACCACCTCCGGCGGCACCCCGTCGCGCAGGTCCCGGCAGGCCAGGAAGGCCTGCTGGAGCACGTAGGGCACGGCGTCGGTGTGGATGAACACCCCGGCGGCGCGCAGGTCGCTGAGGTAGGTGTACTCGTTGGCCTGCGCGACGCCGGCCCCGGCGAACAGCCCGCCCAGCGCCAACCCGGCCGCGGCCGCCCCGACGACGACTCCGGTACGCAACGTCTGCATCATGTGTCCTTCCACCCGCGAGCATTATCCCCGGCCGCCGCGCGACGCGGGGTGAAATGGCCGTTGCGGCGGTGCTACAGCGCGGTCACTGTGCCGGTCAGGTGCGGGTAGCCCTTGGCGACGTTGCGCAGCGCCACCTCCCAGCCGTCGTCGGTGCGCTCGGTGTACAGCCCCACCGTGGCGGGCAGCAGCACCGGCTTGCCGAACCGCACCGAGTACCGCACCTGCTCGGGCAGCCGGGCCTCGATGTTGGCCAGCGCCGCCGCGGCGGTGAACATGCCGTGGGCGATCACGGTGGGGAACCCGAACAGTTTCGCCCCGATCGCGTTGGTGTGGATCGGGTTGTGGTCCCCGCCCACCGAGGCGTAGCGGCGGATCTGACCGGGGGAGATACGCAGCAGCGCCGGCGCCGGCGCCAGCTTGGGTTGCTTGACCGGCGGCGGTTTCGGCTGGTCGGAGAGGCTGGTGCGCTGCTGGTGCAGGAACGTGGTCACCTGGTGCCAGGCCGGCTCGTTGCCGACACTGACCTCACTGATGATGTCGACCAGCAGGCCCTTGCGGTGTTCCCGCAGGTTCTCCGCGTGCACCGCGACGCCGACGGTGTCGTTGACCCGGATCGGCCGGTAGGCGGTGATGTGGTTCTCGGTGTGCACCGAGCCCATCGCGGCGAACGGGAAGTCGAACCCGGTCACCAGCGACATCACCGTCGGAAACGTCAGCACGAACGGGTAGGTCAGCGGCACGGTGTCGCGGTAGCGCAGGCCGGTCACGTCGGCGTAGGCGGCCACGTGCGCCCGGTCGATGGGCAACGCGTCGATGCGCACGGTGCGGTCGGGCAGCGCGTCGCCGCGCGGCACGAACGGCAGCGCCCCGGCCACCGCGCGCAGCATGTTGGTCAACGCGCTCGGCTGTGGTGTCTGCTCGGTCATCAGGCCCCCAACATCGCCTGGCCGCAGACCCGGATCGTGGTGCCGGTGACGGCGCCAGAAGCCGGGCTGGCGAAGAACGCGATCGCTTCGGCGACGTCGACCGGCTCACCGCCCTGGAACAGCGAGTTCAGCCGGCGCCCCACCTCCCGGGTGGCCAGCGGGATCGCCGCGGTCATGTCGGTCTCGATGAAACCGGGCGCGACCGCGTTGATCGTGATGTCCTTCTCGGCCAGCACCGGCGCCAGCGCCTGGGTCAGCCCGATCATCCCGGCCTTGGTGGCCGCGTAGTTGGTCTGGCCGCGGTTACCGGCGATCCCGGCCATCGACGACAGCCCGATCACCCGGCCGCCCGCGCCGATCGCGCCGGCGTCGACCAGCCCCTCGGTGAGCCGCTGCGGGGCGAGCAGGTTCACCGCGACGACCGCGTCCCAGCGGGCGTCGTCCATGTTGGCCAGCAGCTTGTCGCGGGTGATACCGGCGTTGTTGACCAGGATGTCGGCCTTGCCGTCGTAGTGCTCGCGCAGATGCGCGGTGATGCGGTCGACCGCGTCGTCGGCGGTGACGTCCAGCGCCAGGGCGGTGCCACCCACCTTGGCGGCGGTCTTCTCCAGCGCCTCGGAGGCCGCGGCGACGTCGATCGCCACCACCTTCGCGCCGTCCCGGGCGAACACCTCCGCGATGGTCGCGCCGATCCCGCGGGCGGCACCGGTGACGATCGCGACCTTGCCGTCCAGCGGCTTGTCCCAGTCGGCGGGGGCGGTCGCCTCGCCGGCGCCGACGTAGAACACCTGCCCGTCGACGTAGGCGGATTTGGCCGACAGGATGAACCGCAGCGTCGACTCGGCGCCGGAGATGCCGGTCTTGGCGGCGGGTGACAGGTACACCAGCGCCACCGTCGCGCCGCGGCGCAGCTCCTTGCCCAGGGAGCGGGTGAAGCCCTCCAGGGCGCGCTGGGCGATCCGCTCGTCGACGTTCTCGACCTCGTCGGGGGTGCTGCCGACGACCACCACCCGGCCCGAGGCGCCCAGGTTGCGCAGCAGCGGGGTGAAGAAGTCGTGCAGGGCCTTCAGCCCGGCCGGCTCGGTGATCCCGGTGGCGTCGAACACCAGCCCGCCGAACGAGTCGGCCCAGCGTCCGCCGAGGTTGTCGGCGACCAGGTCGTAGTCGTCGGCCAGGGCGTCGCGCAGCGGTTCGACGACCCGGCCCTCCCCGCCGATCAGCAGCGAGCCGGCCAGCGGCCGGTCCCCGGGGCGGTAGCGGCGCAGCGTCTCGGGCTGCGGGACGCCGAGTTGTTTGGCCAGGAAAGATCCGGGTGCGGAGTTGACGACCTGCGAGAACAGGTCGGAGGGAAGCTTGGGCGCCACTGAACTGCCTTCCGTGTCGGGCGTATCGTGTACTACAACGAACTTACTCCAGAGTAAGAACAGTGGGTAGTATGACCCGACGTCGGCCATCGCTACCCCGGCTGACATGTGGCCCGCCCGCACCGACAACACCGACCATCGGAGAGACCATGGCCCCCACCGAGCCCACCCCGAAAGCCGCGAAAACCGCGAAAACCGCCCAGGCCGCGAAAGCTCCGAAAGCCACCGCCAAAGCCGCCCCGAAAGAAACGCAGCCCGTCACCGAGCGGCGGCGCGTCGCCATCCTGGGCGGCAACCGCATCCCGTTCGCCCGCTCCGACGGCGCCTACGCCGAGGCGTCCAACCAGGACATGTTCACCGCGGCCCTCGACGGGCTGGTCGACCGGTTCGGTCTGGCCGGTGAGCGCCTCGACGCGGTGATCGGCGGCGCGGTGCTCAAGCACAGCCGCGACTTCAACCTCATCCGCGAATGCGTGCTCGGCTCCAAACTGTCCTCCTACACTCCCGCCTTCGACCTGCAGCAGGCCTGCGGCACCGGCCTGCAGGCGGCGATCAGCGCCGCCGACGGGGTGGCCGCCGGGCGCTACGAGGTCGCCGCGGCGGGCGGGGTGGACACCACCTCCGACGCGCCGCTGGAGGTCGGCGACCAGCTGCGCAAGACGCTGCTGGCGCTGCGTCGGGCCAAATCCAACGTCCAGCGGCTGAAGCTGGTCGCCAAACTGCCGGCCACCCTCGGTGTGGAGATCCCCGCCAACCAGGAGGTGCGCACCGGGCTGTCGATGGGTGAGCACCAGGCGATCACCACCAAGGAGATGGGGATCAAGCGCACCGACCAGGACGAGTTGGCCGCCGCCAGCCACCGCAACATGGCCGCCGCCTACGACCGCGGCTTCTTCGACGACCTGGTCACCCCCTTCCTGGGGCTCTACCGCGACAACAACCTGCGCCCGGACTCCAGCGCGGAGAAGCTGGCCACCCTGCGCCCGGTGTTCGGGGTGCGCTCCGGTGACGCCACCATGACCGCCGGAAACTCCACCCCGCTGACCGACGGCGCGTCGGTGGCGCTGCTGGCCAGCGAGGACTGGGCCAAGGCGCACAACCTGACCCCGCTGGCCTACTTCGTCGACGCCGAGACCGCCGCGGTGGACTACGTCAACGGCGCCGACGGGCTGCTGATGGCGCCGACCTACGCGGTGCCGCGGCTGCTGGCCCGCAACGGCCTCACCCTGCAGGACTTCGACTTCTACGAGATCCACGAGGCGTTCGCCGCCACCGTGCTGTGCCACCTGGCCGCCTGGGAATCCGAGCAGTACTGCACCCAGCGGCTGGGGCTGGACCAGGCGCTGGGCGCCATCGACCGCGCCAAGCTCAACGTCAACGGCTCCTCGCTGGCGGCCGGGCACCCGTTCGCGGCCACCGGCGGCCGCATCCTGGCCCAGACCGCCAAGATGGTGGCCGAGGCCAAGGCGCAGCGGACCGGCGCGGCCAAGAACAGGCCGGTCCGGGCGCTGATCTCGATCTGCGCCGCGGGCGGCCAGGGGGTCGCCGCGATCGTGGAAGCCTGAGAGCCCCGAACGGTTTTGTAACGCCGACGACGGGTTACCCGATACACAGGGCGCTCCGTGTTGGTCATCGAACCCCCGACCCGATGACTACGCGGAGCGTTCCGCTGGGGGCCGTCGTCGGGATGAGGGGATCCGGCGGCGGCCCGCCGGCGGTTCCGGTCGCTCCGACCCGGGCTTCTTCCGCCCCGGCTTAGGGTTGAGTCCATGCAGGTGAGCATTCTGGGCACGGTCGGCGGCGGCGAAGCTCCGGTGGATGCCACGGTGGGTCGCTTCGCCGGGCTCAAACAAGAGGGTTTCCGCCGCATCTGGGTGCCGCAGCTGCCCCACGAGCCGGACCTGATCACGATGCTGGCCGTGGTGCTGCGCGAGGTCGATGACATCGAGGTCGGCACCGGGGTGCTCCCGATCCAGAACCAGCACCCGATGCTGCTGGCGCAGCGGGCGCTGACCCTGTCGTTGATCAGCGGGGGGCGGTTCCTGCTCGGGCTGGGCATGACTCACCAGGCGGTCACCGAAGGCATGTGGGGCATTCCGTGGGACCGGCCGGTGCGTCGGCTGCGCGAATACCTCGACGGGTTGCAGCCGCTGCTGGCCGGCGAGCGGGCCGAGGCGGCCGGCGAGACCGTCACCACCCGCGGCCAGCTGCAGATCAGCGGCGCGCCACCGCCGCCGGTCTACGTCGCGGCGCTCGGTCCCCAGCTGCTGCGGCTGGCCGGCCGGCGCAGCGCGGGCACCATCACCTGGATGACCGGGCGGAAAACGCTGACCGACCACGTCGGGCCCACTTTGCGTGACGCCGCGGCCGAGGCCGGGCGTCCGCCCGGCGCGGTGCGGGTCGTCGCCTGCATCCCGGTCAGCGTCACCGACGACGTCGACTCCGCCCGCGCGGTCGCCGCCGAACAGTTCGCCGTGTACGGCTACCTGCCCTCCTACCGGGCCGTGTTGGACCGGGAGGGCTTCCGCGCACCCGAGGAGATCGCGCTGGTGGGCGACGAGGACACCGTCGCCGAGCAGATCACGGCGTTCGCGGCGGCCGGCGTCGACGAGTTCGTCGGGGTGGTCTTCGACCCGGCTGCGGAGGGCCGGGCCCGCACCCGCGCGCTGCTGCGCCGGCTCGACGGCTGAGGCGATACCCCCTGAAATCGACGTCGAGATCGGCCTATACCCCGAAAAATCGGGTTATCGGGCCGCCACGGCGTCGATTTCAGGGATGACCGCCCGGACCGGCCGCGGCAGACGGCGTGCGCGCCTGCTTGGATAACCCACCATGGCCAACACACCTCCGCAATCTCCGCAGCAGCCCACCCAGCCGGGCTACCTGCCCCCGCAGTCGCGATCGCTGACAAAGCCCACCGCGGTCTTGGCGTTGGCGATCCTGGGCGCCGGCCTGCTGGCCTGGCATCCGTGGGCCCAGCCCGACCCGGCGACCAGGCCCTCGCTCCACGAGCCGGCCACCATGGAAGTCCAGTTCGACAGTTCCGGGCAAGCCTCCGGAGCAGTCAAATGCTATTCGTCCGAGGCGGGTGGCCTGTCCTGCGTATATGTGCCTGCTGTGCGGTAGCACCGATCCGGCAGCCCGAACGCAACGGGCCCCCGAGGATCGCCCGGGGGCCCGTCGTGCACTGCGCGGGTTCGGTCAGAACGCCGCTTCGTCGAGCTCCATGATCTCGTTGTCCAGGGTCTCGATGACCTGGCGGGTGCTGGAGAGCAGCGGCAGGACGTTCTTGGCGAAGAACGACGCCACCGCGATCTTGCCCTCGTAGAAGGCCCGGTCCTCGTCGCTGACCCCGGCGTCGAGCGCCTCCACGGCCACCGCCGCCTGGCGCTGCAGCAGCCAGCCGATCATCAGGTCACCGACGGCCATCAGGAACCGCACCGAGCCCAGCCCCACCTTGTAGATGCTGGTGACCTCCTCCTGGGCGGCCATCAGGTAGCCGGTGAGCGCGGCGGCCATGCCCTGGATATCGGCCAGCGCGGTGCCCAGCAGCTCACGCTCGGTCTTGAGCCGCCCGTTGCCGGACTCGCTCTTGACGAACGCCTCGATCTGGCCGGCGACGTGCCCGAGCGCCACACCCTTGTCCCGGACGATCTTGCGGAAGAAGAAGTCCTGGGCCTGGATGGCGGTGGTGCCCTCGTACAGCGAGTCGATCTTGGCGTCGCGGATGTACTGCTCGATCGGGTAGTCCTGCAGGAAGCCCGAGCCGCCGAGGGTCTGCAGGCTCTCGGTGAGCTTGGCGTAGGCCTGCTCGGAGCCGACCCCCTTGACGATCGGCAGGAGCAGGTCGTTGACCTTCACGGCCAGTTCCGGGTCGATGTCGTGCACCGCGGTCGCCACCTCGGCGTCCTGGTAGGTGCCGGTGTACATGTACAGCGCGCGCAGCCCCTCGGCGTAGGCCTTCTGGGTCATCAGCGAGCGCCGCACGTCCGGGTGGTGGGTGATGGTGACCCGCGGCGCGGTCTTGTCGGTCATCTGGGTCAGGTCGGCGCCCTGCACCCGCTCCTTGGCGTACTCGAGTGCGTTGAGGTAGCCGGTGGACAGCGTCGCGATCGCCTTGGTGCCGACCATCATGCGGGCCTGCTCGATCACCTCGAACATCTGCGCGATGCCGTCGTGCACCTCGCCGACCAGCCAGCCCTTCGCGGGCACGCCGTGCTGACCGAAGGTCAGCTCACAGGTGGTGGAGACCTTCAGGCCCATCTTGTGCTCGATGTTGGTGACGAACACGCCGTTGCGCTCACCCATCTCGCCGGTCTCGAAGTCGAACAGCACCTTCGGGACGAAGAACAGCGACAGGCCCTTGGTGCCCGGGCCTGCGCCCTCGGGGCGGGCCAGCACCAGGTGGAAGATGTTCTCGAACAGGTCGTCGGAGTCGGCGGAGGTGATGAACCGCTTCACCCCGTCGATGTGCCAGGTGCCGTCGTCCTGCTGGACCGCCTTGGTGCGGCCGGCGCCGACGTCCGATCCGGCGTCGGGCTCGGTGAGCACCATGGTGGAGCCCCAGCCGCGTTCGGCGGCGGTGACGGCCCACTTCTTCTGCTCGTCGGTGCCGAGGTGGTAGAGGATGTTGGCGAAGCCGGCGCCGCCGGCGTACATCCAGACCGCCGGGTTGGCGCCGAGGATGTGCTCGTTGAGCGCCCACATCAGCGCCTTGGGCATCGGCATGCCGCCGAGCTCCTCGTCGAGCCCGGCCTTGTCCCAGCCGGCCTCGATGACCGCGCGCACCGAGGCCTTGAACGACTCCGGCAGGGTCACGCTGTGGGTTTCCGGGTCGAACACCGGCGGGTTACGGTCGCCTTCGACGAACGACTCGGCGATCGGGCCTTCGGCCAGCCGGGCCATCTCGGTGAGCATGTCGCGGGCGGTCTCGACGTCCAGGTCGGCGTAGGCGCCCTTGCCGAGCGCCTTGTCGACACCGAGGACTTCGAACAGGTTGAACACCTGGTCACGGATGTTGCTCTTGTAGTGGCTCACGGACTTCCTCCTCGATGAGAGCGCCACTTGACGGTTGGGTACTCGGGCTAAGTTACCCACCAGTAACGACCCTCAAGGTAACCGGTGGGTAACTTCGGCGCAAGCTGACCGGCAAAATTGTTACCTAGCCCAAACCAACCGGTTGGCTGTGATCCGTTCCGGCGTCGCGAATAGCTCGGTGACCTGCGGGAATCGAGTCGTTCGAGCCGCGGGCGCCGAGCCGGGCGGCTGGTTATCCGGGCAGCTGCGGCGGGTAGGGTACGGACAGACCTCCCGACCATGTCGACGTGGGTGTTGAAGAACCTGAAGAACCTGCTGTGGAAGAAGCTGAGTGAGTACCCCCAGTGAGCTGAGTCCGGCGGCGCTGCGCGAGGCGTTCGGGCACTTTCCCTCCGGTGTCATCGCCATCGCCGCCGAGGTCGACGGGGCCCGGGTCGGCCTGGCGGCCAGCACCTTCGTTCCGGTGTCGCTGGAGCCGCCGCTGGTGTCGTTCTGCGTGCAGAACTCCTCCACCACCTGGCCGCGGCTGCGCGACCTGCCGGTGCTGGGCATCAGCGTCCTCGGCGAGGCGCACGACACCGCGGCGCGCACCCTGGCGGCCAAGACCGGCGACCGCTTCGCCGGCCTGGAGACCCAGTCGAGCGCCACCGGCGCGGTGTTCATCAAAGGCACCAGCGTCTGGCTGGAGAGCGCGATCGAACAGTTGATCCCCGCCGGGGATCACACCCTGGTGCTGCTGCGGGTCAACGACATCACTGTGCACCCCGACGTCGCGCCGATCGTGTTCCACCGCAGCGCCTTCCGTCGGCTGCGCGGCTGACCGGACCTGATCGCGGGGCGGGCCGCTAGCGGCGGAACAGTTTGTTGCCCAGCCACACGATCGGGTCGTAGCGGTGGCCGGCGACACGCTCTTTCATCGGGATGATCGCGTTGTCGGTGATCTTGATGCCGGCCGGGCAGACCTCGGTGCAGCACTTGGTGATGTTGCACATGCCCAGCCCGGCGTCGTCCTGGGCGAGGTCACGCCGGTCGCCCTGGTCGAGGGGATGCATCTCCAGCTCGGCGATCCGGATGAAAAAGCGCGGCCCGGCGTAGTTCTTCTTGTTGTCCTCGTGGTCGCGGATCACGTGGCACACGTCCTGGCACAGGAAGCACTCGATGCATTCCCGGAACTCCTGGGACCGTTCGACGTCGCGCTGGTCCATCCGGTACTCGCCGGGCGCGAGACCGGCGGGCGGGGTGAACGACGGGATCTCGCGCGCCTTCTCGTAGTTGTAGGAGACGTCGGTGACCAGGTCGCGGACCACCGGGAAGGTGCGCATCGGGGTGACGGTGACGACCTCGTCGGGGTCGAACGTCGACATCCGGGTCATACACATCAGCTTCGGGTGGCCGTTGATCTCCGCCGAACAGGAGCCGCACTTGCCGGCCTTGCAGTTCCAGCGCACCGCCAGGTCGGGGGTCTGGGTGGCCTGCAGCCGGTGGATGACGTCGAGCACCACTTCGCCCTCGTTGACCTCGACGGTGAACTCCTCGAGGGCGCCGCCGTCCTCGTCGCCGCGCCAGACCTGAAACGTCGCGTCGTAGCTCATGTCAGCTTCTCCGTCCTGGGTGATCGGCCAGTTCGTCGTCGGTGAAGTACTTCTCGAGCTCGTCGATCTCGAACAGCTCCAGCAGGTCCTCGCGCACCGGGGTCTGGGACTCCCGGGTGACGTCGACGTCGGGCACCACCGCGTTGTCGCCGGTGGTGCGGCACACCAGCAGGGTGCGACGCCACTCGGCGTCCATCGCCGGGTAGTCGTCGCGGGTGTGCCCGCCGCGGCTCTCGGTGCGCTCCAGCGCCGCCTTGGCCACGCACTCGCTGATCAGCAGCATGTTGCGCAGGTCGACCGCCAGGTGCCAGCCCGGGTTGAACTGGCGGTGCCCCTCCACGGCGATGTTGGCGAAGCGGGCCTTGAGCTCCTCGAGCTTGGCCAGCGCCTGCCGCATCTCGTCGGCCTTGCGGATGATGCCGACGAGTTCGTTCATCGCCTCCTGCAACTCGGTGTGCAGCGTGTAGGGGTTCTCCGGGCGGGTGGTGCCGGTCGGGCCGTTGAACGGCGCCAACGCCAGCTTCGCGGCGGCGTCGACGGCGACCGGGTCCACCTGCGGCCGGCTGTCCAGCTTGTCGACGTAGTCGGCCGCGCCCAGCCCGGCGCGCCGGCCGAACACCAGCAGGTCCGACAGCGAGTTGCCGCCGAGCCGGTTGGAACCGTGCATCCCGCCGGAACACTCCCCGGCGGCGAACAGCCCCGGCGTGGTGGCGGCCCCGGTGTCCGGGTCGACCTCGATGCCCCCCATCACGTAGTGACAGGTCGGCCCGACCTCCATGGGCTGCTTGGTGATGTCGACCTCGGCGAGCTCCATGAACTGGTGGTACATCGACGGCAGCCGCCGGGTGATCTCCTCGGGCGTGAGCCGCGAGGCGATGTCGAGGTAGACCCCGCCGTGCGGGGAGCCGCGGCCCGCCTTCACCTCGGAGTTGATCGCGCGGGCCACCTCGTCGCGGGGCAGCAGGTCCGGGGTGCGCCGGGCGGAGTCGTTGTCCTTGAGCCACTGGTCGGCCTCGTCCTCGGTCTCGGCGTACTGGCCTTTGAACACCGGCGGGATGTAGTCGAACATGAACCGGGCGCCCTCGGAGTTCTTCAGCACCCCGCCGTCGCCGCGCACGCCCTCGGTGACCAGGATGCCCTTGACGCTGGGCGGCCAGACCATCCCGGTGGGGTGGAACTGGATGAACTCCATGTTGATCAGGCTCGCCCCGGCCCGCAGGGCCAGCGCGTGCCCGTCGCCGGTGTACTCCCAGGAGTTCGACGTCACCTTGAACGACTTGCCGATCCCGCCGGTGGCCAGCACCACCGCGGGCGCCTCGAACAGGATGAACCGGCCGGACTCGCGCCAGTAGCCGAAAGCCCCGGCGATGCGGTCGCCGTCTTTGACCAGCTCGGTGATGGTGCACTCCATGAACACCTTGATCCGGGCCTCGTAGTCGCCGTACTCGGCCTTGTCCTCCTGCTGCAGCGAGACGATCTTCTGCTGCATGGTGCGGATGAGTTCCAGCCCGGTGCGGTCACCGACGTGGGCCAGCCGCGGGTAGGTGTGGCCGCCGAAGTTGCGCTGGCTGATCCGGCCGTCCTTGGTGCGGTCGAACAGCGCCCCGTAGGTCTCCAGCTCCCACACCCGGTCGGGGGCCTCCTTGGCGTGCAACTCGGCCATCCGCCAGTTGTTGAGGAACTTGCCGCCGCGCATGGTGTCACCGAAGTGAACTTTCCAGTTGTCCTTGTCGTTGACGTTGCCCATCGAGGCGGCGCAGCCACCCTCGGCCATCACGGTGTGGGCCTTGCCGAACAGCGACTTGCACACCACCGCGACCCGCAGGCCGCGCTCGCGGGCTTCGATCACCGCGCGCAACCCCGCGCCGCCGGCACCGATCACGACGACGTCGTAGGCGTGCCGTTCGACTTCAACCATGAACCCTCACTTGTCCTGTCGTTGCTGGGCCGGCATCGGCGGCGAGCGCCGCGACGCCGCTCACCCGATGAACCGGAAGTCGGTGATGGTCCCGCTGGAGACCATCCAGACGTAGAAGTCGGTGAACGCCAAGGTGCCCAGCGTGATCCAAGCGAACGTCATGTGCCGGGCGTTGAACCAGGACACCTTGGTCCACAGCCAGTAGCGCACCGGATGCTTGGAGAAGTGCTTGAGCCGTCCGCCGATGACATGCCGGCAGGAGTGGCAGCCACCGGTGTAGGCCCACAGCAACGCCACGTTGGCCACCAGGATGATGTTGCCCAGCCCGAAGCCGAATCCGCCCTGCCCGTTGTTGGCGTCCGCGGAGTAGAAGGCGGCCGCCGCGTCATAGGTGTTGAGCAGCAGGATCGCCGACGCCAGGTAGAAGAAGTAGCGGTGGCCGTTCTGGAAGATCAGCGGGAAGCGGGTCTCGCCGGTGTAGCCCTTGCGGGGCTCGGGCACCGCGCAGCCGGTCGGGGACTGCCACACCGAGCGGTAGTAGGCCTTGCGGTAGTAGTAGCAGGTGACCCGGAACGCCAGCAGGATCGGCAACACCAACATGCCCAACGGGATCCAGGGCGGGAAGTGCCCGAACCACACCCCCAGGTGGCTGGCGTTGGGCACGCAGGAGGCGCTGATGCACGGCGAGTAGAACGGCGTCAGGTAGTGGTAGTCGTCGACCCAGTAGTCGCGTCCCCAAAACGCGCGCACGGTCGCGTAGAGGATGAACGCGCCGAGACCGAGGTTGACCAGCAGCGGCTGCAGCCACCACCGGTCGGTGCGCAGCGTGCGGCGGTCGAGTTGGGCGCGTTCGGCGGAGAAAACACCGGTGGCGCGGCGGGTCACGGCGGGTGCGCTCATAGAAAGTGATCCTCTTCACGTGGGCTGTTCGGAGGATACTCAAATCACCGGGAGGCCCGTGGTGGAATGCGCGCCACTAGCGCTGGAGCGCGGTCTCAGAAGCGGGAGCCGCCCAGCCCCTCGTCGTCGACATCACGCCAGAACTCGATGTCGTATTCGGTGTCGGGGATGGTGATCTTCTCTTCGGGGTGGGTGGCCGCCCAGCGGCTGAGGTCCAGTTCGTCCAGGTCGGCGTCGAGCAGTTCGGCATCGGCGACCAGCCGGTCGATGTCGGCGACGATGCGCCGCATCCCGGGGACGTCGGCGTAGCGCGTCTTGAGCGCCGAAAGGCTGCGGCGCAATCCACCGATCAGGTCGTACAGCTCGGTGAATTCGGTGGGGCGAGACAACAGAGCTCCTAGCGGCCGAAGGTGTCATGGATCACACTACGGCACCCAGGGTAAGGCCGCCGGGCTAACCGCGAAAGGAAATGCGGCGGGGCGGTTGCGCCCCGCCGCATCTCGAAAGCGGCGGCCGATCCGGACCGGCGCCGGATCGCCGGGGGGTTACTTGGTGATCGCGATGCGCTTGGGCTCCGACCCCGCGTAGGCGCCGGTCACCCGGACGCTGAGCACCCCGGCGTCGTAGGACGCCGCGACCGCGTCACCGGTCACGTGCTCGGGCAGCCGGAAGGTGCGGCGGAACGATCCGTAGCGGACCTCCCGCAGGGTGCGGCCATCGGTCGCCTCGGCGTGCTCGTCGCGGCGTTCGCCGTGGATGACCAGCTGACCGCCGTCCACCTCCACGGTGACGTCCTTCTCGACGTCCACGCCGGGCAGCTCCAGCCGGACTACCGCGTCCTCGCCGTCCCGGATGATCTCGGCGGCCGGGTGGAAGCCGGCGTCGACGGTGACCGGCTTCAGCCAGCCGGCGCCCTCACCGAAGAAATCGTGGACCCAGCGGTCGACGTCGAACGCCGGGCGCGACCACAGTGTCAGGTTGCTCATGGTTGTCTCCTTTGTTTCCACAGCTGGTGTTCGCTTGTCGGGGACCGGCCCGGTGCCGGCCTCCGCCCCGTGCAACTTGAGTCGACCACGCTAAAGTCCCGGGGCGTGTTCGCCCACCGCGAACAACCTCACCGGCGGCCAACCGGGCTGTGAGCAGACCGTCATCGCGCCGTCACACGAGGCGACACGACCGCAACACCGCCTTCTTAACCTGCGAACATGGTCCGCAACGGGAACAGCACACGGAAGTTGGTGGTCGTCGGCCACGGCATGGTCGCGCACCGGCTGATCGAGGCGTTGCGCGCCCGCGACGACACCGGCCGCTGGCGCGTCACCGTCCTCGGCGAGGAAGCGCACGCCGCCTACGACCGCGTCGGCCTCACCGGCTACACCGAGCACTGGGACCGGGCGCCGATGGCGCTGCCGGGCAACTCCTACCCCGGCGACGACCGGGTGCGGTTGCACCTGGGCAGCCGCGCCGTCGCCGTCGACCGGGCCGGCAAAACCGTCGTCACCGCCGCCGGTGACCGACACGGCTACGACACCCTCGTGCTGGCCACCGGGTCGGCGGCGTTCGTGCCGCCGGTGCCCGGCCACGACCTGCCCGGCTGTCACGTCTACCGCACCCTCGATGACCTCGACGCGATCCGCGCGACCGCGGCACGGGCCGCCGGCCGCGCCGGGGTGGTCGTCGGCGGGGGCCTGCTGGGTTTGGAGGCGGCCAACGCGCTGCGCGGCATGGGAGTGCAACCGGTGGTCGTCGAGCGCGCACCGCGGCTGATGGCCCAGCAACTCGACCAGGGCGGCGGCGCGGTGCTGGCCCGGCTCATCGCCGACCTCGGCATCGACGTGCGGGTGGACACCGGCACCGCGGAGATCGCCCCGCAACCCGACGGTGCGGGTCTGCGGGTGCGCCTGACCGACGGCGCCACCATCGACGCCGGGCTGGTGATCTTCGCCGCCGGCATCCGGCCCCGCGACGAACTGGCCCGCGCCGCCGGACTGCGCACCGCCGAGCGCGGCGGGGTGCTCACCGACCGCGCCTGCCGCACCAGCGACCCCGACATCTACGCGATCGGGGAGGTCGCCGCCGTCGAGGGCCGCTGCTACGGGCTGGTCGCCCCCGGCTACGCCACCGCCGAGGTGGTGGCCGACCGCCTACTCGGCGGCGCCGCCGCCTTCCCCGGCGCCGACACCGCCACCAAGCTGAAACTGCTCGGGGTGGACGTCGCCAGCTTCGGCGACGCGCTCGGGGAGCACCCGGACAGCCTGGCGGTCACCGTCAACGACGCGGTCCACCGCACCTACGCCAAACTGGTGCTCTCCGACGACGCCGAGACCCTGCTCGGCGGGGTGCTGGTCGGCGACGCCTCCTCCTACGGGGTGCTGCGCCCGCTGGTGGGCGCCCGGCTGCCGGGGGACCCGATGGCGTTCATCGCCGCCGGCCCGGGCGGCGACGGCGCCGCGCCGGGAGTGGCCGCGCTACCCGAGACCGCCCAGATCTGCTCCTGCAACAACATCAGCAAGGGCGAGATCACCGCCGCCATCGCCGGCGGGTGCAGCGACGTGCCCGCGCTGAAGGCGTGCACCGGCGCGGGCACCGCGTGCGGTTCCTGCGTGCCCCTGCTCAAACAGTTGCTCGAGGCCGAAGGCGTCGAGCAATCCACGGCGCTGTGCGAGCATTTCGCCCAGTCGCGGGCCGAGCTGTTCGAGATCGTCAGCGCCACCGGCATCCGGACCTTCTCCGCCCTGGCGGAACGCTTCGGGACCGGAACCGGCTGCGACATCTGCAAACCCGTGGTCGCCTCGATCCTGGCCTCGACCGGGTCCGACCACATCCTCGACGGCGAACAGGCCGCCCTGCAGGATTCCAACGACCACTTCCTGGCCAACATCCAACGCAACGGCAGTTATTCGGTGGTGCCGCGGGTCCCCGGCGGGGAGATCACTCCCGAACACCTGATCCTGATCGGCCAGATCGCCCAGGACTTCGGCCTGTACACCAAGATCACCGGCGGGCAGCGCATCGACCTGTTCGGCGCCCGCGTCGACCAGTTGCCCGCGATCTGGGCCCGGCTGGTGGACGCCGGCATGGAATCCGGTCACGCCTACGGCAAGGCCCTGCGGACCGTCAAAAGCTGTGTGGGCAGCCGCTGGTGCCGCTACGGGCAACAGGACTCCACCCGGCTGGCCATCGACCTGGAGCTGCGCTACCGCGGTCTGCGGGCCCCGCACAAGATCAAGATGGGCGTGTCGGGCTGCGCGCGCGAATGCGCCGAAGCCCGCGGCAAGGACGTCGGGGTGATCGCCACCGAGACCGGCTGGAACCTCTACGTGGGCGGCAACGGTGGCATGACACCGGCGCACGCCCGACTGCTCGCCGGTGACCTGGACACCGACACCCTCATCCGCTACATCGACCGCTTCCTGATGTTCTACATCCGCACCGCCGACCGGCTGCAGCGCACGGCGCCGTGGATCGAGTCCCTCGACGGCGGCCTCGACCACCTGCGCGACGTCGTCTGCCACGACTCACTCGGCCTCGCAGCGGATTTCGAGGACGCCATGGCCCGCCACATCGCCGGCTACCAGTGCGAATGGAAAGGGGTGCTCGACGATCCGGAGAAGCTGGCCCGGTTCGTGTCCTTCGTCAACGCCCCCGACGCCGTCGACCCGACGGTGTCGTTCACCGAGGACGACGGTCGCAAGATCCCGGCCCCGATCGGGATGCCGCGACTGCGTGAGAGGGAGGAGTAGATCATGACCCTGCTGGACACCGGCCGGTTCGACACCGCCGACGACACCACGGTCTGGACCGTCGTCTGCCGCTACGAGCAGCTGATTCCCGGCCGCGGCGTGGGGGTGCTGCTCGACGACGGCGCGCAGGCCGCGCTGTTCCGGCTCGCCGACGACTCGGTGCACGCGATCGGCAACATCGACCCGTTCTTCGGCGCCGGGGTGCTCTCCCGCGGCCTGGTCGGCGACCGCGGGGGCCGCACCGTGGTGGCCTCGCCGCTGAAAAAACAGCACTTCGCCCTCGATGACGGGTCCTGCCTCGACGATCCGCGGGTGGCGGTGCCGGTGTACGCCGCCCGCGTCACCGACGACGGCCTGGTGGCGGTCGGGCGCACCGGCGCTTAATCGGCCAACTGTGCCGCGACCACGGCGTCGCAGCGGTAGCCTCGGAGCCACACCGCTCCCACGACGGATCGAAGCGACGCCGATGAACAAATTCTCGTTGACAGCAATGGCTCGCGATCAGTTGCAGCGAGCCAGGACCGAGGCCAGTGGGCGGCGCGCCGAGACGGTGTTCGGCGGCCACGAGCACACCTTGCGCCAGACCCTCATCGCGCTGGCCAAGGGCCGGGTCCTCGACGACCACACCACCCTCGACGATGCCACCCTGCAGGTGCTCACCGGGCGGGTGCGGCTCAGCGCGGGCGCCGATGAGTGGATCGGCTGGGTCGGTGACCTGCTGATCATCCCCGACGCGGTCCACGGGCTGGAGGCGCTGGAGGACTCGGTCGTGCTGTTGACCGTGGCCAAGAAGCGCCGCTGAGCCGACCGGCCGCCCGGTCGGCCGCCGCGCGCACCCCCGCCGGGTACAAAGGGAAGAGGAGCCGGCCGGCCCCCGAGACCGCCTAGCGTGCACACCGGGTGCCCACAAGCGTGCCGCCGAGGGAAGGGGATGCCGAGATGTCTGCGACCCAACGAGGAATCGTGGTCGGGTTCGACGGATCGGGCCCCGCGCGAGCCGCGCTGCGCTGGGCGGTCGACGCGGCGCTGCGGCACCAGTCGGCGCTGACGGTGGTTCTCGCGATCACCGTCGCGCAGGTCGAAGCGCAGGCGATCGCCTGGGAGGTCGACGCCAGCCCGGTCTCGCTGCGCGAACCCTACGAGCGGGAGGCCCGCCGGGTGCTCGGTGAGGCGGTGGAGGTCATCGAGGCCAGCACCGGGTCGGGGCCACGACCGGAGGTGCGCACCGAGACCATCTGGGCGCAGCCGGTGCCCACCCTGGTGCACATGTCCAAGGACGCCGACCTGGTGGTGGTCGGCTCCCGCGGCCTCGGGGCGGTGCGGCGCACCCTGGTCGGGTCGGTCAGCGCCGGGTTGATCCAGCACGCCCGGGGTCCGGTCGCGGTCATCCACGGCGACGACGAGCGCGGCGAGGCCGCCGCCGGGTTGCCGGTGCTGGTCGGTGTCGACGGCTCCCGGGCCTCCGAGCTGGCCACCGAGATCGCCTTCGCCGAGGCGTCGGTACGCGGCGTCGGGCTCACCGCGCTGCACGCCTGGCACGACGCCGACCTCGTCGGGGTGACCGGCGACGAATGGTCGGACCTGGTCACCCGCGGCGAGCAGGTGCTCGCCGAGCGGCTGGCCGGCTACCAGGAGCGTTATCCCGACGTCGCGGTGCGGCGGGTGGTGGTCTGGGGGCAGCCGACCCACCACCTGCTCGAGCAGGCCGAGGCCGCGCAGCTGATCGTGGTGGGCAGCCACGGCCGCGGCGGCTTCACCGGCATGCTGCTCGGCTCGGTCAGCCGCGCCGTGGTGCACGCCGCGGAGATCCCGGTGATCGTCGCCCGGCGGCCGTGACCGCCGCCGCCGACAGCGGTCCGGGCGGCAGTGCCTCGCACCGCCCACCACAGATCCACGAAACCCATTCGGGCATCGTCGTTCTCGTCGGAGACCGGGCGTACAAAGCCAAAAAGCCGGTCACCACCGAGTTTTTGGACTTCTCCACCGTCGACAAGCGCGAGCGGGTCTGCGCCCGCGAGGTCGAACTCAACCGGCGCCTGTCGCCGAGCAGTTACCTGGGGGTGGCGCACCTGTCCGGCCCGGACGGCGGGCCGGCCGAACCGGTGATCGTGATGCGCAGGCATCCCGACTCCGCCCGCCTCGCCGCGATCGTGTCGGCCGGCGAACCGGCCGATGACCTGCTGGACGCGATCGCGGGCGCCCTGGCCGGATTCCACGACAGTGCCGAACGCGGCCCGGCGATCGACCGGCAGGGCACGGTGGCGGCGGTGCGGGCGCGCTGGCACGCCAATCTCAGTGAGCTGGACCCGTTTTCCGGCGAAGTCGTCGCACCGGAGCTGCTGGCCGAGATCGCCGCGCTGGCCGACCGCTATCTGGACGGGCGGACCACGCTGTTCGAGCGGCGCATCGCCGATGGCCGCATCGTCGACGGTCACGGCGATCTGCTCACCGACGACATCTTCTGCCTGCCCGACGGGATCGAGATCCTCGACTGTCTCGAATTCGACGACACCTTGCGCCACGTCGACGTCATCGACGACATCGCCTTTTTGGCAATGGATCTGGAATTCCTCGGCCGCCGCGATCTGAGCGACGTCCTGCTGCAGCGCTACCGCAGCCACTCCGGCGACCGGTCGCCGCAGTCGCTGGCCGGCTTCTACGTCGCCTACCGCGCCCTGGTGCGGGCGAAAACCGACTGCGTCCGGTTCGGCCAGAGCCATGCCGGGTCGCGCTCGGCCGCGCACGCCCATCTCGAGATCGCCGCGGCCCGGCTGCGGGCGGCCACGGTGCGGCTGACCCTGGTCGGGGGCGGGCCCGGGACCGGCAAGACCACACTGGCGCGGCTGCTCGCCGACCGGGTCGGCGCCCGGGTCATCTCCACCGACGAGGTCCGCAAGGACCTCGTCGGGCAGGGGCGCATCGCCGGTGCCGCCGGGGCCCGGGATGCGGGGCTGTACGAACAAGGGCAGGTGGCCGCCGTCTACGACGAGATGCTGCGGCAGGCGCGCGGGCTGCTGAGCGCCGGTGTGGCGGTGATCCTCGACGGCACGTGGCGCGACCCCGCCCAGCGCGACCGCGCCCGCCGGCTTTCCGCGGAGTCGCACGCGGCCCTGATCGAACTGCACTGTGTCGCCGCGGCGGACGTCGCCGCGCAGCGGGTCGCGGGGCGGCAGTCCGATCACCCGTCCGATGCGACCGCCGAGTTGGCCCGGCAACTGGCGGTCGACGACTGGGCCGATGCGCACCGCATCGACACCGGCGGGCGGGTCGAGGACGCGGTGGCCGCTGCGGAGCAGTGCTGGCACCGGGCCGTATCACGCGGCAGCCGGTAGCGGGGCGCGCCGGAACAAGTCGGCGACCAGCGCGGCCAGCTCCGGTCGATGTGCCAGCGGCGCGGTCACCACGTCGGCGCCCGCGGTGTGCAGCCGGTCTTGGAACAGCCCCTCGGCCAACAGGTAGGACACCACCGTGACCGGCGCGTCCGGTGCGTCCCGGCGCGCGCCACGGACGGCCTCGGCCACCGACGGCCTGCCGGTGGCGGCGAACGCCAGCCGCACCGGGCTGGCCAGCCGCGCGGCCAACAGGGCGGTGGTCCGGTCCAGGTCGGCACGGGCCACCGGATCGGAACTGCCCGCCGCGGCCAGCACCAACGGCTCGCCGCACCGCCAGCCGCTGTCGGCGGTTTGGGCGGCCAGCAGCGACACCAGCGCCGGACCCGGACCCAGCGCCGGAGTCACCGTCACCTCGGGGTGCCCACTGGCGACGATCTGTGCGGGCAGGTCGGCGCGGACGTGGTAGCCGCGGGACAGAAACGCCGGAACCAGCATCGCGGGAGCCGGGCCGAGCCCGGTCAGCACGTCCGCCGGGGTCGGCCCGACCACATCGACGAAGGCGACGTGTACCGGGGCGTTGAGCAACGCGCTGACGCCGTCGGCGAGGCCGCCGATCGTGCTCCGACCCGCGGCGTGGCGGCAGCCGTGGGCCACCAGGATCCGGTTCATGCCGCACCGCACCGCGCGTCGACCGCCAGCCGGTATCCGCGCTTGACGACGGTGCTCACGATCTCGCGGTCGCCCAGGGCGGTCCGCAGCCGCAGCACCGCGGTCTCCACCGCGTGGGTGTTGCTACTGGTTCCGCGCAGGGCTCGCAACAACTCCGCGCGGCTGACCACCGCGCCGGGCTGCCGGGCCAGCACGCGCAGCGCCGCCATCGCCGACGGCGGAACCGATCGAGCGGCACCGTCGACCGTCACGGCGCCGTTGCGGATCTCGATGACGTGGCCGGCCGCGTGCACGACGCGCGGGGCCAGCCGGGGCAACTCCTCGGCGATATGGCGGGCGAATGCGCCCAGCCGGGATCGCTCCGGGCAGGAGACCGGAACCTGCCTGCGCGCCAGGGGCTTGGCGCAGTGCGGCCCGATACAGAACGCGAACACGTCGCGGCGCAGCGCATCCTGGACGGTGTCGGCGAGCCCGAGTTCGCCGGCGCGGGCCCAGAACGCCATCGCGGCTGCCGCCGAGGTGAACGCGACCGCGTCGAGGCGACGCCGGCCGATCTCGGCGATGGTCCGGTCGAGTGGGCCGTCGGGTGCAGGCACCGTCCACGCATAGGTGCGGAGCACCGTCACCTGCGCCCCCGCGTCGCGGAGAACCGAGATCAATTCCGGTGCCGGGTCGCGACCGTCGGCCGCGCCGTGCACCTGCACCGCGATGCGCCGGTCCGCGACGCCGCGGGCCAGCAGGTGGTCGAGCAGGGCGGCGGACGATTCCGAAGGCGGTGTCCAGTGCTCGCGCAGGCCCGCGGCGCGCAACGCGCCGGTCGCTTTGGGTCCGCGCGACAGGATGCGGGCTCCGGCGAGTGCGGTCAGCAGGTCGCCGGCCAATCCCCAACCGTCCGCGGCGGCGATCCAGGCCCGCAGGCCCAGCCCGGTGGCGGCGACGAACACCTCCGGCGGCGCCGCGATCAGCGCGCTGGTGTTGCGGTGCAGCTGCGCGTCGTCGGGCAGCGCCATCATCTCGATCGCCGGAGCGACGCTCACCACCGCGCCGGCGCGGCTGAGCAGCGCGCCCAGTTCCGCGACGCGATGGGCAGCGGTCACCGCGATCCGGTAGCCGGCAAGCGGGCCTCGACTCATGTATCCGGTTTATGCGCGCGGCATTTCCGTTGTGTTACACGGCAGTTGCCGCGTCGTTGCGCCGGGCGCACGGCCCTGCGAGGTCGGTCACAGCAACGCGGGAACCGGCTCCGGCTCACGGGCCTGCGGTGCCGGGTTCGGCGACCGGCGCACGTACCGGAACCAGGTCAGGGCTGCGGCGACCGCGTAGAAAGCCAGGAAGATCCCGTACGCGGTGGTCTCCGAACCGGTGCTGGCGTAGGACTGGCGCAGCGTCAGGTCGATTCCGACCCCGCCCAGGGCGCCGACGGTGGAGGCGAACCCGATCAACGCCCCGGCGTGGGTGCGCGCCCAGTGCTGACGGTCCGCATCGCTGAGATCCAGTGTGCGGCTGCGGTCCTCGAACACCGACGGGATCAGCTTGAACACCGACCCGTTGCTCATGCCGGCCAGCACGAACAGCGCGATGAACCCCACGACATAGCCGATCATGGTGTAGGTGTGGGTGGCGCCGTAGACGTGATTGGGGCCGTGCATGTAGTCGTCGTGGACGCTCAAGGCCACCAGCAGCCCGGTCGCGGCGATCATGCCGGTGAACACCGCCAGGCTGACCCGGCCGCCGCCGAGCCGATCGGCGAGCTTGCCGCCGGCGACGCGCGCCAACCCGCCC
Organism: Mycobacterium sp. 1274756.6; assembly: GCF_001668625.1. Classification (GTDB taxonomy): domain Bacteria; phylum Actinomycetota; class Actinomycetes; order Mycobacteriales; family Mycobacteriaceae; genus Mycobacterium. The sequence continues at coordinate 24,798 of NZ_LZLJ01000005.1, forward strand.
AACAGCGGTCCGAGGAAAGCGATCTGGGCCACGTGCAGCGACACCTGCGCCGCGGATTGACCGGAGCTTTCGAAGTTGACGTGCAGCACCTGGCCGAAGGCGAACACGAAACCGATCCAGGAGCCGAACGCGCAGGTGTACAGCAGCGTGACCAGCCAGCTGTCGGGCACGGACAGGATCGAGCGGATGTGACCGACCTCGATGCTGTGCTCGAGGTTGTCCATGAACAGGGCCGCGGCGACCGCCACCGCGGCCAGCACCACCAGGTACACCGCGCACACCCAGTAGGGGGCACGGTTGCCCGCGGTGGCCAGCACCAGCAACCCCACCAGCTGGATTCCGGCCACCCCGAGGTTGCCGAAACCGGCGTTGACCCCCAACGCCACGCCCTTGAGCCGCTGCGGATAGAACGCGTTGACGTTGGCCAGCGACGCCGAGTAGTTACCGCCGCCGAGACCGGTCAGCGCCGCGCAGAGCGCGTAGGGCCACAGCGGCAGGCCCGGATGGTCGAGCAGGACCAGGGTCCAGGCGGTGGGGACCAACAGGATCAGCGCGGAGAACACCGTCCAGTTCCGGCCGCCGAACTTCGCCAGCCCCAGCGTGTACGGGATTCGGGCACACCCGCCGACGAAGGTGGCGACCGCTCCCAGCAGCAGCTTGTCGCCGGCCGAGAAGCCGTAGACGCTCTCGGGCATGAACAGCGCCATCACCGCCCACAGCGACCAGATCGAGAACGCGGCGTGATCGCCGGCGACCGTGCAGATCAGGTTGCGTCGCGCGATCCGCTTGTTGCCGGCCTCCCAGGCGATGATGTCCTCGGGGTCCCAGTGCTCGATGCGGTGTCTGCTGGCCATGCACTCTCCTCGCGGTCGACTCCCGGTGTGGGATACCGCCAGCCAGGCTAGAAATCCGGTGTGTCAGAACTGTTACCGCACGCTGTGAAACCACCGGGAAACACCTATCGATCCGGTGGGCACAGGGCGTTCCGCCGCCGGGCGAACAGCCGCCAGGTGACCAACATCGCCACCAGATAGCACGGGAGGAAGATCGAGAACGCCCGGGTCTCGTTGCCGGTGGCCAGGTAGGAATGCCGCAAGACCAGGTTGATCGCGACGGCCCCCAACCCGCCGAACGCGCCGGCGAAGCCGATCAGCGCCCCCGACATCGACCGGGACCAGTCGTGACGCTGCGGCTCGCTGAGGCCCCGCTCGAGCGCCACCGACCGGCTGCGCCCGTCGAACAGCGCGGAGATCAACCCGAACACCGCACCGCTGCCCAGCCCCGAGAGGGCGAACAACACCAGGAAACCGGCCAGGTAACCGATCACCGTGGCGGTGTCGGGCGGTCCGGGGCTGCGGTCGTCGCGCAGGCTCGCTGCGAGCAGCACCGCGGCACCGGCCGTCATGCCGACGAAGGCGGCCAGCGCCACCGGTCCGGCGCCGCGGCGGTCGGCGACCCGGCCGCCGTAGACGCGGGCCAGCGCCCCCAGCAGCGGCCCGAGGAACGCGACCTGCGCGACCTGCAGACGGGCGTCGGCGCTGCTGTAGCCGCCGGCCACCAGGTTGAGGTAGAGCACCCGGCCGAACGCGAAGGCGAAACCGAGGAACGAGCCGAAGATGCACGCGTAGAGCAGTCCGAGCGCCCAGGCCTTTCGATCGGCCAGGAGCGCCGAGAAGTGCCGGAGCCGAAGCGGGTGCGCCACGTCGTCCATGAACAGCGGCGCGAGGATCCCGGCGAGGGTCAACAGCACCAGATAGGCGGCGCAGATCCAGTGCGGGTGGGGGCTGCCCGCGGCCAGCAGCAGCAACGCACCGAACTGCACCGCCGCCACCCCCAGATTGCCGCCGCCGGCGTTGACGGCCAGCGCGGTGCCCTTGCGCCGCTGCGGGTAGAAGGCGTTGATGTTGACCATCGACGCCGAGTAGTTGCCGCCGCCGAGCCCGGTCAGCGCGGCGCACAGCAGGTAGGCCCACAGCGGCAGGCCCGGATTGGCCAGCAGCACCATGGTCAGCGCGGTCGGCAACACCAGCACCAGCGCGGCGAACGTCGTCCAGGCCCGGCTGCCGAATCTGGCCAGCCCCAGCGTGTAGGGGATGCGGACCAGCGCGCCGACCAGCGCGGCGACCGCCCCCAGCAGGAGCTTGTCGCCCAGCGACAGACCGTAGACCGACGTCGGCATGAACAGCACCAGCGCCGACCAGATCGCCCACACCGAGAACGCGACGTGGTCGGCGACCATCGAGGCGATCAGGTTGCGGCGGGCGATGCGTCGGTTGCCCGCGGCCCACCCGGACCGGTCTTCGGGATCCCAGTCGATCACCCGGCGGCTTCGCCGGAGGACGCCGCCCATCCGGTTACCAGACGTCGCCGTCGCGCCAATCGCAGGCCAGCTCGGCGGTCGGGTCCAACTCGGCCGAGACCGGCAGCACGAACACCGACCGGTCCTCCTCGGGGGTGCGGACCAGCCCGTCGGGGGTCAGCGCGGCGGTCGGTCCACGCCAGGGCAGCCATCCGCGCACCGTGTAAAGCCGCCGGCCGCGCTCCGAGGAGCTCAACGCGCCGAGCTGGTAAGCCCCGCGGATCACCTGCTCGCAGGCGTCGAGCACCGCGATCGCCAGCCCCTGCCCCCGCCAGTCCTCCCGGACGGCGACCGCCTCGACATAGCCGCACCGCAAGGCCACCCCGCGGTGCAACAGCCGCCGCTGCACCACCGCGCCGTGGGCGATGATCGAGCCGTACCGCCAGATCAGCGCGTGCATCCCGCCCAGGGCGTGGTCCCAGTTCGCGTCGGTCAGTTCGCCGGCGTAGGCGTCGATCACCATCCGGTGGGCGCTGCGGCGGGTGTCCTCGTCGAGGTCGGAGGTGTGGATCAGGCGAGCGGTGTGAACCCTGGCATGCACACTGCCCGGTCTACCAGGTGCCGCTCGCCGCGGCGACCGAAGCGTCGGAATGGTCGACGGCGGCGTGACGCGGCCGCGACCAGTGCAGTCGCACGTGCTGGCCGGGCCGGATCTGGGCGAGCTTGTCCAGATCCTCGTCGACGACCACCCCGGCCACCGGAAAACTACCGGTCAACGGATGGTCCGGGCCCAGGATCACCGGCAGTCCCGATGGCGGCACCTGGATGGCGCCGCGGGTGGTGCCTTCGCTGGGCAGCTGCCGGTCCGGCCGGCGCAGCCGCAGCGGGCGGCCCTCCAGGCGCATCCCGACCCGGTCGCTGCGGTCGGTGACCATCCAGATGGAATGCACCAGCGCGTCGGGGTGCTCCAGCCAGTCGTCCCGCGGTCCGGGCACCACCTGCAGTTCCAGCAGCTGCTCGTCGATCGGGGCGACCGGCGCGTGGTCGATTTCGGGGAACTCCTCGCTGTGCTCCCCGATCGGCAGCACGTCGCCGCTGCGCAACGGTCGCGGCCCGATCTGCGACATCACGTCGTAACTGCGCGAGCCCAGCACGGGCGGCACGTCGATGCCGCCGCGGACCGCAAGATAGGTGCGCAGACCGGCATGCGGTGCACCCAACGAGATGATCTGACCATCCTCGACGGTGTGAATGCTGTTGGTGCCGAACGGAACACCGCTGACAGTGGGGTCGGTGTCGGCGCCGGTGACCGCGATCGTGACATCGCCGCCCCGCACCCGGGCGGCCAGCCCGCCGAAGGTCACCTCGATGGTGGCGCAATCGTCGGGGTTGGCCACCAGCCGGTTGGCCAGCGTGTGCGCCCCCAAATCGGCCGCCCCCGACCGGGTGACGCCGAGATGGATCAGCCCCGCGCGGCCGAGGTCCTCGATCAGCGCCAGCGGCCCGGTGCGCAGGATCTCCAGGGTCGGCCCCGATTGGGTTGGCATGGTGTTCTCCTTCTCGCGGCTAGGCGGCCCGGAACTGCACCCACATGCCCGGCGTCAGCAGCGCCGGGGAGGGGCGGGTGATGTCCCAGACCACGGTGTCGGTGCGACCGATCAGCTGCCACCAGCCGGGGGACTCACGCGGGTAGATCCCGCTGAACTCGCCGGCCAGCGCCACCGCTCCGGCCTGCACCCGGTCACGGGTCTCGGCGCGGCGCGGAATGGCCAGCCGGGGGTCGCCGCCGGTGAGATAGGCGAAACCCGGGATGGCCCCGCCGAATCCCACCCGCCACGGGGTCGCGGTGTGTGCGTCGATGATCTGCGCCACGCTCAACCCGGTGTGCTCGGCGACCACCGGCAGGTCCGGGCCGTCGTAGACGACGTCGATCACCACGTCGGCGCCGTCGGCCGGCGGTGCGGTCTGGATGTCGTCGGCGACCACCTGCATGCGCCGCAGCCGCTGCCGGGTGGCGCCCTGATGGCGGGGGCTCTCCAGCTTCACCAGCACGGTGCGCGATGCGGGCACCACGTCGTGCACGCCGGGCAGCGCCGCTTTGCGCACCGCCGCCGTCCAGGCCAGCACCTCGGCGGTGCTGTCGAACTGCAGCAGCAGCGCCCGGTCACCGTAGTCGAGGACCGCGTCGGAGAGGGTCAGATCCAATGCCGCGCCCATGCGCCCGACGGTAACGCCCGATGGCGGCGCGGGTAAGGGATTTTCGAAGCTTGCCAGAACGGCCTTAGCAACCGCTCAGAGCGCGTCGGCCAGCAGCGGCGGCAACTGCTCGGCGACCACCGGATAGCTCAGCGGCGAGGCGAACGCGATCGCGCCGGACAGCTCCGGCGGTGTGAAGATTTGCGGCGTGCGCACCGCCGCGATCTCGGGGTCGGCGCGCAGGAAATCCGCGTCGGGGTCGTTGTCGACGGTCCAGATCACCACGTCGGCGGTGTCGAGCACCTGCCGGATCCGGTCGCGCGGGATCACCGCGCGGGCCCCGTCGCCGAACTCGCCGAGCCCGTCGGCGACGCGCAGCCCCATCGCGGTGAGGAAATCGGTGCGCCAGCCCAGCGCGGCCACCACCGCGCCGCGCTCGAGGCGGCCGTCGAGCAGCAGCACGGCGCGGTCGTGGAACTGCGGGTGCGCCTCGCCGACCGCCGCGAACCGGGCGTCGACGTCGTCGATGAGACCGCGCATCTGTTCGGCGGCGAACACCGCCCGGCCGATCGCGGTGGCCTGGTCGCGCCAGGGTTCGAAGAAGGCGTCGGCCCCGCTCTGCGGCACGGTGGGCGCCACCGCGGACAGTGCGGCGTAGGTGTCGGCGTCCACCCCCGCGTTGGTCGCCACGATCAGGTCGGGTCCGAGGGCGGCGATCGCGTCGACGTCGATCCCCCCGTCGAGGTTGAGCACGGTCGGTTCGGCGCCGCCGAGTCGCGGCTGGGCCCACGGCCACACCGCGAACGGCTGGTCGCCGAACCAGTACGTCACGCCGACGGGCACCACGCCCAGCGCCAGCAGGTCGTCCTGGCCGGTGTAGCCGGCGCTGACGACGCGGGTGGGCGGCGCGTCGATGACGGTCTCCCCGAACAGGTGGCGGATGGTGACCGGCTTGCCCGGGTCGTCCTCGGTGTCGTCGGTGCGGGCGCAGGCGGCCGGCAGCCCGGCGGCGATCAGCCCGGCGGCCGCGACACCGAAGAACCCGCGCCGGCTCCACTGTTGTGCCACCGGGGCAGACTAACCCGGTCGGGGGCCCGCGGTCAGCGCGGCGGGCCGTACCCACCGCCGCCGGGGGTCTCGATCACCACGGTGTCACCGGGGTCGAGGCGGATCGAGTCGCACCCGGCCAACTCGACGACCTGCCCGTCGGCGCGCACCACGGTGTTGCGCCCGAGTCCGCCGGGTTCCCCGCCGGCCAGCCCGTAGGGCGCAACCCGCCGGTGTCCGGAGAGCACGCTCACCGTCATCGGCTCGGTGAACTCCAGGCGGCGCACCGCGCCGTCGCCGCCGGGCCAGCGGCCGGCGCCGCCGCTGCCGCGCCGCACCGCGAACTCCCGCAGCAGCACCGGGAACCGCCACTCGAGCACCTCGGGGTCGGTGAGCCGGGAGTTGGTCATGTGGGTCTGCACCACCGGCGCCCCGGCGAAGCCGTCCCCGGCGCCCGAGCCCGAGCCCAGGGTCTCGTAGTACTGGTGGCTCGCGTTGCCGAAGGTGAGGTTGTTCATCGTGCCGGCGCCTTCGGCCTGCACTCCCAGCGCCCCCAGCAGCGCGCCGGTGATCGCCTGGGAGGTCTCGACATTGCCGGCCACCACCGCGGCCGGGGGCTCGGGAGCGAGCATCGAGGCGGGTGGGACGACGATGCGCAGCGGACGCAGACAGCCGTCGTTGAGCGGGATGTCGTCGGCGACCAGGGTGCGGAACACGTAGAGCACCGCGGCGGTCGCCACCGCGGCAGGCGCATTGAAGTTGGTGTCCAATTGCGCTGAGGTGCCGGTGAAGTCGACGGTCGCGCTGCGCTCGGAGTGGTCCACATCGATGCGCACCGCGATGGTGGCGCCGGAGTCCATGGAGTAGCGGAAGGTGCCGTCGTGCAGCCGGTCGATGACACGGCGGACCGCCTCCTCGGCGTTGTCCTGCACGTGGCGCATGTAGGCCTGCACCACGTCGAGGCCGAAATCGCCGATCATGGCGTGGACTTCGTCGACGCCCTTCCGGTTGGCCGCGATCTGCGCGCGCAGGTCGGCGAGGTTGACCTCCGGGCTGCGCGACGGGAAAGCCGCCGACGTCAGCAACTTCCGGGTCTCCTGCTCACGGAAGCGGCCCTCCTCGGTGAGCAGCCAGTTGTCGAACAGCACCCCCTCCTCGGTGATGGTGGTGCTGTCGGCGGGCATCGATCCGGGGGTGATGCCGCCGATCTCGGCGTGATGACCCCGGGATGCGACGAAGAACAGCAGTTCGGCGCCGTCGGCGGTGAAAACCGGTGTGATCACGGTGATGTCGGGCAGATGGGTGCCGCCGTGATAGGGGTCGTTGACGGCGTAGGACTGGCCGGGGCGCATCGTGCCGGCGCGGCGGGTGATCACCTCGCGGACGGTGGCGCTCATCGAGCCGAGGTGGACCGGGATGTGCGGGGCGTTGGCGACGAGGTTGCCGTCGGGGTCGAACAGCGCGCAGGAGAAGTCGAGTCGTTCGCGGATGTTCACCGATTGCGCGGTGGCCTCCAGCCGGGTGCCCATCTGCTCGGCGATCGACATGAACAGGTTGTTGAAGATCTCCAGCAGCACCGGGTCCACCGCGGTGGATGCGCCGCGGGCGGGCGGGGCGCCCACCCGGGTCAGGATCAGGTGCCCGCCGTCGGTCACCGTCGCGCGCCAGCCCGGGTCGACCACGGTGGTGGCGTTGGCCTCGGCGATGATCGCCGGGCCGGACACCGTCGCACCGGGCGGCATCGCCTCGCGCCGGTGCAGCGGTGCGTCGCGCCAGGCGCCCGCGCAGTGCAACCGCACCGTCGCCGGCGCGGCGCCGGCAGCACCTTGCGCGGCGCCGAGCCCGGTGAGGTCGGGCTGCTCGCTCAGCCCGGTGGCTTCGACGGCCACCGCGCCGGCGATCAGCGGGCGGTCCAGCACGAACGAGTACATCGCCTGGTGCCGGTGTTCGAACGCGGCCGTCATCGTCGCCGCGTCGGCCAACTCGACCGCGATCACGGTGTCGGTGCCCGAGTAGCGCAGGTGCGCCCGGCGCACCACCCGGATGCGGGGGGCGGGGACGCCCTGGGCGTCGAGTTCGGCGCGCACCGCGGCCTCCAGGTCGTCGGCGCCGGCGGTCAGCCGGTTGTGGCTGGCCGGTTCGACGGGCAGTTCCACGGCCTGCTCGCGCAGCACCGTGGTGTCAGCCAGGCCGATCCCGAGCGCGGAGAGCACCCCGGCCATCGGGGGCACCACCACGGTGCGCATGCCCAGCGCGTCGGCGACGGCGCAGGCGTGCTGCCCGCCCGCCCCGCCGAACGTGGTCAGCGCGTAGCGGGTGACGTCGTGGCCCTTCTGGACCGAGATCTTCTTCACCGAGTTGGCGATGTTGGCGACCGCGATGCGCAGGAACCCCTCGGCGACCTGTTCGGCGGAGCGGCCGTCCTCGGTTTGCGCGGTGATCCGTTGGGCCAGTGCGCGGAACCGGTCGCGGACCGTGGCGGCGTCCAACGGCTGGTCGCCGTCGGGGCCGAACACGGCCGGGAAGTGGTCCGGCTGGATGCGGCCGAGCATCACGTTGGCGTCGGTGACCGTCAACGGGCCGCCGCCGCGGTAGCAGGCCGGCCCCGGCGCCGCACCCGCGGAATCCGGACCCACCCGGTAGCGGCTGCCGTCGAAGTGCAGCACCGAGCCGCCCCCGGCGGCCACCGTCTGGATGTCGAGCATCGGGGCGCGCAGCCGCACCCCGGCCACCTCGGTGGCGAACAACCGCTCGTAGGCGCCCGCGTAGTGCGAGACGTCGGTGGAGGTGCCGCCCATGTCGAAGCCGATGACGTGGTCGAACCCGGCGAGCTCGGACATCCGCGCCATGCCCACGATGCCGCCCGCCGGTCCGGACAGGATGGCGTCCTTGCCGCGGAAATGGTCGGCTTCGGCCAGCCCGCCGTTGGACTGCATGAACATCAGCGGCACACCGCTCAGCTGCCCGGTCACCTGCCGGACATAGCGGCGCAGCACCGGGGACAGGTAGGCGTCGACCACCGCGGTGTCGCCGCGGGGAATGAGCTTCATCAGCGGGCTGACTTCGCTGGACAGCGACACCTGGGTGAACCCGGCTTGCTCCGCCAGCCGGCCGATCAGCCGCTCGTGGTCGGGGTAGAGGTAGCTGTGCAGGCACACCACCGCGACTGCGCGCAGCCCGTCGGCGTGGGCCTCGCGCAGTTGCTGTTCGACCCGGGCCGGATCGGGGGCGGTGAGCACGGCGCCGTCGGCGCGGACCCGCTCGTCGACCTCGAGCACCCGCGCGTAGAGCGGCTGGGGCAGCACGATCTGGCGGTCGAAGATCCGCGGCCGGTTCTGGTAGGCGATGCGCAACGCGTCGCCGAAGCCGCGGGTGATCACCAGCAGGGTGGGCTCACCGGTGCGTTCGAGCAGCGCGTTGGTGGCCACCGTGGTGCCCATCCGCACCGCCCCGACCTGCCCGGCGATCGATTGCTCGGGGTGGGCGCCGAGCAGGGTGCGGATGCCGGCCACGGCGGCGTCGGCGTAGTGGGCGGGGTTCTCGGAGAGCAGTTTGTGGGTGAGCAGCCGCCCGTCGGGGCGGCGGGCCACGATGTCGGTGAACGTCCCCCCGCGGTCCACCCAGAACTGCCACGCGCCGTCACCCACGTGCCCGATGGTAATTCGGCAACCGGCTGCGACCGCCGTCACATAAAGTGAGGTCATGTTCAATGCCATGGACCTTCCCGGCCAGGTCATCAACAAATTTCAGCTGTTCGCCGAGCGCGGAGCCGCCGAGCTACACTACCTGCGCAAGATTTTGAGCTCCGGGGCCCTGAAGGTGGGGTCCCCGCAGATCATCGCGGCGACGATCAGCGACGCGGTGCGCTGGGGGGAGTTGGGCATGATCCCGGCGCTGAACGCCCGGCGCAGCCCGAACAAGAACGCGGTCATCGACGACGACGGAGCGATGACCTTCAAGGAACTCGACGACGCCGCCAACGCGGTGGCCAACGCGCTGCTGGCGATGGGGGTGCGCGGCGGTGACGGCGTGGCGATCCTGGCCCGCAACCACCGCTGGTTCCTGGTCGCCAACTACGGCGCCGCCCGGGTGGGCGCCCGGCTGATCATGCTCAACAGTGAGTTCGCCGGACCGCAGATCAAAGAGGTCTCCGAGCGCGAGGGCGCCAAGGTCATCATCTACGACGACGAGTACACCGCCGCGGTCGCCGAATCCGACCCGCCGCTGGGCAAACTGCGCGCGCTGGGCAAGAACCCCGACACCGACTCCCCGTCGGGCAGCACCGACGAAACTCTGGCCGAGGTGATCGCCCGCAGCAGCACCGCGCCGCCGCCGAAGGTGTCCAAGCACGCCTCGATCATCATCTTGACCTCCGGGACCACCGGCAGCCCGAAGGGCGCCAACCGGGCGACCCCGCCGACGCTGGCGCCGATCGGCGGGATCCTGTCGCACGTGCCGTTCCGGGGCGGGGAGGTGACGTCGCTGCCGTCGCCGATGTTCCACGCGCTGGGCTACCTGCACGGCACGCTGGCGATGTTCTTCGGCTCCACGCTGGTGCTGCGCCGGCGGTTCAAGCCGGCCACCGTGTTGCAGGACCTGGCCGAACACAAGGCGACCGCGATGATCGTGGTCCCGGTGATGCTGGCGCGGATCCTCGACGAGTTGGAGAAGACCGAACCCAAACCCGACCTGTCGGCGCTGCGGATCGTATTCGTCTCCGGCTCCCAGCTCGGGGCGGAACTGGCCAGCCGGGCGATGGACGACCTCGGCCCGATCATCTACAACATGTACGGCTCCACCGAGGTCGCGTTCGCCACCATCGCCGGACCCGAGGACCTGCAACGCGACCCGGCCACCGTCGGCCCGGTCGTCAAGGGCGTCAAGGTCAAGATCCTCGACGACAACGGCAACGAGCTGCCGCAGGGTCAGGTGGGCCGGATCTTCGTCGGCAACTTCTTCCCGTTCCAGGGCTACACCGGCGGGGGTGGCAAGCAGATCATCGACGGGCTGCTGTCCTCCGGCGACGTGGGCTACTTCGACGAGACCGGCCTGCTGTTCGTCAGCGGCCGCGACGACGAGATGATCGTCTCCGGCGGGGAGAACGTCTTCCCCGCCGAGGTGGAGGACCTCATCAGCGGCCACCCCGACGTGGTGGAGGCCACCGCGCTCGGCGTCGAGGACAGCGAATGGGGAGCGCGGTTGCGCGCCTTCGTGGTCCGGCGGGAGGGCTCCGAGATCGACGAGGACGCCATCAAGCGGTACGTCAAGGAGCGGCTGGCCCGCTACAAGGTGCCGCGCGAGGTGCTCTTCCTCGACGAACTGCCGCGTAACCCCACCGGCAAGATCCTCAAACGCGAACTGCGCGAGCTGTAGCGCGTTTGTCGCGCGGGTTCCGCCCGCGCTTTTCGCGAGACCTCGCGTTTCCCCGCGAGACCCTCGTTTCCCGCGCGCGCTTCCCGCGGGACCCGGGCGTCCCGCGAGACCCCGCATTTCCCGCGCGACCCGGTCCTGCGCCCGAATTCCCGCGAGACAGAAACGGTGCAGACAAAAGTCGAGTGCGGGCCTGCATGGTTTCTGCCTCGCGGCGCGGGGCGAGTACAGCGGCGCAGGGCGAGGTCAGCGGCGCGGGGCGAGGTCAGCTGTTGGCGGGCGGAGATGGCGCGGGCCGAGTCCCACCGCACACTGGGCTCAAGTCCCGAAGCCGGTCGCGCCGTCGAGTTGCTCGCGCAGGATGTCCAGGTGGCCGGCGTGGCGGGCGGTCTCCTCGATCATGTGCAGGTAGATCCAGCGCAGCGACACCCCACCGAGGCGGGTGTGCGGCACGGTGTGCTCCAGCGGCAGCCCGGCCGCGGCCCGCCGGGACTCCGCGCACTGCTGCTGGTACTCGGCCACCAGCACCGGCAGTGATTCCTCGGCGCGGAAGTCGAACTCCCACTCCCGGCCGTGGCTGCGCTGGTTCTCCCCGGTGCGGTCACGCAGCACTTGCCCGAACCAGCCGTGCTCGGCCCAGCGCAGGTGCTTGACCAGCCCGCCCACCGTGGTGGCCGACGGCACCAGCCGGCGGCGTGCCGCGGCGTCGGTCAAGCCGCTGACCTTGCGGACCACGATGTCGCGGTAGCCGTCGAGGAACGCCGCCAGCGTCTCGCGCTCGCCGCCGGTGGCCTGCTCTCCGGCGAGCAGGCGCGGAGGTGCGGTCACGGCGCCAATTTAGCAGCGGCCCGCCGCCTCGACGGCGCGGTCATCCCTGAAATCGACAGCCCAGAGGCGTTATCCCGGGAAAAACGGACTGTTTTCGACTTGGCGATGTCGATCTCAGGGGCGCCGGGGCGGTTTACGGGTCGCGGGGCAGCCCCAACAGCCGCTCGGCGATGATGTTGAGCTGGACCTCCGAGGTTCCGCCGTAGATCGTGGTCGCCCGACTGAACAGCAGGTAGTCGGTCCATTTGCCCGGATCCTGCTCGGCATCCCCGATCGCCGCGTCCGCGCCGAACGAGGCGACGCCGAACTCCGCGTAGCCCTGTCCGGTCCGCATCGACAGCAGCTTGGAAATCGCCGCCGACGGCATCGCGTCCCCGCCGGCCAACGTCAGCAGGGTGGACCGCAGGTTGAGCAGCTTGGCCGCGTGCCCCTCCGCGATGAGCCGGCCGGCCTGGTTCTGCGCCACCGCGTCGAACTGGCCGTCGCGGACGAACTCCACCAGCTGGTCGAGGCTGGCCAGGAACGGCAACTCGCTGCTGCCGATCGAGACCCGCTCGTTGGTCAACGTGTTGCGGCTGACCTCCCAGCCCCGGTCGACCTCGCCGAGCACCAGCTCGTCGGGAATGAACACGTCATCGAGGTAGACGGTGTTGAACATGGCGCCGCCGGTCAGCTCCCGCAGCGGCGACACCGTCACCCCCTCGGTCTTCATGTCCAGCAGGAAGTAGGTGATCCCGTTGTGCTTCGGCACGTTCGGGTCGGTGCGGGCCAGCAGCGCGCCCCAATGCGAGAACTGGGCCGCGGAGGTCCAGATCTTCTGGCCGGTGATCCGCCAGCCCCCATCGACCTTCACCGCCTTGGTGGTGAGGCTGGCCAGGTCCGAGCCGGCACCGGGCTCGGAGAACAGCTGACACCACACCATCTCGCCGCGGAAGGTCGCCGGCAGGAACCGCTGCTGCTGCTCGTCGGTGCCGTACGCCACGATCGACGGGATGATCCAGGCGGCGATCCCCATCTGCGGGCGCTTGACCCGCCCGGTGCTGAACTCCTGGGCGATGATGATCTGCTCCACCGGGGTGGCGTCGCGTCCCCACGGCTTCGGCAGGTGCGGCTGCACCCAGCCGCCCTCGGCGATCGCGACGGTGCGCTCGTCGCGGGGCATCGCCTTGAGCGCCGCCACCTCGGCGCGGATCTCCTCGCGCTGCGCCTCGGTGTCCGGATCGAGGTCGATGTCGACCTTGCGCATCCCGGCGCCGATGGCGGTGTCGAGGACCTGCTGCGGGTAGTCGCCGCGACGGCCGAAGGCGGCGGCCAGCACCAGGGCGCGCCGGTAGTAGACGTTGGTGTCGTGCTCCCAGGTGAAGCCGATCCCACCGTGGACCTGGATGCAGTCCTGGGCGCAACGCTGGGCGGCAGCCGGGGCGAGGGTGGCCGCGACGGCGGCGGCGAACTCGGCGTGGGCGTTGTCCCAGCCGTTCTCGGCGACGTCGTCGAGTGCGCGGGCGGCGTCCCACACCGCGGCGGTGGCGCGTTCGGTGTCGGCGATCATCTCGGCGCACTTGTGCTTGACCGCCTGGAATTGGCCGATCGGGCGGCCGAACTGTTCGCGGATCTTGGCGTAGGCCGCGGCGGTGTCGGTGGCCCACCGGGCGACGCCGACCGCCTCGGCGGAGAGCAGCGTGGTGATCAACGCACGGGCGTGGGCACTGTTGAGGTTGCTCAACACCGCGTCGGTGCCGACCTCGACGGCGTTGGCGCGGACATGGGCGATCGGGCGCAGCGGGTCGACGCTTTCCACCGGCTCGATCTCGAGTCGGTCGGCGTCGATCACCACCCATTCGTCGCCGCTGTCGATCGCCACCGGCAGCACCAGCAGCGAGGCTTGCGCCGCGGCCGGCACCGAGCGGACCTCACCGCGGATCACCAGGTTGTCCCCGGACCGGGTGGCGGTCAACTGCGAGTCGAGCGCGTAGGCGGCGATGGTCTCCCCGGAGGCCAGTCCGGCCAGCGGCGCTGCGGCGGGGTCGTGCGCGGCGATGAGCGCGCTGGCGATCGCCGACGGGACGAACGGGCCGGGCACGGCGCCGTAGCCGAACTCGGCGAGCACCACCGACAGCTCCAGGATCCCGAAACCCTGCCCGCCGACGCTCTCCGGCAGGTGCACCGCCGACAGCCCCTGCCCGGTGGCGGCGGCCCAGTACGGCGGCGGGTTGTCGACGGGGGTCTCCAAGGCGGCGTGCAGCGTTTCCGACGGTGCTACCTTCGCGACGAAGGCCTTGACGGAGTCGGCCAGATCCTGATGTTCGGTGTTGATCGCAATCGGCATGCAGGCACCCTATCTATTAACCGGTCGGTTGGGAATGTCGACCGTATTGACCACATTGGCAAGTTGTTCCCCGTCCCGCAGCCGGCGGCAGTTGTCGATCGCCGCCGCCAGATAGCGGCGCATGGTGTCGACGGTGTACCAGGTGACGTGCGGGCTGAGCACCACGTTGGGCAACGCCAGCAACGGGTTCGCCGGATCCACCGGTTCGGTGTCGAACACATCCAGTCCGGCCGCGGCGACCCGGCCGGAGCGCAGCGCCTCGATGAGCGCGGCCTCGTCGACGATCGGGCCACGCGCGGTGTTGACCAGCACGGCGCCGGGACGCAGTCGGGCCAGGGCGTCAGCGTCGAGCAGTTGGTGGGTGGCGTCGGTCAGCGGCAGGTGCAGCGAGACGATGTCGCTGGCGGCCAACAGGTCCGGCAGCGGCCGCCAGCCCGGACGCCCGTCGTCGCCGGTGCTGGTGTGCAGCACCCGTGCGCCCATCGCGGCCACGATGGCTGCCACCCGCTGCGCGACGTTGCCGTACCCGATCAGCCCGACCGTCGAACCGCCGATATCGCGCACCGTATCGCCCAGCCCCGGGTCCGGCGGCCAGCCCGCCCCGGTGCGGGTCGCATGATCGAGGGCGGGCAGGCGGCGCAGCGCGGCTAGCATCAACGCCACGGTCCCCTCGGCGACCGACGGGGCGTTGGCGCCGGGCATGTTCGACACCGCGACCCCGCGGGCGGTGGCGGCGGCGACGTCGACGGTGTTCACCCCGGCGCCGAGTTTCTGCACCAGGCGCAGCCGGGTCGCCGCGGCCAGATCCGACTCGGTCAGCGGACGCAGCACGTGCCAGATGACCTCGGCGCCGGGCAGTTCGCGCTGCAGTGCGGCCAGTGATTCCGGGGAGTCGTCGTCGGCGCAGAACCGCACCTCGAGCCAGTCGGCTTCGGCGGCAACGAGTTCGCGCGCCTGCCGGCCGGGGGTGAAGTGCGCGAGGACCCTCACGACCATCGTGCGGTGATCCAATCGGCGATCAGGTCGGCTTGCGCGTCGCGCGCGCCCGGGGTGGTGAAGTAGTGGTCGGCGCCGAGAGTGCGCAGCGCGGTGTCGGTGCCGGCGAGGGCGTCGAGGATGCGCTGGGCGTCCGACGGGAACACACCGGTGTCGGCGTCGGCGTTGATCACCAGCGCCGGGCAGTGCATTCGGGCCAGGTGCGGCTCGGCGCGGGTCTGGGCGTGCCGCAGGCTCCACATGCCGAGCCAGTTGCGCAGGGTGCACGCCGCGGCGATGCCGCGGGCGGACCGGTTCGCCCGCGCCGGTTCCCCCGCGTAGCAGAGGTTGGCGGGCCGGTTGGTCGGTTCCAGCGTGGGGTCGACCATGCGCGGGTCCGCCCAGGTGCGCATCACGGTGAACGGCCGGTCGGAGAAGCCGGCCGCGCGCACCCGCTCGAGTTCGGCCTCCACCCAATCGGTGATGGCGTGGTTGCGGGCCACCTGCGCGGCCCGGTAGCGCGCCACGAAATCGGGGTCGAACGGCGGGCCGTGCGCACCGGTGAACAGATCGAGCGCGGGGTCGGTGGCCACCGGGTCGGCTTCGTCGACGACGGCGCCGTCCATCCAGGCGGTGAGCACCTCGGGGCGACCCGGGTGGGCTGCGCTGGCGATGTAACCGTCGGCGGGGAGCAATTCGTCGACCCCGGCGGCGGGCCGCATCCCCGGCAGCGGCGTGACGTTGGGCTCCACCGCCTGGGACTGGTAGGCCGCCATCAGTGAGCCGCCGCCGGAGTTGCCCAGCAGCACCACGGTCTGCACCCCGGCGATCTCGCGGAGCCAGCGCACCCCGACGCCGATGTCGACGAGGGCATGGTCGAGCAGGAAGCTGCTCTCGAACCCGCGGAAGCGGGTGTTCCAGCCCAGGAACCCGATCCCGCGGGCGGCCATGTAGTCGGCGAGGTAGTGCTCGGAGAAGTCGATCTGGTAGTGCGTGGCGATCATCGCGACCGTCGGCCGGTGGCCCTTCGGGCGGTGGTAGATGCCTTGGCAGGGGTGTCCGCCCGCACCGGCGCGTTGCGCGGTGGGGGAGGGCAACCCGATGAACTCTCGGCTGATCTCGGCGGTGCCGGTCACGGATGCTCCTCGGTGCAGTAGATGGCGCGGTAGAAGATGTGCGCCAGGGTGGTGATGCAGGCCTCGTCGTCGGGGGCGGGTGCGTCGCGGTCCGAGCCGATCCCGCTGAGCTGGACGAAGCAGAACTGGTTGAACAGGGCCACCAGGGCTTCGGCCAGCAGTCGCGGGTCGTCGTCGCGGCAGTAGCCGTCGGCTTGGGCGCGGCGCACGGTCTCGGTGATGAACCCGATGGGAATGGCGCAGATCTCGGCCCAGTGCCGGGCGAAGTCGTCGCTGATCATCGCCAGTTGGGACACCCCGATCATCTCCGCCAGCCGGTGCCGGTAGGTGTGCCAATGGGCCGCGGCGACCTCGTGGGCCCGTTCCCGGTTGGTCAGCCCGTGCCGGGTGGCGGCGACGGCCCGGTCGCCGGCCTCGTCGCGGAAGCGCAGCGCCCACTGCCGCAGCATGTCCTCTTTGGAGTCGTAGTAGTTGTAAAACGAGGCGGCCGAGCGGCGGGACTCCGCGGCGATGTCGGCGATCGTGGTGGCCAGGATGCCCTGGCGGGCGATGAGGCTGCGGGCGGCGGCGTCGATCGCGGCCTGGGTCTGCCGACCCCGCTGCGTCGGGGCGGTCTGGTCGGGTGCTGCCGGCACCGGCGGCCCTCCTGAAATCGTTGCCAGTGGCACTGGTCACAAACTGAATCTGATGTTAGGTTCAGGAACACATTCTGACCAGGAGCGCCCCGATGATCAAGCCGTCCAACCCAAACACCGAATTCGAGTTCAGCGGCATCAACCACGTCGCGTTGGTGTGTTCTGACATGGCGCGGACCGTGGACTTCTACACCAACACGTTGGGGATGCCGCTAGTGAAGGCCCTGGACCTGCCCAACGGCATGGGGCAGCACTTCTTCTTCGACGCCGGCAACGGCGACTGCGTGGCCTTCTTCTGGTTCGCCGACGCCCCCGACCGGGTGCCCGGCGTCTCCTCGCCGGCCGCCATTCCCGGCATCGGTGAGATCGTCAGCGCGGTGAGCACCATGAACCATCTGGCGCTGCATGTGCCGCCGGAGAGGTTCGACGCCTACCGGCAGAAGCTCAAGGACAAGGGTGTGCGGGTCGGGCCGATCCTCAACCACGACGAGTCCGAGACCCAGGTCAGCGCCACTCTGCATCCCGGCGTCTACGTGCGGTCGTTCTACTTCCTCGACCCGGACGGCATCACCATCGAATTCGCGTGCTGGACCAAGGAATTCACCAGCGAAGATGTGCAGGTGACGCCCAAGACCGCCGCCGACCGGCGGGTGGGCGCGGGGCAGGACCGGTAGCGGCGGACCACGCCGCCGCCATTTTCTCGGTCGCAGAAGCGGTTAAAATGCGACTAATCGACCGCAGCGACGTATCGATCCCGTTCAGTTATCCGCGGATGCGCGTCGAAGGTGTTTGTTAGGCTGCCCCGGTGCGGAGAGTGTCCGGTCGATGAGCACGGAAGTCGAACCCCGTCTGGATTCCGTCGACGAGCAGCGGCGTAGCGTCGCGAGCATGACCGGAATTCGCAGTGAGGGTGACAGTTGGGACATCACGACCAGCGTGGGGTCGACGGCGTTGTTCGTCGCCACCGCACGGGCGCTGGAGGCGCAGAAGCCGGACCCGCTGGCCGTCGACCCGTACGCCGAGGTGTTCTGCCGGGCGGTCGGCGGGGACTGGGCCGCGGTGCTGGACGGCACGCTTCCCGATCACCAGCTCAAGACGCCCGAATTCGGTGAGCATTTCGTCAACTTCCAGGCGGCCCGCACCAACTACTTCGACAACTACTTCGGTCGGGTCGCCGACGCCGGTATCCGCCAAGTCGTCATCCTGGCCGCCGGACTGGATTCGCGCGCGTATCGGCTGGATTGGGCGCCGGGCACCACGGTCTTCGAGCTCGACCAGCCGCAAGTGCTGGAGTTCAAGCGCGCCGTGCTGAGCGAGCACGGCGTCCGCCCGCGTGCTGAGCGACGGGAGATCGCGGTGGACCTCCGCGACGACTGGTCGCAGGCGCTGCGCGAGCGCGGGTTCGACCCGGCGCAGCCGTCGGCGTGGATCGCCGAGGGGCTGCTCATCTATCTGCCCGCCACGGCTCAGGAGCAGCTGTTCACCGGGTTGGACGCGCTGGCCGCAGCCGGCAGTCGGCTCGCCGTCGAGGACGGCGTTCCCATGCCCGATGCGGACTACCGCGCGGCGCTGGCCGAGGAGCGCGCCGCCGGCGACGACTCCCGCATCTTCCACCAGCTGATCTACAACGAACAGTGCGCGCCCGCCGATCGGTGGTTCGGCGCCCGCGGATGGACGGCACAACCCACGCCGTTGGCGGAGTGCCTGCGTTCCGGTGGGCGGCCGGTGCCGGCGATGGACGTCGAGGCCGGACCGATGATCGCGCGCATCACCTTGGTCAGCGCCACCAAGGGCGCCACCGAGTCACGCCCGGCCGGGACATAGCGGGCCGCCTGATGAGCTGCACCCCGTGGAGGCCGGGTTCATGCCATCGCGGAGGTGCGGTATCGTGCCTAACGAAAATCATTTTCAATAACGTTGGGGCGTCGCCGGGGCGGGCCGGTGTTTGCGGGGGTGACGCCGCAGGCGCGGTGATCAGCCCGCAGACCTGGGCATCGGCACTCGCCTCGACAGCGAACCTGCTGCAGTGCTAACTTCACCGAGTTAGGTTAGGTAAAGCTATGTTGGAAGGGCGGTCTCCGGTGGCTAACGCTGATACCGGCACGCTTTCCGGCCGGTCCGTCGTGCACCGCGTCGACAGCGACATCGCCAGCCGGTTTGCTACCTGCTGCCGGGCCCTGGGCGTCACGGTGCACGGTCGGCAGCGACCGGCCGACCTCCCCGCCGCCCGGAGCGGCTTCGCTGCGCTGACCCGCATCGCCCACGACCAGTGCGACGCCTGGGTGGGATTGGCAGCCGCGGGCGACGACTCGCCGCGGGTGCTGGAAGCGGTCTCGACGACCGCGGCGAGCGCCGGCGTGCTGCAGCGCGAACTCGACCTGCCGCCCGGGTCGGTGACCTTCACTTACGACAGCGGCCTGTACCTGCGGTTCCGCGCCGCCGAGCCCGACGACTACCACTTGGCCTACGCGGCCGCGCTCGCCTCCACCGGCGCGTTCGCCGAGGCGCACCGCATCGTCACCGAGATCACCGACCGCCGGCCGTCGTGGCGGGAGGCCCGGTGGGTGACCGCGACCGTCCACTACCGCGCCGAGCGGTGGGCCGACGTGGTCAAGCTGCTGACCTCGATGGTCAACGACCCGGCTCTCGACGAGCTGTTCGCCCACGCCGTCAAGGTCACCCTCGGCATCAGCCTGGCCCGGCTGGGCATGCACGCCGCGGCCCTGTCCTACCTCGAGGAGCCCGACGGCCCCATCCCGGTGGCCGCCGTCGACGGCGCCCTGGCCCGTGGCCTGGTGTTGCGCGTGCACGTCGACGAGGAGTCCGCCGAAGAGGTGCTGCAGGACCTGTACGCGGCCAACCCGGAGAACGAGCAGGTCCAGCACGCGCTCAACGACCGCTCGTTCGGGATCGCCACCACCACCGCCGATCGCATCGACGCCCGCACCGACCCGTGGGACCCGGCCACCGAGCCCGACGAAGGCGACTTCATCGACCCGGAGGCCCAGGAACGCAAGGCCCAACTGCTCGCCGAGGCCGAACGCGAACTCGGGGAGTTCATCGGCCTCGACGAGGTGAAGAACCAGGTGCAGCGGCTCAAGAGTTCGGTGGCGATGGGCCTGATGCGCCAGGAGCGCGGCCTGACCGTCGCCCAGCGCACCCACCACCTGATCTTCGCCGGCCCGCCCGGCACCGGTAAGACCACGATCGCGCGGGTGGTGGCCAAGATCTACTGCGGCCTCGGTCTGC
The DNA here is from genome assembly GCF_001668625.1 of Mycobacterium sp. 1274756.6. GTDB lineage: Bacteria > Actinomycetota > Actinomycetes > Mycobacteriales > Mycobacteriaceae > Mycobacterium. The sequence goes on from NZ_LZLJ01000005.1 coordinate 44,859, forward strand.
TGAAGAAGGAGAACGTCAAAGAGGTGCACCGCGCCGACCTGATCGGCCAGCACATCGGCGAGACCGAAGCCAAGACCAACGCCATCATCGACAGCGCCCTCGACGGCGTGCTCTTCCTCGACGAGGCCTACGCGTTGGTGGCCACCGGAGCCAAGAACGACTTCGGTCTGGTGGCGATCGACACCCTGCTGGCGCGGATGGAGAACGACCGCGACCGGCTGGTGGTGATCATCGCCGGTTACCGCGCCGACCTGGACCGGTTTCTGGACACCAACGAGGGTCTGCGGTCCCGTTTCACCCGCAGCATCGACTTCCCGTCCTACACCCCGGCCGAGCTGGTCGAGATCGCCCACGTGATGGCCGAACACCGCGACAGCGTCTTCGAGCAGGCCGCGCTGGACGACATGGAGAAGCTGTTCGCCGACCTGGCGGCCGGCTCCACCCCCGACGCCAACGGCGTGGAGCGGCGCAGCCTCGACATCGCCGGCAACGGCCGCTTCGTGCGTAACCTCGTCGAGCGCTCCGAGGAGGAACGCGAATACCGCCTCGACCACTCCGAACAGGCCGGCACCGGCGAATTCACCGATGAGGAACTGATGACGATCACCGCCGCGGACGTCGGCTATTCGGTCACGCCGTTGCTGCGGGGCCTCGGATTGACGGTGCCGGCATGAGCGACTACGTCGACGACGCCGACGACGACCGCCGGTCGTTCGCCTCGCGCACCCCGGTCAACGACAACCCCGACCGGGTGGTCTACCGGCGCGGCTTCGTCACCAAGCACCAGGTCAGCGGATGGCGTTTCGTGATGCGGCGCATCGCCTCGGGGGTGGCCCTGCACGACGCGCGGATGCTGGTCGAGCCGCTGCGCACCCAGAGCCGCTCGGTGGTCATGGGCGCCCTGATCACGATCACCGCCGTGCTAGGCTTCTTCGTCTTCTCGTTCATCCGGCCCGGTGGCGCTCCCGGCAACGAGCCGGTGCTGGCCGACCGGTCCACCGCCGCGCTGTACGTGCGGCTCGGCGAACAGCTGCATCCGGTACTCAACCTCACCTCCGCGCGGCTCATCGTCGGAAAGCCGGTCAGCCCCAAGACCGTCAAAACCAGTGAGCTGGACGCCATCCCGCGCGGAAACCTGCTGGGCATCCCCGGCGCGCCGGAGCGGATGGTGCAGACCGACGTCGCCGACGCGGACTGGACCGTCTGTGACGCGGCCACCGGCTCCAGCGCAGGCGTCACCGTGATCGCCGGCCCGCCGCGCACCGACGGCACCCGCGCGGGCGCGCTCGACGCGCAGCACGCCGTGCTGGTCGATAACGGCAACGGCACCTGGCTGCTGTGGGACGGCAAGCGCAGCCCGATCGACCTCGGCGACCGCGCCATCACCGGCGCGCTGGGCTGGGGTGTGGACCTGCCGGCCCCGCGCCCGATCGCCCACGGCCTGTTCAACGCGATCCCCGAGGCGCCGCCCCTGGCGGCCCCGCCGATCCCCGACGCCGGCCAGCCCCCGCACTACGAGCTGCCCGCGCCCGCTCCGATCGGCGGAGTGGTGGTCGCCTACGCCACCGACAACTCCGCGCTGTACTACGCCGTGCTGCCCGATGGGCTGCAGCCGATCTCACCGGTGCTGGCCGCGTTGCTGCGCAACACCGACTCCTACGGGCTCGCTCAGCCGCCAAGGCTGTCCGCCGACGCGATCGCCGCACTGCCGGTGTCCCGGATGCTCGACACCGCGCGCTACCCCGACCAGCGCGTCGCCCCGGTTGATCCCGCTGCCGCCCCGGTGACCTGCGCGCACTGGAGCAAGCCCGACGGCGCGGCCACCAGCGAACTGACGTTGCTGTCCGGCTCGACGCTGCCGGTGCCCGACGGCGTGCACACCGTCGACCTGGTCGGTGCCGCGCAGGGCACGGCCAGCCGGGTGGCGCTGCCCTCGGGGACCGGGTACTTCGCCCAGATCGTCGGCGCGGAACCAACCTCGCCGATCGAGGGCTCGCTGTACTGGATCTCCGACACCGGGGTCCGCTACGGAATCGATGAGGCTTCCGGACCCACGGGAGACTCGAAAACCGTTGAGGCACTCGGTTTGACGCCACCCGCGCTGCCGATCCCCTGGTCGCTGCTGACCCTGTTCGCTCCCGGCCCCGCGCTGTCCCGCGCCGATGCGCTCATCGCCCGCGACAGCCTGGCGCCCGACTCACGGCCCGGCCGCACGGTGCGGGCCGCACAGGAGACCCGATGAGCCGATTGATCTTCGAGGCCCGCCGGCGGGTCCCGCCTCCGGCGACCCGCAAGGGCACCATCGCGATCGAGCCGCCCCCGGAACTGCCGCGGGTCATCCCGGCGACGTTGCTGCAGCGCGCGCTGCCGGTGCTGATCGTGCTGCTGGTCGTCGGCGCCATCGTGGCGATCGTGGCCACCGGTGTCCGGATGATCTCGCCGCTGGTGCTGTTCTTCCCGCTGGTGCTGCTGTTCGCGGCCACCGGATTCTTCCGCGGCGGCAACCAGAAGAACCGGGTCGCCGCCGTCGACGCGGAGCGCGCCGACTACCTGCGCTATCTCTCGGTGGTACGCGACAACATCCGCGGTCAGGCCGCCCAGCAGCGCACCCGGCTGGAATGGTCGCACCCCGAGCCGGACACCCTGTCGACGGTCGCGGGCACCCGGCGCCAGTGGGAACGCGACCCCCGCGACGACGACTTCCTGGTGCTGCGCACCGGTCTGCACGACGTCGCGCTGGACACCCAGCTGCGGGTGCAGGACACCGTCGACGAAATCGACCTGGAACCGGTTTCGCACAGCGCGCTGCGCAGTCTGCTGGAAACCCAGAGCATCGTCCGCGACGCCCCGGTCGGGTTGAGCCTGGGCCGGATGTCGCAGATCACCGTCGTCACCGACGCCGCCGACCCGGAGACCCGGGCCGAGGACGTACGGGCGGTGCTGCGTGCCTGGGTGGCGCAAGCGATCACCTGGCACGACCCGACCGTGCTCGGCGTCGCACTGGCCGCCCCCGATCTGGAGAACTCCGACTGGTCGTGGCTGAAATGGCTTCCGCACGTTGACATTCCCGGCCAGATCGACGGCGTCGGCTCGGCGCGTGCCCTCTGGTCGGATGCCGAGGACCTGGTGCACGGGCTGCGCCCGATGCTCGCCGAGCGGCCCGCGTTCACCGGCGAACCGGCCGAGACGCTGCGGCACCTGCTGATCGTCATCGACGACCCCGACTTCGACGTCAAGGCCTCCCCGCTCGGGGCCGGCCGCGCCGGAGTCACCGTCATCCACCGCACCGCCACCGCGCCGCACCGCGAGCAGTACCCCGACCCCGAACGGCCGATTCTGCGCGTCGTCGACGGCCGGCTGGAGCGCTGGGGGACCGGCGGCTGGCAGGACTTCGTCGACACCGCCGACCGCCTCGCGGTGGCCGACGCCGCCCACCTGGCCCGCCGGCTGTCCCGATGGGACTCCAACCCCACCCACGTCGGGCTGCAGTCGGCCGCCACCCGCGGTGCGACCTTCACGACGCTGCTGGACATCCCCGACGCCACGCAGCTCGATGTGCCCGCCCTGTGGGCCCCGCGCCGGCGCGAGGACGAGCTGCGGGTGCCGATCGGCGTCACCGCCACCGGCGAACCGCTGTACTTCGATTTGAAGGACGAGGCCGAGGGCGGCATGGGGCCGCACGGGCTGATGATCGGGATGACCGGGTCGGGTAAGTCCCAGACCCTGATGTCGATTCTGTTGTCGCTGCTGACCACCCACTCCGCCGAGCGGCTGATCGTCATCTACGCCGACTTCAAGGGTGAGGCCGGCGCGGACATCTTCCGCGACTTCCCGCAGGTGGTCGCGGTGATCTCGAACATGGCCGAGAAGAAGTCGCTGGCCGACCGGTTCGCCGACACCCTGCGCGGCGAGGTCGCCCGCCGGGAGCTGCTGTTGCGGGAGGCCGGCCGCGCGGTGCAGGGCAGCACCTTCAACTCGGTCGCGGAGTACGAGGCGGCGATCGCGGACCGCGGTCTGTCCGGCCCCGAATTCCCGCCGATCCCGACGCTTTTCGTGGTCGCCGACGAGTTCAGCCTGATGCTGGCCGACCACCCCGAGTACGCCGAACTGTTCGACTACGTGGCGCGCAAGGGCCGCTCGTTCCGCATCCACATCCTGTTCGCGTCGCAGACCCTCGACGTCGGCAAGATCAAGGACATCGACAAGAACACCTCCTACCGGATCGGGTTGAAGGTGGCCAGTCCGTCGGTCTCGCGGCAGATCATCGGAGTCGAGGACGCCTACCACATCGAATCCGGCAAGGAGCACAAAGGCGTCGGCTTCCTGGTGCCGGCACCCGGCGCAGCGCCGATCAAGTTCCGCAGCACCTACGTCGACGGCATCTACGACCCGCCGCGGTCGGCCAGGACCGTTGTGGTGCACTCCGACCCGCGACCGAAGCTGTTCACCGCCGGCCGGGTCGAACCCGACCACGACACCGTGGTGGTCGGTGACCAGCACGACGAGCCGACCGGTCCGCCGCGCAAGCTGATCGCCACCATCGGCGACCAGTTGACCGCCTACGGTCCGCGCGCTCCGCAACTGTGGCTGCCGCCGCTGGACACCGACATCCCGCTGGAGGGCCTGTTGGTCCGCAGCGGCGTCGGGCAGAGCACCCTGCGCTGGCCGCTCGCCGAGATCGACAAGCCGTTCGAGATGCGGCGCGACCCGCTGGTTTTCGACGCCGCGTCGGCCTCGGGCAACATCGTCATCCACGGTGGCCCCAAGTCCGGGAAGACGACCGCGCTGCAGACCTTCATGCTGTCGGCGGCCAGCCTGCACTCGCCCCGCGAGGTGACGTTCTACTGCCTGGACTACGGCGGCGGAAAGCTGCGCGAGTTGGAGGAGCTGGCCCACGTCGGCAGCGTCACGTCGGGCCTGGAGCCCGAACGCATCCGGCGCACCTTCGGTGAGATCGAGCAGTTGCTGCTCTCCCGCCAGCAGCGCCAGGCCTTCCGGCGCACCAACGGCAGCACCGGTGGCTTCGACGACGGCTTCGGTGAGGTGTTCCTGGTCATCGACAACCTGTACGCGTTCAGCCGGGACAACACCGACCAGTTCAACACCCGTAACCCGTTGCTGGCGAAGGTGACCGAACTGGCCAACACCGGTCTGGCCTACGGCATTCACGTGGTGATCACCACGCCGAACTGGCTGGAGGTCCCGCTGGCGATGCGCGACGGGCTGGGCCTGCGCCTGGAGCTCAAACTGCACGACCCGCGCGACAGCAACGTTCGGGTGCCCGGCGCGCTGCGCCGGCCCGCCGAGTCGGTTCCGGCCGATCAGCCGGGCCGCGGCCTGACCATGGCGGCCGAGCACTTCCTGATCGCGTCGCCCGACCTCGGGCAGATCTCCTCGATCAACGCGCGTTACCCCGGTGTCAGCGCCCCGCCGGTGCGACTGCTGCCGACCGACCTGTCGCCCACCGCGCTGGAACCGTTGTGGACCGGCGGCGAACGGATCACGATCGGGCAGCGCGAAGAGGACCTGGCTCCGGTCGATCTCGACTTCGCCGACAACCCGCTGGTGATGGTGCTCGGCGACAGCAAGTCCGGCAAGACGACGCTGCTGCGTCATCTCATCCGCACCATCCGGGACAACTCGACGGCCGACCGGGTGGCGTTCACCGTGCTGGACCGCCGACTGCACCTCGTCGACGAACCGCTGTTCCCGGAGAACGAGTACACCGCCAACATCGACCGCATCATCCCGGCGATGCTGGGGCTGTCGGCCCTGATCGAACAGCGCCGCCCACCGGCCGGGCTGCCACCGGAGCAGTTGGCGCGCTGGAGTTTCCAGGGCCACACCCACTACCTGATCATCGACGACGTCGACCAGATCCCGGACGGACCCGCCATGACCGGGCCCTACACCGGGCAGCGGCCGTGGACCAACCTGATCGGGTTGCTCTCGGAGGCCGGTGATTTGGGGCTGCGGGTGATCGTCACCGCCCGGGCCAGCGGCTCCGGGCACGCGTTGATGACCAACCCGCTGCTGCGCCGGCTCAACGACCTGCAGGCGGTCACCTTGATGCTGTCGGGCAACCCGACCGACGGCGGCAAGGTCCGCGGCCAGCGGTTCAGCCGCATGCCGGCCGGTCGCGCCATGTTGCTGGCCGACAGCGACACCCCGACCTTCCTGCAGTTGGTCAACCCGTTGGTCACCGAGGGAGTGGCCCGGTGACACCCCGCCCGACCGATCGAAAGGAGCAGAACCGATGACACTTCGCGTTGTCCCCGAGGGCTTGGAGGCGGCCAGCGCCGCCGTGGAGGCGCTCACCGCCCGCCTGGCGGCGGCTCATGCGGCGGCCGCCCCGGCGATCACCGCCGTGATCCCGCCCGCCGCGGACCCCGTCTCGCTGCAGACGGCGGCCGGCTTCAGCGCCCAGGGCAGTGAGCACACCGCGATCGCCGCGCAAGGCGTCGAAGAGCTCGGCCGCGCCGGGATCGGCGTCGGCGAGTCCGGAATCAGTTACGCCACCGGCGATGCGGCGGCGGCTGCCACCTACGGGATCGCTGGAGCCTGATCGATGCCTGTCGGGCCCGTCTGGATGGCGTCTCCGCCGGAGGTGTGGTCGACCCTGTTGTCGGCCGGCCCCGGGCCGGGGCCGCTGCTGGCGTCGGCCGCCGCCTGGTCGTCGCTGAGCGCCGAATACGCCGAAGCCGCAGCGGATATCACCGCGACGGTAGCCGCGGTGCAGTCCGGCTCCTGGCAGGGGCCGAGCGCGGCCGCCTACAGCGCGGCGCACCTGCCGTTCGTAGCGTGGCTGACGCAGGCCGGAGCCAACGCGGCGGTGACCGCCGCCGAACAGCAGGTGGCGGCCGGCTCCTACACCGCGGCGCTGGCGATGATGCCCACCATGCCGGAACTGGTGGCCAACCACGCCATCCACGGGGTTCTGGTGGCCACCAACTTCTTCGGCATCAACACCATCCCGATCGCACTCAACGAGGCCGACTACATCCGGATGTGGGTCCAGGCGGCGGTCGCGATGAGCACCTACCAGGTCACCGCCACGACGGCGATGGCCTCCACCCCGCGATCGGTACCGGCGCCGATGGTGCTCAAACCGGGGGTCGGCGAGGCCGGCGACGCTCAGGCGTCGATGATGCAGGCACGGGCCCAGGCGCAGGCCGCAGATTCGGGGAATTCGCTCAACCTCGGGGACCTGATGCGGCAGTTCCTCGAACTCTTCACCGACCCCCAGAAGCTGCTGAGCTTCCTACTCAACCCATTCGCGAACCTGCCCCTGCTGTTTCTGGTCGGCTATCAGGTGTTCTTCAACCTCGTCGGCTGGCCCACCTGGGCGATGATCCTCAGCGCCCCGCTGGTGTTGCCGCTGGTTCTCGGCTTGGGCATCAACGCGATCCTGCCGCAGGCCGGTGTCGAGGCGCCCGCTGGTGAGGCGCCAGCCGAAGAACCGGCCCGCGAGCCCGAGGCGGTCAGCACCCGCACCGACCACCCGCCGCTGCCGGTGACCCCGGCGCCGGTGGCACCGGCGGCGGCCGCACCGCCGGCAGCCGCACCAGCCGCACCGCCGGCGCCCGCGGCCCCCGTTCCGGTCACCGGAGCCGAAGCGGTCGGCTATGTGGTCCGCGGCGAGGACTGGGGGCCGGCGGTCGGGCCGACCATCAACGACCGGTCCGGCGCCAAAGCCCCGGCCGCCCGCATCCCGGCCGCAGCCGCCGGAGTGCGGGCGATGAACCGGGAGCAGGCCCGCGCCCGGCGTCGCCAGCGCAAGCAGATGAAGGACTTCGGCCACGAGTACATGGACATGAACGCCGATGCGGGCGGGCCCGATCCAGCCGCGACCGCGTCGCAGCGGGGAGCCGGCCGACTGGGCTTCACCGGCACCGCGGTCAAAACCGACGTCGCTCCCGCTACCGGGCTGGAGGAGGGACCGACGTAGCGAAGGTCCAGCCAACGGTCCGGGAAGCACACCACCCGAATCCAGTCGGCTACCGCCGGGTTGACGGCACCGTCGGGTGCCAACAGTCCCAGCTGGTCCAATTCGTCAGCCTGGTCGGCCAGGAACGCCGCCCGCTCGCCGGCGTCCTGGTACGGCGTGGTGATCGCCAGCACCCACGGGAAGGAGCCCGCTTCGATGGTTTCGGCGATGTACCACGCCTGGTCGACCGTCAGCTCAACCGCGTTGGGTCGCACTGCTCGTTAGCCCCACTTAGCTGCTTGCGCCTGGTCGCGGCCCAGCATGGCCAGGGTGTTGGCCTCGTGGGTGCCCGCCATCGCGTGGTAGGCGCGGATCAGCTCTTCCATCGCAGTGTTCCACTGGGCCTGCCAACTCTGGTAAGTCAGCCCGGTGTCACCCTGCCAGGCGCCGCGCAGCGCCGCCTGCTCGGTGGCGATGTCGGCGCCGACGGCCCGCAGCGCGCCCGCGTAGCCGTTCATCTCGCCGGCGTGACCGAGCATCGCCGGGTAGTTGTACATGATCTGAGACATCAGTGGTCCTTTCGGTACGGAAGGTCGGGGCTTAGGCTCCGCCGCCGGTGTAGGCAGCAGCGGCGGCGGCGTCGGCGGCCACGTAGGTGGTGCCGGCCTCGCCGAGGTTGGCCTGGGCGATGTCCAGCAGCGAGTTCACCTTGGCGGCGACCTCCACGAAGCGCAGGTGCGCGGCCTGGAAGGCGGCGGAACCCTCACCCTGGTGGAAGGCCTGCGACGCCAGCGCGGACTGCTCGGCTTGCGCGATCGTGCTGCGCATCAGCGCGGTCTTGGCGCCGAACGCCGACTCCGAGGCGATCAGC
>NZ_LZLJ01000006.1 GCF_001668625.1 Mycobacterium sp. 1274756.6
AGCCGGGCAGCGGCGGACCCACCGGGGCGGTCGGGATCGGCGGCGTGCCCGGCGGGGGCGGCTCGACCGCATCCGGGTTGGCGGTGCCGGGCACCCGCGGGGCCGGCTGCTCCCACCACTGCAGCGGCGGGTTCCACATCGGGTCGTCGAGGTTCGTCGGGGTCGGGTCGGTGTAGGGCGGGCCCACCGCGATGAGGTTGCCGTTGGGGCCGATCTCGGTGCCCGGCGGCGGCTCCAGGCCCGCGGGGAACTGGTAGTTCTGCGGCAGCAGCGTCTCGGGCAGGTCGGCGCGTACCCGGGTCAGCGGAGCGGTGTAGCAGCTGGGGCCCTTGAAGTCGCCGTAGCGTGGGCAGTCGGCCCGGGTGTAGGTGTAGAACGGCGTCATCGACAGGTTCGCGCGCATGTTGCCCACGTCGGCTTCGGGGATCCAGACCTCGTCGAAGAACTTGTCCGACAGTGTCTTCACCCGCCGGAAGATCGGCACGAACTTGTCGGCGTTCATCGCGAACACCCCGATCGCCGGGGTCAGGCCTTGGGTGATGCCGATCAGCTGATCGGTGTGGTTGTCGAAGGCTTCGCGGGTGGTGCCGAAGGTGTACTGCGACGAGGAGATGAACGAGGTGAACTCGGCGCGCTTCTCGGCGAATGTCTGCATCGGGCGCACCGCCTCGTGCAGTGCGTCGACCAGGTCCGGCGCGGTGGCCTTCAGGCCTTCGGTGGCGTTGAGCAGTGCGGTCACCGTCGACGGGCCGGGCTCGGTGGCGACGATCGCGTTGAGCTCGTCGAGCATCCGGTCCAGGTGTGCCCCGGCGTGCAGCAGCTTGACCCGGCGGTGGTCGGTGGCGGCGGCGACCGCGGCCAGGATTCCCAGCGTGTGGTCGTCACGGCCGCGGCCGGTGGCGGCCAGCACGTCGCGCAGCTTGCTGATCGTGGTCTGGAAGATCACCGTCGACAGCTCGGTGTCCTCCAGGATGTGGTCGTCGGGTCGGATGGCCGGCCCGCCGTCGCCCTGGTCGACCAGCTGCACCGAGGACACCGCGAACACGTTGGAGGGCACCACCCGGGCGGTCACGGTGTTCGGGATGTCCTTGGCGTAGTGCGGCTTGAGGTTGATGTGGACGTAGTTGGGGTTGCCGTAGGAGGCCGGCACGACGTTGTCGACGGAGCCGACCAGCAGGCCGTGGTACTTGACGTCGGACCGGCTGGGCAGACCGTCGCCGACGTTGACCAGCTCGGCCACCACCCGCACATAGGAGTCCAGCCGGCCGGTGGCCTTGAGCATCAAGGTGCTGGTGATGACCACGATCATCACCAGCACACCGACGCCCACGCCGAGCAGTTGGGAGTCAGACAGGCCGCGGCCGTCCGGATCCAGCGAGTTGCCCATTGCCATCTGTCTAACCACCGAACCTTGCGCCGGCGTCGATGCTCCACAACGCCATGGTCAGCAGCATGTTGGCCAGGGTTATCACGGTGATGCTGGCCCGCATGGCGCGACCGGCGGCCACGCCGACACCCTCGGGGCCGCCGCTGGCGAAGAAACCGTAGTAGCACTGCATGGTCGAGGCGATCCAGACGAACACCACGCACTTGATCACCGAGTAGATGATGTCCTTGCCGGAGAGCATCATCGTGAAGTAGTGCAGATACGGGCCGATCGAACCGCCGCTGATGGCGCCGGACATGATCTGCGCGGTCAGGTAGGCGACCGCGAGGCAGGCCACGTACAGCGGGATCACCGCGATGATCGAGGCCATCAGCCGGGTGGTGACCAGGTAGGGGATCGGCTTGATCGCGATCGAGTCCAGCGCGTCGATCTCCTCGGCGATGCGCATCGAGCCCAGCTGGGCGGTGAACCGGCAGCCGGCCTGCATCGCGAACGCCAGCGACGCCATGATCGGCGCCAGCTCGCGCGTGTTGACCAGTGAGGAGATGATCCCGGTGGCCGGGCCCAACCCGAGCATGTTGAGGAAGTTGTAGCCCTCGATGGCGACCAGGGCGCCGGCGGTGAAGCCGAGCACGATCGCTACCCCGGCGGTTCCCCCGCCGACGACGATCGAGCCGTTGCCCCAGGCGATGTCGGAGAGCAGCCGCAGGAATTCCTTGCGGTACTGGCGCAGCACGGTCGGGACCGCGGCCACCGCCCGCACGAAGAACATGAGCATGTGGCCCAGCCGGATGATCGACAGCGTGAAGCGTCGATAGGCCCCGACCAGTGGCCGGGCGAAACTCGGGAGATACGTCGCCGGGGTCGCTGCCATGGTTACAGCCCCGTCCGCGGGAAGAGCATCTCGTAGAGCTGGCTGATCCCGACGTTGACCAGCATCAAGATCAGGATCGCCTCCACCACCGCGGCGTTGACCGAGTTGGCGACGCCGGTGGGGCCGCCCTTGGTGGACAGCCCCTTCTGGCAGGCGACCACCGCGACGATTGCACCGTAGATGACGGCCTTGAGCAGTGCGAGCAGCATGTCCTCGGGGGTGGCGAACGAGGAGAACGTGGCGACGAAACTGCCCGGCG
>NZ_LZLJ01000007.1 GCF_001668625.1 Mycobacterium sp. 1274756.6
CGGTGCATTAGGTTCGGGGTCCTACCCCGCGTAACGGGTGCGCCGCTTTAGTTGTCGGGGGGGGGGTGTTGGGGTTGGAAGGGGTCGTACCACCACCAGTCGGCGTGTTCGCCCAAGGGTCCGGCGCACGGGGGCACCTGCGGGGGTGCGGTGGTGGGAGGTCGGGCCAGGGAGCCGGGGTGCAGGGGTTGGCCGTCGGGGCCGGTGACGCTGAGTTGGTCGGCGGGGCCGGTGATGGTGATGGCGCCGGCGTGGTGTTGGCGGTGATGAAACGGGCAGATCAACACCAGGTTGGCCAACTCGGTGGCACCGCCGTCCTCCCAGTGCACGATGTGATGGGCGTGCAGACCGCGGCTGGCCCCACACCCGGGCACCGCGCAGCACGGATGGCGTTGCTCCAGGGCGCGCCGCAGCCGACGGTTGACGGTGCGGGTGGCCCGCCCGCACCCGATCGGGCGTCCGTCGCGTTCGAACCACACCTCGGCGGTGGCATCACAGGTCAGATAGCGCCGCTCGGCGTCGGTGAGCAACGGCCCCAGATGCAACCTCGCCAGCTTCTCCTTGATGTCGAGGTGGACCACCACGGTGGTGCGCTGCCCATGCGGACGCTCGGCGGCCTCGGCGTCCCAACCGACCTCCACCAGGTGTCGGAACGCATCCACGGTGGTGGGCATCGGCGGGCGCCCACCCCCATCGCTGGCCTGATCGCCGTCACCTGTGGGGTCGGTGTCGTCGTGATCGCGGCGCCACTGCGCGATCAGCGCATCACGGTGTGCGGCCAGCGCCGACTCGAAGACCGCGGAGTCGGTGTGCGCCAAGGTGAGGCGCCAGAAGTCGAACTGCCCATCGGAGGTCTTGGTGATCCCGGCGTGGCGCCCGGGCCGATCCGGCTCCGGACGCGGCTCCAGCTTCACCGCGGTGCGCAACTGGGCGACGGTGGCGATCTGCACCAACTCCGCATAATGCTCATCACAACCCGCCCCGGCGCCGGCCCGCTCGGCGATCACCGCCACCTGATCCAGCGAACACCGCCCCTCCCGCAGGCTTTGGGTGCAGCGCGGCAGTTCTTCCGAGCGCCGCGCCACCGCGGCGATGCGCTCGGCATTGCTCGGCGAACACCCGGTCTTCCACGCCACCAGCGCCGGCAACGATCGCACCCCGGTCGATCCCCACAGCTCGTCGCGGTCGATCTCGGCCACAATCGCCACGATCCGCCCATCGATCGCATTGCGCTGCCCGGTCAACTCCGCCAACTCCTCGAAGAGCGCATCCAACCGCGCACCGGGCGTCTCAGCGGCGGCTGAAGCGATGGCGGTCATGACCCCAGCCTCCCACCGGGGTCTGACACGCCGGGGCTACCGGCGCGGCGACGGGCCCCGCACGGTCATGGTCGCGAAGGTCACCAGGAACGTCGCCGCCGGAATCGTGTTGACGACCCGGTCTTTGACCCGCACGTGCGCGGCCACCGCCAGGACGAAGTACAGCGTCAGCGCGGCGGTGGTCAGCCGGGCCAGCGCCGGGAACCGGGTGGCCGACAGCAATCCGAGCGCCGAGGCGATCTTGACCACCGGCAGGATCGGCCGCACCTCCGCCGGTACGCCCAGCGTGTCGAGGGACTGGGCGATGTAGGGCACCGGGATCGCGCAGGCCACCGCGTCGACGGCCTGGAAAGCGGCAAGCCCGGCATAGGTTTTCGGCGAGGTGAGGGCGCTCATGACCCGATCCTATTCCTCCCCGCGGGCCAGCTGCTGCGGCGTGGGCAGGCTGCCCTCCACCGGGGTGCGTGCGTCGGCTTCGGCCTTGGCCACCGCCTGGGCCAGCGCCGGGTCGGTGCGGGTGTGGAACCAGTCGGCCACCTCCTCGGAGTCGTCCTCCGGTTTGGGCAGGTCGTCCTCGACCGGCGACGGCTGGTAGCGGAACACCCCGTCCTCCCCGGGTGCGCCGAGCAGCTTGGTGAAGCCCTGCAGGGCGGTGCCGAAGTCGCTGGGGAGCACCCACACCTTGTTGGCCTCCCCCTTGGCCATCTCCGGCAGCACCTGCAGGTACTGGTAGGCCAGCAGCTCCGGGGTGGGCCGGCCGGCCTTGATCGCCGCGAACGTCTTCTCGATGGCCTTGGCCTGCCCCTGCGCCTGCAGATAGGCCGCGGCCCGCTCCCCCTGCGCCCGCAGCATCCGGGACTGCCGCTCGGCCTCGGCGGACAGGATCGCGGCCTGCTTGGCGCCCTCGGCCTGCAGGATCTGCGCCTGCTTCTGGCCCTCGGCCTGTTTGATCGCCGACTCCCGCTGCCCCTCGGCGGTCAGGATCATCGCCCGCTTCTCCCGGTCGGCCTTCATCTGCTTCTCCATCGAGGCCTGGATCGACGCCGGCGGGTCGATGCTGCGCAGCTCCACCCGCGCCACCCGCAGCCCCCACCGGCCGGTGGCCTCGTCGAGCACGCCGCGCAGCTGGCTGTTGATCACCTCCCGGGAGGTGAAGGTCTCCTCCAGCGTCATGCCGCCGACCACGTTGCGCAGCGTGGTCGTGGTCAGCTGTTCCACGCCGACGATGTAGTTGCTGATCTCATACACCGCGGCCTGCGGGTTGGTGACCTGGAAGTACACCACGGTGTCGATGGCCAGGGTGAGGTTGTCCTCGGTGATCACCGGCTGCGGCGGGAACGAGACGACCCGCTCGCGCAGGTCGACCCGGGCCCGGATGCGGTCGATGAACGGCATCAGCAGGGTCAGCTGGCCGGAGACGGTCCGGCTGTAGCGGCCCAGCCGTTCGATCACCGCCGCCTCGGCCTGCGGGATCAGCGCCACCGATTTGGCCACCACCACGATCGCGAAGCCGACCAGGATCAGCAGCACGATCAGGCCCGCTGCAGCACCGTCCATCGTTGTCTCCTTCTATTCCGTACCGGACTGCCACACCACCGCGGTGGCACCGTCGATCTCCACCACCGTGACGCGGCTACCCGGCTCGTAGGCGTCGATCTCGTTGAGCGGGCGGGCCGTCCAGACCTCCCCGTTGAGCAGCACCGTGCCGCCCTGGGCGGTGACCCGGTCGCGGACCTGGGCGTGTTTGCCCTCCAGCGCCTGGATGCCGGTCGGTGGGGCGGTGTCGGTGCGCATCCGGTGCCGCACCGCCGGGCGCACCAGCACCAACAGCAGCACCGACACCACCAGGAACACCACGCCGTCGGCCCAGATCGGCCACGGCAGCAGCGCCGAGGACCCGGCGGCGGCCAACGCCCCACCGGCGAGCATGAGCAACACCATGTCCCCGGTCAGGGTTTCCGCGCCGGCCAGCCCGAGCGCGGCGATCAACCAGATCAGAGCGGCGGGCATGACCCCACACTATCGCGCGGCCGGGCCGCGACGGCGCGGCAATTACACTGCCAGGATCATGTGGTGTCCGTCTGTGTCGCTGTCGGTGTGGGCCAACGCCTGGCTGGCCGGGGCGGCCGCCCCCGACGACGTGCTCGACGCGCTGGCCGCCTGGGCTCCGGTGCAGGCCATCGCCGCGCACGACCCGGTGGCCGCCGGCCACGCCGGGCTGCCGTATCCGGCCGCCGAGCACGGCGGGGCCACCTCGGTGCTGCAGACCCTGCGCACGGCCGCCGGCGCGCCCACCCGGCCCGGCGCCCCGCTCGAGGTGGTGTTGCCGGTGCCCGGCGACGTGCGGGGCCTGCCGCCCGGTAGTGCGTTCGCCCGCGACGCCCTCGACGTCGGGGAGGCGCTGATCCTCACCGGCGGCGCCGACGGCACCGCGGTCGGCCTGGTGCCCGACTACCCCGAGCAGGATCCCACCGAGCCGGTGACGCTGTGCTGGACGGCCTACTCGCTGCCCGCGCCGATGCCGACACCGCCCGCCGACCTGGGGGCCGCCGAGTACGAGCTGCGCTCGGCGGTGCGCACCGCCGCGGAGACCCTGGGCGCGCTGGACCTGGCGGCCGGGGCCGACGCCGACCCGCGCGCGCTGGTGGAGCAGTTCCTCGATGCCACCGCCGGGCACCGGGTGCCCGACCACGCCCCCGCCCGGGCGCTGCGGGTGCTCGAGCAGGCCGCCCACGTCGAGGCGATCCTGGCGGTCAGCGCCGAGTTGGCGCCGCTGGCGATGCACTCCTTCTCCCAGCACCGCCTCGGCGAGGGGGCGCTGCGGCCGCTGACCGGCGTGGTGCGCACCGCCCGGCTGGCCGCCCTCGACGCGATTCTGCGGTCGGCCTGGCCGGCTTAGCGCTCGCAGTGCGGGGTGCACGGCACCCCGTTGCGGCTCTGCCCGTACAGCGGCACCGGGTCGGGATCGGCGAGCCGGACCGGCTCGCGGCCGTCGCGCAGCTCGGCGATGAGTTCGGCGGCCAGCCCGGCGAACCGGGGGTCCGCGCCCGGGGTGCCGGCCCGGGCGAATGCCACCCCGGCCGCGCGGGCCTCCTCGGCGAGTTCGTGGTCGAGGTCCCACACCACCTCGATGTGGTCGGCGACGAACCCGATCGGGCAGACGATCACCGCCCGGGTCCCCGCGGCCGCCAGCGCCGCGACGTGGTCGCCGACGTCGGGCTCCAGCCACGGCACCTGCGGCGGCCCGGAGCGCGACTGCCAGACCAGGTCGTGGTCGGGGCGCCCGGCGGCGGCGGCCACCAGCCGCGCGGCGTGCGCGACCTGGCGGGCGTAAAGCCGCTCCCCGCACCAGGATTCGGCGGCGATCGGGATGGAATGGGCGGTGAACACCAGCCGGGCCTGCTCCGCCAGCCCGGCCGGCAGGGTGGCCGCGGCGGCGCCGATCGCCTCGGCGAACAGCGCCACGAACAGCGGATGGTCGAAGTACTGGCGCAGCTTGACCAGTTCCGGCGCCCCGTCGCCCGCGCTGCGGCGGGCCCGGGCCAGGTCGTCGACGTACTGCCGGCAGCTGGAGTAGCCGCCCCACGCCGAGGTGGTGAACACCGCGGCCCGGCGCACCCCGTCGGCGCCCATCGCGGCCACCGTGTCCTCCAGGTAGGGCGCCCAGTTGCGGTTGCCGAAGTAGACCGGCAGCCCGGTGTGGGTGCGCAGTTGGTCGACCAGCGCCCGGTTGATCGCGTTGATCGGGGACACCCCGCCGAAGTGCAGGTAGTGCTCGGCGACGTCGTCGAGGCGCTCGGGCGGCACGTTGCGGCCCCGGGTCACGTTCTCCAGGAACGGCCGCACCTGCTCGGGGCCCTCCGGCCCGCCGAAGGACTGCAGCAGGACGGCGTCGAAATCCATGGCCGTTAGAGCAACTGGGTGTGTGCGCCGCCGTCGGCGTAGACCACGGTGCCGGTGGTGGCGGGCAGCCAGTCGGACAGCAGCGCGCAGACCGTCTTGGCCACCGGGGTGGGGTCCTTCATGTCCCAGCCGACCGGGGCGCGCTGGTCCCAGCCCTCCTCGAGCAGTCGGATCTGTTCGCCGGCGCCCTCACCGAGGGCTCCGCCGACGATGGCGCTCATGGCTAGGGTGCGGATCGGGCCGGCGGCGACCAGGTTGGAGCGCACCCCGTGCGGACCGACCTCGCGGGCCACGAACCGGTTCACCGACTCCAGTGCGCTCTTGGCGACCGTCATCCAGTTGTAGGCGGGCATCGCGCGGGTCGGGTCGAAGTCCATGCCGACGATCCCGCCGCCGGCGTTCATGATCGGCAGCACCGCCTTGGCCAGCGCGGCATACGAGTAGGCGGAGATGTGGATGCCCTTGGCGACGTCCTCGTAGGGGGCGTCGAAGAACGGGTTGACCCCCATGCCGGTCTGCGGCATGAAGCCGATGGAGTGCACCACCCCGTCGAGTTTGTTGCCTGCGCCGATCACCTCGGTGACCCGGTCGGCCAGGGTGTCGAGGTGCTCGTCGTTCTGCACGTCGAGCTCCAGCAGGGGCGCCGGGTTGGGCAGCCGGTCGACGATGCGCTGGATCAGCCGCAGCCGGTCGAAGCCGGTACACACGATCTCCGCGCCGGCCTCCTGGGCGACCCGCGCGATGTGGAACGCGATCGAGGAGTCGGTGATGATCCCGGTGACCAGGATCCGTTTGCCTTCGAGAATGCCTGCCATGAGAAGTCCTTATCTGTCGGTGGCCGTCAGTGGCCCATGCCCATGCCGCCGTCGACCGGGATCACCGCACCGGCGATGTACCCGGCGTCCTCCGACGCCAGGAAGCTGACCGCGCCGGCGACGTCCTCGGCGGTGCCGACCCGCTTGGCCGGGATGAACTCCAGCGCGCCCTCCTGGATCCGCTCGTCCAGCGCCCGGGTCATCTCGGTGTCGATGTAGCCCGGCGCGACGACGTTGGCGGTCACCCCGGCCTTGGACAGCTCCCGGGAGATGGAGCGGGCCATGCCGATCAGACCGGCCTTGGCGGCGGCGTAGTTGGCCTGGTTGCCGATGCCCCACATGCCCGACACCGAGCCGATGTAGATGATCCGGCCGAACCGCTTGCGCTGCATGCTGCGCGACGCCCGCTGGGTGACCCGGAACGCGCCGGTCAGGTTGGCGTCGATGACCTCGGTGAACCGTTCCTCGGTCATCCGCATCAAAAAGGCGTCCTTGGAGATGCCGGCGTTGGCCACCAGCACCTCGACCGGGCCCTGGTGCTCCTCGACCTCTTTGAAGGCGCGGTCGACGGCGTCGTTGTCGGTGACGTCGCAGACCACCCCGAACAGCCCCTCGGGCGCCCCGGAACCGCGGTGGGTGACCGCCACCTTGTGGCCGTCGGCGGCCAGCCGCTGGGCGATGGCCAGGCCGATGCCCCGGTTGCCACCGGTGACGAGGACGGATCGGGACACGAAGGGCGGTCTGCCGGGGTTCTCCGCGGCACTCTGGGTGTCAGTCACCGGTTCAACTTATCGCCTCGGCCGCCGGGGGCCGAAACCGGCCGCGCCGCTCAGCTGGGCAGCCGGCGGTTGATCAGCAGCGCCGCCAGCGCCGCCAGCGCCAGGATCAGTGTGCCCAGCCGCAGCCAGGCCGCGCTGGCGTCGCCCTGGATGGTCTCGTAGCCGATCTGGTCCTGCAGGCTGTCGTAGACTTCGTTGAGCTGTTCGAGGCTGGAGGCGGTGTAGAAGGTGCCCTCGGAGAGGTCGGCGATCTTGTGCAGCGAATCGTCGTCGACCGGCACCGGCTGGCGCTGGTCGTTGATCTCCACGTAGCCGTAGCGGGTGCCGAACGAGATCGTCGAGACCGGCACCCCCTGGTCGCGGGCGGCGCGGGCCGCGGTGAACCCGCCGCGCGGGTTGTCCGGGTTGGGCGGCACCGTCTCCTTGCCGTCGGAGAGCAGCACGATGCGGGCCGGCGGCGGGCCCTCGCCGCCGCCGATCACCGCGCCGACGGTGGCGATGGCCTGCAGGGCGGTGAAGATGGCCTCGCCGGTGGCGGTGCGCTCCTCCAGCTGCAGCCGGTCGATGGCCAGTTTCGTCGGTTCCCGCTCGGTGGTCGGCGACACCAGCACCGAGGCGGTGCCGGCGTAGGCGACCAGCCCGAGGTTGATGCCCGGGGTCAGTTCGTCGACGAACTGCTTGGCGGCCTCCTGCGCGGCGGCCAGCCGGGTGGGTTCGACGTCGGAGGCGCGCATCGACAGCGACACGTCGATCACCAGCATCACCACCGCCCGGTTGCGCGGGATCTTGACGTCGTGGGTGGGCCCGGCCATCGCGACGGTGAACAGCAGCATCGAGATCACCAGCAGGATCGCCGACAGGTGCCGCCAGCGCGACGGCCGTTGCGGGGCCACGCTTTCCAGCAGTTCCATGTTGGCGAACCGCAGCATCCGGCGTTGCCGGGCCTGCTGGGCCAACACGTAGAGGACGGCGATGGCGGCCACGACGAGCAGGAACAGCAGGAACCACGGGTGAGCGAGGCCGGAGAAGGTGATCGTCCCGAGCAGCGGCAAGGTCATGGTGAGTCGGTCCTGTCAGTCACTGGCGTCCGGCCAGTGCGCCGCGGCGCCGCGAGGCGACGAAACGCACGATGTCGGCGATCCAGTCCCGGTCGGTGCGCAGCGACAGCAGCGGGGCACCGCACCGGCGCAGGGTGCGGGCCACCTCGGCCCGGTGGGCGGCCGCGGCGGTGGCGAAGTCGTCGCGCAGTTTCTCGTCGATGGTGAACTCGCGGGTGACGCCGCTCTCGGCGTCCTGCAGCACCACGTCGCCGACGTCGGGCAGTTCCACGTCGCGGGGGTCGAGCACCTCCACCGCGAGCACCTCGTGGCGGGCGGCGATGGCACGCAGCGGGCGCATCCAGTCGATCGGGCCGAGGAAGTCGCTGATGATCACCGCCATGCCGCGGCGGCGCTGCGGGCGGCGCAGCGCGTCGATGAGCACCCCCAAATCGCCGCGCACCCCCGCCGGGGCGCGCGGGACCGTGGCGATGGCGCGCAGCAGGCTCTGTTCGTGCTGGCGGCCCGACCGGGCCGGCACCCGCACGGTGGTGTCGCCGTTGGAGACCAGTGCGCCCAGCCGGTTGCCGCCGCCGCTGTTGAGGAAGACGATGGCCGCGGCGGCCGCCACCGCCAGGTCGCGCTTCTCGCAGCCGGTGGTGCCGAAGTCCAGGCTGGCCGAGGCGTCGACCACCAGCCAGGTCTCCAGCTCCCGGTCGGCGATCATCTGGCGCACGTGCGGGTGGGTGGTGCGGGCGGTGACCGCCCAGTCCATCCGGCGCACGTCGTCGCCGGGCTGGTAGAGCCGCGACTCCCCCGGCTCGGAGCCCGGCCCGGGGATCAGCCCGAGGTGGTCGCCGTGCAGCACCCCGTCGAGCTTGCGTTTGACGGTCAGTTCCAGGGTGCGCAGCGCGGCGGACAGCTTGGGGTCCTCGATCGCCCCGCGCATCATCGACGGCGGGTGGTGGCCGCCCGCCTGCTGCGGGTCGTCGGGCTGCCGGCTCACCGACTACTGGCCGGGGCCGCGGCGGACGGTGCCGGGGCCGCCGGCGGGCCCTGCTGCGGGACCGCGTTGACCTGCGGCAGGGCGACGGTCTGCAGCACCCGGTTGATGATCATCTCCGGGGTGATCTCGTCGGCGAGCGCGTCGTAGGTCAGCACCAGCCGGTGGCGCAGCACGTCGGGGATGACCTCGATGACGTCTTGCGGGATCACGTAGTCGCGGCCGCGGACCAGGGCCAGCGCCCGGGCCGCGGCGATGATGCCCAGCGAGGCGCGCGGGGAGGCGCCGAAGGCGACCCAGGCCTTGACGTCGTGCATGCCGAACTGGTCGGGCCGGCGGGTGGCCTCCACGATGCGCACCACGTAGTCGACCAGCGCGTGGTGGACGAAGTTGTTGGCCGCCGCGTCCTGCAGCCGCAGCAGCTCGCCGGTGTCGAGCACCTGCTTGGGCTGCGGCGGGGTCACCCCCATCCGGTAGATGATCTCCCGCTCCTCCTCCGCCGACGGGTAGTCGACGTTGATCTTGAACAGGAACCGGTCGCGCTGGGCCTCGGGCAGCGGGTAGACGCCCTCGTTCTCGATCGGGTTCTGGGTGGCCATCACCAGGAACGGGTTGGGCAGCGGGAAGGTCTGCCCACCGATGGAGACCTTGCGTTCGGCCATCACCTCCAGCAGCGCGGACTGCACCTTGGCCGGGGCGCGGTTGATCTCGTCGGCGAGCAGGAAGTTGGCCACCACCGGGCCCAGCTCGGTGTCGAACTCCTCGCGGCCCTGCCGGTAGATGCGGGTGCCGATGATGTCGGTGGGCACCAGGTCGGGGGTGAACTGGATGCGCGCGAAGGTGCCGCCGACCACCCGGGCGAAGGTCTCCACCGCCAGGGTCTTGGCCACCCCGGGCACCCCTTCGAGCAGCACGTGCCCCTTGGCCAGCAGACCGACCAGGATCCGCTCGACGAGCTGGTCCTGGCCGACGATGATGCGCTTGACCTCGAAGATCGCCCGCTCCAGGGCCTGTGCCTCGGTGCCCAGCCCGTTACCGGTGGTCGGTGACGCCGAGGTCCCGCCTGGTGATGTCATCCACGTCCCTTTCGCAGCTTGGGGGTCAGGTCCCACCGCTTCGACCGTATACGCCCGGCGGCACGCCCTCGCTCAACTATTCCAGGCCGGTCCGGATCCGTCGACGCGCGGGGGCGGGCACCGCCTCAGTACTCGATGATGCGGGCCAGGTACTCGGTCATCCCGGCGGTGCGCACCGGGCTGACCGTCACCTTGCCCGCGCTGCCGGAGGCCTCCAGCATCTGCCCCTGCCCCAGGTAGATCGCCACGTGCTGGCTGCCGCCGGGCCCGTAGAAGATCAGGTCGCCGCGCTTGGCCTGCGAGCGCGGTACCTGCCGGCCCGTCTTGTACTGGTCGCCGGAGTACTTCGGGATCAGCACCCCCACCCCGGCGAAGGCGAACCGGGTGAACCCGGAGCAGTCGTAGCCGATCTTGCCGGCGTCGTAGTCCACCCCGGCGCTGGGGCCGTTGGGTTTGCCCCCGCCCCAGGAGTAGGGCACCCCGAGCTGGGACATGCCGCGCCGGATCACGTACTCCACGGCCTGCCTGCCGTAGACCCGCGGCACCGCGCTCGGGGAGGTGTTGACCGCGGCCGGGTTCTCCCCGCCGACGTTGAAGCCGAGCCCGCCGAGGAACTTGCGGCCCAGATCCATCGTGGTCTGGGTGGCCTGGGCGGTGGCCTGCAGGGAGGCGTTGGCGATGGCGACCGGGTCGCCGGGGGCGCCGGCGCTGACGACCGCGGGCAGGGTGGGGTCCCAGGCGCCGTCGGGGGCGGCCGAGGCCGGCGCGGCCAGCCCGAGCAGCAGCGCGGTGGCCACCCCGGCGGTGATCAGCAGCGCCCGGACCCGGCCCGGCAGCGGGAAAACGCGTCGTGCCATCAGTACTCGATGTAGCGCACCACGTAGGGCGTCATCCCGCTGGTGCGCACCGGCGAGATCTTCACGTGGGATCCGGTGTAGGGGGCCTCGAGCATCTGCCCGTTGCCCAGGTAGATGGTGACGTGCTGGCTGCCGCCGGGCCCGTAGAAGATGACGTCGCCGCGGCGCATCTGCGACGAGGGGATCTTGCGGCCCATCTCGTACTGCGAGCCGGAGTAGTGCGGCAGTTTGATGCCGACCCCGGCGAAGGCGTAGAGCACCAGCCCGGAGCAGTCGAAGCCGACGGTGTTGGCGCCGGAGTCGATGCCGCGGCTGGGGCCGGCCGCGTTGCCGCCGCCCCAGGAGTAGGGCACCCCCATCTGGGACATGCCGCGCCGGATCACATACTCCGAGGCCTGCCTGCCGTAGACGACCGGGATGGCGCCGTTGTTGGTGTAGCCGGTCGGGGTGGGGGCCAGACCCAGCTTCTGCAGGAACTTGCGGCCCATGTCCTGGGTGACCTGCGCGGAGGTCTGCGAGATCCCCAGCACCGTGTTGATGATCGCGATCGGGTCGCCGCTGACGAACGCGCTGGGCACCGCGGGCAGGGTGGGGTCCCACGGACCGTCCCACTTCGCCGGGGCCTGGGCGGGCGGCGGGCCGGCCCGGTCCCAGTCGTCGTTGCTGACCGCGACGGTGGCCGGCGGGCGCGCGGCATCCAGCCGGGCCTGGGCGGCGGCGCGCTCGGCGACCAACCGGTCGATCTGCTTCTGCTGCTCGCCGAAGGTCTGCTGGGCGCCGGTCAGCGCGGCCACCGCGGCGTCCTGGCTGGCCTGGGCGTCGGCGACGGCCCGGTCGGCGTCCGCCTTGGCCTGGCGGGCGGCGGACTCCTTGTTGACCTGTTCGGTGCGGGCGGTCACCAGCCGGTTCATCACCTTCTCCGAGGCGGAGTGCACCATGTCGTCGGTGCCCGCGGCGGCGACCATCTCATCGGGGTTGGCGGCGGTCAGATACCCGCCGCTGGGCCCGCCCATGTAGGAGGCGGCCGCGAAGGTGTCGATGTTCCGCTGTGCCTCGGCGATGGCCGCGTCGGCGCCGGCGACCGCCGCCCGGCTGGTCTCGACGTCCCGCTGGGCGGCCTCGGCGGCGTCGCGGGCCTCCTGCACCTCGACGATCGCCTTGTTGACGCTTTCCTGTTCGGTCTGGATCTGGGCGCCCAGGTCCTGCAGCCGCTGGTTGGCCTTGGCGACGTCGGCGATGAGCCCGGCCACGTTGTCCGGTGCGGGCGGCGGGTCGGCCTGCGCCAGCCCGGGGGTGGCCAGCAGCAGGGTCGCGGCCAGCGCGACCGGGGCCGCGGACCGGGCGAGGGTGGCCAGCCTGCCGGCGGCCGGACGGATCGAGCCGTGGCGAGGGCGTCTCATGCGACTTGGTACTCCTATGGCTCAGCACGAACGGATGGCGCCGACGCCCCAGCAGCCGCAAAAAAACAACTGCAACGCAGGCACCAATTGCACCGTACGTCACATTTGCCACGGAAAACCCGTAGGTCACAGACTACATGTGTGTAATTGAAATGATTGTGACCGAACGGTGACCCGGCGAATTTGCCGGCACCGCCGTCGACAATTCCGGCTCAGCTATTGGCGGCCGTCGCCGCGTCGGGCTCGCCGGGATCGGCCGCCGGCCCGGCGCGGCGGGCCCGGAGCTGCAGCAACCGGGTGCCGACCGCCGCCGCCAGCACCCCCGCCAGCAGCACCACGGTGAACGCGGTCCACGGAAACGCCGGCTTATTCAACTCGTCGAGGAAATTCTGCGCCGAGACCACCGGGTTACCGGTCTTGGCCACGTCCTCCCCCGCCTCGAGCACCACCCGGTCGAAGTGCGGGCTGTAGGTGCCGGCATAGGACGGGCTGATCGCCAGCACGGTGGCGTCGGAGTAGTCCTTGCCGACCAGGGTGGCGATGTCGCGCAGCGGGGTGTCGATCGGCGGGTTGGTCTCGATGACGACGATCTTCAACTCGATGCCGTCGTCGCGGGCCTCCTGCACCACCTCGCGCAGCTCGGGCAGCACCGGGGCGGGTGCGCTGACCCCGTAGGCGGCGACCGACTCGCGGACCGCGTCGATGTCGACGTCGACCGGGATGTAGGCGGGCAGCACCGGGTGCAGCGCCACCGCGGTGTGCGGCGGCGCCGGGACGATCACGACTGGTCCGCTCATCGGCGCCCTTCCTAATCCGAAAATCTGCAAGCACCGTACGCGACGCCGGGTCGATCGGCACCGACCCGCGCCGGTCGACCCAACCGCCGGTAGCAGTACGTCCGTACTGTTAGGGTTGGGGCGGAACCGCCGGCACAGCCCGCCCGCGGTGGAAACCCGATCCGGGAGTAGATATGTCCAGCACAGATTCGCTGAATTCGTTCCAGGCCCGCACCACCCTCGAAGTGGGCGACGACCGCTATGACATCTTCCGCCTCGACGCGGTGCCGGGGCTGGCCAAGCTGCCCTACAGCCTGAAGGTGCTCGCCGAGAACCTGCTGCGCAACGAGGACGGCGCCAACATCACCACCGAGCACATCGAGGCCCTGGCGAACTGGGACCCGGCCGCCGAACCGAGCACCGAGATCCAGTACACCCCGGCCCGGGTGGTGATGCAGGACTTCACCGGGGTGCCGTGCATCGTGGACCTGGCCACCATGCGCGAGGCCATCGCCACCCTCGGCGGCGACCCGGCCAAGGTGAACCCGCTGGCCCCGGCCGACCTGGTCATCGACCACTCGGTGATCGCCGACCTGTTCGGCCGCGCCGACGCGTTCGAGCGCAACGTGGAGATCGAATACCAGCGCAACGGCGAGCGCTACCAGTTCCTGCGCTGGGGCCAGGGCGCGTTCCGCGACTTCAAGGTGGTGCCGCCGGGCACCGGGATCGTCCACCAGGTCAACATCGAGTACCTGGCGCACGTGGTGATGGCCCGCGACGGCCTGGCCTACCCGGACACCTGTGTGGGCACCGACTCGCACACCACCATGGTCAACGGCCTCGGCGTGCTGGGCTGGGGGGTGGGCGGCATCGAGGCCGAGGCCGCGATGCTCGGCCAGCCGGTGTCGATGCTGATCCCGCGGGTCGTCGGGTTCAAGCTCACCGGGGAGATCCAGCCCGGGGTGACCGCCACCGACGTCGTGCTCACCGTCACCGAGATGCTGCGCCGGCACGGCGTGGTCGGCAAGTTCGTCGAGTTCTACGGCAAGGGCGTGGCCCAGGTGCCGCTGGCCAACCGCGCCACCCTGGGCAACATGAGCCCGGAGTTCGGTTCCACCGCGGCGATCTTCCCGGTCGACGCCGAGACCATCGACTACCTGCGGTTCACCGGCCGCGACGAGAAGCAGCTGGCGCTGGTGGAGGCCTACGCCAAGGCGCAGGGCATGTGGCACGACCCGGACGACGAGCCGGCCTTCTCCGAATACCTGGAGCTGGACCTGGCCGACGTGGTGCCCTCGATCGCCGGCCCGAAACGCCCGCAGGACCGCATCGCGCTCTCCGACGCCAAGACCGCCTTCCGCAAGGACATCCACAACTACGTCAACGAGGAGGCGGAGGCGCCGCAGACCCAGCTCGACGACCAGATCGAGGGCACCTTCCCGGCCAGCGACCCGGCGACGCTGTCGTTCGCCGACGACGGCGCCGTCGACGCCGCCCCGCGGGTGGCCTCGGCCGCCGACGGGTCGGAGGGCCGGCCCACCAAGCCGGTGACGGTGCGCTCCGAGCGCGGCGAGTTCGTCATCGACCACGGCGCGGTGGCGATCGCCGCGGTGACCTCCTGCACCAACACCTCCAACCCGGAGGTGATGCTGGGCGCGGCGCTGCTGGCCCGCAACGCGGTGGAGAAGGGCCTGAGCGTCAAACCGTGGGTGAAGACCACGATGGCGCCCGGCTCGCAGGTGGTCAGCGACTACTACGAGAAGGCCGGGCTCTGGCCCTACCTGGAGAAGCTCGGCTTCTACCTGGTCGGCTACGGCTGCACCACCTGCATCGGCAACTCCGGGCCGCTGACCACCGAGATCTCGGCGGCGGTCAACGACAACGACCTGTCGATGACCGCGGTGCTGTCGGGCAACCGCAACTTCGAGGGCCGGATCAACCCGGACGTGAAGATGAACTACCTGGCCTCCCCGCCGCTGGTGATCGCCTACGCGCTGGCCGGGACGATGGACTTCGACTTCGAGGCCCAGCCGCTCGGGCAGGACGGCGACGGCAACGACGTGTTCCTGCGCGACATCTGGCCGTCGCAGAAGGACGTCTCCGACACCATCGGCTCGGCGATCAACTCCGAGATGTTCACCCGCAACTACGCCGACGTGTTCAAGGGCGACGAGCGGTGGCGCAACCTGCCGACGCCCAGCGGGGACACCTTCGAGTGGGACCCGGAGTCGACCTACGTGCGCAAGCCGCCGTACTTCGAGGGCATGCCCGCCGAGCCCGAGCCGGTCGGCGACATCACCGGCGCGCGGGTGCTGGCCCTGCTCGGCGACTCGGTGACCACCGACCACATCTCCCCCGCGGGCAGCATCCAGCCGGGCACCCCGGCGGCGCAGTACCTCGAGGAACACGGCGTGGCCCGCAAGGACTTCAACTCCTTCGGGTCGCGCCGCGGCAACCACGAGGTGATGATCCGGGGCACCTTCGCCAACATCCGGCTGCGCAACCTGCTGCTCGATGACGTCGCCGGCGGCTACACCCGCGACTTCACCGTCGAGGGCGGCCCGCAGGCGTTCATCTACGACGCCGCGCAGAACTACGCCGCGGCCGGCACCCCGCTGGTGGTGCTCGGCGGCAAGGAGTACGGGTCCGGCTCGTCGCGGGACTGGGCGGCCAAGGGCACGCTGCTGCTGGGTGTGAAGGCGGTGATCGCGGAGTCCTTCGAGCGCATCCACCGGTCCAACCTGATCGGGATGGGGGTGATCCCGCTGCAGTTCCCCGAGGGCGAGACGGCGGCGTCGCTCAAGCTCGACGGCACCGAGGTCTACGACATCACCGGCATCGACGCCCTCAACGACGGCTCCACGCCGCGCACCGTGCACGTGACCGCCACCAAGTCCGACGGCGGCAGCGTCGAGTTCGACGCGGTGGTGCGCATCGACACCCCCGGTGAGGCCGACTACTACCGCAACGGCGGCATCCTGCAGTACGTGCTGCGCACCATGCTGTCCTCCGCTTAGGCGGCGCGGCGGTGCCCAGGCTCAGCCCGGCCGAGCTCGCCGCGCGTCGTCGACGCATCCTCGACGGCGCGCGGCGCTGCTTCGCCGAGTACGGCTACGAGGGCGCCACGGTGCGCCGCCTGGAGCAGGCCATCGGGATGTCGCGCGGCGCGATCTTCCACCACTTCCGCGACAAGGACACCCTGTTCTTCGAACTGGCCCGCGAGGACGCCGAGCGGATGGCCGAGACCGCGGCGCGGGAGGGGCTGATCCAGGTGATGCGCAACCTGCTGGCCGACCCGGACGAGTTCGACTGGCTGTCCACCCGGCTGGAGATCGCCCGCAAGCTGCGCAACGACCCGGAGTTCCACCGCGGCTGGGCGGAGCGCTGCGCCGAACTCGACGCGGCCACCACCGAGCGGCTGCGCCGCCAGAAGCAGGCCGGGCGGGTGCGCGACGACGTGCCCAGCGCGGTGCTGCACTGCTATCTGGACCTGGTGCTCGACGGGCTGGTGGCCCGGGTGTCCTCCGGGGAGGACCCGGCGCGGCTAGCCGCGGTGCTCGACCTGGTCGAGGATTCGGTGCGCACCCACTGACCGTCGCGGGTCAGGCCAGCTCGATGAGGTCGGCGTACTCCGCCGACCAGTGGTCCTCGGTGCCGTCGGGCAGCAGCACCACCCGCTGCGGGTCGAGCGCCTCGGCGGCGCCGGGATCGTGGGTGACCAGCACCACCGCGCCGACGTAGCTGCGCAGCGCGTCGAACACCTGCTCGCGGGAGGCCGGGTCGAGGTTGTTGGTGGGCTCGTCGAGCAGCAGCACGTTGGCCGCCGAGGCCACCAGCCCGGCCAGCGCCAGCCGGGTCTTCTCCCCGCCGGACAGCGTGCCCGCGGGCTGGTCGAGTTGGGCGCCGCTGAACATGAACGCCCCCAGCAGCCCGCGCAGCTCCTGCTCGGGGCTGTCCGGGGCGGCGTGGCGGATGTTCTGCCACACCGTGGCGGCGTCGTCGAGGGTGTCGTGCTCCTGGGCGAAGTAGCCGACCTTGAGGCCGTGGCCGGGCTCCAGCGTGCCGGCGTCCGGGCGCTCCACCCCGGCCAGGATCCGCAGCAGGGTGGTCTTGCCGGCCCCGTTGAGGCCCAGCACCACCACCCGCGAGCCGCGGTCGATGGCCAGGTCCACCCCGGCGAACACCTCCAGCGAGCCGTACTGCTTGGTCAGGCCGCTGGTCATCAGCGGGGTCTTGCCGCAGGCCGCCGGGGTGGGGAACTTGATCCGGGCGACCTTGTCGGCGACGCGCTCCTCGTCCAGCGCGGCCATCATCCGGTCGGCGCGGCGCAGCATGTTCTGCGCGGCGACCGCCTTGGTGGCCTTGGCGCCGAGTTTGGCGGCCTGGGTGCGCAGCGCGGCGGCCTTGCGTTCGGCGTTGGCGCGTTCCCGGCGGCGGCGGGCCTCGTCGGTGGCGCGCGCGTCGAGGTACTTCTGCCAGCCCATGTTGTAGACGTCGACCTCGCCGCGCACCGCGTCGAGGAACCACACCCGGTTGACCACGTCGGCCAGCAGGTCCACGTTGTGGCTGATCACCACCAGCCCGCCGGTGTGGGCGCGCAGGAAGTCGCGCAGCCAGCCCACCGAGTCGGCGTCGAGGTGGTTGGTCGGTTCGTCGAGCAGCAGCGTGGTGGCCGCTCCCCCGACCCCGGTGTCGGCGGCGGCGAACAGGATGCGGGCCAGCTCCACCCGCCTGCGCTGGCCGCCGGAGAGGGTGCGCAGCGGCTGGGCCAGCACCCGATCCGGCAGCCCGAGGCTGGCGCAGATGCGGCCGGCCTCGCTCTCGGCGCCGTAGCCGCCGAGCGCGGCGAACTGCTCCTCCAGCCGGCCGTAGCGGCGGATCGCCTTGTCGCGCACCGCGTCGTCGGCGGCCTCGGCCATCACCGCCTGCTGCTTCTCCATGTCGGCGAGCAGGGTGTCCAGCCCGCGGGCGGAGAGCACCCGGTCGCGGGCCAGCACCTCCAGGTCGCCCTGTTTGGGGTCCTGGGGCAGGTAGCCGAGTTCGCCGGCGCGGGTGATGGTGCCCGCATACGGTTCGCTCTCCCCGGCCAGGATGCGCAGCGTGGTGGTCTTGCCCGCGCCGTTGCGGCCGACCAGCCCGATGCGGTCACCGGGCTGGATGCGCAGCGCGGCGCCGTCGGTGGCCAGCAGGGTGCGGGCCCCGGCGCGGACCTCCAGGTCCGTTGCGGTGATCACGCGTATAGCTCCTGCCTGCCGCGTGGGGCTACTTGTCGTCGGTGAAATGCGGGGTGCGCCGCTCGGCGCGGGCGGCGACGGCTTCTTCGAAGTTGTGGGTGAGCAGCCGCACGTAGAGCTGCCCGAGGCCCTCGGCCTGCATGTGCCCTTCCAGGCTAGCGGCGTCCAGCCCGCTCCACAGGGTGCGCTTGGTCAGCTCCACCCCGGGCCGGGAGAAGCCGGCGATGCGCTCGGCCAGCGCATAGCAGCTGTCCAGCAGTTCCGCGTCGGGCACCCGCCGGGACACCAGCCCGATCCGGTCGGCCTCCTCGGCGGGCACGTCGCGGCCGGTGAGCATCAGCTCGAAGGCGCGGGAGGTGCCGACCGCGCGCGGCAGCAGGTAGCTCAGGCCCAGTTCGCTGGCCGTGAGCCCGTTGTTGATGCCGGCGGCGCGGAAGTAGGCGCTTTCGGCGGCTACCCGGATGTCGCAGGCCAGCGCCAGGCACAGCCCGCCGCCGATGGCGGCGCCGTTGACCGCGGCGATCACCGGCTGGTGCAGCCGGCGCAGCGCCAGGATCACCTCGTCGAGCACCTCCATCGAGCGCAGCGCGTAGCTGGGCCGGGTCAGCCCGGCCACGTGCGGGACGCTGCCCGCCGACTTGTGGTCGGCGCCCGAGGAGAAGCCCCGGCCCGCGCCGGTGAGCACCACCGCCCGCACCGCGTTGTCGTGGTGGACCTCGGCGAGCACCTCGCGCAGCGGGACCATGACGTCGAAGGCCATCGAGTTCATCCGCTCGGGGCGGTTGAGGGTGATCAGCGCGACGTCGGGGCGCGGGTGTTCGAGCAGGACCAGGGCGGAGTTCACGGTCTGCACGCTATCGCGCTCAGGCCGCGTCCCCGGGGGCTGGGGCGGGCGCTCAGCCCTGGTCGGTGTTCCGCTGCTCGGCCAGCGCCGCCTCCACGTCGAGGTCCTTGAGCTGCTGCACCAGGTCCTCCAGCGCGGGCGGCGGCAGCGCGCCGGGCTGGTTGAACACCAGCGTGCCCTTCTTGAACGCCATCAGGGTCGGGATCGAGCGGATGTTGGCCGCGGCGGCCAGCTGCTGCTCGGCCTCGGTGTCGACCTTGGCGTGCACGATGTCGGGGTGTTTCTCCGCCGACGCGGTGAAGGTGGGCGCGAAGGCGCGGCACGGGCCGCACCAGGACGCCCAGAAGTCGACCAGGACCATGTCGTTGTCCTTGACGAGGTTGTCGAATTCGGCGGCGGTGATGTCTTGGGTAGCCATGCCCCGCCCAACGCGTGGGCTGCGGGTGATGTTCCCGGCCCGGCGGCCGGCCCCGCCGTTTATACCCCCGGGCGTATGATTCGGCGGGACGGAAGGAGACGGTCATGTGCCAGCCAGTGCGCTGCCGGCAGTGCGGGAAGACCACCTGGGCCGGGTGCGGCCGCCACATCGAGGCGGTGCGGGCCACCGTGCCCGCCGACCAGTGGTGCGGCGGGCACCAGCGGACGCGGCCGGAACCGCTGTTCGCGCGGCTGCGCCGCCGGCTGCGGGGTCGCTAGACGGTGAAGCCGAGCGCGCGCAGCTGCTCGCGACCGTCGTCGGTGATCTTGTCCGGGCCCCAGGCCGGGATCCACACCCAGTTCAGCTTGAGGTCGTTGACCAGGCCGCTGCCGATCAGCGCGGTGTGGATCTGATCGGAGATCATGTCCTGCAGCGGGCACTCCGCCGAGGTCAGCGTCATGTCGATGAGCACGGTGGTCTGGTCGCCCTCGCGCTGCAGCTTCATGTCGTAGACCAGCCCGAGGTCGACCACGTTGATGCCGATCTCGGGGTCGATGACATCGTGCATCGCCTCGTCGACCTCGGCGAACAGTTCGTCGTCGGTGGTGATGGTGTCGGTCATTGCTCTCCCTCCACTGAGTGGGCGGCGGCGGCTCGCGCCCCCGCCGAGTCTGTCGTGCCCGCCTCCGCGAGCGCCGCGATGAACGCCGTCCAGGCCAGCAGTGCGCATTTGACCCGTGCCGGATATTTTGCCACTCCGGCGAAGGCGATGCCGTCGCCGATGACGTCCTCGTCGCCCTCGACGGTGCCGCGCGAGGACACCATCTCGGTGAACGCGGACACGATCGTCATCGCCTCGGCCACGCTGCGCCCGATCAGCTGCTCGGCGAGCACCGAGGTGGCGGCCTGGCTGATCGAGCAGCCCTGCCCGTCGTAGGAGATGTCGGCGACGGTCTCCCCGCCGTCGGACAGCGCCACCCGCAGGGTCAGCTCGTCCCCGCAGACCGGGTTGACGTGGTGCACCTCGGCGTCGTAGGGCTCCCGCAGCCCGCGGTGGTGCGGGTGCTTGTAGTGGTCCAGGATCACTTCCTGGTAGATCTGCTGCAGCCGCACCGGTCACGCCCTCCCGAAGAAGTCCACGGCCCGGCGCACCCCGTCGACCAGCCGGTCCACCTCCTCGGCGGTGTTGTACACCGCGAATGAGGCCCGCGCGGTCGCGGCGATGCCGAACCGGCGGTGCAGCGGCATCGCGCAGTGGTGCCCGACCCGGACCGCCACCCCGTCGTCGTCGAGGACCTGGCTGACGTCGTGGGCGTGCACCCCGTCGACCACGAACGACACCGGCGAGCCGCGCTCGGCCAGCCCGGCCGGCCCGATGATGCGCACCCCGTCGACACCGGCCAGCCCGTCCAGGGCGGCGGCGACCAGCTGCTGTTCGTGCGCCTCCACCGCGGCCATCCCGATCGCGTCGAGGTAGCGGGCGGCGGCGGCCAGCCCGACGACCTGCGAGGTCATCGGCGTTCCTGCCTCGTAGCGTTGCGGGGCCGGCGCGTAGGTGACCTCGGTCATGCTGACCGTTTCGATCATCGATCCGCCGGTCAGAAACGGCGGCGCCCCGGCCAGCTGGTCGCGGCGGCCGTAGAGCACCCCGATGCCGGTGGGGCCGAGCATCTTGTGCCCGGAGAACGCCGCGAAGTCCACCCCCAGGGCGTGCAGGTCCACCGGCTGGTGCGGCACCGACTGGCAGGCGTCGAGCACCGTGAGCGCGCCGACCGCCCGGGCGCGGGCCACCAGCTCGCCGACCGGCGCGATCGCGCCGGTGACGTTGGAGTGGTGGCTGAACGCGACCACCTTGACCCGCTCGTCGAGCTGCAGCGAGTCCAGGTCGATGCGGCCGTCGTCGGTGACGCCGTACCAGCGCAGCGTCGCCCCGGTGCGCCGGGCCAGCTCGTGCCAGGGCACCAGGTTGGCGTGGTGTTCGAGCTCGGTGGTGACGATGACGTCGCCGGGGCCCACGGCCGCGGCGAACCGGTCGTCGCCGAACAGGTAGGCCACCAGGTTCAGCGACTCGGTGGCGTTCTTGGTGAACACCAGCTCGTCGGGGTCGGCGCCGACGAACCCGGCGATGGCGGCCCGGCTGTCCTCGTAGGCGTCGGTGGCCTCCTCCATCAGCTGGTGGGCGCCGCGGTGCACCGCCCCGTTGGAGGTGGTCAGGAAGTCCCGTTCGGCGTCGAGGACCTGGCGGGGCCGCTGCGAGGTCGCCCCCGAGTCGAGGTAGGCCAGCGTGTTGCCGCCGCGCATCACCCGGCTCAGGATCGGGAAGTCGGCCCGGATCGCGGTGGTGTCCAGCACCGGGCCGCCGCTGACCGAGACCGACACCTCAGGCCCCCGTGGCGGCCGCGTGGGTGAAGCGCTCGTAACCGCTCTCCTCGAGTTCGTCGGCGAGTTCCGGCCCCCCGGACTCGGCGATGCGGCCGTCGACGAAGACGTGCACGTGCTGCGGGCGGATGTAGCGCAGGATGCGGGTGTAGTGGGTGATCAGCAGGATGCCGCCGTTCTCGGTCTCCGCGTAGCGGTTCACCCCGTCGCTGACCACCCGCAGGGCGTCGACGTCCAGCCCCGAGTCGGTCTCGTCGAGCACCGCGATCTTCGGCTTGAGCAGCCCCAGCTGCAGGATCTCGTGGCGCTTCTTCTCCCCGCCGGAGAAGCCCTCGTTGACGCTGCGCTCACCGAACGACGGGTCGATCTCCAGCTCGCCCATCGCCGACTTGACCTCTTTGACCCAGTGCCGCAACTTGGGCGCCTCGCCGCGCACCGCGGTCACCGCCGTGCGCAGGAAGTTCGACATCGACACCCCCGGCACCTCCACCGGGTACTGCATGGCCAGGAACAGGCCGGCGCGGGCGCGTTCGTCGACGCTCATCGCCAGCACGTCCTCGCCGTCGAGGGTGATCGATCCGCTGGTGACGGTGTACTTGGGGTGGCCGGCCACCGCGTAGGACAGGGTGGACTTGCCCGACCCGTTGGGGCCCATCAACGCGTGCACCTCACCGGAGCGCACCGTGAGGTTCACGCCCTTGAGGATGGGGATGTCGTCCTCGGCCTCGCCGCGGTGCACGCTGACGTGCAGATCCTTGATTTCCAGGGTGGTCATGAGGGGGTGTCTTCCTTTTCGGTCAGGGCCAGTTCGGTCTCGATCGCCTCGGTGAGGCGGTCCTGCACGGCGGGCACGCCGATCCGCGCGATCACCTCGCCGAAGAAGCCGCGCACGATCAGCCGGCGGGCCTGCTTCTCCGGGATGCCCCGGGACAGCAGGTAGAACAGCTGCTCGTCGTCGAACCGGCCGGTGGCGCTGGCGTGCCCGGCGCCGGCGATCTCGCCGGACTCGATCTCCAGGTTGGGCACCGAGTCGGCGCGGGCGCCGTCGGTGAGCACCAGGTTGCGGTTGAGCTCGTAGGTGTCGGTGCCCGACGCCTCGGCCCGGATCAGCACGTCGCCCACCCACACCGAGCGGGCGTCGGGCAGCGCCGAGTCGGGGTCGCCCTGCAGCGCCCCCTTGTACAGCACCCGGGAGCGGCAGTCCGGCCGGCTGTGGTCGATCAGCAGCCGCGACTCCAGGTGCTGGCCGTCGTCGGCGAAGTACAGCCCCAGCAGTTCAGCGTCACCGCCGGTGCCGGTGTAGCCCACCCGGCCGGTGAGCCGCACGATCTCCCCGCCGAGCTGCACCGCGCTGTGCCGCAGCACCGCGTCCTTGCCCAGGCTCAGGTGGTGCATGCTGATGTGCAGCGCGTCGGCGGCCCAGTCGGCCAGCCACACCACGGTGAGCCGGGCGGCGTCGCCGACGACGAACTCGACGTTGTCGGCGTAGCTGCCGCTGCCGCGGTGGTCGATCACCACGGTCGCGGCGCCGAGCTCCTCGACCCGCACCTGCAGGTGCCCGTAGCCGGTGTTGCCCTCCCCCGGGCCGGTCACGACGATCTCGATCGGCTCCGGCGGGGCGGCCTCGCGGGCCACGGTGACCACGGTGGCGGTGTCGAACGCCGAGAACGCCTGCGCGGCGATCCGGTCGGCGGGCACCCCGGCCGCGCCGAGCCGCTCGTCGTCGCGGCCGACCCGCTCGACGCGGACCCCGTCCTGCTCGGTCACGGTGATCTCGGCGGTGCCTGTGGCCGGCGCCGAGCCGTCGTGCAGGCCGCGCAGCCGGCGCAGCGGGGTGAACCGCCAGGCTTCGTCGCGGCGGCTGGGCACCTCGAAGGCGTCGACGTCGAAGGAGGTGAACGCCTCCCCCTTGTTGGCGACGATGCCGGCGGTGCCCTCGACCGCTTCGGTGAGGTTGGTCACTAGCCCACCGACCCTTCCATCTGCAGCTCGATGAGCCGGTTGAGCTCCAGGGCGTACTCCATCGGCAGCTCCTTGGCGATCGGCTCGACGAACCCGCGCACGATGGTGGCGGTGGCCTCCTCCTCGGTCAGCCCGCGGCTCATCAGGTAGAACAGCTGGTTCTCGTTGACCTTGGAGACGGTGGCCTCGTGCCCGATCGTCACGTCGTCCTCGCGGATGTCGACGTAGGGGTAGGTGTCGCTGCGGCTGATGGTGTCGACCAGCAGCGCGTCGCACTCGACGTTGGACTTCGACCCGTGCGCGCCCTTGTGCACCTCGACCAGGCCGCGGTAGGAGGACCGGCCGCCGCCGCGGGCCACCGACTTGGAGACGATGTTGGAGGAGGTGTTGGGCGCCAGGTGCAGCATCTTGGCGCCGGTGTCCTGGTGCTGGCCCTCCCCGGCGAACGCCAGCGAGAGCACCTCGCCGCGGGCGTGCTCCCCGGTCATCCACACCGCCGGGTACTTCATCGTGACCTTGGAGCCGATGTTGCCGTCGATCCACTCCATGGTGGCGCCGGCTTCGGCGCGGGCCCGCTTGGTCACCAGGTTGTAGACGTTGCCCGACCAGTTCTGGATCGTGGTGTAGCGGCAGCGCCCGCCCTTCCTGACGATGATCTCGACGACCGCGGAGTGCAGCGAGTCACTCGAGTACACCGGCGCGGTGCAGCCCTCGACGTAGTGCACGTAGGCGTCCTCGTCGACGATGATCAGGGTCCGCTCGAACTGGCCCATGTTCTCGGTGTTGATCCGGAAGTAGGCCTGCAGCGGGATGTCGACGTGCACGCCCGGCGGGACGTAGACGAACGACCCGCCCGACCAGGTGGCGGTGTTGAGCGCGGAGAACTTGTTGTCCCCGGCCGGGATCACCGTGCCGAAGTACTCCCTCATCATGTCTTCGTGCTCGCGCAGCGCGGTGTCGGTGTCGACGAAGACGACGCCCTTCTCCTCCAGATCCTCCCGGATCTTGTGGTAGACGACCTCCGACTCGTACTGGGCGGCCACCCCGGAGACGTACCGCTGCTTCTCGGCTTCCGGGATGCCCAGCTTGTCGTAGGTGTTGCGGATGTCCTCGGGCAGGTCCTCCCAGGTCTGGGCCTGCCGCTCGGTGGAGCGCACGAAGTACTTGATGTTGTCGAAGTCGATGTCGCCCAGGTCGGCCGCCCAGGTCGGCATCGGCTTCTTGTCGAAGATGCCCAGCGCCTTCAGCCGGGTCTGCAGCATCCAGTCCGGCTCGTCCTTCTTCGCCGAGATGTCGCGCACGACCGCCTCGGACAGCCCGCGCTGGGCGGCGGCGCCGGCGGCGTCGGAGTCCGCCCAGCCGTACTCGTAGCGGCCCAGCGAGGCGATCGCCTCGTCCTGGGTGAGCTCCGGTCCCGCGCGCCCTGTGGTGGCTTCTGGTGTGACGGTCATGTCGTCGCTCCTTCACTGCTCGTGGTGGCCCCGGCGCGCGGGCTGTGCGCCGGAGTCCGGACGGTGTTGCTAATGGCTTGCACCCGGTAACGGGATGTGGGTGGTGCAGGCGTGGTCGCCGTTGGCGATCGTGGCCAGCCGCTGGACGTGGGTGCCCAGCACCGCCGCCATGGCTTCGCGTTCAGCCTCGCACAACTCCGGGAACTCCTCGGCGACGTGGGAGACCGGGCAGTGATGCTGGCAGATCTGCATGCCCTGCATCGGGCCCTCCACCCGCGCGGTGCTGGCCACGTAGCCGGCCCGGGTGAACGCCCCGGCGACCCGGTCGGCGGCGGCGGCGACCGCCCCGTCCTCACCGCCCGCGGCCGGCGCGACCTCGGCGAGGATCCCGTCGATGCGGCGGCGGGCGAAGGTGCGGATCGCCTCCTTGCCGCCGATCTCCCGCAGCTGGCGCAGCGCGGCGACCGCCAGGTCGTCGTAGCTGTG
Source organism: Mycobacterium sp. 1274756.6 (assembly GCF_001668625.1). Lineage (GTDB taxonomy): Bacteria > Actinomycetota > Actinomycetes > Mycobacteriales > Mycobacteriaceae > Mycobacterium. The sequence continues at coordinate 25,740 of NZ_LZLJ01000007.1, forward strand.
CTCGAGCTTGGCGCGGCCCGCGGCGGTCAGCCGGAACCGTTTGGCGGGCCGGCCCCGGCCGGCGTGCTGCCAGGCGGCGGGGGCGCACGCCTCGGCGTCCCCGGCGGCGATCAGCGCGTCGAGGTGGCGGCGCACCCCGGCCGCCGAGACCCCCAGCCGCTCGCCGATCTGGCCTGCGGTGATCGTGCCGGACTCGGCCAGCAGCCGGACCACCGCGCCACGGGTGCCGCCGTCCCGGGCGCCCACCGTGGTGGCGCCCGCGCACTCCGCAGCCGACTGGAATTTCACAACATCAGTGTGACGCAATTCCGGCGTCGGGTCCAGCCCGACCCTCCCCACCTGGGGTGACACCGCCCACAACCGGCCCGCGCGGCCGGCCCGGCACGGCCGGTTACGCTGCTGCAATGTCCGCGCGCCGGTCTTCGTTGAGCACGACGATCGCCCGCTGGCACGCCGACGAACGCCCGGTCGGCTCCCCGCTGAACCCCGCCGAACTGGTCGCGCTGCGCCACACCCGGCTGTTCGGGGCCACCGGAACGGTGCTGATGGGCATCGGCGCGCTGGGTGCCGGCGCCCGCCCGGTGATCCAGGACCCGACGTTCGGGGTGCGCCTGCTGAACCTACCGTCGCGCATCCAGACGGTGTCGCTGACCATGACCACCACCGGCGCGGTGATGATGGCGCTGGCCTGGCTGCTGCTGGGCCGGTTCACCCAGGGCACCCGGCGGATGTCACGCAGCCAGCTGGACCGCACGCTGCTGCTGTGGCTGCTGCCGCTGCTGCTGGCGCCGCCGATGTACAGCAAGGACGTCTACTCCTACCTGGCGCAGAGCCAGATCTCGCTGCTGGGCAAGGACCCCTACCGGGTGGGCCCGGCGCCCGGCCTCGGCCTCGACCACGTGTTCACCCTGTCGGTGCCCAGCCTGTGGCGCGAGACCCCGGCGCCCTACGGCCCGCTGTTCTTATGGATCGGCCGCGGCATCTCCCGGCTGACCGGGGAGGACATCGTCGCCGCGGTGCTCTTCCACCGGCTGGTGGTGCTGGTGGGCGTCGGGATGATCGTGTGGGCGGTGCCGCGGCTGGCCCGCCGCTGCGGGGTGGCCGAGGTCTCCGCATTGTGGCTGGGCGCGGCCAACCCGCTGCTGCTGATGCACCTGGTCGCCGGCATCCACAACGAGGCGCTGATGCTCGGGCTGATGCTGACCGGCACCGAGTTCGCGCTGCGCGGCGTCGCCGCCACCGGCCCGCTGCTGCCCGACCGGCCGCTGCGCCGACCGGCGGACCCGGCGGCCTGGCGGGCCTGGGCGCCGCTGGGGCTGCTGGTCGGCGGGTCGGTGCTGATCGTGCTGTCCGCGCTGGTCAAGCTGCCCTCGCTGCTGGCGTTGGGGTTCGTGGCGATGGCGCTGGCCCGCCGCTGGGGGGCCGGTCCGCGCGCCTTCGTGCTCGCCGGCGGGCTCCTGGGGGTGCTGGCCGTCGCGGTGACGCAGCTGGTCGGGCTGGCCAGCGGGCTGGGCTTCGGCTGGGTCAACACGCTGGGCACCGCCAACGTGGTGCGCAGCTGGATGTCGCCGCCGACGCTGATCGCGTTGGGCACCGGGCAGGTCGGCATCCTGCTGGGACTCGGCGACCACACCACCGCGGTGCTGTCGCTGACCCGCGGTATCGGCGTGCTGATCATCGCGGTGATGGTGACCTGGCTGCTGCTGGCGGTGCTGCGCGGCCGGCTCTCCCCGGTGGGCGGCCTGGGGGTGGCGCTGGGCATCACGGTGCTGCTGTTCCCGGTGGTCCAGCCCTGGTATCTGCTGTGGGCGATCATCCCGCTGGCGGCCTGGGCCACCCGGCCCGGTTTCCGGATCGCGGTGATCGCGGTGACCCTGATCGTCGGGGTGTTCGGCCCCACCGCCAACGGCGACCGGTTCGCGTTGTTCCAGATCGTCGACGCCACCGTGGCCAGCACCGTGATCGTGGCGGCGGTGATCGCGCTGACGCACCGCCAGCTGCCGTGGCGGCGGCTGCCCGAACCCCCCGAGCAGGCTGCCCGTGGCCGCGCCCCGGACCCCGACGCCTACGCTGAGTCCCCGTGAGCTCGTCCACCACCGCCGCGGTGCCGGTCCGGCTGCGCGGTGTCACCAAGCGGTTCCGCTCCGGCGCAACCACCGTCACCGCCGTCGACGGCCTGGACCTGGAGGTCCACCACGCCGAGGTGTTCGCGCTGCTCGGCCCCAACGGCGCCGGCAAGACCACCACGGTCGAGATGTGCGAGGGCTTCGTCCGGCCCGACCAGGGCAGCATCGAGGTGCTCGGGCTCGACCCGATCGCCGACAACGCCGCGCTGCGCGAACGGATCGGGGTGATGCTGCAGGGCGGCGGCGGCTACCCCGCCGCCCGCGCCGGGGAGATGCTCAACCTGGTGGCGTCCTACTCCGCCGACCCGCTGGACCCGCAGTGGCTGCTGGACACCCTGGGCCTGACCGACGCGGCGCGCACCACCTACCGGCGGCTCTCCGGCGGCCAGCAGCAGCGGCTGGCGCTGGCCTGCGCGCTGGTGGGCCGCCCGGAGCTGGTGTTCCTCGACGAGCCGACCGCCGGGATGGACGCCCACGCCCGGGTGCTGGTGTGGGAGCTGATCGACGCGCTGCGCCGCGACGGGGTGACCGTGGTGCTCACCACCCACCACCTCAAGGAGGCCGAGGAGCTCGCCGACCGGCTGGTGATCATCGACCGCGGCGCCCTGGTGGCCGCGGGCACCCCCGCCGAACTGACCCGCCGCGGCGCCACCGGCGAGCTGCGGTTCACCGCCCCGCACCGGCTGGACCTGGCGGCGCTGGCCGCGCGGCTGCCCGCCGGCTACCGGGCCGTCGAGTCCACCCCTGGCGAGTACCTGGTGGAGGGCCCGATCGATCCGGGCGTGCTGGCCGCGGTCACCGCCTGGTGCGCCGAGATCGACGTGCTGGTCACCGCGATCCGGGTGGAGCAGCGCAGCCTGGAAGACGTGTTCCTCGAGCTCACCGGCCGGGAGGTGCGGTCATGACCGACGCGACGCCGTCACCGTTCCCGCCGGGCACCTTCGCCCCCGACCCGCGCCCCAACGCGGTGCCGCGGATGCTGGCCGCCCAGTTCGGCCTCGAACTCAAACTGCTGCTGCGCAACGGCGAACAGCTGCTGTTGACCATGTTCATCCCGATCACGCTGCTGGTCGGGCTGACGCTGCTGCCGCTGGGCTCCTTCGGCGACGGGCCGGGCGCGCGGGCCGCGGTGTTCACCCCGGCGATCATGGCGCTGGCGGTGATCTCCACCGCGTTCACCGGCCAGGCCATCGCGGTGGCCTTCGACCGCCGCTACGGCGCCCTGAAGCGGCTCGGCGCCACCGCGCTGCCGGTGTGGGGCGTCATCGTCGGCAAGTCGCTGGCCGTGGTCGCAGTGGTCTTCCTGCAGGCGCTGCTGCTCGGCTCGATCGGGTTCGCGCTGGGCTGGCGTCCCGAACCGGTCGGGCTGGCCTGGGGGGCCGGGATGATCGCGCTGGGCACCGCGACGTTCGCCGCGATGGGGCTGCTGCTCGGCGGCACCCTGAAGGCCGAGATCGTGTTGGCCGCGGGCAACCTGCTGTGGTTCGTCTTCGCCGGGTTGGGCGCGCTGGCCATCGACTCCGACACGGTGCCCGAGGCGGCCCGGTGGTTGGCGCGGCTCACCCCGTCCGGCGCGCTGACCGAGGCGCTCATCCAGGCGATGGCGCTGTCGGTGGACTGGTTCGGGCTGGTCGTGCTGGCGCTGTGGGGGGTGGTGGCGGCGCTCGGCGCGCTGCGCTGGTTCCGGTTCACCTGAGCCGGGGCGACCCCGCCGCTACTACATCAGGTAGTTTCACGGGCGTGGGTGTCGGACGGGCGCTGCTGCGGGTGGTGGACCTGCTGCCGTACCCCAGCCTGCGCGTGCAGCGGCTGCTGGCCGCCGCCGTCGTCCTCACCCAGGGCCTGATCTCGGTCACCGGATCCGTCGTGCGGGTCACCGCCTCGGGGCTGGGCTGCCCGACCTGGCCGCAGTGCTTCCCGGGCAGCTTCACCCCGGTCGCCGTCGCCGAGGTGCCCCACATCCACCAGGCCATCGAGTTCGGCAACCGGCTGGTCACGTTCGCGGTGGTGATCACCGCCGGGCTGGCGGTGCTGGCCGTGATCCGCGCCCGCCGCCGCGCCGAGGTGCAGGTCTACGCCTGGCTGATGCCGGCGTCCACGGTGGCCCAGGCGGTGCTCGGCGGGATCACCGTGCGCACCGGGCTGCTGTGGTGGACCGTGGCGCTGCACCTGCTGGTGTCGATGGCGATGGTGTGGCTGGCGGTGCTGCTGTTCGTCAAGGTCGGCGAGCCCGACGACGGGGTGAGCGTCCCGCGGGTGCCCGCGCCGCTGCGCTGGCAGACCGCGCTGACCGGGGTGGTGCTCGGCGCCATCCTGGTGGCCGGCACCCTGGTCACCGGCGCCGGCCCGCACGCCGGGGACAAGAACATCGACAACCCGGTGCCGCGGCTGCAGGTCGAGATCACCACGCTGGTGCACGCCCACTCCTCGCTGACCGTGGCGTATCTGACGCTGCTGGTCGGGCTGGGCTTCGGGCTGGCCGCGGTGCGCGCCCCGCGGGTCGTGGTCACCCGGCTGGCGGTGCTCGGCGCGCTGGTCTGCGCCCAGGCGATCGTCGGGATCGTCCAGTTCTACGCCGGCATCCCGGAGGCGCTGGTCATCATCCACGTGGCGTTCGCGGTGCTGTGCACCGGGGCCACCGCCGCGCTATGGACGGCGATGCGACAGCGGACCCAGCCCGCGGCGCTGCAGGACTGACTCCACCGCGAGCGCGAACTCGCGCTGCCGCGCCGCCCGGGCCGCGGAGTCCAGCGCCAGCCAGCCCAGCCGGGGCGCGATCAGGTGCAGCCGCAGCAGCCGCGCCGCGCCCACCGCGCCCACCAGTTCGGCGCGGGCGGTCAGGAAGTCGGTGACCGCCACCCCCAGCCGCTCGGCGGCGGCGGCCAGCGCGGCCGCGGCGAGGTCCCACAGCGTGAAATCGGCGTCGACGGCGCCCGCGGCGGTGAACGCGTGCGAGGGCCGCCCGGCCAGGAACACCAGCGCGGTGCGCGGCCCGGACAGGTAGGGCTGCACCAGCGCCACCCGCCCCGCCCGGTGCAGCTGCCCGGCGTAGTGCGCGGCGGCGGCCGGCTCGGCGAACCGGCGCACGCCGGACCCGACCGCCGGGCTGACCACCAGCGGGCCGGCCGGGCCGTCGACCGGCTGCCCGTCCGGGCCCGCCACCGCGGTGGGCACGACGGGCACCCCCCGCTCGGCCAGCTCCAGCAGGCAGCGCCGGTCGCTGTTCCAGTCCAGCGTCGCGGGGTCGAGCAGCACGTTGGGTGCGGCGACCACAGCCCGGAACTCGGCGAGGCGGTCGGCGTAGCCGGTCGCGCAGCGCGGGATCACCAGGTCGGCGGCGCCGAGTTCGGGGGCGTCCCAGGAGCGCCAGCGCGCGTGCAGGCCGCGGGCGGCCAGCGCGGGCACCAGCGCGTCGTCGTCGCGCTCCCCGGCCGGCAGTGCCGGGCAGCCGGCCAGCACGATCCGCGGGTGGAACACGTCGGGGCGGGCCAGCTTCATCCCGGCGATGATACGGGTGGGCTGGCCGGGTCTCGGGGCGTCGGCGTTAGATGGCGGTATGCACGCCATCGAAGTCGCCGAGGTCGGCGGTCCCGAAGTCCTGCGTCCGGTGCAGCGGCCGCGGCCCTCCCCCGCCGCCGGTGAGGTGCTCATCGAGAACGCCGCGGTCGGGGTGAACTTCATCGACACCTACTTCCGGTCCGGGCAGTACCCGCGCGAGCTGCCGTTCGTGGTGGGCAGCGAGGCCGCGGGTACGGTCGCCGAGGTCGGCGCCGGGGTGAGCGGGCTGCACGTCGGTGACGCGGTGGTCACCGCCAGCGCCGACGGCGCCTACGCGCAGTTCTGCACCGCCCCCGCCGACCTGACCGCCAAGCTGCCCGCCGGGCTGGCCCCCGACCTGGTCGCCTCGGCGCTGCTGAAGGGCATGACCGCGCACTACCTGATCCACTCGGTGTACCCGGTGCGCGAGGGCGACACCGTGCTGGTGCACGCCGGGGCCGGCGGGGTGGGGCTGCTGCTGACCCAGTGGGCCACCCGGCTGGGGGCGCGGGTGCTCACCACCGCCTCGACACCGGCCAAGGCGGAGCTGTCCCGGGCGGCCGGGGCCACCGACGTGCTCGACTACCCCGGCTCCGACCCGACGGAGTTCGCCGGGCGGGTCCGCGACCTGACCGGCGGGGCCGGGGTGGCCGCCGTCTACGACGGGGTGGGGGCCGCCACCTTCGAGGCCAGCCTGGCCAGCCTGGCGGTGCGCGGGATGCTGGTGTTGTTCGGCGCGGCCAGCGGCCCGGTGCCGCCGTTCGACCCGCAGCGGCTCAACCCGGCCGGATCCCTGGTGCTGACCCGGCCGTCACTGGCCCACTTCATCCGCACCGCCGACGAATTCACCTGGCGGGCAAGCGCATTCCTCGACGCGGTGGCCGCCGGGGAGCTGACCGTCACGGTGAGCGAACGCTACCCGCTGGACCGGGCCGAACAGGCGCACCGGGACCTGGCCGGCCGGGCCACGGTGGGCTCGGTGATCCTGGTCCCCGGCGCCGATCCGCTCTAACCTGGGGACATGCTGCCCGACCAGATGCCCGCCGCCGGCACCACCACGGTGGCCGCGATCCAACAGGAAGCCCGCCTCGCCGACGTCCCGGCCAACCTCGCGATGTGCGAGCAGCTGGCCACCGCCGCCGCGAGCAAGGGCGCCGAGATCATCGTGTTGCCGGAGTTCTTCACCACCGGGATGGGGTTCGTGGCCGAGCTGGCCGACTGCGCGCTGCCGCCCGACGGCGCGGCCACCACACTGCTGACCGACCTGGCCCGCCGGCACCGGGTGCTGGTGGGCGGCTCGTTCCTGTGCCGCGCGACCGACGGGGAGGTCTACAACCGGTTCCTGCTGGCCACCCCCGACGGGGTGGTCGGCGAACACGACAAGGACCTGCCCACCATGTGGGAGAACTGCTTCTACGTCGGCGGCGCCGACGACGGGGTGCTGCCCGACGTCGGGTTCACCCCCGGCGCGGCGGTGTGCTGGGAGTTCATGCGCACCCAGACCGCGCACCGGATGCGCGGCCGGGTCGACGTGGTGCTCGGCGGCTCCTGCTGGTGGAGCGTGCCGGCCTGGTGGCCGCGGCGGGTCACCGCCGCCTGGCAGGACCGCAACGCCGCGACCGCCGCGGCGGCCGCCCCCGCCTTCGCCCGGCTGGTCGGGGCGCCGGTGGTGCACGCCGCGCACTGCGGAACACTGACCTGCCGGCTGCCGGGCACCCCGCTGACCTACCGCGGTCATCTGGAGGGCGGGGCGGTGATCGCCGCCGCCGACGGCACGGTGCTGGCCCGCCGGGACCGCACGCAGGGCGCCGGGTTCGCGCTCGCCGAGATCACGATCGGCCGCACCGCCCCCGCCGACCCGGTGCCGGCCGGGTTCTGGCTGCATCCGCGCGGGCCGCTACCGGCGGTGGCGTGGGCCTACCAGAACCCGCTGGGCCGGCGCTGGTACGCGCGTCACCAGCCGAGCAGGGCGGGCACGGTGGGCAGCGCGAACGCCGAGTCGATCGCGAGCACGCAGAACACGCCCGCCAGGTAGTTGTTGGACTGCAGGAACAGCCGCAGCGGCTGCACCGGGCGGCCGCGGCGCACCCCGGCGAACAACTGGTGGGCCAGCACCAGGAACCAGCCGCCGGCCAGCACCGCGGCGGCCGCGTACAGCCAACCGGTGGCCGGGATCAGCGCCAGCGTCGCCAGCACCATCAGCCAGCTGTAGATCAAGATCTGGCGGGTCACCTGCTGCTCGGTGGCGACCACCGGCAGCATCGGCACCCCGGCCGCCTTGTAGTCGTCCTTGTAGCGCATGGCCAGCGCCCAGGTGTGCGGCGGCGTCCAGAAGAAGATCACCGCGAACATCACCAGCGCCGGCCATTCGATGGTCCCGGTCACCGCCGACCAGCCGATCATCACCGGCATACACCCGGCGGCGCCGCCCCAGACCACGTTCTGCGCGGTGCGGCGCTTGAGGATCAGCGTGTAGACCACCACGTAGAAAGCGATGGTGGCCACCGCGAGCACCCCGGAGAGCAGGTTAGTGGTCAGCCACAGCCAGACGAACGACACCGCGCCGAGCACCAGCCCGAAGACCAGGGCGTGCCGCGGGGTCACGGTGTCGCGGGCCAGCGGCCGGCGCGCGGTGCGCTTCATCACCTTGTCGATGTCGGCGTCGGCCACGCAGTTCAACGTGTTGGCGCTGGCCGCGGCCAGCATCCCGCCGACCAGGGTGACCCCGATCAGCAGCGGGTCGACCACACCGCGCCGGGCCAGCAGCATCGCCGGGATGGTGGTGACCAGCAGCAGTTCGATGATGCGCGGTTTGGTCAACGCCAGATAGGCGAGCAGCCGGTCACGCACCCTCGGTGCGGACGGCACGACGCGCTCGCGAATGCTCACGCACCAACTCCTCAGATTGCCTCAGCCCGCTGGCCTCTACTACACCCGATGGTAGACCGCGGGACCGCCGGGACCGAAATGCAGGGTCGATCGGGCCGGATCGGCGCACCGGGCGGCGGGCGCTGCGGGCGACGATCCCCGGGACTAGGGTTTGGGGAGAAACACCGGACCAGCCCCGAGGAATAACCTACGTGACCACTGTCGAAGAGATTTCCGCCCTCACCGAGCCGCACCTGCCCGCCGACTGGCACCAGATCGATTCGGTCGCGGTGGACACCGCGCGGGTGCTGGCCGCCGACGCGGTCCAGCACTGTGGCAGCGGCCACCCCGGAACCGCGATGAGCCTGGCCCCGCTGGCCTACTCGCTGTTCCAGCGGGTGATGCGCCACGACCCGGCCGACCCGGAGTGGCTGGGCCGGGACCGCTTCGTGCTGTCCTGCGGGCATTCCAGCCTGACCCTCTACATCCAGCTCTACCTGGGCGGGTTCGGTCTGGAGCTGGCCGACATCGAGGCGCTGCGCACCTGGGACTCCAAGACGCCGGGCCACCCGGAGTTCCGGCACACCAAGGGGGTGGAGATCACCACCGGGCCGCTCGGGCAGGGGCTGGCCTCGGCGGTGGGCATGGCGATGGCCGCCCGCTACGAGCGCGGCCTGTTCGACCCGGACGCCGCGCCGGGCACCAGCCCGTTCGACCACTACATCTACGTGATCGCCTCCGACGGCGACATCCAGGAGGGGGTGACCAGCGAGGCGTCGTCGCTGGCGGCGGTACAGCAGCTGGGCAACCTGATCGTCTTCTACGACGACAACGAGATCTCCATCGAGGACGACACCGACATCGCGCTGTGCGAGGACACCGCGGCCCGCTACGCCGCCTACGGCTGGCATGTGCAGAGCGTGCGGGGCGGGGAGAACGTCGCCGCCATCGAGGAGGCCATCGCCAACGCCAAAGCGGTCACCGACCGGCCGTCGTTCATCGCGCTGCGCACGATCATCGGCTACCCCGCGCCGACCAAGATGAACACCGGCGCCGCGCACGGCGCCGCGCTCGGTGAGGACGAGGTGGCCGGCGTCAAACGCGCGCTCGGCTTCGACCCGGAGCAGCATTTCCAGGTGCCCGAGGACGTCATCACCCACACCCGGGGGCTGGTCGGGCGCGGCAAGGACGCCCACGACGCCTGGCGGACGGAGTTCGAGGCGTGGGCGGCGCGTGAACCGGAGCGCAAGGCGCTGCTGGACCGGCTGCTCGAGCACCGGCTGCCGGCGGGCTGGGACGCCGACCTGCCGTCCTGGGAGCCCGGCTCCAAGGCGGTGGCCACCCGGGCCGCCTCCGGGGCGGTGCTGTCCGCGGTCGGCCCCAAACTGCCCGAATTGTGGGGCGGCTCAGCGGATCTGGCCGGCTCGAACAACACCACGATCAAGGGCGCCGACTCGTTCGGCCCGCCGTCGATCTCCACCCGGGAGTTCACCGCGCACTGGTACGGACGCACCCTGCACTTCGGGGTGCGCGAGCACGCCATGGGGGCGATCCTGTCCGGGATCGTGCTGCACGGCCCCACCCGCGCCTACGGCGGCACGTTCCTGCAGTTCTCCGACTACATGCGCCCGGCGGTGCGGCTGGCGTCGCTGATGGACATCGACACCATCTACGTGTGGACCCACGATTCGATCGGCCTGGGTGAGGACGGCCCCACCCACCAGCCGATCGAGCACCTGGCCGCGCTGCGCGCCATCCCCAACCTGTCGGTGGTGCGCCCGGCCGACGCCAACGAGACCGCCCACGCCTGGCGCACCGTGCTCGAGCGCGGCGCCGCCTCCGGCCCGGTCGGGCTGGCGCTGACCCGCCAGGGCGTGCCGGTGCTCGAGGGCACCAGCGCCGAGGGGGTGGCCCGCGGCGGCTACATCCTCGGCGATGCGCAGGCCGCCGGCGGCGACGACCCCGACGTGCTGCTGATCGCCACCGGCTCCGAGGTGCAGCTGGCCGTCGAGGCCCGCCAACTGTTGGCGGACAAGAACATCACCGCCCGCGTGGTGTCGATGCCGTGCCTGGAGTGGTTTTCCGCGCAGCCCGCCGAGTACCGCGACGCGGTGCTGCCGCCGGCGGTGCGGGCGCGGGTGGCGGTGGAGGCCGGCATCGCGCTGAGCTGGCATGCGCTGGTCGGTGAGACCGGCGAGATCGTGTCGATCGAGCACTACGGGGCGTCGGCCGACTACCAGACATTGTTCCGCGAATACGGGTTCACCGCGGAGGCCGTGGCCGCGGCCGCCGAGCGGACCCTGCACAACCAGCGAGAGGGGTAACGCCGATATGAGCACACCAACCCAGAACCCGAACCTGGCGGCGCTCAGCGCCGCGGGCGTCTCGGTGTGGCTGGACGACCTGTCCCGCGACCGGCTCACCACCGGCAACCTCGCCGAGCTGATCGCCACCCGCAGCGTGGTGGGCATCACCACCAACCCGACGATCTTCCAGAAGGCGCTCGCCGAGGGCGACGCCTACGAGGCGCAGCTGGCCGAGCTGGCCGGCCGCGGCGCCGACGTCGACGCGGCGATCCGCACCGCCACCACCGACGACGTCCGGCAGGCCTGCGACGTGCTGCGGCCGCAGTGGGAGGCCTCCGGCGGCGTCGACGGGCGGGTGTCGATCGAGGTGGACCCGCGGCTGGCGCACGAGACCGACAAGACCGTGGCGCAGGCCGTCGAGCTGTGGAAGATCGTCGACCGGCCCAACCTGTTCATCAAGATCCCGGCCACCGAGGCGGGGCTGCCCGCGATCACCGCGACCCTGGCCGAGGGCATCTCGGTCAACGTCACGCTGATCTTCTCGGTGGAGCGCTACCGCGGGGTGGCCGAGGCCTTCCTGGCCGGGATGGAGGCGGCCCGCACCGCCGGCCACGACCTGTCCTCGATCGAGTCGGTGGCCTCGTTCTTCGTCTCCCGGGTCGACACCGAGATCGACGCCCGGCTGGAGAAGATCGGCACGCCCGAGGCGCTGGCGTTGCGCGGCAAGGCCGGGGTGGCCAACGCCCGGCTGGCCTACGCCGCCTACCGGGAGGTCTTCGAGTCCGGGGAGCGGTTCGCCGCGCTGGCGGCCGCCGGGGCGCGGGTGCAGCGCCCGCTGTGGGCCTCCACCGGGGTGAAGAACCCCGACTACCCCGACACCCTGTATGTGACCGAGCTGGTCGCGCCGCACACGGTGAACACCATGCCGGAGAAGACGATCGAGGCGGTCGCCGACCACGGCACGATCAGCGGGGACACCGTCACCGGCACCGAGGCGGCCGCCGCCGCGGTCTTCGACGACCTCGCCGCGGTCGGTGTCGACGTGGCCGACGTGTTCGTCGTGCTGGAGGACGAGGGCGTGCAGAAGTTCGAGGCGTCCTGGTCGGAACTGGCCGACGAGGTCGCCGCCCATCTGGACTCGGCCAACCGCCAGGCGTGACCGGCACCGACGGCGGGCCATGGCGTAACCCGCTGCGGGACAAGCGCGACAAGCGGATGCCGCGCATCGCGGGGCCGTGCGCGGTGGTCATCTTCGGGGTGACCGGGGACCTGTCGCGCAAGAAGCTGATGCCGGCCATCTACGACCTGGCCAACCGCGGGCTGCTGCCGCCCAACTTCGCGCTGGTCGGGTTCGCCCGCCGCGACTGGGCCGACGAGGACTTCGGGCAGGTGGTCTACGACGCGGTGCGCGAGCACGCCCGCACCCCGTTCCGGCAGCCGGTGTGGGACCGGCTGGCCGAGGGTTTCCGGTTCGTGCCGGGCAGTTTCGACGACGACGCCGCCTTCGCCGAGCTGGCCCGCACCCTCGGCCGACTCGACACCGAACGCGGCACCGGCGGCAACCACGCCTTCTACCTGTCGGTGCCGCCGAAGATGTTCCCGATCGTGTGCGAGCAGCTGCACCGCACCGGGCTGGCCGAGGCCCGCGGCGACCGGTGGAGCCGGGTGGTCATCGAGAAGCCGTTCGGCCACGACCTGGCCAGCGCCCGGGAGCTCAACGCGGTGGTCAACGCGGTGTTCCCGGAGGAGGCGGTGTTCCGCATCGACCACTACCTGGGCAAGGAGACGGTGCAGAACGTGCTCGCGCTGCGCTTCGCCAACCAGTTGTTCGACCCGATCTGGAACGCCCACTACGTCGACCACGTGCAGATCACGATGGCCGAGGACATCGGGCTGGGCGGGCGGGCCGGCTACTACGACGGCATCGGCGCCGCCCGCGACGTCATCCAGAACCATCTGCTGCAGCTGCTGGCGCTGACCGCCATGGAGGAGCCGGTCAGTTTCGGCCCCGCCGAACTGCAGGTCGAGAAGATCAAGGTGCTCTCGGCGACCCGGCTGGCCCAGCCGCTGGACCAGACCACCGCCCGCGGCCAGTACACCCGCGGCTGGCAGGGCGACCGGCCGGTGGCCGGCCTGCTGGAGGAGGAGGGGTTCGCCCCCGACTCGACCACCGAGACGTTCGCCGCGATCACCCTGGAGGTCGACACCCGGCGCTGGGCCGGGGTGCCGTTCTACCTGCGCACCGGCAAGCGGCTGGGCCGGCGGGTCACCGAGATCGCGCTGGTGTTCAAACGCGCCCCGCACCTGCCGTTCGACTCCACCATGACCGACGAACTGGGCAAGAACGCGCTGGTGATCCGGGTGCAGCCGGACGAGGGCATCACGCTGCGGTTCGGGTCGAAGGTGCCCGGGCATCTGATGGAGGTCCGCGACGTCACCATGGACTTCTCCTACGGCTCGGCGTTCGCCGAGGACTCCCCCGAGGCCTACGAGCGGCTCATCCTCGACGTCCTGCTCGGCGAGCCGTCCCTGTTCCCGGTGAACGCCGAGGTCGAGCTGTCGTGGCAGATCCTCGACCCGGTGCTGGAGAACTGGGCGGCGCACGGCGCGCCGGAGCCCTACCCGGCCGGCGGCTGGGGCCCGGAGTCGGCCGACCGGATGTTGGCCGGCACCGGCCGGGAATGGCGGCGGCCGTGATCATCGACCTGCCCGACACCAGCACCACCGCGGTCAACAAGCGTCTCAACCGGGTCCGCGAGGAGGTCGGCGCGGTGACGATGGGCCGGGTGCTGACCCTGCTCATCGCCACCAGCGGCGCGCAGCTGATCGAGGAGTCGATCGCGGCGGCCAACACCGCCAGCCATGAGCATCCCTGCCGGGTGATCGTGGTGACCCCCGGCGGCGGCCGGGAGCCGCGGCTGGACGCCCAGCTGCGGGTGGCCGGGGACGCCGGGGCCGGGGAGGTGGTGGTGCTGCGGCTGGGCGGTCCGCTGGCCGGGCACGCCGACAGCGTGGTGCTGCCGTTCCTGCTGCCGGACATCCCGGTGGTGGCGTGGTGGCCCGACGACGCGCCGGCCACCCCGGCGCGGGACCCGTTGGGCCGGTTGGCGATCCGGCGGCTGACCGATGCGACCAACGACCGCGACCCGCTGGCCGCGATCCGGCGGCGGCTGCCCGGCTACACCGCCGGCGACACCGACCTGGCCTGGAGCCGGATCACCTACTGGCGGGCGCTGCTGGCCTCGGCGCTGGATCAGCCGCCGCACGAGCCGGTCACCGCGGTGCGGGTCTCCGGGCTGCGCTCGGAACCGGCGCTCGACGTGCTGGCCGGCTGGCTGGCCAGCCGGCTCGACGCCCCGGTGCACCGGGAGTTCGGGGAGCTTAAGATCGAGTTGATACGTGACTCCGAGACGATCGCGCTGAGCCGACCGCAGGAAGGGGTTGTCGCCACCTTGAGCCGCACCGCCCGCCCCGACACGCTGATCTCGCTGCCCCGCCGCGACGTGGCCGAATGCCTGGCCGAGGATCTGCGCCGCCTCGACGGCGACGAGATCTACCGCGCCGCGCTCGACGGCATCAACCGGGTGCGCTACCCATGAGCGCCACCGTCCAGGTCTATCCGGACACCGCGACGCTGGTGGCCGCCGCCGGGGACCGGCTGGTGGGCGTGATCGAGTCGGCGCTGACCGCGCGGGGCCGGGCGTCGATCGTGCTGACCGGCGGCGGCACCGGCATCGGTCTGCTGCGCCACGCCGCCGCGCATCCGGCCTGCCTGGACTGGTCGGCGGTGCAGGTGTTCTTCGGCGACGAGCGGTTCGTGGCCGCCGACGACGACGAGCGCAACGCCAAACAGGCCCGGGAGGCGCTGCTGGACCGGATCGCGATCCCGGCGGGCAACGTGCACGAGATGGCCGCCAGCGACGGCGAGTTCGGCGACGACCTCGACGCCGCGGCCCGCGCCTACGAGCAGGTCCTGGCCGGTGTCGCCGCGTTCGACGTGCACCTGCTGGGGATGGGCGGCGAAGGCCACGTCAACTCGCTGTTCCCGCACACCGACGCGGTCGCCGAGACCGAGCGGCTGGTGGTGGGGGTGCCCGACTCCCCCAAACCGCCGCCGCGGCGGATCACGCTGACCCTGCCGGCGGTCCGCCGCGCCCGGCAGGTGTGGCTGGTGGTCGGCGGGGCGGCCAAGGCCGACGCGGTGGCCGCCGCGGTGGGCGGGGCCGACCCGGCCGAGATCCCGGCCGCCGGGGCGGTGGGCAGCGAGCACACGGTCTGGCTACTTGACCGGGATGCCGCCGCGAAGCTGCCGCAGCGGCCATAATGGCAGCCATGGCAGACCGCTCCGAGCGCACCCCGGCCCGCGAACGCATCAAGACCCTGGCGCAGGCGGCGATGAACGCCGACCTCACCGTCGGCCAGCTCGACGAGGTGCTCGACGGGCTGTCCAGCACGATCGACGGGCTGGACAACTCGATGGTGTCGCTGAACCGGACCCTCGATCACCTGGATCGGACGTTGGGCAGCCTCGACGAGGTCACCACCGCGCTCGGCGGGGTCGTCGACCGGCTGGAGGCGATCGCCGAACGCGTCGAATACATGCTGGGGCTCAAGGACATCCGCGGCGCGGTGGGCTCACCGCTGGCGACCGCCGAGGCGGCGATGCGCGGCGCGGTGAACACCCTGTTCGGCTGGACCCGCCGCTAGCCGCTGCGCGGCGTCAGCCGCTGTTGCGCAGCGCGCTGGCCAGCCCGTTCATCGTCAACAGGATGCCGCGCCGCACGGCGGCGTCGTCGTCGCCGGCCCGGTAGCGGCGCAGCAACTCCACCTGCAGGTGGTTCAACGGCTCCAGGTAGGGGAAGCGGTTGAACACCGAGCGCGCTAGGCCCGGGTTGTCGGCCAGCAGGTTGTCGTCGCCGGTGATGCGCCGGTGCGCCGCGATGGTGCGGCGGTGCTCGTCGCAGATGGCGGCGAACACCCGGGCGCGCAGCGCCTCGTCGCCCACCAGCGCGGCGTAGCGGGCGGCCAGCCCCAGATCCGTTTTGGCCAGCACCTGGGCCATGTTGGACAGCACGGTGGTGAAGAACGGCCAGCGGCGGTAGAGGTCCTGCAGCACCGCCAGGCGCTCGGCCTCGGGTTCGGGGCCGGCGGCCAGCCAGGACTCGACGGCGCTGCCCACCCCGTACCAGCCGGGCAGCATCACCCGGCACTGGGTCCAGGACAGCACCCACGGGATGGCCCGCAGGTCGTCGATCGAGGCGGTCGGGCGCCGTGAGGTCGGGCGGCTGCCGATGTTGAGCTCGCCGATCTCGGCGACCGGGGTGGACGCGGTGAAGTAGTCGACGAAACCCGGGGTGCGGTGCACCAGTTCGGCGTAGGCGTCGCGGGCGCGGTCGGCCAGGTCGTCGAGCACCGCATAGGCGGCCGCGGCGTGGTCGCCGAGACCCTCCACGTCCAGCAGGGTGGATTCCAGGGTGGCGGCCAGCAGCGCCTCCAGGTTGCGGTGCGCGCCGGCCGGGTCGGCGTACTTGGCGGCGATCACCTCGCCCTGTTCGGTGAGCCGCAGCGCGCCGTTGACCGCGCCGGGCGGCTGGGCCAGGATCGCCTCGTAGCTGGGGCCGCCGCCGCGCCCGATGGTGCCGCCGCGGCCGTGGAAGAGCCGCAGCCGGATCCCGGTGGCGCGGGCCGCCTCGACCAGGTCGAGTTCGGCGCGGTACAGCGCCCAGTTGGCGGTCAGGTAGCCGCCGTCCTTGTTGGAGTCGGAGTAGCCCAGCATCACCTCCTGGGTGTCGCCGCGGGCGGCCACCAGGGCGCGGTACCGCGGCACCGCCAGCGCGCGGCGCAGGATCTGCGCGCCGTCGCGCAGGTCGTCGATGGTCTCGAACAGCGGCACGATGCCCACCGGGGCATCCGGTTGGCGGCCGGCCGCGTCGAGCAGGCCGACCTCCTTGAGCAGCAGCGCCGCCTCCAGCATGTCCGAGACCGACCGGCACATCGAGATCACGTAGTTGGGCACCGCGCGGGCCCCGAACGCCGCGACCGCGTGCGCCGCGGCGGCCAGCACGCCCAGTTCCCGGGCCGCGGTGTCGGACAGGTCGGCGCCTGCGCGCAGCAGCGGCCGGCGGGTGGCCAGCTCGGCGGCCAGCAGCGCCACCCGCTCGTCCTCGCCCAGGCTCGGGTAGTCGGGGTGCACCCCCGCCCAGGCCAGCAGTTCGGCGACGACCTCCTCGTGCACGTCGGAGTTCTGCCGCAGGTCCAGCCCGCTGAGGTGGAAGCCGAAGGCGTGCACCGCCTCCCGCAGCCGGGCCAGCCGGTCCTCGGCGAGCAGGGTGCTGCCGTGCCCGCGCAGCGAGGCGTCGAGGACGTCGAGGTCGGCGCGCAGCTCGGCGGGGTCGCGGTAGGGCGCCAGCCCCAGCTCGAGGAGGTCCGGCGGGTCCCGGTCGAGCAGGCCGGTGGCGGTGGCGGTCAGCCGGCCGCGGATCAGCTCCACCGCCCGGCGGTAGGGTTCGTCCGCGCGGGCCGGGCCGGGTGCGGCGGCGGCCAGCGCGGCCAGCTCGTCGGTGACGGTGACCAGCCGGGCGGACAGCGACAGTTCCCGGCCCAGCAGCCGCAGCTCGCCCAGGTAGTGGGCCAGCGCGGTGTAGGCGGCGCTGCCGGTGGCGTAGCGCACCACCTCGGCGGTGACGTTGGGGTTGCCGTCGCGGTCCCCGCCGATCCAGGAGCCCAGCCGCAGGATCGGCTCGTCGAGCAGCCCGGCGTCGGGCCAGCGGCTCCGCAGCGCGGCCCGGACTTCCGCGTTGACCTCGGGCACCACCGCGAAGAAGGACGCCGGGTAGTAGCGCAGGCCCATCTTGATCTCGTCGGTCAGCTGCGGGCGGGTCAACCGGGTGAGCGCGGTCTGCCACAGCATCAGCACCGCCCGGCGCAGTTCGCGTTCGACGTCGCGGCCGTCGTCGGTGCGGGTGTGGCCGGCGGCGTGCAGGGTCATCAGCTCGGTGACCCGGCGCTGGATGGCGAACACGCTGCGCCTGCGGGTCTCGGTGGGGTGGGCGGTGATGACCGGCCCGACCAGCGCGCCGCGCAGCGCCTCGGCGACGGTGGCGGTGTCCAGCGCCCCGGTGTCGCGGCAGCGGTCGAGTTTGGCGTAGGTGGCGGCCAGGCTGCTGTCCTGCGGCGGCTCCCCGGCCGCCACGTGCAGGGCGCGGCGGCGTTCCCGGTGGATGTCCTCGGCGACGTTGGCCAGCAGCGCGAAGTGGCTGAACGCCCGGATCACCGGGATCGCCCGACGGGTGTCGAGCCCGGCGAACATGGCGGCCAGCTCGTCGCGGTCGAGTTCGGAGCGGCGCACCCGGAACGATTCGCGGCGGGCCCGCTCGACCAGCTCGAAGACCTCGTCGCCGTGTTGTTCGCGGATGGTGTCGCCGAGGATGGTGCCCAGCAGGCGGATGTCGGCGCGCAGCGGTTCGGTGGCCTCCCGGCCGATGCGGGTGCGGCGCACCGCCCCGATCGGGGCGAGGGCGGGGTCGGCGGCGTCGGGGGAAGAGCTCATGCCCCCAGTATCGCGGTGGGGGTCAGCCGCCGTACTTGATCAGCAGACCGATGCCGATGATCGACACGATCCAGATGCCGGTGACGAACAGGGTGAGCCGGTCGAGGTTCTTCTCCACCACGGTCGACCCGGACAGGCTGGACTGGACGCCGCCACCGAACAGGGTGGACAGCCCGCCGCCCT
This sequence comes from Mycobacterium sp. 1274756.6, assembly GCF_001668625.1. Lineage (GTDB taxonomy): Bacteria > Actinomycetota > Actinomycetes > Mycobacteriales > Mycobacteriaceae > Mycobacterium. The sequence goes on from NZ_LZLJ01000007.1 coordinate 44,309, forward strand.
TGGCGCGGTGCAGCAGCACCAGCAGCATCACCAGCACGCTGGTGATCACCAGGAGGATCTGCAGGGTCAAAACCATGGCCGTTACCCTACCGCACCGGCCGCGGCGGGTTATTCGGCGGCGAGGTCGGCGGTGTCGGCGAAGACCAGGCCGCCGTCGTCGAGCAGCACCGCGTAGCGGCGGGCCGGGTCGGCGATGTGGTTGGGGCCGATCTCCACGGCGAAGCCGGCGGCTTCGCCGAAGTCGTCGACGATCACGCCGGTGGCCTCGGCGTCGGTGCCGGCGAACACCCGCACCCGGCTGTCGGTGGTCACGTCCTTGCCGTCCTGCACCGTCATGTCCGTTCCCTCAGCTGGCCGATTCGTCGCGGTACTCGTTGTCAAGTACAGCACACCGGGTGCGATGGTGGCCGCGGATTACGGCAGCGGCCCGCCCGCGGCGATCGCCGAGAGGGTGGCGAACTGCTCGCCGTCCAGCGACGCCCCGCCCACCAGGGCGCCATCGACGTCGTCGCAGGCGATGAGGTCGCCGATGTTCTTGGCGTTGACCGAACCGCCGTAGAGCACCCGGACGGTGTCGGCGACCGCCGGGGAGGCCAGCTCACCGAGCAGGGCCCGCAGCGCGGCGCACACCTCCTGGGCGTCGGCGGGGCCGGCCACCCGGCCGGTGCCGATCGCCCAGACCGGCTCGTAGGCGACGGTGGTGGCGGCGATCTGGTCGGCGGAGAGCCCGGCCAGGGAGCCGCGCAGCTGCTCCACGCAGTACTCGACGTGGTTGCCGGCCTCCCGGATCTCCAAGCCCTCCCCCACGCAGACGATCGGGGTGATCTCGTGTTTGAGTGCGGCGGCGGCCTTGGCGGCCACCAGCGCGTCGTCCTCGCCGTGGTAGCTGCGCCGCTCGGAGTGCCCGACCACCACGAAGCTGCAGCCCAGCTTGGCCAGGAAGGCGCCGCTGATCTCACCGGTGTAGGCGCCCGAGTCGTGCCGGGAGACGTCCTGGGCGCCGTAGGTGAGCCGCAGCTTGTCGCCGTCGACCAGGCTCTGCACGCTGCGCAGGTCGGTGAACGGCGGCAGCACCGTGACATCGACCTTGTCGAAGTACTTGTCCGGCAACGAGAACGCGATCTTCTGCACCAGGGCGATCGCCTCGAAGTGGTTGAGGTTCATCTTCCAGTTGCCGGCGATCAACGGCTTGCGGCTCATGGCTGTCCTTCGCTGCAGGGGTGGGGTGCGGGGGTCAGTTGCTCAATACGTCCAGGCCGGGCAGGGTCTTGCCCTCGAGGTACTCCAGGGAGGCGCCGCCCCCGGTGGAGATATGGGAGAAACCGTCGTCGGGCAGGCCCAGGGCGCGCACCGCGGCCGCCGAGTCCCCGCCGCCGACGACCGAGAACGCGCCGCGGCCGGTGGCGGTGGCGATCGCCTCGGCGACCCCCTTGGTGCCCGCGGCGAACGCCGGGAACTCGAAGACGCCCATCGGCCCGTTCCAGAACACGGTGCGCGCGTTGGTCAGCAGGGCGGTGAACCGCTCCACCGAGCCGGGCCCGATGTCCAGGCCCATCCGGTCGGCCGGGATCTGGTCGACGGCGACCACCTCGGCGGGGGCGTCGGCGGCGAACTCGGGGGCGACGACGACGTCGACCGGCAGCCGGATGACGTCGTGGTAGGTCTCCAGCAGCCGTTTGCAGGTGTCGACCATCTCCGGCTGCACCAGCGAGGTGCCCACCGACAGGCCCTGGGCGGCCAGGAAGGTGAAGCACATGCCGCCGCCGATCACCAGGCTGTCGGCCTTGCCGGCCAGCGACTCGATGACCGCCAGCTTGTCGGAGACCTTCGAGCCGCCCAGCACCACCGCGTAGGGCCGCTCGGTGGAGGTGGTCAGCTGCTCCAGCACCGCGACCTCGGCGGCCACCAACGTGCCCGCGTAGTGCGGCAGCAGGCCGGCCACGTCGTAGACCGAGGCCTGCTTGCGGTGCACCACCCCGAACCCGTCGGAGACGAACGCGCCCGGGCTGCCGTCGGGGGCGGCGACCAGCTCGGCGAGCTGCTCGGCCAGCGCGCGGCGCTGCGCGTCGTCCTTGCTGGTCTCGCGCGGGTCGAACCGGATGTTCTCCAGCAGCAGCACGTCCCCGTCGGTCAGGCCCTCGGCGCGGGCCAGCGCGTCGGTGCCCACGACGTCGCCGGCCAGCTGGACGTGCCGGCCCAGGTGTTCCGCCAGCGCCGCGGCGACCGGCGCCAGGGACAGCTTCGGGCCCGGGGCGCCCTGCGGCCGGCCCAGGTGCGCGGCGACCACCACCTTGGCGCCGGCGTCCACCAGCGCCTGCAGGGTGGGCACCGACGCGGCGATGCGGCCCGGGTCGGTGATGGCGCCGTCGGCGTCCAGCGGGACGTTGAGGTCGCTGCG
>NZ_LZLJ01000008.1 GCF_001668625.1 Mycobacterium sp. 1274756.6
CCACCGCACCCCCGCAGGTGCCCCCGTGCGCCGGACCACTGGGCGAACACGCCGACTGGTGGTGGTACGACCCCTTCCAACCCCAACCCCCACCCACCGACAACTGACGCGGGCGGCCCGCGCGCTACAGCGCGGCGGCGATCGCCGCGATCGCCCGGTCCAGGATCGGCCGGGTGGTGGCGAAGTTCAGTCGGGCACAACCGGTCCCGGCACCGAACGGGATGCCCGGGTTGAGGGCGACCCGAGCATGGCTGAGCAGATAGTCGGCCGGCTCCTCGGGCAGATCCAGCGCGGTGCAGTCCAGCCACGCCAAGTAGGTGCCCTCCGGGCGGGTGACCGTCAGTCCCGGCACCAACTCGGGCAGCGCGTCGGCCACCCGGTCCCGGTTGCCGCGCAGATGCACCAGAACCGCATCCAGCCAGTCCTCCCCGTCGCGGTAGGCGGCGAGGTTGGCCGCGATGCCCACCGTCGAGGCGCCCATCCAGTTCAACCAGTTCATCGCGTCCCACACCGTCGCGTCGGCCGGATTGGACAGGATCACCTGCGCACACTTCAGCCCGGGCAGGTTCCAGCCCTTGGACGCCGACAGCACCGTCACCACCGTGGCGGCCGCGGCCGGCGACACCGAGGCCGCCGGCACATGACGGCCCCGGTAGACCAGCGGGGCGTGCACCTCGTCGGCGACGATCCGCGCCCCGTGCGCCGCGGCCAGGTCGACCACCGCGCGCAGCTCGGCGGCCGAGAACGCCGTGCCCAACGGGTTGTAGGGGTTACACAGGATCAGCGACCCGGCCCCGGCGGCGAACGCCGCCTCGATCGCCGCCAAATCCAGGGTGTAGCGCCCGGTGGGTTCGCGCAGCATCGGCACCTCCACCCGCTGGCGCCCGGCGATCTGCAGCACGTCGAAGAACGGCATGTAGGCGGGTACCGGCAGCACCACCGGGCTCTGCGGGCGGGTGAGGAAGTCGATCGCCAGCTTCAGCCCGGCCAGCACATCGGGCACCACCCGGACCTGATCGGCGGTGACCGGCCAGCCGTAGCGGCGCCCGCACCACTCCGCGGTCGCCGCCGGCAGCGCGTCGTGCCCGAACCGCGGGTAGCCGAACTCCTCCCGCTCGGCCCAGGCGCGGATCGCGGCGAGCACGGGCGGGGCGGTCGGGAAGTCCATCTCGGCCACCCACAGCGGCAGCACATCGGCGGGGTAGCGGTTCCACTTGACCGTGTTGCGCGCGCGCAGGCGTTGCTCGTCCAGCGCGTCGAAGTCGGGCACTAGCCGGGCAGTCCCAGCACCAGCCGGCTCAGCGAGCCCAGCTTCGGGAAGTGGTCGCGCAGTTTCGGGGTGTGGGTGCTGTGGCCGCCGAAGCCGAGGTGCAGCGCGCTGGCGTCGAAGTCGGCGGGCAGCATGCCGGCGTCGGAGAACACCCGGGCCAGCGGCGCCAGGTTCAGATCGGCGCCGTAGCGGAACGCGCCGTACAGGTCGGTCGGCAGGTGGGCGAGCCGCCAGCTGGCCGCCACCGGGTCGGGGTTGGCGCCGGCGAGGTCGCCGACGACGCCGACCGCGGTGCTGCCCAGCGCCACCAGCGGGCTGAGGTAGGCGCCCCAGCGGCCGTCGGCGACCAGGTCGCTCAACGGACTGAACAGCAGGTCGATGGCCCAGCTGATCAGATACCGGCTGTGGTCGCCCAGGTCGGCGGGCAGCACCTGCGGCACGATGATCTTGGTCAGGCTGTGCAGCCCGTCGGTGGAGCCGTGCGGCACGATCTTCGAGCCGGGCAGCGCGGTGACCAGGCCGATCCCGGTCCGGGCGCCCGGCTCGGCCACCACGTCACGCCAGCGGTCCAGCAGGTCGTTGTTGGCGGACAGCGCGACGGCGGGCTCGGCCGGCCGGGCCGCGACCCCGGCGCTGGCCGATCCGGCGACACCGCCCACCCCGGAATCGGTGAGGGTGCCCGCGAGCAGCACGGTCAGGGTGACCGCGGCGAGCAGCGCCACGGCGTTGGTCAGCCAACGGCGCGGTGCCGACTCCGGCATGCCCTCCGCCCCTCCCTGATTCATCGCATGCGTCAATTCAGTTGCTCATGGTACCGCAGCGGCTCCGCCGCAGCCGATTTCGACGGCCACCAGTTCGCCGAGCCGAGGGTGGCGGCGATCGCCGGCACCGTCAACGTCCGCACCACGAAGGTGTCCAACAGCAGCCCCACCCCGATGACGAAACCGGTCTGGACCAACGTGGTGAGGCTGGCCGCCAACATGCCGAACATCGACGCCGCGAAGATCACCCCGGCCGCGGTGATCACCCCGCCGGTCGCCCCGACGGTCCGGATCACCCCGGTGCGCACCCCGGCGCCCGACTCCTCCCGCAACCGGGAGACCAGCAGCAGGTTGTAGTCCGCGCCCACCGCCACCAGGATGATGAACGCCAGCCCGGGCAGCGCCCAATACAGCTCCTGGCCCAGCAGGTACTGGAACACCAGCACCCCGATGCCCAGCGCCGCCAGATACGACAGCACCACCGAGGCCACCAGGTACAGCGGCGCCACGATCGCGCGCAGCAGCAGGCTCAGGATCGCGAACACCACCGCGATCGTCACCAGGACGATGAAGCGCAGGTCGTGGGTGTAGTAGTCGCGGATGTCGCGCAGGGTGACCGAGCCGCCGTTCATCGACACCGACGCGTCCGCCAGCGAGGTGTTGGGCCGCGCGTCCCGCGCAGTGGCCAGGATCGCATCGATCTGGTCCATCGCGGCGGTGCTGAACGGGTTCAGCCGGGTCTGCACCATGTAGCGCACGGTGTGACCGTCCTCGGAGACATAGAACCGGGCGGCCTCCCGGAAATCGTCGTCGTCGAGGTACTGCGGCGGGATGTAGAACCCCGACATCGACGGCGCGGAGGCCTCGCTCTTCATGGTCAGCAGGAACTCCGAGACCTCCGAGAGGTCGGTCCCCATCGCGGTGACCTGGTCGACGAGCGCGCGCACCCCGGCCGCCACCTGGCGGCTCGCCGCGGCCAGCAGTTCGGTGTTGGCGCGGATGGCGTCGAGTTGACCGCCGGTCGCGTCGTCGGTGGCCCCGCCCACCGACTCCAGCGCGTCCCCGGTGTCGTCGAGCGCGTCGCGCAGGTTGTCGGCGGCGGACTTCAGCCGCTGGCCGTCGGGGGTGTCGCGCAGCCGCCGCCCGGCGTCGGCGGCCGGGTCCAACCTGCCCTCGTCGCGGGCGGCGACCAGCCGCTGCAGCCAGCTGCGCACCCGGTCGCAGGACGGGGCATCCGCGCAGGTGGTGGAGGTGTTCAAGCCGTCGAGCACCGAATCCATCCAGGTGAAGTCCTGCGGGTCGCGGTCGAGGTTCTGCTCGATCGTCTCGGTCGCGGCCCGCATCAGCGTCACCAGCATCGCGACGTCGTCGGACTCGGTGGCCGCGTGGTCGGTGACCGCGGCGGTGTTGTCCGCGCCGGTGTCCAGGCTGTCGCGCGCGGTGTCCCAGCCGCCGCGCAGGTAGTCGAGTGCGGCGACCAGTTCCTGGACGGCGGGGATGGTCTCGTCGGCCTGCTCGTGCAGCATGTTCAGCGCGTCGGCGATCAGCGCGGACGCGGTGGCCAGCTCGTCGAGGTCGTGGGCGTGGTCGTTGATGCCGCTGGCCGCGTCGTGCAGGCTGCTGCCGACCGCGCCGGCCTGATACGACAGCCGCGCCTGCTCCAGCGCGGTGCCGTTGGGTCGGGTGATGCCGCGCACCGCGTCGATGTCGGGCAGTTGGGTGACACGGCGGGCCAGTTGTTCGAGGTCGGAGAGTGCTCGCGGCGTGCGCAGGTCGCGCGGCGAGGACACCACGATGAACTCCGGCACGATGCTGCCCGCGGGGAAGTGGCGCTGCATCACCTCGAACCCGCGGATGCTGGCGGCCGAGTCGGGCAGGGCGGTGCGGTTGTCGTAGTCGAAGCGCACCAGCGCGGCACAGCCGGCCAGCGCGGCCAGCACCACCAGGCTGGCCGCCAGGTAGCGGCCGGGGTGCCGCACGATCCGGGCCCCGGACCGGCGCCACAGCCCGCGGGTCAACGCCGGGCGCGGCGGAATCCAGCCCCGCCGGCCCAGCACCACCAGCAGCGCCGGCAGGAAGGTCACCGCGGCCAGAAAGCAGACGGTGACCGTGAGCGCCAACGCCACCCCGGTGTCGGATACGACGGCCAACCGGGTGAAGCCCATCGCGGCGAACGTGAGCGCCACCGTCGCCGCCGACGCGGCGATCACCTTGCCGATCCCGTTCAGCGCCAGGCGCATCGCGGTGTCGGTCGGCCGGCCCTCCCGGCCGAAATCGTGGAAGCGGCTCATGAGGAACACCGCGTAGTCGGTGCCCGCCCCCGCCACCAGCGCGGTCACCAGCGCCACCGTGTGCGCGGTGATGCCCAGCCCCTGCAGGCCGAAGCCGGCGACCACACCGTGCGCGGTGAGCAGGGACACCCCGATGGTCAGCAGCGGCACCAGGATCGTGACCGGATTGCGGTAGATCACCAGCAGGATGATCAGCAGCATGACCGCCATCGCGATCTCGATGCGGTGCTGGTCCCGGCCGCTGGCGGTGCCGACGTCGAGTGCGGTGGCGGCCGGCCCGGCGATGTCGAGTTGCACGCCGGAGCCGGCGACGGTGTCGCGGGCGATGTCGACGACCCGGTTGGTGGCGGCATAGGCGGCCGGGGAGCCCAGCGTGCCGGTCAGCTCCACCGGCAGCAGCCACACCTGCCCGTCGTCGCTGGTCAGCGCCGGGCGCAGGGCGGGGGAGCTGAGGAACTCCCGCACCCCGACCACGTCGGTGGTGTTGCTGGCCAGCCGGTCGGCCAGCCGGCGGTAGAGCCCCTCGTCGTCGAGCCCGCCCGGGCGCGACAGCACCAGGACCACGGTGTTGCCGCTGCGGGATTCGTCGAACGCCGCGTTCATCTCGCGGGCGCTGACCGAACTCGGGGCGTCGGCGGGCAGCAGCGCGGCCGGGTCCTTCTGGGACAACTGCGACAGCGACGGGAAGGCGACCGACAAGGTGGCGGCCAGCACCACCCAGGCGGCGATGACCACCCAGGGGGCGCGGCTGATGACCGCGCCCAGCCGGGTGAACAGCCCGAACCGGCGGACGAAAATGGCAGGTCGACGGAGAGTTCCCCGTGACCAGTACCCTTTCCGCATCACGGCTACAATATCCGTTGCATCGCGGGCGGGGTGCTGGACGAGGGACACCCGAGGGACATGATGGCCACCAAAACCCGATCCTGGTGGGGCTGGGGTCACGTCGAGGACGCCGTCGGTCCCGCCGAACGGGACCGGCTGCTGCGCCGGGTCGCCACCCTACTGCCCGACGCCGACCTCACCCCCCATCCGCCGCCGGCACCGGAGTCGCTGCCGGTGCCCGCGCCGCGGATCAGCGCCCCGGCGGCGCTGGCGGCGCTGACCTCCACCGACCTGCGCGACCGGCTGCGCCACAGCCACGGGCAGGCCTTCCGCGACGTGGTGCGCTGCCTGCTCGGCCGGGTCGAGCAGGTGGTGGACCTGGTGGTGCGGCCGGCCACCGAGGCGCAGGTGATCGACGTGCTGGACTGGTGCAGCCGCGAGCGGATCGCGGTGATCCCGTTCGGCGGGGGCAGCTCGGTGGTCGGCGGGGTGGAACCGCGCTGTTATGCCGACCATCCCGGCGTCGTCGCGCTGGACCTCACCGCCATGGACCGGGTGCTGGAGATCGACCCGGTCAGCCGCGCGGCGCGCATCCAGGCCGGCATCTTCGGCCCCGCGCTGGAGGACCGGCTGCGCGGCGACGGGTTCTCGCTGCGCCATTTCCCGCAGTCCTTCGAGTTCTCCACACTCGGCGGGTGGCTGGCGACCCGCTCCGGCGGGCACTTCGCCACCGTCTACACCCACATCGACGACCTGACCGAGTCGCTGCGGGTGATCACCCCGGCCGGGGTCGGCGAGAGCCGCCGGCTGCCCGGATCCGGGGCCGGGCCGTCCCCGGACGCGCTGTTCCTCGGCTCGGAGGGCACGTTGGGGGTGATCACCGAGGCGTGGCTGCGGCTGCAGCGCCGCCCGCGCTGGCGGGCCTCGGCGTCGGTGGTCTTCACCGACTACGCCCGGGCGGTCGCGGCGACCCGGGCGCTGGCCCAGTCCGGGCTGTACCCGACCAACTGTCGGCTGTTGGACCCGGTGGAAGCGCTGCTCAACGCCGGCACCAGCACCCGCGGCGGTCTGCTGCTGCTCGGCTTCGAATCCGCCGACCACCCGCTGCAGGCGCCGATGGCGCGGGCGGTCGAGATCGTCGCCGATTACGGCGGGCAGCTGCCTGACGGGGTGCGGCACAGTGACAGCGCGGACAATCCGGCGCCCGGTGCGGTGGGCACCTGGCGTTCGGCGTTCATCCGGATGCCCTACCAGCGCGACGTGCTGGCCGCCCACTCGATGATCGCTGAGACCTTCGAAACCGCCTGCACCTGGGCGGGTTTCGATGCGCTGCTGACCGCGGTCACCGACGCGGCCGGCGCCGCGATGGCCGGTGCCGGCGTCCGCGGAGTTCTGACCTGCCGGTTCACCCACGTCTATCCCGACGGCCCGGCCCCCTATTTCGGGGTGTACGGCACCGGCCGGTGGGGCCAGACCGTCGAGCAGTGGGATGAGATCAAAGCCGCGGTGTCGCAGGCGATCTACCAGCAGGGCGCCACCATCACCCACCACCACGCGGTCGGCCGGGACCACCGGCCGTGGTATGACCGGCAACGCCCCGAGGTGTTCGCCACCGCGCTGCGCGCCGCCAAACAGGCCCTCGACCCGGCCGGCGTGCTCAACCCGGGGGTGTTGCTGGACCGGTAGCGCGGCCACGAGAGCCGGCGCGGGCTCGCCGCACTCAGGACCGGTGTGCGGCGTCCAGGTGCAGTTCGACAATCGGCAGCGGCGTGTCGACTTCGGTGACCTCGGCGCCCAGCGTCCGCTCGAGCACCGCCTTGAACCGCGCCCAGGTGCCCGGGTGGGCGGCGATGTAGTCGCCCAGCACGCGGTCGGCCTCGCGCTGGGCCAGCACCCGCGCGGTGGCCGGTGCCGGCGCGTGGCTGCCGATCGTCACCCGCACCCGCGGGTCGGCCTGGATGTTGCGGAACCACTGCGCGCGCTCACCGAACCCGGAGGCCACCACGTAGCGCCGCGGCGACGGGTGCCCGATGACCTCCAGCACGACGTGGCGGGCCCGCCCGCTGCGGCGGCCACGATGTTCCAGCAGCAGCAGCCGCGGCCCCAGCAGCGCCCCGAGCCGGAGGCGATACAGCCAGATCGGTGCGCGCACGAACCGCCGCGAACGCAGCAGCGCCGCCCCGACGCCGGCCAGCCGGCTCATCCGACCCGCTCCCGACGGTGCCGGGCGGCTTCGGCGATGAGCAGCAGCACCCCCACCGCGGCGATCGCGCCGGAGGCCAGCGCCAGCGACGGGTTGACCCGGCCGGTGAAGGCGTCGCCGAACAACACCAGCGCCACGGTGCCCGGCGCCAGCCCCGCCATCGTGGCCACCGCGTACGGCCGCACCCGGATGCCGGAGGCACCCGCCGCGTAGTTGATCACCGAGAACGGCACGGCCGGGATCAGCCGCAGCGCCAGCACCGCCGCCCACCCGCGCTCGCGCAGCCGCGCGTCGAGGGCGGCCAGCCGCGGATGATCGACCAGCCGGTCGACCCGCCAGCCGGTGGCCCGCACCAGCGCCAACGCCAGCAGCGCGCTGAGCGTGCTGGCCGTCACCGCCAGCGCCACCCCCAGCCAAGCCCCGAACAGCAGCCCGGCCGCCAGGGTGAACACCGTGCGCGGAAACGGCGCCACCGTGACCACGGTGTGCACGACCAGGAACACCGCGGGCACCCACGGCCCGGCCGCCGCCACCCAGTCGCGCAGCTGCACCGCGGTGGGCACCGGCAGCAGCCACCACGCCGCGGCGACCAGCACCGCGATCGCGGCCACCGCCGCCACCACCCGCCGGCGGGGCAGCCCCCGGGCGGTGCTGAGCAGGGTGGAGCGCAGGGCCCGCAGCTGGGTGGTCCGCACCGGACCACGATAGCCGCCGCCGGGCACCGCAACCGCCATCAATTAGCCTGGTTAACACTCGGGCCGGCCGCCGGGCACCCGGGCCGAACCCGCAGCAGCAGTCACAACAGGAGTCGCCGGTGTCAGTCGAGGTACCCCACGCCGACCTGGAGCGAGCCCGGGCGCAGTGGCGCCGCGACGTGGCCGCGGTCCTGGCCAAGAGCAGCCGCCGGGAGGCCGCCGACTTCGGCGACGAACCCGAACGCCACCTCGACACCCCCACCTACGAGGGGTTCGCGATCCGGCCGCTCTACACCGCGCTGGACGAACTGCCCGAACACCCGCTGCCCGGCGCCTGGCCGTTCGTGCGCGGCGCCGACGCCCGCCGCGACGTCAAGACCGGCTGGAAGGTGGCCGAGACGTTCCCGGCGCCCGGCTCGGTCAACGTCGCCGCCGGCAACGGTGAGGTGCTCGCCGCCCTGACCGAGGGGGTCAGCGCCATGGTGGTGCGGGTCGGCGCCGACGGGGTGGCCCCCGACGCGCTGGACCGGCTGCTCGACGGGGTCTACCTGGAGTTGATGCCGGTGCTGCTCGACGCCGGCGCCGATTTCGGCGCGGCCGCCGCCGCGATGCTCGCGCTGGTCGACGGCCTGGACCGGGCCGCAGACTCGACCCTCTCGGTCGACCTGGGCGCCGACCCGCTCACCGCCCCGCTGAGCGGCCGGCCCGCGCCGACCGTCGAGGAAGTGGTAGCCGTCGCCGGCCGGCTGGCCGGCTCCCGCGGTGTCCGGGCGATCACCGTCGACGGGCCCGCCCTGCACAACCGCGGTGCCAACGCCGGCTGGGAGCTGGCGGGCAGCCTCGCCGTCGCGGTCGACTACCTGCGGCGTCTAGCCGAGGCGGGCCTGGAGCCCGCGGATGCGTTGCGCCAGATCAGTTTCCGGCTCGCCGCCGACGACGACCAGTTCATGACCATCGCCAAGATGCGCGCCGCCCGGCTGCTGTGGGCCCGCGTCGCCGAGGTGGTGGGCGCACCCGACGCCGGTGCGGCCACGCTGCACGCCGAGACGTCGCGGCCGATGATGACCCAGCGCGACCCGTGGGTGAACATGCTGCGCACCACGCTGGCGGCCTTCGGCGCCGGGGTCGGCGGGGCGGACACCGTGCTGGTGTGGCCGTTCGACAGCGCCATCCCCGGCGGGCTGCCCAAGAATTCCGCCGGGTTCTCCCGCCGGATCGCCCGCAACACCCAGCTGCTGCTGCTCGAGGAGTCCCACCTCGGGCAGGTACTCGACCCCGCCGGCGGCTCCTGGTTCGTCGAGGACCTCACCGAGCGGCTCGCCGAAACCGCCTGGCAGGCCTTCCAGCAGCTCGAGGAGCGCGGCGGCTTCACCGCGGCCCGCGACCACCTGAGCGAGCAGATCGCGGCGGTGGCCGACCGCCGCACCGCCGACATCGCCCACCGGCGCACCGCGATCACCGGGGTCAACGAGTTCCCCAACCTGGCCGAGCCGCCGCTGGCGCCGGCCGACGACGCCCCCGACGTGCGCCGCTACGCCGCCGGCTACGAGGACCTGCGCGACCGCTCCGACGCCCACCTGCAGCGCAGCGGCGCCCGGCCCAGCGTGCTGCTGCTGCCACTGGGCCCGCTGGCCGAGCACAACATCCGGGCCACCTTCGCCACCAACCTGCTGGCCGCCGGCGGGATCGAGGCGGTCAACCCCGGCACCGTCGACGCCGACACGACCGCCGCGGCGATCGCCGAGGCCGGCACCCCCACGGTGGCGGTGCTGTGCGGCACCGACAAGCGCTACGGCGCCGAAGCCGCGGGCGTGGTGGCCGCCGCCCGCGCGGCCGGCGTGCAGCAGATCCTGCTGGCCGGCCCGGCGCAGGCGGTCGAAGACAGCGACCCGCGCCCCGACGACTACCTGACCGCGAAGATCGATGCGGTCGAAGCCCTGTCGAGCCTGCTCACCCGATTGGGGGCCTAACCGAGATGACCAGCACCACCACCGGGATCCCCAGCTTCGCCGACGTCCCGCTGCACGGCCAGCAGACCGGCGCACCGGTCACCGCCGACGCCGTGGCCAAGCACGTCGCCGCCGCCGCCGAAGCGCACGGCTACACCGCCGAGCAACTCGACTGGCACACCCCGGAGAACATCGTCGTCAAACCGGTCTACACCGCCGCCGACCGCGCCGCGGTGGCCGCCGACGGCTACCCACTGGACAGCTTCCCCGGTGACCCGCCCTACCTGCGGGGCCCCTACCCGACGATGTATGTCAACCAGCCGTGGACGATCCGCCAGTACGCCGGGTTCTCCACCGCCGCGGACTCCAACGCCTTCTACCGGCGCAACCTGGCCGCCGGGCAGAAGGGCCTGTCGGTGGCGTTCGACCTGGCCACCCACCGCGGCTACGACTCCGATCACCCCCGGGTGCAGGGCGACGTCGGGATGGCCGGGGTGGCAATCGATTCCATTCTCGACATGCGCCAGCTCTTCGACGGCATCGACCTGTCGGCGGTGAGCGTGTCGATGACCATGAACGGTGCGGTGCTGCCGATCCTGGCGCTGTACGTGGTGGCCGCCGAGGAGCAGGGGGTGCCGCCGGAGAAACTGGCCGGCACCATCCAGAACGACATCCTCAAAGAGTTCATGGTCCGCAACACCTACATCTACCCGCCGAAGCCGTCGATGCGGATCATCTCCGACATCTTCGCCTACACCAGCGCCAAGATGCCGAAGTTCAACTCGATCTCGATCTCCGGCTACCACATCCAGGAAGCCGGTGCCACAGCGGATCTGGAGCTGGCGTACACGCTGGCCGACGGGGTGGACTACATCAAGGCCGGGCTGGACGCCGGGCTGGACATCGACGCCTTCGCGCCGCGGCTGTCGTTCTTCTGGGGCATCGGCATGAACTTCTTCATGGAGGTCGCCAAGCTGCGCGCCGGCCGGCTGCTGTGGAGCGAACTGGTCGCCGAGTTCGCGCCGAAGAACCCCAAATCGCTGTCGCTGCGCACCCATTCGCAGACCTCCGGGTGGTCGCTGACCGCCCAGGACGTCTACAACAACGTGGCCCGCACCTGCATCGAGGCGATGGCCGCCACCCAGGGCCACACCCAGTCGCTGCACACCAACGCCCTGGATGAGGCGCTGGCGCTGCCCACCGACTTCTCCGCGCGCATCGCGCGCAACACCCAGCTGCTGCTGCAGCAGGAGTCCGGCACCACCCGCCCGATCGACCCGTGGGGCGGCTCTTACTACGTGGAGTGGCTGACCCACCAGCTGGCGCAGCGCGCGCGGGCGCACATCGCCGAGGTCGCCGAGCGCGGCGGCATGGCCCAGGCGATCAGCGACGGCATCCCCAAACTGCGCATCGAGGAGGCGGCCGCCCGCACCCAGGCCCGCATCGACTCCGGTCGCCAGCCGCTGATCGGGGTCAACAAGTACCAGGTCACCGAGGACCAAGAGGTCGAGGTGCTCAAGGTGGAGAACAGCCGGGTGCGCGCCGAGCAGCTGGCCAAGCTGCAGCAGCTGCGCGCCGACCGCGACGAGGCGGCCTGTCAGGCGGCGCTGGCCGAACTGTCCCGCGCCGCGGCGGCCACCGGCCCGGCGGGGGAGGACGGGCTGGGCAACAACCTGATGGCGCTGGCCATCGACGCCGCCCGGGCCAAGGCCACCCTCGGGGAGATCTCCGATGCGATGGAGCAGGTCTACGGTCGTCATCAGGCCGAGATCCGCACCATCGCCGGGGTCTACCGCGACGAGGTGGGCGGCACCGACGCAGGAGGAGGCAGCACCATCAACCCGCTCTCCGCGGCCACCCAGACGGTGGAGAAGTTCGCCGAGGTCGACGGCCGCCGCCCCCGCATCCTGGTCGCCAAGATGGGCCAGGACGGCCACGACCGCGGCCAGAAGGTGATCGCCACCGCCTTCGCCGACATCGGCTTCGACGTCGACGTCGGCGCGCTGTTCTCCACCCCCGACGAGGTGGCCCGCCAGGCCGCCGACAACGACGTGCACGTGGTCGGGGTGTCCTCGCTGGCCGCCGGGCACCTGACGCTGGTGCCCGCCCTGCGCGAGGCGCTGGCCGAGGTGGGCCGCCCCGACATCATGATCGTGGTGGGCGGGGTGATCCCGCCCGGCGACTTCGACGAGCTCTACGAAGCCGGCGCCACCGCGATCTTCCCGCCGGGCACCGTCATCGCCGACGCCGCAACCGATCTGGTCCGTAAGCTGGCCGACCGGCTCGGGTACGACCTGAAGTAGGTGGCGACGATCAACGACACCGTCGAAGACCTCGCGGCGGCGATCCGCGGCGGCGACCGGGCCGCGCTGCCCCGCGCGATCACCCTGGTCGAGTCCACCCGGCCCGATCACCGCGACCGCGCCCAGCAGCTGCTGCTGGCGCTGGCCGACGAGGCGGGCCGGGCCCGCCACATCGGGATCACCGGCGTGCCCGGGGTGGGCAAATCCACCACGATCGAGGCGCTGGGCATGCACCTGATCGAGCAGGGCCACCGGGTGGCGGTGCTGGCCGTCGACCCCTCCTCGACCCGCACCGGCGGCTCGATCCTGGGGGACAAGACCCGCATGCAGCGGCTGGCGGTGCACCCGGACGCCTACATCCGGCCGTCGCCGACCTCGGGCACCCTCGGCGGGGTCGCCAAGGCCACCCGCGAGACGATCGTGCTGCTGGAGGCGGCCGGCTTCGACGTGGTGCTGGTCGAGACGGTCGGGGTGGGCCAGTCCGAGGTGACCGTGTCCGACATGGTCGACACCTTCGTGTTCCTCACCCTGGCCCGCACCGGCGATCAGCTGCAGGGCATCAAAAAGGGTGTGCTGGAGCTGGCCGACATCGTGGTGGTGAACAAGGCCGACGGCGACCACCTGGTGGAGGCGCGGTCGGCGGCCCGCGAGCTCTCCGGCGCGCTGCGGCTGATCTACCCGCGTGAAACCCTGTGGCGTCCACCGGTGTTGACGATGAGCGCGATCGAGGGCACCGGGGTGGCCGAGCTGTGGGAGACCGTGGAGCGCCATCACCGGGTGCTCAGCGACGCCGGGCAGTTCGAGGCGCGCCGCCGCGCCCAGCAGGTCAACTGGACCTGGCAGATGGTGCGCGACACCGTGCTCGACCGCGTGCTGTCCAACCCGGCGGTCCGCCAAGCCCGCGCCGAGGTGGAACAACAGGTCATCGACGGCCGGTTGACCCCGGCGCTGGCCGCCGAGCGGATCCTGCAGATCGCAGCGGGCTAACGGTTGGATAACTTCGGTTACGTTTGCTGGCCGGCGGGGTAGATTCACCTCTATGAGGCAACGTGGCCTTGATGGCGCCCAGTTGGTGCTGCCCCGCGGAATGCACGGCGCGGCGGCTCCGGAGTTCGCGTGCGCGGTGCGCACGCTCAAGGCGATGTTCCCCGGCCGCCGGCTCGGCGGCGGGGCGCTCGCGGTCTATCTGGACGGTCAGCCCGTCGTCGACGTGTGGACCGGCTACGCCGACCGCGCCGGTGACCAGCCCTGGGGCGCCCAGACCGCCTCGATGGTGTACTCGGTGACCAAGGGGATGGCCGCGACGGTCATCCACCGGCTCGCCGACCGCGGCCTGATCGACTACGACGCACCGGTCGCCGAATACTGGCCGGCGTTCGCCGCCAACGGCAAGGCCGCGATGACCGTGCGCGCGGTGCTGGGGCACCGGGCCGGGCTGGCGCACCTGCGCGGGGTGACGATGGCCGACCTGCTCGACCACGAGCAGATGGAGGAACGCGTTGCCGCCGCGGCCCCCGACCGCCAGCTCGGCAAACCCTCCTACCATGCGTTGACGTTCGGCTGGCTGCTCTCCGGGCTGGCCCGGGCGGTCACCGGCACCGGCATGCGGGAGCTGATCCGCACCGAGTTGGCCGAGCCGCTGAACACCGACGGGCTGCACCTGGGCCGCCCGCCGGCCGAGGCGCCGACCTGGCCGGCCCAGATCATCATGCCGCAGCGCAATCTGACCCTGCCGCTGGTGGGCCAGGCACTGGCCCGGCTGGCGACCGCGCCGGGCTCCCGGGGCCTGGGCGCCATCTACTTCCAGGGCGTGTTCTCCTCGGTGCAGGGCGACGTCCCGGTCCTCGACACCGAGGCGCCGGCCCTCAACGGGGTGGCCACCGCGCGCGGGCTGGCCCGGATGTACGGCGCGATCGCCAACCGCGGCCGCCTGGACGGCACCCAGTTCCTCTCCGAGCGGCTGGTGGGGGAGCTGACCGGGAAACCCTCGCTGCGCCCGGACGGCAACCTGATGGTGCCGCTGCCGTTCCACCTCGGCTACCACGGCGTGCCGTTCGCGCTGCCCGGCTTCGGCCACGTCGGCCTCGGCGGCTCGGTGGGCTGGGCCGACCCGGCCAGCGGGCTGTCCTTCGGGCTGGTGCACAACCGGTTGCTCACCCCGTTCGTGGCCACCGACCAGACCGGGTTCGTGGCGCTGGGCAACGTGATCCGGCGGGCCGCCGCCCGGGCGCGCCGGCGCGCGATCACCCCGGTGCCCGATTTCGGTGCGCCGTTCGCCCGGCCCGCGGAGGCCGCTGGCTAAGCCGCCCGCCGGTGGTCTAGGGTTTACCCAAGTCTGGTTTGTAACAATGCGGGCGCGTCCCGCCGACCGGTGCGGAGGAGACCCGTGAGCATCGCCGAACGCAGCACGCAGACCACCTGGGAAGGGCCGCTCGCCTCGGGCACCGGCACCTTCGCCACCAGCAGCAGCGGCGTCCTGGACGGCCGGCAGGTCACCTGGGCGGCCCGCACCGAGGCCCCCGGCGGCAAGACCAGCCCCGAGGAACTCGCCGCCGCCGCGCACTCGTCCTGCTTCTCGATGGCGCTCGCGCTCAAGCTCGGGGAGAACAAGACCCCGCCGCAGCGCCTCGACGTCACCGCCACCGTCACCCTCGACGAGGTCGACGGCGTGCCCACCATCACCACCTCCGCGCTGCGGGTGCGCGCCGCGGTGTCCGGGCTGGACGCCGACGCCTTCACGGCGATCGTCGACGACGCCGCCGCCCTGTGCCCGGTCTCCCGGCTGTTCGCCGGGGCGAAAGTCAGCGTCGACGCCGAACTCGCCTGACCCGACCGAGGAGGACAGTCATGACCGCACCGTCGTCCCTGTCGGCGATCCTGGAGCGCGAACACCACGAGATCGACGCCGGCATCGAGGCTTTCGTCGCCGACGGCGACCCGGCCGCGCTGCGTGCCGCGCTGGAGGCGCTGCGCCGGCACATCTACCTCGAGGAGGTGCTGCTGTTCCCGCCGCTGCGGGTCGGCGGGCTGATGATGCCGATCATGGTGATGATCCGCGAGCACGGCGAGATGTGGCGGCTCCTCGACGAGCTGACCGGCGGGCTCGACGACGGCGCCGACCCGGCCGCCCTGCAACCGGCCTGCCGCGAACTGCTGGCGCTGCTCGAACGGCACAACTCCAAAGAGGAGCCGGTCATCTACCCGCACGCCGACGCCGACATGCCCCCGCAGGCCGCCACCAAACTGCTGAAGTTCATCGAAACCGGCGCCACCCCGGCGGGCTGGGTCTGCCAGCAAGCGGCCGGCTGAGGCGGTAACCTCGGGCGATGCGGACCCGGGTGGCCGAGTTGCTCGGCGTGGAGTATCCGATCTGTGCCTTCAGCCACTGCCGCGACGTGGTCGCCGCGGTCACCAACGCCGGCGGATTCGGGGTGCTCGGCGCGGTCGCCCACAGCCCCGAGCGGCTGGCGACCGAACTGAGCTGGATCGAACAGCAGATCCACGGCCGCCCGTACGGCGTGGACCTGCTGCTGCCGCCGAAGTACGTCGGCGCCGAGGAGGGCGGCCTGGACGCCGGGGGCGTCGCCGGGCTGCTGCCCGACGAGCACCGCGCCTTCGTCGATGACCTGCTCACCCGCTACGACCTGCCCACCGCGGAGCCCGCGGACCCGGCGGCGGCGCGCGGCGGCCTCAACGTCTCACCCAAGGGCTACCAGCCGCTGCTGGATGTCGCCTTCGCCCACAACATCTCGCTGATCGCCAGCGCACTGGGCCCGCCGCCGCCGGAGCTGGTGGGCCGCGCCCACGACGCCGGCGTGGTGGTCGCCGCCCTGGCCGGCACCACCGCCCACGCCCGCAGGCACGCCGCGGCCGGCGTCGACCTCATCGTCGCGCAGGGCACCGAGGCCGGCGGGCACACCGGCGAGATCGCCACCATGGTGCTGGTGCCCGAGGTCGTCGATGCCGTCGCCCCGGTCCCGGTGCTGGCCGCCGGCGGCATCGCGGGCGGCAGGCAGATGGCCGCGGCGCTGGCGCTGGGCGCCGAGGGGGTGTGGTGCGGCTCGGTGTGGCTGACCACCGAGGAGGCCGAGACCCCGCCGGTGGTCAAGGAGAAGTTCCTCGCCGCCGCGGCCACCGACACCGTGCGGTCGCGCTCGCTGACCGGCAAACCGGCCCGGATGCTGCGCACCGCCTGGACCGACGAGTGGGACCGCGCCGACGCCCCCGACCCGCTGGGCATGCCGCTGCAGACCGCCCTGGTCGGCGAGGCGCAGCGGCGGATCAACCGCGCCGCGGCGCAGCACGGCGCCAAGGCCGGCGACCTGGCCACCTACTTCGTCGGGCAGGTCGTCGGCGCGCTGGACACCGTGCGCCCGGCCCGCGCCGTGGTGCTGGCGATGGTCGAGGAGTTCATCGACACCGTCGAACGCCTCGACGCCGTCCTGGGCGGAGAGCCCTAAGCGTTCTCCAGCCGGAAGCCGACCTTCATCGTCACCTGGAAATGGCCGACCTGACCGTCGCTGAGATGGCCCCGAATCGACTCCACCTCAAACCAATTCAGGCCACGCATCGTCTCCGACGCCCGGGCCAGGCCGTTGCGGATCGCCGCGTCGACCCCGTCGGGGGAGCTGCCCACGATCTCGATGACACGGTAGGTGTTGTTGTCGCTCATCGTCACCCTTTCTGCCGGTGGCCTCCACGGTATCGTTGGCGGGTCACCCGACGAGGGGAGTTTGCGATGCCGCGGTGTGCCAGCGTCGTCCTCACCGCCGCGCTCACCGCGGCGTTCACCGGTGGCTGCGGCTCCGGCGGGCACGACGCCGCCCCCGGCCCGGCCGAGACCGCCGGCGGCGGCTACGACATCACCCGCATCGGCGCGGTGGCCGACGCATTCCCGCCCGGCTTCACCGTCACCGAGATTCCGCTGACCACCCTGACCGAGGAGCAGGCCGAGGGGCTCGGCGGCATCAGCGACACCCTGTCGTCGCTGACATTCGATCCGCCGGAGTGCAACGGGATGCTCAAGAGCCCGCACGTCGTGGCCGGCGGCCGCACCCAGGGCGTGCTCGGCGAGGGCCCCCAGGAGATCACCGTCATGGCCGCCGAGTCGTCCGACGCCGGCGCGGACGCCGCGCTGCGGACCGACTGCGACCACGTGACGATCCGCTCGCCCGGCATGGCCGAGGGCACCATCGACCGGATCCCCAGCCCCGACATCGACGGCGTCACCACCGCCGGCCTGCGCAGCCACCTCGAGGTGACGCTGGGGGAGCACACCCAGGCGTTGGACCGGATCGCCTTCCTGGCCCCACTGGACGAGCGGACCGCGGTCATGGTGCTCGGCGCCGCCGACCCGGCGCTGCTGTCCGACCTGCTGGTCAAGGGGGTGGCCGCGGTGCGCGGCAGCGCGCCGTAGAATCGGGCCCAGCGGCGTCGATCCGGCCATCACCGGGGAGCCTTCGGAAGAACGGCCGGCCAGGCCCAGTAGAACCGAACGGGGAGGCCCGTCACAGCCTGCAGTGAAGCGGCCGCACCGCACCGGGGCGGCAAGCGGGGTGGTACCGCGGCGCTCGCGCACCGGCGCGTCGTCGTCCCCGCGCCCGGACAGGCGCAGGAGACGGCAGAGCGTGACAGGACACAGCTACCCGAAGGTGGCGGCGGGCACCCCCGACTTCCCGGCGATGGAGGCCGACGTGCTGGCCTACTGGGCCGCCGACGACACCTTCCGCGCCAGCATCGCCCGGCGGGCCGACGCCGAGGAGTACGTCTTCTACGACGGGCCGCCGTTCGCCAACGGGCTGCCGCACTACGGGCACCTGCTCACCGGCTACGTCAAGGACATCGTGCCGCGCTACCGCACCATGCGCGGCTACAAGGTGGAGCGGCGGTTCGGCTGGGACACCCACGGCCTGCCCGCCGAACTCGAAGCCGAACGCCAGCTGGGCATCACCGACAAATCCCAGATCGACGCCATGGGCATCGCCGAGTTCAACGCGGCGTGCCGCGACTCGGTGCTGCGCTACACCGACGAGTGGCGCGCCTACGTCACCCGCCAGGCCCGCTGGGTCGACTTCGACAACGACTACAAGACCCTGGACCTGACCTTCATGGAGTCGGTGATCTGGGCGTTCAAACAGCTCTACGACAAGGGCCTGGCCTACCAGGGCTACCGGGTGCTGCCGTACTGCTGGCGCGACGAGACCCCGCTGTCCAACCACGAACTGCGGATGGACGACGACGTCTACCAGAGCCGCCAGGACCCGGCCCTGACCGTCGGGTTCGCGATCGCCGACGGCGCGGACGAACCGGCCCGCGCGCTGGCCGGCGCTCATCTCCTGGTGTGGACGACCACCCCGTGGACGCTGCCGTCCAACCAGGCCGTGGCCGTCGGTCCGGAGGTGACCTACGTGCAGGTGGCGGTCGGGGAGCGGCGCTACCTGCTGGCCGAGGCCCGGCTGGCCGGCTACGCCCGCGAACTCGGCGAGGAACCCGAGGTGCTGGGCCGCTACCGCGGGGCGGAGCTGGTCGGGCTGACCTACCGGCCGCCGTTCCCGTATTTCGCCGACGCCCCCAACGCGTTTCGGGTGCTGGCCGCCGACTTCGTCTCCACCGAGGACGGCACCGGCATCGTGCACCTGGCGCCCGCCTACGGTGAGGACGACAAGACCACCACCGACCCGGCCGGGATCACCCCGGTCACCCCGGTCGACGCCAAGGGCCGCTTCGACGACACCGTGCCCGACTACGCCGGCCAGCACGTCTTCGACGCCAACCGGGCGATCATCCGCGACCTCAAGGACGGCACCGGCCCGGCCGCGGCGGGCGGAGCGGTGCTGCTGCGCCACGAAACCTACGAGCACGCCTACCCGCACTGCTGGCGGTGCCGCAATCCGCTGATCTACAAGGCGGTGTCGTCGTGGTTCATCAAGGTCAGCGAATTCCGTGACCGCATGGTCGAACTCAACGAGCAGATCACCTGGCACCCCGAGCACGTCAAGCACGGCCAGTTCGGCAAGTGGCTGGCCGGCGCCCGGGACTGGTCGATCTCCCGGAACCGCTACTGGGGCACCCCGATCCCGGTGTGGACCTCCGACGACCCGGCCTATCCGCGCGTCGACGTCTACGGCAGCCTCGACGAACTCGAACGCGACTTCGGGGTGCGCCCGGACAACCTGCACCGGCCCTACATCGACGACCTGACCCGGCCCAACCCCGACGACCCCACCGGCGCCGCGACGATGCGACGCATCCCCGACGTGCTCGACGTGTGGTTCGACTCCGGGTCCATGCCGTTCGCCCAGGTGCACTACCCGTTCGACAACGCCCGCTGGTTCGACGGCGGCGACGGCGCCGAACCGCACTTCCCCGGCGACTTCATCGTCGAGTACATCGGCCAGACCCGCGGCTGGTTCTACACCCTGCACGTGCTGGCCACCGCGCTGTTCGACCGGCCGGCGTTCAAAACCTGTGTCGCGCACGGCATCGTGCTCGGCTCCGACGGGCAGAAGATGAGCAAGTCGCTGCGCAACTACCCCGACGTGTCGGAGGTGTTCGACCGGGACGGCTCCGATGCGATGCGCTGGTTCCTGATGGCCTCGCCGATCCTGCGCGGCGGCAACCTGGTCGTCACCGAACCCGGCATCCGCGAAGGGGTGCGCCAGGTGATGCTGCCGCTGTGGAACGCCTACAGCTTCCTGGCCCTCTACGCGCCGGAACCCGGGGTGTGGCGCACCGATTCGGCGCACGTGCTGGACCGCTACATCCTGGCCAAGCTCGCCGTGCTGCGCGACGAGCTGACCGCCGCGCTGGACCGCGCCGACATCTCGGTGGCCTGCGACGAACTGCGCCAGTTCACCGACGCGTTGACCAACTGGTATGTGCGCCGCTCCCGGTCGCGGTTCTGGACCGAGGACACCGACGCCGTCGACACCCTGCACACCGTGCTGGAGGTGACCGCGCGGCTGGCCGCCCCGCTGCTGCCGCTGACCACCGAGACCATCTGGCGCGGCCTCACCGGGCAGCGCTCGGTACACCTGACCGACTGGCCGCAGCCCGACGCGCTGCCGGCCGACCCCGACCTGGTGGCCGCGATGGACCTGGTCCGCGACGTGTGCTCGGCCGGCTCCTCGCTGCGCAAGGCCAAGCAGTTGCGGGTGCGGCTGCCGCTGCCGAAACTGACCGTGGCGGTGGACGATCCGCAGCGGCTGGCGCCGTTCACCGGGCTGATCGCCGACGAGCTCAACGTCAAGGCCGTCGAGCTCACCGACGACATCGCCGCCTACGGCCGGTTCGTGCTCACCGTCAACGCCCGGGTCGCCGGGCCCCGGCTGGGCCGCGACGTGCAGGCCGCGATCAAGGCGGTCAAGGCCGGCGAGGGCGTGGTCAACGACGACGGCACGCTGCGCGCCGGGGGCGTGCTGCTGGAGCCGCAGGAGTACGACTCGAAACTGGAGGCCGCCGACCCGCAGTTCACCGCCGCCCTGCCGGCCGGGGCCGGGCTGGTGGTGCTCGACGCCACCGTCACCCCCGACCTGGAGGCCGAGGGCTGGGCCAAGGACCGCATCCGGGAACTGCAGGAACTGCGCAAGTCGACCGGTTTGGAGGTCTCCGACCGCATCACTGTGGTGATGGCCGTCCCCGAGGCCCGCAGCCGGTGGGCGGCTGATCACCGCGAGCTGATCGCCGGGGAGATCCTGGCCACCGGCTTCGAGTTCGCCGACCCCGGCCCGGACGCCGCCGAGATCGGCGACGGGGTGCGGGTGACGATCCGCCGGGCGTGACCGCTTTAGCATGACCGGTGTGGCCGGCCGCTGGGTTCTGCACCTGGACATGGACGCGTTCTTCGCTTCCGTGGAGCAGCTGACCCGCCCCACCCTGCGCGGCCGGCCGGTGCTGGTCGGCGGGCTGGGCGGGCGCGGCGTGGTGGCCGGCGCCAGCTACGAGGCGCGGGTGTTCGGCGCCCGGTCGGCGATGCCGATGCATCAGGCGCGCCGGCTGGTCGGGGTGAACGCGGTCGTGCTGCCGCCGCGCGGCACCGTCTACCGGGTGGCCAGCGCTCGGGTGTTCGCCGTGGTGCGCGGCCTGATCCCGGTGGTCGAACAGCTCTCGTTCGACGAGAGTTTCGGCGAGCCCGCCGAACTGGCCGGCGCCGACGTCGCCGCCGTGCACGCCTTCGGCACGCAGCTGCGGGCGCGGGTGCGCGCCGAGACCGGCCTGGTCGCCTCGGTGGGCGCCGGGTCCGGCAAGCAGGTCGCCAAGATCGCCTCGGATCTGGCTAAACCCGACGGGCTGACCGTGGTGGACCCGGCCGAGGAACTCGCGCTGCTGCACTCGCTGCCGGTGCGCCGGCTGTGGGGGATCGGCCCGGTCGCCGAGGAGAAGCTGCACCGGCTCGGGGTGGACACCATCGGGGCGCTGGCCGCGCTGTCCGACGCCGAGGTCGCCGACATCCTGGGCGCCACCACCGGGCCGGCGCTGCACCGGCTGGCCCGCGGCATCGACGAGCGGCCGGTGGCCGAACGCGCCGAGGCCAAACAGATCAGCGCCGAATCCACCTTCGCCACCGACCTGACCACCCTCGACCAGCTGCACGAGGTGATCGGCCCGATCGGCGAGCACGCCCACCGCCGGCTGTGCCGCGACGGCCGGGGAGCCCGCACGGTGACGGTGAAGCTACGCAAATCCGACATGGACATCCTGACCCGCTCGGCGACCCTGCCGTATGCCACGACTGAGGTTGCCACGCTGATCGGGGCGGCGCGGCGGCTGCTGCTCGACCCGCAGCAGGTCGGCCCGATCCGGCTGCTCGGGGTGGGGTTCTCCGGGCTGACCGAGGTGCGCCAGGAGTCACTGTTCCCGGGCCTGGAGGCCCTGGATGTCCCGGCTGCGCCGGCCGTGGCGCCCGCTCAGCCTGAGCCGGTCGAACCCGAAACCGGTTGGCGCATCGGTGATGACGTCACCCACCCGCGCTTCGGGCACGGCTGGGTGCAGGGCGCCGGGCACGGCCGGGTCACGGTGCGGTTCGAAACCCGCGCCTCCGGGCCGGGTCCGGCGCGCACGCTGGCCGTCGACGATCCCGACCTGGCCCCGGCCGACCCGGTGGCCAGCCTGGACTGGCCGGCGCGGTTCGGCGTCGAGCCGTGAGCGTCGCGCTGAAATTGCGTGTCAGACACCCCCTCCGGCGGTGTTAGCGTGACATCCATGTTCACCAGGTTGGTCCGGGTCGGTGTCGTGGCGGTGGCGGCCGCGGCGGTGGGGATGTCCACCGCCGGTGTCGCGGGCGCCTGGCCCACCATCATCACCCCGGAGATGCAGCAGTACATCGACAACGCCCGCGGCGCGGGCGCGACCGGCGATGACGACGCGCTGCTGTCCCAGGGTTATCTGGCCTGCCGGCTGCTCTACACCGGGCAGGGGGTGGCGGCCGCGGAGGCGGCCACCAGCCCGGCGGTGGTGGGTGCCGCGCGCGGCACGCTGTGCACCCAGGCGCCCGGCTGAGCCGGTTTCCGGCCGGCCGGCGGGGCTGAGATCATGGGGTCACCATGCACATGTTCGGCGGTTTCTGGATCGACGTCACGATCGGCTTCGTGGCGGGGCTCATCGTGGCGGTCGTCCTGTACCTCATCAACAACGACATGACCGCCGACACCGGATCGGCTGCCTGCCTGCCTGCCTGATTCGGCCGCGGCTGCGCACTGTGACACCGCGGTCAGATGATCCAGCGGTCGATCGCGACCATCAGGAGCGTGCCGATGAGCAGCCCGGCGCAGAACGCCAGCGCCGAGATCTGATAGATCAGATACTCGAGCATGTTGGCGCCCCAGTTGGAGAACGACAGCTGCTCCCGCAGCGTCTTCTTCCGATAGTGCCTGCCGCCCACCGTCACCCCCGCCCGGGCCCGGCCGGGCGCTGCTGGACGCCGGGGCGGTGCTGGTGCCGCGGCTGCGCCCGTCGCAGGCGCGGGTGCTGATGATGGCGGCGCTGGCCATCGGCGCACCGGTGGCCGAGGTGATCGAGCGGTGGGGGTAGCGACGGGCGGAGGCCCGGGCGGGCCAACGGG
>NZ_LZLJ01000009.1 GCF_001668625.1 Mycobacterium sp. 1274756.6
CCCGACGCCCCCGACGCCCCAGCCAACCCCGCGACGCAAACGGGTCCTGGAGGACCTCAACACCGCCTGGCTCGGGACGATCTCGCTGCTGGTGCTGGGCGCGCTGATCGCGGCCACCACGATGATCAACTCCCTGCACCTGGGCAAGACCACCTACCGCGCCGAGTTCCAGCAGGTGGCCGGCGTCCGGGCCGGCGACCAGATCAACATCGCCGGGGTGCCCGTCGGCGCGGTGCGCGGCACCGAGCTGGCCGGTGACCGGGTGGTGGTGACGATGAAGATCCGCCACGGCGTGGTGCTGGGCGCCGACACGACCGCCGCGATCAAGTTGACCACGATCCTCGGGTCTCGCTACATCGACGTCAAACCCCGCGGCGCCGATCCCCTGCCGGATCACCGAATCCCGCTGGCGCAGACCAGCGTCCCCTACGACCTGCAGAAGCTGCTGCAGGACTCGACCCAGACGTTCGAAGACGTCGACGCCGCCCAGTTCGCCGAGTCCATGGAGCTGGTCTCCGCGCAACTGCAGGGCGTGCCGACGATCCTGCCGGACGCCTTGACCAACGTGCACAACCTGGCGCAGATCGTGGCGGACCGCCGCGACCAGATCGGCGCGCTGCTCGACAGCACCGCCCAGGTCGCCGCGCTGCTGGGCGACCAGCGCAGCGACCTGGCCGCCCTGGTGCGCCAGGGCGACGAACTGATCGGCGAGATCCTGGGCCGCCGCGACAGCGCGGTGCGACTGCTGCGGGCCTCCACCAACCTGGTCGGCGTCGTGCGGGACACCCTCGTCGACCGCCGCCCGCAGCTGGACAAACTGCTGACCGATCTGCGTGAGGTCACCGCGATGGTCGGTGACCACGATGAGCTGCTGCGCAACCTGTTCCAGGCCATGCCGTTGGCGATGCGCAACCTCGCCAACGCCACCGGAACCGGTCCGTACCTGGACTTCCTGCTGCCCGGCGGGCTGATGGTCGACTCCTGGATGTGCGCGATCAGCGGGCGCGCCGAGCAGTGGCAGTGGCCTGAGCGCTACCAGTACTTCAAGGACTGCGAATGAGAAGACGGCTGCTCACCATCGGCGCCGCGCTCGGCGTGCTGATCGCCGTGCTCGGCGCCGCCTACGGGTTCACCGGCACCGGCGACGCCCGGGATCAGACCATCACCGCCCAGTTCGACAACGCGGTCGGGCTGTACGAGGGCAACACGGTGGCGGTGCTGGGCATGCCGGTCGGCCGGGTCGCCGAGATCACCTCGACCGATCGGGGCGTGCGGGTGGTGCTCAGCGTGGACGGGAACGTCCGGCTGCCGGCTGACGTGACCGCGGTGACGGTCGGCACCTCGATCCTGACCGACCGGCATGTCGAGTTGACCCCCGCCTACACCGGCGGGCCCACCCTGCCCGACGGGGCGGTGCTCGGGCTGGACCGCACCCGCACCCCCATCGAATTCGACCGGGTGCTCAAGATGGTCGACAAGCTGGGCGGGGCGCTCGGCGGGGACGGGGCGGGCGGCGGCCCGATGGCCGACCTGCTCAACGCCTCCTCGGCGATCACCTCGACCAGCGGTCCGCAGATCAAAGAGGCGCTGGGCAAGCTCTCCGAGGCGCTGCGGACCGGCGCCGACGGCGGGCAGGCCACCCAGAACAACATCACCACGATCATCGAGAACGTCAGCACGCTGCTCGACGCCGCCGCGCAGAACGAGGACCTGATGCGCACCTTCGGCACCGACGTGCGCCGGCTCAGTGACCTGCTGGCCGAGGAGAACATCGGCCGCGGCGGCACCGGTGCACAGGTCAACGCCGTGCTCGAGGAAGTCAACACGTTGCTCACCGACCACGGTGCGGACATCAAGGCCACCGTGCAGAGCAGCGACAACCTCACCCGGGCCCTGGTGGACTACCGCCGCGAACTCGCCGAGGTGTTCAACGTGGCGCCGCTGGCCGTCGACAACGTCGCCAACGCGATGGACACCGACAACGGCATGCTGCGGGTCGGGGCGCACTTCGACTCGGTGTTCTTCGACAGCTCGATGACCAAAGAGGTCTGCAACATCCTCGGGCTGCGCCAACTCGGGTGCCGCACCGGCACGGTGCGCGACATGGGCCCGGACTTCGGGGTGACCCACGTCCTCGAAGGACTGACCCGGTTGGGAGAGGAATGACCCACGATCGCATCCGGCGGGCCCGCCGCTACCTGCCGCCCGTGCTGGCGGTGACCGTGCTGGTCGGCTGCTCGAAAGGCGTGGAGGACCTCCCGCTGCCCGCGCCGGGAATCGGCGGCGCCTCCTACCAACTCAACGCCGTGTTCACCAACGCGTTGAACCTTCCCGACCGGGCCAAGGTCCGCGTCGGCGGCGCCGACGTCGGCGAGGTCGTGGCCATGCGCGCCGAGAACTACACCGCGGTGGTGCAGATGCAGATCATCGACGGGGTGCAGCTGCCGGTGGGGACCACCGCCGAACTGCGGTCGGCCACGCCGCTCGGCGACATCTTCGTCGCGCTGCACCCACCCGAAGGCGGTGACGCGACCACCGCCAGCCTGCGCGACGGCGACACCATCGCGCTGCCCGAGACGGTGGCGGCGGCCACCGTCGAGGACGTGTTGACCTCGACGTCGGTGCTGGTCAACGGCGGTGTCGTGCGCAACCTGACCCGGGTCCTCAACGGCCTCGGTTCGGCGGTGGGTCCCGACGGGGAGGGGCTGACCGCGATGATCCAGGAGTCACGGCGACTGGTGACGACCATGTCGGCGCGCTCCGACGAGATCCGCACCGTGCTCACCGGGGTGACCGAGCTCGCCGAGACCCTCGACGCCGACCGCACCGCGATCAACGACGTGCTGGGCTCGTCGGCGCCCGCCCTGGCGGTCATCGCCGACAACACCACCCAGATCGTCGACCTGATCCAACGGATGAACGTCGTCACCGCCCAGCTGGAACGCTTCCCGTCCATCGCGGGCACCGACACCCGCAGCCTGGTCCGCGACCTCAACGCGCTCTCGGCGGCGTTCAACGACGCCGCGCTCGATCCGCAGGTGAGTCTGAACAATCTGCTGCGGGTGATCCCCCCGGCGCTGAAATTCTTCTCCTCCAACGCCGCCCACTCCGATGTGGACCTGCAGCAGGTCGCGCTCGGCCACATCGAAGACCTCAACCACCTGGGCGACCCGGCCTTCCACGGCCCCAAATGGACCGATTGGGACAACCTCGTGGGCTCGCTGAAGTTCGTGCTCACCCAGCTCGGCGACCGGGTGTGGGGACCCGACCGCGGGCATGTGTGGGGGCCCAAGTGAGCACCGCGCCCGCCCGCCTGCTGCACCTGCCGGCCGCCGCGGCGGTGTGGGCGGCGCGCACCGCGTCGAGGAACAAGCTGCTGGTCTCCGCACTCGCCCAGGTGGTCCTGGTCGTGATCGGCTCGATCTACCTGCTCTTCGGTGCGCTGCGGACCAACCCGATCGCCAGCCAGATGACCGTGCGGGTCCAGCTCGAGGACTCCGGCGGGCTGCTGGCCAACCAGGACGTCACCCTCAACGGCATCCCGATCGGCCGGGTCAAGGCGGTGGAGATCACCGCCGAGGGCGTCCAGGCGGTCGCCCAGATCGACGGGCACATCCGGATCCCGCGGGATGGCACCACCGTGCGGGTCTCGGCCCTGTCCCCGGCCGGGGAGCAGTACCTCGACTTCCAGCCCACCCGCGCCGATGGGCCGCTGCTGACCGACGGCAGCCTGATCGGCGAATCCGACACCATGACGCCGGTGCCGCTGTGGCGGCTGCTCGACAACATCGAAGGGCTGCTCGCCCAGACCGACCCGGCCCAGCTGGAGCAGGTCATGGGTGAGCTGGGGGTCAGCGCCGAGGGCCCGCAGAAGCTGCGCGACCTGTTGGCCGGCGGCCAGATGCTGATCTCCACGCTCGACGGGGTGTTGCCGCAGACGGTGACGTTGCTGCGCAGCAGCCGCCCGGTGTTCCAGATCTTCGACGACTCCTCGGCCGGGCTGAGCCGCCTCGCCGACAACCTCGGCGGCACCCTGAGCGGAATCAGCGCCAAAGACGCCGGAATCCGGCGGCTGCTGGACCAGACGCCACGCCTGCTCGACACCGCCGACGGCGTCATCGACGAGAACTCCCCCACCATGGTGCAACTGCTGGGCAACCTGACCACGGTGGCGCAGCTGTCCTATGTGCGGGTGCCGGCCCTGGCGCATCTGTTCCGCGACGACCGGCCCTCGGTGCTCGACGGGGTGGCGTCGCTGATGCACGACGGCGGGATCTGGGCGATCGCCGACATCTACCCGCGGTACTTCTGCGACTATCCCCACCCGCGCGACGTGCCGTTCATCCCGAACTATCCCGAGCCGTACATGTACACCTACTGCCTCAACGACGACCCCGGGGTGCTGGTCCGCGGTGCGCGCAACGCGCCCACCCCGGCGGACGGGATCGACACCGCCGGTCCACCGCCCGGGCTGGATCCGCTGCAGCGCACCGATCCGACCCCGTCGGGGCCGTACACCATCGATCTGCCCTACGGCGGCCCACCGATGCCGCCGGAGTCAGAGCCGCAACGCCAGGGCGGCCCCTATTAAATGGAATCAGGAGGTTCGTGGTGAGTAACGTTTCAGCCACCGTTGAACGCGAGGCGGGATCCGAACTCGACGCCCTCGAGGCCCTCGCCGGCGAACAGCCGGACGCCGAGCCCGACGCGCCGCAGGCCGCGGACACGGCCCCCGAGGCCCCCGAGGCCTCCGAGGCCGCCGAAGCCGATCAGTCGGATCAGGCCGCCGAGGCCCGCCCGACCGGGTCCCGGTCGCGGACCTGGGTGCGCCGCACCGCGATCGGCACCGCCGCGGCGCTGATCGTGGGCCTGGGCGGGCTCAGCGGTTATCTGGGCTGGCAGTACCACAGCGTGCGGGTCGTGCAGGCCGCTGCGGAGGAGGCGCGTCAGGCCGCCGAAGCCTACGCGGTGACGCTGACCTCGATCGACACCCGCAATCTCGACGAGAACTTCGATGCCGTGCTCGACGGCGCGACCGGCGAGTTCCGCGACATCTACCAGACCTCGAGCGCCAAGCTGCGCCAGTTGCTCATCGATCACCAGGCGGCCGGACGCGGCGTGGTGCTCGACTCGGCCATCAAATCGGCCAGCAAGGATGAGGTGCAGGTGTTGTTGTTCGTCGACCAGACCGTCTCCAACACCGAGGTGCCCGACCCGCGGGTGGACCGCAGCCGCATCGCGATGACCATGCAGCGTGTCGACGGCCGGTGGAAGGCCAGTGAGGTGGAGTTGCCATGACCGATATCCAGACCGCCGCCGGACCGGTCACCGCGCTGCGCGACGACTGGATCATGCGCTCGATGTTGAGCCGGGTGGGCGATATTCCCGAAACCGTGCTGCTGCCGGTGCTTCGGCTGGTCGCCGACGACCGCCGCGCCGTCGACGACGGCTGGGCCGCCGTCATCGCCAAACGGAAGCCGAACCGGCTGTTCGAGTCGCCCCGCAAATCGTGGCAGCGCCGCTACGGGCAGTTCGTGTACGAACTGGAGTGGGCCAGCAGCGAACTGGTGCGGTTCGTGCCGCGCGCGGAGGTCGAGGAGCTGGTGTCCTCGACGGTGGCCACCCGGTTGCGCCGGTGGTTGCGCTACCTGTTGCCGATGTTCAACGCGGTCCGGCTGGTCCCGCCGGGGCTGCACCCGACGGTGATGGACGCCGGGGTAGGCGTGGCGACCTTCCTGGTCGGGCCGATCCACCGCACCGGGGTGGAGCCCGACGGCACCGTCGTCTACGAGATCCCCGAATGCGCGATGCACACCTCGGTGGGAACCCAGTCCCCGCAGGAGAATTCCTGCCTGATGGCGTGCAAGGCGGCCTGCGAGAAGGTGTTCGACGCCAACTCGGCGATGCCGCTGGAGTTCGACCCGCACCTGCCCGGACTTTCCTGCACCCTGCGGGTGCGTCCGGCCGGCCCATCCACCTCCGACCCCCAGTAAGGACGACCCGTGACCAACCCCGACCAAGCCGGCCACGACTTCGCCGCCTACACCCCGCTCTACGAGGAGTACGACTACCGCATCGACGAGACCGAGGGCGCCCTGCCCGCCGACCTGGAGGGCACCCTGTACCGCAACGGCGCGGGCAAGCTCGACGCCGGCGGTCAGCCGCTGGGCCACCTGTTCGACGGCGACGGCATGCTGTCGATGTTCGCGATGTCCGGCGGCGCGGTGCACTACCGCAACCGCTACGTGCGCACCAAGCACTACCGCAAGTCGTTGACCTCCCGCGGAGCGCCGTACCGGGCGCTGGGCACCATGCGCCCCGGCGGGCTGCTCGCCAACGCCCTGCGGTTCCCGGCCAACGTCGCCAACACCGGCGTGGTGATGCACGCCGGGAAGCTGCTCGCGCTGTGGGAGGGCGGCCCGCCCACCGAGATCGACCCGGACACCCTCGACACCGTCGGGGTGCACAACTTCGACGGCGAGCTGAAGTGGATCGGGGCGTTCTCCGCGCACCCGAAGTGGGATCCCGACACCCGCGAGATGTTCAACTTCGGCTTGGCGATGGTGCCGTTCCCGAAACTGGCCTGCTACCGGGTGGACCGGGCCGGCAAGCTGCACAAGCTGGGCCAGCTGAACCTGCCGCTGGCCCGGTTCAACCACGACATGGGCCTGACCAAGAAGCACATGGTGTTCGCGATCCCGCCGCTGGTGTTCCCCACCGCCAAGCTGTTGGGTGCCGGCTTCGGGCTGCGCAACTTCATCGACGCCATCGAGTACGACGCCGCCCAGGGCACGATGATCGGGCTGGTCCCGCGGGACGGCGGCAAGCCCCGGGTGATCTACACCGATCCGCTGCTGCACCTGCATCTGGCCAACACCTACGAGGACGGCTCGGACACCGTGGTGGAGCTGGTCCACTACGACGCGTCCTGGGAGGAGCTCAACGGTCAACTCTCCACGCTGAGCACCGACACGGCCGCCCAGGTGGGCTCCTACGGCGGGACCCTGCTGCGGTTGCGGATCACCCCGTCGGACAAGGTGATCCACGAGCCGATCACTGACCTGGTCGGCGAGTTCCCGTCGTTCAACATCCTGCGGACCGGCAAACCCAACCGTTACACCTATCTGTCGGCCGACGCCGACGGCAGCGCCTACCCCAACGCGGTGGCCAAGTTGGACAACACCACGGGTAAGGCGGTCATCCACCAGTTCCCGTACGGCCATCAGCCGCACGAGGCGGTGTTCGCGGCCCGGCCGGGGGCGACCGCCGAGGACGACGGTTGGCTGCTGGTCACCACTCAGGACGGGGTGAGCAACCGCGCCAGCCTGGTGGTGCTCGACGCCCAGGATGTGGCCGCCGGCCCGGTGTTCACCGGCCGGTTGCGCCATCACCTGCCGCTGACCTTCCATGGCAGCTACACGCCCCGGGTGGCCCGGCCCACCGGATGATCCGGCGGGTTCGCCCCGGTCAGCCCATGATCGGGGCGAACTCCGGCGCGATCAGGCCGGCCACCGCCGCCCACGGCACGGTGATCACCGCCAGGCCGCGGCCGAACTGGTAGTCCGGGAAGTGCAATTCGATGCCCGCGTCGGTGGGGATCCAATATTTGAAGTTGACGTCGATCGGCGCGACCTCGTTGCCGAACTGCCAGGTACCCGGGTGCTTCGGCGGCGCGTAGACGGTCGGCAGGATCGCGACGGTCTGATCCGCCAGCCGCACCAGCCCCGCTTTTTTGTCGGTGAATAAATTGTCCCAGGTGATCAGCACGCCGCTGCGTTTGTCGAAAACGCGGGTGGCCACCGCATGGAACGGCATATTCGGCATATCGGTGTTGTATTCACCGACGAACAATTCCGAAACGGTGATCGGTCCGAAAAACGGGGTGCCGGTCGAATGGAAGGTCCACGGCTGGGTCTTGGTGGCGCTGGGCTCGTAGGTGGCGACCTGGCCGCGCGCTTCGGCGTCGATGATGTCGTTGATGGCGGCAACCACCGCCGGATCTCCGCCCTCCACCCGTTGATAGTCAACGTTCCACTGGCCCAAGCCATCCGGGCTGGCTCCGGAGATCGCGGCCGGGACGGCGCGGTAGTCTTCGGCGGCCGCGGCGGGCGCCCCCGGGAGCAGTGCGCCGGCGAGCACGGCGAGACCCAGGCCTGCTTTCCCGACCCGTTTCCAGATATCCACGACCACCTCTTTTTTCGCCGAGTGTATTCCCGACGAATATATCGGACCGGTAGGATTCCGCGCATGAGAATCGGCGTGCAATTGTCCTATGCGGGCGGCTTCAAGGAAACGGTCGAGCAGGTTGTCGAACTTGAGAAAGTCGGCCTGGATATCGCCTTGGTCGCCGAGGCGTATTCCTACGACGCGGTCAGCCAGCTGGGGTACCTGGCGGCCAAGACCGACCGCATCGAGCTGGGGTCGGGGGTGGTGCCGATCTACATCCGCACCCCGGCGCTGCTGGCGATGACCGCGGCCGGTCTGGACTACGTCTCCGACGGCCGGTTCCGGCTGGGCATCGGCACCTCCGGTCCGCAGGTCATGGAGGGCTTCCACGGGGTGCCGTTTGACGCGCCGCTCGGTCGCACCAGGGAAGTGGTGGAGATCTGCCGGAAGGTGTGGCGGCGCGAAGATCTGCGGCACGACGGCGCCCACTATCAGATACCGTTGCCCGCCGGGCGCGGCACCGGCCTGGGTAAGCCGCTGCATCTGATCAATCACCCGGTGCGGGAACGGATCCCGATCTCGATCGCTGCCCTGGGACCGAAGAACGTCGAGCTGACCGCCGAGATCGCCGAGGGCTGGCAGCCGGTGTTCTTCCATCCGGAGAAGGCCTCGGAGGTGTGGGGGCCGGCGCTGGCGGCCGGGCGGGCCAAACGGGACCCGGCGTTGGGTCCGCTGGATGTGATGGTGGGGGCGTCCCTGGCCATCGGTGACGACGTCGAGGAGCGGATCGCCTGGGCCAAACCGGTGCTGGCGCTCTACCTG
This sequence comes from Mycobacterium sp. 1274756.6, assembly GCF_001668625.1. Lineage (GTDB taxonomy): Bacteria > Actinomycetota > Actinomycetes > Mycobacteriales > Mycobacteriaceae > Mycobacterium. Next base: position 8,989 of record NZ_LZLJ01000009.1, read on the forward strand.
GGCGGGATGGGCGCCAAGGGCCGGAACTTCTACCACGGCCTGGCCACCCGGTACGGCTACGGCCCGGCCGCCGACCGCATCCAGGAGCTGTACCTGTCCGGACGGAAGCAGGAGGCGATCGCCGCGGTGCCCGACGAGTTGGTGCGCGCGGTGTCGTTGATCGGCCCGCGCGGGTTCGTCGCCGAACGGGTGGCCGCGTTCGCCGCCGCGGGGGTGACCACGCTGCTGGTGGGTCCGGTGACCGGCGATCCGCGCGAGTATGTGCGTTACGTCGAGGAGTTGCGCGAACTGCTGCCGTGACCGGGCGCCGGGCCGGGCTTAGGCCCCGGCCTGCGGCAGTTCGTCGGCGGCGGTCTGGCAGGGCGTGCGCAGCTCGGTGGCGTCTTCCGGATTGGCCGGCGCCGGGTCGGGCGGGGGCGCGCTGACCGGTGTCGGCTCGCCTTCCGTCGCCGGCGGGGCGGGCTCGGCCGGTGGCGCGGGGGCGTCCTCGGGTGCCGGGTCAGCCGCCGGGTCGGGGTTCCGGTCGGCCTGGTTGTGGGGTGCGGCGTCGGGTGATTCCGGCTCGCCGGACGCGACGGTCGTGGACTCGGATGGCGCAGGATCGGGTGTTTCGGACGCCGCATCGGCGGCCGGGTCGCTCGGGTCGGGGTCGCTCGGGTCGGGGTCGCTCGGGTCGTGGTCCGGGTCGCTCGGGTCGAGATCCGGGTCGGTCGGGTCGCCGGGGTCGGCCGCCGCGCCCAGCAGGGCCGCAAGGCTCGCGCCGAGCAGCCGGCCCAGGCTCGTCAGTATCCCGGGACCGGCCGCCCCGGCGGACTCGCCGCCCGCCGGCCAGTTCGCGGCCGGATCGCACAGCCCCGGTGATTCGGTGGGCCCTGCCGCCGCGGCCGGCGCGAGCGGCGGTGGCGCGGGCGGCGGCGGCGCGGGCGGCGGTGGCGCGGGTGGCGCTGGCTCGGGCGGCGGTGGCGCGGAGGTGCTCTCAGGCCGCGGTGGTGCGGGCGGGCTCTCGGGCGGCACCGGAGCGGGTGCGGCAGCTGCTGCGGGCCCCGCGAGCACTGATGGGGCAGCCGCCGGCGAGTCCGGACACTCCCCCGCCGCCGCCGCCACGGTGGCCGGCGCCGCCGGCACGGCCACCGGCAGCGCACCCGGCAGCGCGAAGGAGGCCGGCCCCGCCGCGGTGATCCGGGCGATGGCATCGCGGTAGCCGTCGTCGACCGCGGTGCGCGCCGCCCGCATCGCGGCGAGCCAGTCGGTGCCGATCTCGGTGTCCAGGTAGGCCATGACCTCCCCGGTCAGCACCTCCTCGGCGTGGCGGTCGGGCAGCCCGCCGAGCACGGTGTCGGCGGCCGCGAGCCAGCTCGCTCGCCGGGACGCCCGGCGGTCGTCGATCGTCACCGCGGCGGCGGCCTTGGCGGCGACGGCCTGCGCCAGCGCCGCGCGCAGCGCGGTGCAGGCCTCGGCGGCGCGCCGGGAGGCATCGGCCACCTGTTGGGCGGCCGCGCAATGGCGCTGCAGGAACACCGCCGCCGCCGCGGCGGCCGGTCCCGACCACGCGCCGCTCAGCTCGACGGCCAGCGCGCGCTGGGTGGCCGCCGCGCCGTCGGCGGCCGCGGCGGTGGCCCACAGCAGGGCGCAATCGCGGTCGAGGGCCGCCAGATCCAGGCCGGCTTCCCGGTCGTACTCGTCGAGAATGCGGTGGTCGTCGCCGGTCAGGTCGCGGTGGCGGTAGCCGAGGCGGGCCGCCGCCGACACGTAGCGCTGGGTATGGGCCGCCGCCGGCCGGGCCCAGGCCTGCCGGGCGTCGACCCCACCTTCGGTCATCGGGTCAGCCGATGCGGGCCGCGCAGCGCCGCTCGGCCTCGGTGTAGGACCCCACCCCGGCGCGCAGGGTCGCCGCGATCTCGTTGACCGCCCGCGACCAGCGGATCAGATCCTCGCCGAGGCGGTCCAGCGCGGCGCGCAGCGCGTCGCCCTGAGCGCGGTACGCCCGCCCGGCGCAGGCGCCGTCGAAACTCAACCCGGCCCGGTGGCGCTGCCCCGCCGCCGCCAGGGCCGGTCCGTCGGCGGCGAACCGGTCGGCCACCTCGCGTACCGCGGCCACCTCGACCCGGACGCACGAATCACTCTGCGCTGCTGCCATATCCGGTAGGACCGGCGGGCACCCGCCGAGGTTCCGTCGATCAGGACTGGGCGGCGACCGTGTCGGCGACCCGGTTGGCGACCCGGCGGGCGGTGTCCTCGTCGGCCGCCTCCACCATCACCCGCACCAGCTGCTCGGTCCCCGAGGGCCGCAACAGGATTCGTCCGGTCGCACCGAGCTCTTCCTCGGCTTGGGCGACCGCGTCACGGACCGCCGGCGCGGCCGCGACGGTGGCCTTGTCGGTCACCTCGACGTTGATCAGCACCTGGGGCAGGGTCCGCATCGCCGACGCCAGCTCCGCCAGGGCGGTGCCGGTCTGCGCCATCCGCGACATCAGGCTCAGCCCGGTGATGATGCCGTCACCGGTGCTGACCAACCCCGGCAGCACGATGTGCCCGGATTGCTCACCGCCCAGGCTGTAGCCGCCCGCTCGCAGCTCCTCGAGGACGTAGCGGTCGCCGACGGCGGTGGTGCGCACGGTGATTCCGGCGTCCCGCATCGCCAGGTGCAGGCCCAGGTTGCTCATCACGGTGGCGACCAGGGTGTTCGACGCCAACGCGCCGGCTTCCTGCATCGCCAGCGCGAGCACCGCCATGATCGCGTCGCCGTCGACCACCGCGCCGGTGGCGTCCACGGCCAGGCAGCGGTCGGCGTCGCCGTCGTGGGCGATCCCCAGGTCGGCGCCGTGCTCCCGCACCGCGTCGCGCAGCGGGTCCAGGTGGGTCGATCCGCACCGGTCGTTGATGTTCAGCCCGTCCGGTTCGGCGTTGATCGCGATGACCGTCGCGCCCGCGGCGCGGTAGGCGCGGGGTGCGGCGACCGAGGCGGCGCCGTGCGAGCAGTCCACCACCACGGTCAGACCGGTCAGGTCCGCGGTGGCCGCCGCGGCGACCCGGGCGAGGTAGCGGTCGGCGGCGTCGGTCGCGTCGCGGACCCGGCCCACCTCCGCGCCGATGGGGCGCAGGCCCGGCCCGGCCGCCACCTGTTCCTCGATGCGGTCCTCGGTGGCGTCGTCGAGCTTCTGCCCGCCGGGGCCGAAGATCTTGATGCCGTTGTCGGGCATCGGGTTATGCGACGCGGAGATCATCACGCCGAGCGCGGCATCGTAGGCGTCGGTGAGGTAGGCCACCGCCGGCGTGGGCAGCACCCCGACCCGCAGTGCGTCAACGCCCTGACTGGTCAGACCGGCGATGACCGCCGCCTCGAGCATCTCGCCGCTGGCGCGCGGGTCGCGGCCGACCACCGCCACCGGCCGGCCGTCGGCGACGGCCAGCTGGTGGGCGGCGGCGGCTCCGAGAGCCAACGCGAGTTCCGCGGTCAGTTCGCGGTTGGCGACGCCACGGACACCGTCGGTGCCGAAAAGGCGACCCATGACAGGTCAGCGCTTGCTGTACTGCGGCGCCTTGCGGGCCTTCTTCAAGCCGTACTTCTTGCGCTCGATCTCCCGCGGGTCGCGGGTGAGGAACCCGGCCTTCTTCAGCACCGGCCGGTCTTCCGGGGAGACCAGGATCAGCGCCCGGGCGATGGCCAGGCGCAGCGCGCCGGCCTGGCCGGAGGGGCCGCCACCGTCGAGGTGGGCGTAGATGTCGACGCTGTCGGCGCGGTCCACGGCCACCAGCGGCGCCTTGATCTGCTGCTGGTGGACCTTGTTGGGGAAGTAGTTCTCCAGCGACCGGCCGTCCAGCTCGAACTTGCCGGTGCCGGGCACCAGGCGCACGCGGGCCACGGCTTCCTTGCGCCGGCCCACGGTCTGGATGAGGCCGTCGATCACCACCGGCTCGCGCGGGGTCTCCGCGGCGGTCTCGGCGGGCTGGGTCTCGGGGTTGTCAGTCGTCGGCTGGGTCGTCGGCTGGGTCACTGCGTCACCTGCTTGATCTCGTACGGAACCGGCTGCTGGGCGGCGTGCGGGTGCTCGGGCCCGGCGTAGACGCGCAGCTTGGTCTTGATCTGGCGGCCCAGCCGGTTCTTCGGCAGCATCCCGACGATCGCCTTCTCCACGACCCGCTCCGGGTGCTTGTCCATCAGGTCGGCGACGGTGCGCTTGCGCAGCCCGCCGGGGTAACCCGAGTGCCGGTAGACCAGGGTGCGTTTCGGCTTGTCGCTGCTGATGGCGACCTTGTCGGCGTTGACGATGATGACGAAGTCGCCACCGTCGACGTTCGGCGTGAACGTCGGCTTGTGCTTGCCGCGCAGCAGCGTCGCCGCCGCGGAGGCCAGCCGGCCGAGTACCACGTCAGTGGCGTCGATGACATGCCACGAGCGCGTGGTGTCACCCGCCTTCGGCGTGTAAGTAGGCACAGCGCTTACTCGACTTTCTCTCGGGTTGATCCCGGGGTGACCCGGGTGCCGGTCCGGCGTGAGCGGCGAGGATGGTCTCGGCGACCGACATCGACCCGAGGATCCGTGCTGACCGCACGCCAGCGAAGGAGCTTACCGGCCGGTATCGGCGCTGGTCAAAACCGGAGGTGATGGTGTGGCCCCGGCCGCTCCCCAACATCGGGGCCACACCACGCTGGTGGGTCAGCGCCGCCAGGAGTTCGCGGCCTGCCGGTCGGTGTGGGCCAGGTCCCCCGCCCCGTCGCGCACCGCGTCGCCCAGCTCGACCAGGATGTCGTTGAGGGCGGTGGCCGCGCTGTGCCAACGGTGCTGCTCGTCGCGGTAGGCGGTGGCGGCCTCCCGCGTCCAGGACTGCAGCAGCGGCGCGATCTGGGCGCGCAGGTCCTGCAGCGCGGTGGTGATCCGCGCGGCGGTGGCGTGGATGTCGCGGCGGACGAGGTCCTCCATCGCGTCGAAGCGGTAGGACAGCAGGTGCTCCATCGTGACCCTTCTCCTCACAGCTGCCCGCCGGCGGCGGCGACGCGGTGCGCATGAGCGTCGGCGGCGGCCCGCAGGGCGCGTTCGTTGGCGCGGATGGTTTGGGCGATCTCGTGTAGCGCGCGGTGCAGTTGCATCGCCTCCCGGTTCCAGCGGTCGATCACCGACTGGAAGCGGGTGGCGGCGCTGCCGGACCAGACGGCGGCGGGGACGCCGGCCATCCGGGTGATGAAGGCGTGCAGGGTGGCGCGCAGTTCGTCGTTGACCCGGTCGGTGCCGGCGGCCACCGCGCGCATCAGCTCCAGGTCGACGCTGAGGGTCTGCTCGGTGCTCATCGGGTCTCCGCTCGCGATCGGGGGGCTGTTATCGGGTTGGACGGTGCGCGCCCGCGGTGGGGTTCCTCATTTTTCGCCGCCGGCAGCCGGTGTTCAATTCACCGTGTGCGCCGAGCGGATCGCCTGCTCGCATACCGCGTGGATGGCCGGTTCGTCGCCGGGCCGGCTCTGGCAGCCGACGCTGATGCGCACCGGGCCGTCGAGCAGCACCGTCCACGCCACCTCGTGGTCGGCGCGAAGCTCCCGGTAGGTCACCGCGGGTCGGCCGGCCCGCTCGCCGCCGGGTGTGAAGTCGACGAACACCCCGGCGGGCTGGTCGGCGATGGCGGCGCCGAGCACGTCGGCGACGTCGGCCAGCGAGCGTCCGGCGGCCGGCGCCTGGGTGAGATGGACCCGCAGCAGCGGCTCGGCCGGCGAGCTCACCTCCAGCCGCGCCGAGCCCGGCCCGTCGGTGACGCGCCGCACCGGCCACCCCGCCGGGACCTGCAGGGCCACCCGGCCCTCGACCAGGGTGGCCGACACCGGCTGGTCGGCGCCGCGCTCACCCGGTCGCGGGACCGCCGACAGGGCCGCGATCACCAGCGTGAGCGCGGTGGCCGCCGCGATCACCCGGCCGCGTCGGCCCGCTCGGGGTGCGGGCGCCGGGGTGTCCGCGAGCCCGGCGGCCAGCCGGTGCAGCCGGGCGTCGTCGACGATCACGCTGAGCAGCGTCCCGGCGGCGGGAAGCCGCTCGGTGATCAGCGCGGCCAGCGCGGTGGCGCCGGGCACCTGCGCGGGGGTGTCCACCACTACGGCGGCCCCGCGCGGCGCGGCCCGGGTCGCGGCGGCGGCGACGACGGCCGCCGCCAGCTGCCGCCGGTCTCCGGTGCGATCGAAGGTCGTGGCGGCGGGCGGGCCTGCGGTGTCGGTGACGGTGACGGTCGCCGCGTCGATCTCGATGACCACCGGTGTCGGCGGGGCGGCGCGGGCCAGCAGCCACCAGCGGGGCCGGCTGCGCACCTCCCCGGCGGCGCCGGCCGTGCTGCGCGTCGGCGCCGGCCGGGTCGTCACGGCGGGCTCCACGCCACCTGCACCAGCTGTTCGGTGCCGGGGCGGGTGACCAGCACGCCGCGCCCGGCGGGCCGCGGGGCCGGGCGGATCCCGCCGATCAGCGGACCGTCGTCGGGGTCGCCGCTCAGCACCAGCGCCGCGCAGCCGTAGTCACGCAGCCCGCCCAACAGCGGCTCGTAGAGGGCGCGGGCCGCGCCCGCGCTGCGCCGCGCCACGATCAGGTGCAGGCCGAGGTCGCGGGCCTGCGGAAGCACCTTCAGCAGGGCCTCCGGCGCGGCGGGGGCGATCAGGTCGTAGTCGTCGATCACCAGGTAGTACTCCGGTCCGGTCCACCAGGATCGGTCCCGCAGCTGGCGTTGGGTCGGCTGCGCCGGCGGCAGCCGCGCGGTCAGCGTCGCGGCCAACTCGTCCAGCGCGGCGGTGAGCGCGGCGTCGGTGACCAGGTAGCCGCCCAGATGCTCGGATTCGACCACGCCCAGCAGGCTGCGGCGTGGGTCGGCGATGAGCAGCCGGGCCTGCCCGGCGGTGCGGGTCCGCATGATTTCGCGGCAGAGGTGGCGCAGGGTCGCGGTTTTGCCGCATTCGTTGCCGCCGAGGATCAGCAGGTGGGGGTGGGCGGCGAAGTCCACGGCGACCGGTTTGGCGGCGCGTTCGGCGAGTCCGAGCACCGGCCGGTCGCCGGTCGTGGCGGCGATCAGCCGGTCGGCGTCCACCGTGGCCGGCAGCGGCCGGATCGCCGGTGCGGCCGCGCCGCCGCCGCGTGCCGGCGGTTCCGGGGTCGCGATCAGCATGTGCAGGCCGTCGCGGGTCAGTCCGCGGCCGGGCCGGTCGGCGGGCACCTGGGTCGCCGCGGCCCGGCCGGCCTCCGATTCGGCCGGGTCGCCCAGACGCAGCTCCAGGCGGGTGCCGAGCTGGTCGTGCAGCGCGGGCCGGATCTCCGCCCAGCGCGCCGCCGACAGCACCACATGCACTCCGACCGACAGGCCCCGGCCGGCGAGGTCGGTGATCGGCTCCTCCACGCCGGCGAATTCGCGGCGGATCCCGGCCCAGTCGTCGATGACCAGGAACACGTCGCCGAATCGGTCGTCGGCGCAGCGCGGGTCGGCGCCGGCCCGCATCCGCCGGTAGTGGCCCATCGAGGTGATGGTGTGGGTGGCGAACAGAGCGGCCCGGCGCGCCACCAGGTCGTCCAGCTGCGCGACGATGCAGGACACCAGTTCGGTGTCGCCGCGCCCGGCGACCGCGCCGACGTGGCCGAGGGTGCGCACCGCCGACAGCGCGCCGCCGCCCAGATCCAGGCAGTAGAACTGCACCTGGCCCGGGTCGTGGCAGGCGGCCACCGCGTCGATCAGGGTGCACAGCGTCGTCGACTTGCCCGACTGCGGCCCGCCCACGACGGCGACGTTGCCCGCCGCACCGCCGAGTTCGACCCACAGCGGAGTGCGCCGCTGCTGGAAGGGGCGGTCCACCACGCCGATCGGCACGCGCAGCGCGCCCGGGCGGGGGTCGGTCGCGGTCAGCAGCGCACCCAGCGCCGGGGGCCGGGCCAGCGGCGGCAGCCAGATGCGGTGGGCGGGGGCGCCGACGCCCCCGATCCGATCGAGTACGGCCTGCAGGATGGTCGGCTGTCCGGCCGTCGGGGGCGGGGGCGCGGCGGGTGCCGCGGTGAAAGCCCGGACGGCCGGGCGCGGCCGCGCGGCGGGTGCCGGTAGCGCGGCGGAGACGAAGGCGGTCTGGAACCGGAGGAGCTGCCCGGTGCCGGTGCGCAGGTAGCCGCTGCCCGGGGTGGCCGGCAGGTGGTGGGCGGCGGCGACGCCGAGCACCGCGCGGGAGTCGCCGTCGGACAGGGTGCGCAGGCAGATCCGGTAGGACAAATGTGATTCCAGCCCGCGCAGCCGGCCTTCCTCCAGCCGCTGGCTGGCCAGCAGCAGGTGGATGCCCAATGACCGGCCGAGGCGCCCGATGGCGGCGAACACATCGGCGAAATCCGGGTGCTGGCAGAGCATCTCGGCGAACTCGTCGACGATGATGACCAGGCGCGCCAGCGGCGGGACGCGTGCTCCGGCGCGCCGCGCCTGCCGGTAGGCGGTGAGGGTGGCGAGGTTGCCCGCCGCGCGCAGAAGTTCTTGACGGCGGGTCAGCTCCCCGGTGAGCGCCTCGCGGAGTCGATGCACCAGGGCGGCCTCCGCGGCCAGGTTGGTCACGACCGCGGCGACATGGCGGGCACCGGTCAGATCGGCGAAGGTCGCGCCACCCTTGAAGTCGACCAGGACCAGGTTCAACTCCTCCGACCGGTGCCGGACCAGCAGGCCCAGCACCAGCGTGCGAAGCAGCTCCGACTTCCCCGAGCCGGTCGCCCCGATGCACAGCCCATGCGGCCCGATTCCGCCCTCGGCGGACTCCTTGAGATCCAGCTCGACCGGCGTATCCGCCGTGGTCAGCCCGATCGGCACCGGCAGCAGGCCCGCGCCTGTTCGACTCCGCCAATGCCGCGTCGGGTCGGCGGTTCGCGGGTCGTCGATGCCGACCAGTTCCAGCCAGTCGCGCGGTCGCGCCGCCGCGGCGGTCCGGTAGCCCGCCAGCCGGCGGGCACAGGTCAACGCCGCCGCGGCGCACAGGGAATCCGGGCGGATCGGGGCCGGGGTGTCGTCGGAGTGGTCCCCGTCGTTGCCACCCCGGATGGTCACCGTGGCCGGGGTCAGGTGCAACTCCAGATCGGCGCCGGTCGCGCTCTGCGCGCCGAGCGCACAGACCGTCACCCCGGCGCCGGCCGGCACGACCTCATCGATCGACGCGATGCCGGCGCGCCGGTCGAGCACCACCAGGGTCCGGCCCGGGCCGGACGCGTCGGCGACCGAACCCGGGACACGGTGGTGCGGTAGCCATTTCAGCCACTCCCAGTGGCCCCGGCCGCCGGTGTCGGTGATCGCGACGATGCGCAGCAGATGCGGGCCGCACAGCACCGCGAGCCCGCAGACGATCGCGCGCAGCAGGGCGCGGCTGGTCTCGAGGTCGCCGCTGAGCGCGACGCGGCCGGGCAGATCCACCGTCACCGGCAGGTCGGCGACCGGGTCGGCGGCGGCGAGCAGGCGGTGCAGCGCCGCCGCGGTCACCGGGTCGGCGGGCCGGGTGGGGTCGGCGGCCGGGGCGATCAGCCGGAGCGCGGATCGTTGCGCGGCGCAGCCGATGCGCACCCGCAGGAAGTCGACGTCCTCGATGCGGCGCTCCCACATCCGGTCGCCGCCGGCCAGCGTCCACAGCCGATCGGGTTGCGGGTGCCGCCAGGTCAGCGCGCGGTGCTGCGCCGTCGCATTCCCGCGGACCTGTTCGGTCAGGCCGGACAGGTAGTGCAGGTAGTGGTCGCGGGCGACGTCCAGTTCCCGGCCGTGCCGGCCGAGCACGGCGGTGGCGCCGCCGGAGAGCAGCATCGTGGCGGGCAGCAGCAGCATCGTCGGGCTGCGCAGCCCGATCCCCGACCGCCACAGGGCTGCGGTCACGGCCAGCGACAGCACCGCCCCCGCTGCCGGGAGCAGTCGCGCTGCCGTCGCGTGCCGCACCGGGGCGGCAGGCGGTGCGGCGATACTCAGTTCCTCCGCAGCCACCGCTGGCGGGCGCTGCCGCGGCGGCGGCCGGAATGCGGTGGCGGCGTTGAGGTCCTGGTGGTTCATCCCGCTCCCGGATCGACGGTGGAGGCCACGCTAAGCACCGTCTCCGCCGCCGGCAATTCGGCTGTGGATAACCGAAATCGCGCGGCGCGGAAGCGCGCTAGCGTGCCCGCAACGACATCCCACCGGCGCCGGTGGGAGCGAGCCGGGGTGGTGTTATGCGCGAGGACGATTCGGGTGTGTGCCGGGTCGCGGTACACGCCGGCGGGGCGACCGTGGACGTCACGCTGCCGACCGGGGTGACCGTCACCGAGCTGCTGCCGGCGCTGACGGATCTGCTGGGCGCCGAACCGCAGCCGGGCGGCTATCACCTGACGCGGCTGGCGGGTGCGGCGCTGGACGGGGCGATGACGTTGGCGCAGCAGCGGATCCGTGACGGCGCGATGCTGGTGCTGTCCTCCGCTCCCCTCCCGGACCCGGTGTTTTCCCGCGACGATCCGGTGGTGGCGCTGTCCGCGCGACACCGCCGGTGGCCGTACTCGGCCAGCCGGTGCGGCGGCGCCCTGGCGGCCGGTTGCCTCGCCGCGGCGGGCGCGCTGTCGGCATTGCACGCGGCCGTGACCGCCGGGCCGCCGGCCGGCGGCAGACCGGCCCTCGCCGCGGCCGCGGTGAGCGTGACCGCGCTGGGAGCCGCGGTGCTCCTGCACCGGCGCGACCGCCTCGCCGTCATCACCTGCGGGCTGACGGCGTCCGGCTATGCGGCCCTGGCCGGCTTTCTGGCGGTCCCCGACGGTCCCGGGCCGGGCAACGTGTTGCTCGCCGCGATGGCCGGCGCGGCGGTCGCGGCGGCGGCGCGGACGCTCACCGGGTGCGGCGCGATCACCTTCACCGCGGTGTCGTGGCTGGGGGTGTTGATCGCCGCGGTGGCGTTGGCGGGACTGCTGATCGGGGCGGCGCCGCGGGCGCTCGGCGCGGCCGCGGCGGTGGCCGCGCTTGCGGTGACCGGGGCCGCGGGCCGCCTGGCGTTGGCGGTGTGCGGGCTGACCTCGGCCGATCCTGCCGTCGGCGCCACGCCGGCCGGTGCGGCGCGACGCGCCGGCGGCGTGCTGACCGCCCTGACGGCCGGGGCGGCGGTGGCGGGCAGCCTGGGTGCGATCACGGTGGCCGCCGGCCCGCCGTGGTGGCCGGGAGTGGGGTTCGCCGCGCTGTTCGCGGTGCTGACGCTGCTGCGGGCCCGCGACCAGGGCGATCCGGCGCGCACGGCGGTGCTGCTGGCCTGCGGCGCCGGGACCGCAATTGCGGCGGCCCTGGTGGCGGGCCGGCTCATCGGCGACCCGGGGTGGATCTGCGGCGCGTCGGCGGTGCCGGTCGCCGCCGCGTTGGCGGCCGGCTTCGGCGGGCCGACGTGGGCGCGGGCCCCCGGGATCCGGCGCACCGCCGATCTGGCCGAATATCTCGCCGCGGCGGCGCTGGTGCCGCTGGCGGTCTGGGTGACGGGCTGCTACCGGGTGCTGACCGAGCTGGTCTCGATCCGGTGAGCGCGCTGCGGACCCAGCCGCCCGCCGCCCTGCTCGTTGTCGTGCTGCTGGTGCTCTGCTGTCCGCCGGCCCGGGCCCTCACCCCGCCCCGCGCCGACGACCGGTGGCTGCCCGTCCCGGCCGCGCCCGCACCGGCGCAGCCGACCGTGCAACGCCGGGTCTGCGTGGCGCCGGTCGCGGCGCCGGTCCCGGTCGCGCCCACCCAGCTGGAGGGGCTGGATCTGGCCGCGGCTTGGGCGTCGTCCCGCGGCGCGGGGGTGCGGGTGGCGGTCATCGACACCGGGGTCAGCCCGCACCGGCGGTTGACCGACCTGACCCCCGGCGGTGACTACGTCTCCACCGGCTCCGGCGACCAGGACTGCGACGGCCACGGCACGCTGGTGGCCGGAATCATCGCCGCCGCATCCGATCCGGCCGGTGACCGGTTCGCCGGGGTGGCCCCGGCGGCGAGCCTGATCAGCATCCGGCAGAGCAGCGCGGTGTTCGCGGCGGCGGTCGACCCGTCCCGGCCCGGGGTCGGCGATGTCGACACCCTGGCCGCCGCGGTGCGCACCGCCGCGGACCTGGGCGCCGCGGTGATCAACATCTCCACGGTGGCGTGTCGGCCCGCGCGGGAAGCCCTCGACGACCGGGCGCTGGGCGCCGCGCTGGCCTACGCGGCGACGGTCAAGGACGCCGTGGTGGTCGCCGCCGCGGGCAACACCGATACCGCCGGTGGTTGCCCGGCGCAGCCGCCGGATGCGACCTGGCAGACCAGCGCGGTGGCGGTCAGCCCGGCGTGGTACGACGACTACGTGTTGGCGGTGGGGTCGGTCGACCCGCAGGGCCGTCCGTCGACGTTCACGCTGCCCGGTCCGTGGCTCGACGTCGCGGCGCCCGGGGAGGCGGTGGTGTCGCTGGACCCTGCCGGCGACGGGTTGGTGTCGGCGCTGCCGGGTTCGGACGGACCCGCTCCGATCCACGGCACCAGCTACGCCGCGCCGGTGGTCAGCGGGCTGGCCGCGTTGATCCGGTCCCGCTTCCCGCACTGGACGGCGCGTCAGGTGAGGGCGCGCATCTGCGCCACCGCTCGGCCCGCGCCGGGCGGCTGGAACCCGGTGGTGGGCCACGGGGTCGTCGACCCGGTCGCCGCACTCGCCCTCGACGAACCCGACAATCCCGTCGGCCCCGCGGGTCCCGCTCGGCCCGACGACGCCGCCACCCCGAACGTCGAGCCTGCGCCGCCCGCCCCGGCCCCGAATGCTCCCGCCCCGGATCGGGCGCGCCACACCGCGGTCACCGGCGCGGCTTTCTGCCTGGCGGTGCTGCTGGTGGCCGCCGCGCTGCGGTCAACGCGACGCGGGCGCGACGACGTCGCGGGCGACGGCAGCGGCCTCGCGGCTGAGCAGCGGCCCGACCGGTAACGCGGTCAGCAGCGGGCACGGCGCCGCCGCCGGCTCGGCCGGCAGACCCAGATCGCCCGCGGCGGCGGCATCGGCGACCGGGAAGCGCACCCCGGTCTCGGTGACCAGGTAGCCGGTGCCGCCGGGGCCGGGACAGCGGGCATACCCGGTGCGCCCCGGCGGTAGCCACACCGCGTCGAGGGCGGGCCCGGCGCCGTCGGCCTGCGCCAGCGGCACCGTCTCGGCCCCGGCGGGCAGCGGCGGGCGAGCCCCGCCGGTCACCGTGATCGCCCCGGCCCGCCAGGTCACACACAGCGTGGCCGGTGGCATCGCGGCGGGTGGGTCCACCGCGGTGGTCGCCGGCTGCTCCGGGACGCTGTTGAGCAGCAGCGCCGAGACACCGCGGGCGGGTTCGCCGGCGGTCACCCGGCGGCGCTGCCCGGCGCGCAGCAGGAAGCTCGGGGCGCCGGTCCCGGTGGTGACCAGCACGGCGTCTTGCGCGGTGAGCGCGGGTCGCGGCTGGTCCTCGTCGTCGGTGTCGATGATCACGGTGGTGCTCCGGTCGCCGGGCTCCGCCGGATCGGTGCTGTCGCAGACGGTCCAGGCCGCCGCCGGCAGCGGCGCCCCGAGCGTTTGCGGTGCTCCGGGGATGCCCAGCAGCGGGCCGCGGGCCAGCCCGGCCAGCGCGGCGTCGGGCACCGGTCGGGGCTCCGCCGGGCTCGCCGCGATCAGGCGCGCCGACGCCAGGTTGAGCACCGGATGCCAGACCGGCCCGACCCGCACGTAGAGCGCACCGGTGTGGCGGCTCACGACGAAACCGGTGTCGCCGACGTCGGGGCGCGGGTGCAGCACCGCCAGGACCACGCAGCCGATGGCGATCAGCGCCGTCACCGCGGCGCCGGCGGCCAGCGGACGCGGCGGCGGCGTGCCGCGCGGGGTGCCGGTCCGCAGCGCCGCCTCGAGGCGGCGGCGCTGGTAGCGGTGCGCGCTCAGCTGCAGTGGGGTGACCTCGGCTGCGGCCCGGTTTGCTGGCATCGGTGTCCTCCGGCCCAACCGTAGGGGCCGGCGTGCCCGCCCGGCCTCGGTTATCCACAGCCCCGGACCGAATCCGGGGCGGGACCGGGCCGGTATCATCGCCCCGTGAGTACCCACGGTTTCTCGACGCTTCGCCGTCGCCCCAGCACAGGTCGTCCCAGCGGATCGTCACCGGCGCGCCGGGTCGCGCGCTGGCTGGGCCCGCTGGCCGCCGCGACGCTGACCGCGGGCGCGCTGCTCGTCACGCCGACCGCGCTGCCGACCGCGAGCGCCGACGACTGCACCGACGTGGAGGTGATCTTCGCCCGCGGCACCAGCGAGCCGGCCGGCATCGGCCGGGTCGGCGCGGCGTTGGTCGACGCGCTCAAACGCCAGACCAGCCAGAGCATCGGGGTCTACCCGGTCAACTACCCGGCCGGGCGGCTGCAACTCGGCGGCGGTGACGGGGCCAACGACACGATCAACCGGGTCAAGCACATGGCCGAGACCTGCCCGGACACCAAACTGGTGCTCGGCGGCTACTCCCAGGGCGCGAGCGTGATGGACATCGTCGCCGGGGTGCCGGTGGCCGGGATCAGCTGGGGCAGTCCGCTGCCTGCCGAGTACGCCGACCAGGTCGCCGCGGTCGCCGTGTTCGGCAACGCCGCCAACCGGATGGGCGGGCCGATCTCCAGCCGCAGCCCGCTGTTCGCCGGCAAGGCGATCGACCTGTGCAACCCGGGTGATCCGATCTGCCATGAGGGCGAGGGCAACGACTGGCAGGACCACACCGACGGCTACATCCCGGTCTACACCGATCAGGCCGCCAGCTTCGTGGCGGGCCTGCTGGGGCAGTCCCCGCACCTGCGCCCCGAGGGCTTTATCAATTAGATGCGCTAACGATGCGCTAGCATGAGGCGGGTGAAGAGCTTCCCCACCGGTCTGCGCCGCACCGCCGCGCTCGCCGCCCCCGCTGCCCTGATGGCGGCCTCCGTGGCCGTCACCCCGCTCACCGGCATGCTGGCCACCGCGTCGGCCGCCTGCTCCGACATCGAGGTGGTGTTCGCCCGCGGCACCAACGACTCCCCGGGTGTCGGGCGGGTCGGCAACGCGTTCATCAGCGCGCTGCAGAACCAGGTGGGCGGCCGCTCGGTCGGTGTGTACGCGGTGAACTACCCGGCCAGCTACGACTTCATGGCCGCCGCCGACGGCGCCAACGACGCCAGCGCCCACGTGCAGGGCACGGTCGCCAACTGCCCCGACACCCGCATCGTGCTCGGCGGCTACTCCCAGGGCGCCGCGGTCATCGACGTGATCGCCGCCTCCCCGGTGCCGGGGCTGGGCTTCTCGGCCCCGCTTCCCCCGGGCACCGACGCGCACGTCGCGGCGATCGCGGTGTTCGGCAACCCGTCGGCCAAGCTGGGCCAGCCGCTGTCCAACAGCCCGGTCTACGGCAACCGCACTATCGACCTGTGCGCCGCCGGCGACCCGGTCTGCTCCGCCGGCGAGGACTTCGACGCGCACTCCGGCTACGTCCCCGGCCTGACCGACCAGGCCGCCTCCTTCGTCGCCGGTCTGGTGTAGGCGGCGGGCATGGGCCGGGCCATCGCAGCGGTGGTGGCGGCGCTCGCCGCCCTGACCCTGCCGGTTGCGCCGGCCCCACCGGCGTCGGCCGCCGGCTGTTCGGAGGTCGAGGTGATCTTCGCGCGCGGTCGGATGGAGCCCGCGGGCCCGGGCAAGCTCGGTGCGGCCATGGTCGAGTCACTGCGGGCCGCCCTGCCGCGCACCGACATCGGGCTCTACCCGGTGCGCTACGCCGCCGACACCGACGTGTTGCCCGGCGCCAACGACATGAGCCGGCGCGTGCAGTACATGATCGCCAACTGCCCGAACACCAAGCTGGTGCTGGGCGGCTACTCGCTGGGCGCGGCCGTGACCGACCTGGTGCTCGCGGCGCCGACCTCGTTCTTCGGCTGGAACGATCCGCTGCCGCCGGCCGCGCCGTCGCACATCGCGGCGGTGGCGCTGTTCGGCAACGGCAGCAACTGGCTCGGCCCGATCACCACGTTCAGCCCGGCCTACCGCGACCGGACGATCGAGTTGTGTCACGGCGCCGACCCGATCTGCAACCCGGCCGACCCCAAGACGTGGCGCAACAACTGGCCCGATCATCTCGCCGACGCCTACCTCGACGCCGGCATGGCCCGGCAGGCGGCGAACTTCGTGGCCGGCAAGCTCGGGTCAGCAGCACCCAGTTCCGGCTGACCCGTCGGCGAGGTCCTGCCGGCCCCGCAGGTCGCGGGTGACCGCGGTGCGGGCGGCGAGTTCGTCGTCGGGCGGGTAGTCGACGCCCACCAGGGTCAGCCCGTGCGCCGGGGCGGCGGCGAAGGCGCTGGAGCGCTTCGGTTCGTCCAGCAGCGCCGCGCACCACTGCGCGGACCGCCGGCCCTCCCCGACCGCCAGCAGCGCCCCGACCAGGGAGCGCACCATCGACCAGCAGAACGCGTCGGCGCTGACGTGTGCGCAGACCAGGTCCCCGTCCCGGTCGAAGTCGAGTCGCTGCAGGTCGCGGATCGTGGTGGCGCCGGGCCGGTGCCGGCAGAACGCGGCGAAGTCGTGCAGGCCGAGCAGGGGCTGCGCCGCCGCCGACATCGCGGCCACATCCAGCTGCCGGGGCCAGGCGGTGACGTAGCGCGCCTGCAGCGGGTCGGCCCCGTGCGCCGCGGTGGTCAGCTGGTACCGGTAGTGGCGGCGCAGCGCGGCGAACCGGGCGTCGAACCCGTTCGGGGCCCGCCCGATCCGGCGCACCCGCACATCCGCGGGCAGGAAGCGGGCCAGCCGGCGCAGCAGCGGCAGGAACTCCGGCTGCTCCGGGCGGGGGTGCCGCGGGTAGGCGTAGGGCAGCGCCGCGGTCGGCACGTCGACGTGGGCGACCTGCCCGGTGGCGTGCACACCGCTGTCGGTGCGTCCGGCCCCGTACAGCC
Organism: Mycobacterium sp. 1274756.6; assembly: GCF_001668625.1. Taxonomy (GTDB): domain Bacteria; phylum Actinomycetota; class Actinomycetes; order Mycobacteriales; family Mycobacteriaceae; genus Mycobacterium. The sequence continues at coordinate 25,848 of NZ_LZLJ01000009.1, forward strand.
GCAGCGGGGTGCGGAAGATCGTGGCGAGCGCGTCCTCGAGCACACCGGCGACCGTGCGCCGCCCCGCCTGGACCGCCCAGCCGGCGAACTCGGTGCCGTCGTAGGCGAGGTCGAGGCGCAGCCGGGTCGACGGCCCGCCGCTCACCCGATCAGGAGTTGTCGGTCTCGTCCGCCGCGTCGGCGTCCTGCGCCGGGGCGGTCTCCTCGGCCGCGGCCTCCGGGGTGGCCTCGGCGTCCGGGGCGTCCGGGGCGTCCGCCACGTCGGCCTCGGCTTCCGGCTGGGCTTCCGCGTCGGCTTCGGCCGCCGGCTGGGTCTCCGCGGCCGCCTTGGCGGCCTGCTTGGCCGCCGCGCGCTGGGCGCGCTCGGCCTCGGAGGTGACCGTCTTCTCCTGCACCAACTCGATCACCGCCATCGGGGCGTTGTCGCCCTTGCGCGAGTCGAGCTTGATGATGCGGGTGTAGCCGCCGTTGCGGTCGGCGAAGTGCGGGCCGATCTCGGCGAACAGGATGTGCACCACGTCCTTGTCGCGGATCTTCTTCAGCACCTCACGCCGGTTGTGCAGCGTGCCCTTCTTGGCGTGGGTGATCAGCTTCTCCGCGTACGGCCGCAACGCCCGAGCCTTGGCCTCGGTGGTCCGGATCCGGCCGTGCTCGAACAGCGCGGTCGCCAGGTTCGCCAGAATCGCCTTCTGGTGGGCAGAGGATCCGCCGAGGCGGGGTCCCTTGGTGGGCTTGGGCATTGGGACTTCTCCTAAATGGGGCCGACCCCCGTATCAGGTAGGGCCGGGACGGACCTTTCTCGATGTGTCCGGTTCCTCAACGGCCGCTGCGCGGCCGCGTCGTCACCGGACGGCCGCTACAGCTGCTCGGTTTCGGCGTAGTCCTGGTCGTCGTAGCCGCCGTCGGTGTTCCAGGTGCCGCTGGCCACGTCGTAGCCGGCGACCTCGGACGGGTCGAAGCTGGCCGGGCTGTCCTTGAGGGCCAGGCCCAGCTGGTGCAGCTTGACCTTCACCTCGTCGATCGACTTCTGCCCGAAGTTGCGGATGTCGAGCAGGTCGGACTCGGTGCGCGCGACCAACTCGCCGACGGTGTGCACGCCCTCCCGCTTGAGGCAGTTGTAGGAGCGCACGGTCAGGTCCAGGTCGTCGATCGGCAGGGCGAACGACGCGATGTGGTCGGCTTCGGCCGGCGACGGCCCGATCTCGATGCCCTCGGCCTCGACGTTGAGCTCGCGGGCCAGACCGAACAGCTCGACCAGGGTCTTGCCGGCCGAGGCCAGCGCGTCGCGGGCGCTGATGGAGTTCTTGGTCTCCACGTCGAGGATCAGCTTGTCGAAGTCGGTGCGCTGCTCGACACGGGTGGCCTCCACCTTGTAGGTGACCTTGAGCACCGGCGAGTAGATGGAGTCGACCGGGATGCGGCCGATCTCCGCGCCGGTCGCCTTGTTCTGCACCGCCGGGACGTAGCCGCGGCCGCGCTCGACGACCAACTCGACCTCGAGCTTGCCCTTGTCGTTCAGCGTCGCGATGTGCATGTCCGGGTTGTGCACCTCGACCCCGGCCGGCGGCACGATGTCCGCGGCGGTGACCTCACCCGGGCCCTGTTTGCGCAGGTACATGGTGACCGGCTCGTCCTCCTCGGAGGAGACGACCAGGCCCTTGATGTTCAGGATGATGTCGGTGACGTCTTCCTTGACCCCGGGCACGGTGGTGAACTCGTGCAGCACCCCGTCGATGCGGATGCTGGTGACCGCGGCGCCGGGGATCGAGGACAGCAGGGTGCGCCGCAGCGAGTTGCCCAGCGTGTAGCCGAAGCCGGGCTCGAGCGGCTCGATGATGAACCGCGACCGGTTGTCGGCGATGACCTCTTCGGACAGGGTGGGACGCTGAGAGATCAGCATGTGTTTCCTTCTCCTTCTCGGCACCCGCTATTTGATGCCGGTTGGTTTCCCGCGCCGACCCGCGTGATGCGGCCGTTCGTCGCAAGACGAGCGCCGCGCCCGCGGGCGCCGCAGGAGGCCCGCGCCGACCTGGCGCGGGCGGTGCTGCTACTTCGAGTAGAACTCGACGATCAGCTGCTCGGTGAGCGGCACGTCGATCTGGCTCCGCTCGGGCAGCTGGTGGACCAGGATGCGCTGCCGCTCGCCGACCACCTGCAGCCAAGCCGGGATCGGGCGCTCGCCGGCGGTCTCCCGGGCGATCTGGAACGGCAGGGTGTTCAGCGACTTCTCCCGCACGTCGATGATGTCGTACTGCGACACCCGGTAGCTGGGGATGTCGACCTTGACGCCGTTGACGGTGAAGTGGCCGTGGCTGACCAGCTGCCGGGCCATCCGCCGGGTGCGGGCCAGGCCGGCGCGGTAGACGACGTTGTCCAGCCGGCTCTCCAGGATTTTGAGCAGTTCGTCGCCGGTCTTGGCGGCCCGGGCGGCCGCCTCCTCGTAGTAGCGACGGAACTGCTTCTCCATCACGCCGTAGGTGAAGCGGGCCTTCTGCTTCTCCTGCAGCTGCAGCCGGTATTCGCTCTCCTTGACCCGGGCGCGGCCGTGCTGGCCGGGCGGGTAGGGGCGCTTCTCGAATGCCTGGTCACCGCCGATGAGGTCGACGCCAAGACGACGCGACTTGCGGGTGGCAGGTCCGGTGTAACGAGCCATGGTGTCCTGTCCTCCTAGACCCGGCGCCGCTTGGGCGGACGGCAGCCGTTGTGCGGCTGCGGGGTGACATCGGAAATCGCGCCGACCTCCAGGCCGGCGGCCTGCAGCGACCGGATCGCGGTCTCCCGGCCCGAGCCGGGGCCCTTGACGAACACGTCGACCTTGCGCACACCGTGCTCCTGGGCCTTGCGCGCGGCGTTCTCGGCGGCGAGCTGCGCGGCGAACGGGGTCGACTTACGCGACCCCTTGAAGCCGACGTGGCCCGACGACGCCCAGGCCAGCACGTTGCCCTGCGGGTCGGTGATCGTCACGATCGTGTTGTTGAAGGTGCTCTTGATGTGCGCGGCACCGTGCGGGACGTTCTTCTTTTCCCGGCGACGGGTCTTCTGACCCTTCTTCGCCGCGGATGACGCTTTCTTGGCGGGCATGGGTTACCTGGCCTTCTTCTTGCCGGCGATGGTGCGCTTGGGGCCCTTGCGGGTGCGCGCATTGGTCTTGGTCCGCTGGCCGCGCACCGGCAGCCCGCGGCGGTGCCGCAGCCCCTGGTAGCAGCCGATCTCGATCTTGCGGCGGATGTCGGCCTGCACCTCGCGGCGCAGGTCACCCTCCACCTTGAGATTGCCCTCGATGTAGTCGCGCAGCTTGGTCAGCTGGTCGTCGGTGAGGTCCTTGCTGCGCAGGTCCTTGTCGATCCCGGTCGCGGCCAGGATCTCGTTCGACCGGGTGCGGCCGACACCGTAGATATAGGTCAGCGCGATCTCCATCCGCTTATCACGCGGCAGATCGACGCCCACAAGTCGTGCCATGGGTGGCGTTCCTCTTCCTGTTCGGAGGTCTGGTCCCAGCCCGTCCCGGCCGACTGCTCCGGGGCCCGGCCTCCTTCCGGGCGTGCCGCGAGCGGCCTATCCGCTCACTGGTACTGGGAGGTCTGCATTCAGTTGTGTCGCCGGTCAGCCTTGCCGCTGCTTGTGGCGCGGATCGGAGCAGATCACCATGACCCGCCCATGCCGGCGGATCACCCTGCACTTGTCGCAGATCGGCTTGACGCTCGGGTTCACCTTCACGGCTGTTGTGATCCTGTTCTCGCTGGGTGTTGTTACTTGTACCGGTAAACGATGCGGCCACGACTCAGGTCGTAGGGCGACAACTCCACCACCACCCGGTCCTCGGGCAGGATACGGATGTAGTGCTGGCGCATCTTCCCACTGATGTGCGCGAGCACCCGATGTCCGTTCTCCAACTCAATGCGAAACATCGCATTGGGCAGCGGCTCAACCACGCGGCCCTCGACCTCGATGGCGCCGTCCTTTTTGGCCATGTCTCTCCGGCAATCCTCCATGTTCGGTACACATAGGCACGGCGGCGTCGACTCCACGACGTGAGCTGGTGGTTGGAAATTCCACGGAATTCCAGAACAGGGCACGCAACGAGCCGGCGCGGAAGCCGCACCGCCGATCCACGATACCCGCATCGGCGCCGTGCGCCAAAATTGTGTGCAACCCCCCCGCCGTGGGCTGCGAGGATCGTTCTACCAGGCCCGACGGCATCCCGCTGCGGGCCAGGCGGAAGGGGGGCCGTGGCCGCTGTCTACCTCGCGGTGTTCGCCGTCGGCGCGGTCGGCGTGCTCGCCGCGCTGCTGCTCGCCGATGTCGACGCCGACGGGATGCCCTTCCTGAGCCTGACCAGCCTGTCGGCGGCGCTGCTCGGCGCGGGCACCGGCGGGCTGGTCGGAACCCGGGTCGGGCTCGGCGCGGTGGCCACCACGCTCGTCGCCGCGGGCAGCGGGGCGGTGCTGCTGCTGGGCCTGCAGGGCGTCGTGCTGCCCTACCTGCGCCGTCAGCAGAGCAACTCACAGCGGGGCCGGTCCTCCTACATCGGGCTGCTCGGCACCGTCACCCTCGACGTGCCCGTCGACGGCTGGGGCGAGGTCGCCTTCGTCGACGCCGACGGCAACCGGGTGCGGTCCCGCGCCGTGAGCGAAGAAACCGATCCGCTGACCAAATCCACCCGCGTCTACATCGCCGATGTGGACGCCGACTTCGTCCACGTCGTCGCCGTCCCCGAACCCTGACCACCGAAAGGCCCGCCATGTCGCTGCTGCTCATCATCGTCGTCGTCGCCCTCGCGGCCCTGCTGCTGCTGGTCGGCCTGCCGATCATCTACGTGAAGAACTACATCAAGGTGCCGCCCAACGAGGTGGCGGTGTTCACCGGGCGCGGCACCCCGAAGGTGGTGCGCGGCGGCGCCCGGTTCCGGATGCCCGGCATCGAGCGGGTCGACATCATGAGCCTGGAGCCGTTCAACGTCAGCATCAACCTGCAGAACGCGCTGTCCAACAACGGTGTGCCGGTCAACGTCGAAGCCGTCGGGCTGGTGCGGATCGGCTCGGCTGACGAGGCGGTGCAGACCGCCGTGCAGCGCTTCTTGACCTCCAACCTTGAGGAACTGCAGCGCCAGATCAACGAGATCCTCGCCGGCAGCCTGCGCGGGATCACCGCCACGATGACCGTCGAAGACCTCAACTCCAACCGGGACACGCTGGCCCGCAACGTCGTCGAGGAGGCAGGCACCGACCTGGCCCGCATCGGCATGGAGGTCGACGTGCTCAAGATCGCCGGGATCTCCGACTACAACGGCTATCTGGAGTCGCTGGGGCAGCGCCGCATCGCCGAGGTCAAGCGCGACGCCGCCATCGGCACCGCCGAAGCCGAGCGGGACGCCCAGATCCAGTCCGCCAAGGCGCGTCAGGAGGGCTCGGTGGCCCAGGCGCAGGCCGACACCGCGATCGCCACCGCCAACCAGAAGCGCGACGTGGAGCTGGCCCGGCTACGCGCCCAGACCGAGGCGGAGAACGCCGAGGCCGACCAGGCCGGGCCGCTGGCGCACGCCCGCGCGGAGAAGGACGTCGGGATTGCCGTCGAACAGGCCGAGGCCGCCCGGGTGCAGGCCCGCATCGAGGTGGAGCAGCGCCGAGCCGAACAGGCCCAGGCCGCTTTGCAGGCCGACGTGATCGCCCCGGCCGAGGCGCAACGCCAGGCCGACATCGCCCGGGCCGAGGGGCAGCGGCGAGCCGCGATCCTGGCCGCCGAAGCCGAGGCGGCGGGCAAAAAGGAGCTCGCCGACGCGCTGCGGGTGGAGCGGCAGGCCGAGGCCGACGGCATCGAGGCCAAGCTGGTCGCCGAGGCCGCGGGCAAGAAGCAGATCGCCGAGGCGCTGAACAGCTACAGCGCCGAGGCGGCCCGGATGTTGATGCTGCCCGACGTGCTGTCCTCGGTGGTGCAGGCCACCGAGGCGGCCGCGTCCCCGCTCGGCGACATCGAGCGGCTGTCGATCATCGGCGGTGCCGGCGACACCCGCGACGCGCTCGGCGGGCTGCTGGGCATCAGCCCGCTGAGCCTGGCCAAGGTGCTGGAGACGCTGAAGTCCTCGGGCATCGACGTGGCGGCGATGCTCAACCGGCCCGCCGCGTCGACCCCGCGCGCCACCAACTCCCACCCGGTCGGGGCCACCGAGTAGCCCGGCGGTCCGCCCGGCCTGACAGACTGGGGTGGACATGACCGCCGGCGCCGAGACAGCGCACGAGGGACAGTAAGGAGCGGCGCTGATGACCGACGCGATAGCTCTCAAACCCGAACTGGGCCGCTACGGCGTCTGGACCTTCGGGCGGGTGGCCCCCGACCAGGCGGCCGAGATCGAGCGGCTCGGCTACGGCGCGCTCTGGGTGGGCGGCTCCCCGGCCGCGGACCTGGAGTTCGTGGAGCCGATCCTGGCGGCGACCGAGACGCTGCAGGTGGCCACCGGCATCGTCAACATCTGGACCGCCCCGGCCGCGGAGGTCGCCGCGTCCTTCCAGCGCATCGAAGCCGCCCACCCGAGCCGGTTCCTGCTCGGTGTCGGCGCCGGCCACCGTGAGCACACCGAGGAGTACACCAGCCCGCTGCAGGCGCTGGAGGACTACCTGGAGGCCCTGGATGTCGCCGGGGTGCCCACCAGCCGCCGCGTGGTGGCCGCGCTGGGCCCGCGGGTGCTGGAACTGGCGGCGCAGCGCAGCGCCGGGGCGCATCCCTACCTGACCATCCCCGAGCACACCGGCGGGGCGCGCGAAGTGATCGGCAACACCGTGTTCCTCGCCCCGGAGCACAAGGTGGTGCTCTCCACCGACACCGCGGCGGCCCGCGCCGTCGGCCGCAAGGCGCTCGACATGTACCTCGGGCTGTCGAACTACGTCAACAACTGGCACCGGATGGGGTTCGGCGACCCCGACCTCCGCAAGCCGGGCAGCGACCGGTTCGTCGACGCGATGGTCGCCCACGGCACCGCCGATGCGGTGGCCGCGCGGCTGCACGAACACCTCGACGCCGGCGCCGACCACGTCGCCATCCAGGTGCTCGGCGGGCGCGACCAGCTGCTGCCGACGCTGACCGAGCTGGCCGGGCCGCTGGGATTGACCGCGCGGGACTGACCGCGCCGCTCGGTTAGGGTTTTCGCCATGCGGCTACTGGTCACCGGCGGAGCCGGGTTCATTGGCGCCAACTTCGTGCACACCACGGTCCGTCAGCGCCCCGAGGTGACGGTGACCGTGCTCGACGCGCTGACCTACGCCGGCAGCACCGAGGCGCTGGAACCGGTGGCCGACGCGGTCCGGCTGGTGCGCGGCGACGTCGCCGACGCCGACCTGGTCTCCGAGCTGGTCGCCGAGGCCGACGCTGTGGTGCACTTCGCCGCCGAAACCCACGTCGACAACGCGCTGGCCGACCCCGCGCCGTTCCTGCACGCCAACGTGGTGGGCACCTACACCGTGCTCGAGGCGGTGCGCCGGCACCGGGTGCGCCTGCACCACGTCTCCACCGACGAGGTCTACGGCGATCTGCCCCTCGACGGCGGCGAGCGGTTCACCGAGCACACCGCCTACAACCCGTCGAGCCCGTACTCCTCGACCAAGGCGGCGGCCGACCTGATGGTGCGGGCCTGGGTGCGCTCCTACGGTGTGCACGCGACGATCTCGAACTGCTCCAACAACTATGGGCCGTACCAGCACGTGGAGAAGTTCATCCCGCGTCAGATCACCAACCTGCTCACCGGCCGCCGGGCCAAGCTCTACGGCACCGGCGCGCACGTGCGCGACTGGATTCACGTCGACGACCACAACAGCGCGGTGTGGCGGATCCTCGACGCCGGCACCCCGGGCCGCACCTATCTGATCGGCGCCGACGGCGAACGGGACAACCTCACGATGCTGCAGTCGATCCTGCGGCTGATGGACCGCGACCCCGACGACTTCGACCACGTCACCGACCGCGCCGGCCACGACCTGCGCTACGCCATCGACCCCACCGCGCTGCGCACCGAGTTGGGCTGGCGGCCCGCGCACACCGACCTGACCGCGGGCCTGCGCGCCACCATCGACTGGTACCGGGACAACGAAGCGTGGTGGGGCCCACTGAAGGACGCCGTGGAGGCCCGGTACGCCGAGCGGGGGCAGTGAGATGGCGGTGCGTGAACTCGCCGTGCCGGGTGCCTTCGAGATCACTCCGCAGGTCCACAGCGACGCGCGGGGCGCGTTCTTCGAATGGTTCACCGACACCGCATTCACCGGCTTCGCCGGACACCGGCTGGATCTGCGGCAGGCCAACTGCTCGGTGTCGGCCGCCGGGGTGCTGCGCGGCCTGCACTTCGCCGAGGTGCCGCCCGGCCAGGCCAAATACGTCACCTGCGTGGCCGGGTCGGTCTTCGACGTGGTGGTCGACATCCGGGTCGGCTCACCGACTTTCGGCCGCTGGGACGCGGTGCTGCTCGACACCGACGCGCACCGCTCGGTGTACCTCGCCGAGGGGCTGGCCCACGGCTTCCTCGCGCTGCAGGACAACTCGACGGTGATGTATCTGTGCTCGGCGGAGTACAACCCGGCGCGGGAGCACACCATCGATGCCCTCGATCCCGAGCTGGGCATCGACTGGCCGCGCGAGCATCCGCTGATCGTGTCCGATCGCGACGCCGCCGCCCCCACCCTCGCCGAGGCCCGGGCCGCCGGCCGGCTGCCGAGCTGGGAGCGGACCCGCGCGTTCATCGCCGGTCTGCGCGCTCGCTGACCACGGCTTTCCGTCGCCTGCGGGGCCGGATTTTGCTGCGGCCGGCCCACTCCGCTCGGCTTTAGAGTTGCCGGTATGACCGCCAGTTGCCGCACGTCGCTGCTCGGTGTGGTCGCGCTGCTGTTGGTTCTGGTCGCCGCCTGCGCGGGCCCGGATTCCAGCAGCCCGGCGGCGCCCGCACCGGCGAGCCCGGCCGACCGCGCCGAGAGCCGCGACATCGTGACGACCGGGACGGTGGCGATCACCGTCGCCGACGTCGACGCCGGGGTGGGCCGGCTCGTCGACCTCACCACCGGGTCGGGTGGCCGGGTCGACGCCCGCACCGAGAACACGTCGTCGCGCCACTCGCCGACCGCCGAGCTGACGCTGCGCATCCCGGCCGGGCGGCTCGACGCCTTCCTCACCGATGTCCGCGACCTCGGTGCGGTCACGGCGGTCTCGGTCAACCACGCCGATGTCACCACCACCCGCGTCGATCAGGATGCCCGGATCGCCGCGCTGCAGACCTCGGTGGACCGGTTGCGGGAGCTGATGAAATCCGCGACGAGCACCGAGGATCTGCTGGCCGCGGAGGATGCCCTGGCCGCCCGGCAAGCCGACCTCGACAGCTTGCGGGCCCAACGTGACCGGCTGGTCGACCAGGTCGATTACGCGACCATCACCGTGACCGTGTCGGCCGAGACCGCGCCGGTCGCAACCGGGTTCGTGGCGGCGATCGGGCAGGGCTGGCGGGCGCTGCTGACCTTCGCCCGGACCGCGGTCACGCTCGTCGGGTTCCTGCTGCCGTGGTCGCCGCTGCTGCTGCTCGGGGCACTTGCCGTCGGCCTGCGTCGGAGGTCGCGGCGAGCGCGCGCGACTCGGCCGCGCGCCCCGTCGGCGCCTCACGTGCCGTAACGCAACCACAGCGGCAACACCGTGTTCAACCGCTGCATGAACTTGCGCAGCCCGACGCGGTACTGGCCACCGCCCAGGGGATCGACCCAGTACTCCGGGAAGGCGATTCCGAGACCGAAGAGGCCCGGGGCGAGAACGCCGGTCGCCGCGTCGTAGTCCAACGTTCCCCACTGCGGGGTCGAGGGAAGCCGCCGCCGTTCGAAACCGACGGTGTAGACGACGCGGTCGCATCGCCGCAGCATCGTCGCGAAATCCGGGTCGTCGACCTGGTACCGCTCGAGGCGGTCCGGGAGCGTCCCGTCGATGTTCTCCCGCGCCCAGCAGGCGGCCTGGCCCTTGAGGCCGGTGTCGTCGTATACGGTCCAATCATCCAGCTGGACCGCGTATTTCAATGGACTGCGATAGAAGTTGATCACTTTCGTCGCCGACGTCGCGAGCAGGTTCGGCAGGGCGATCATCGTCGAGTGCGACGAGCCGAAGACGCCCACCGTCCTCCCCTGCAGCGGCACCTCGGACAGCCGCTGCGGGTCGAGCACCGATTCGATCGGGATCTCCTCGCACGCTATGCCGGGCAGCTTCCTGGGCACCGAACCGGTCGCGAGGACCACATTCCTCGACGTGATCGGCCCGGCCTCGGTGTCCACCGTCCATCGCCGGTCGCGCAGCACGAGTCCGGTCGCCAACGTCCGAAGCGGGCTGACCCGTTCGTACAGTCGCCGCGAGATCCACACCAGCGGATCGGCCACCAGCCCCAGCGGACAGGTCTGTTCCGGCGCGAGCCTGTTGAGCTCGAAAGCCGGCGAATCGGCAAACCCGAACGCCGGTGAGGCGGTGAGGTAATCGAGAAAGTTCGCGACGCTGGTGTTGCTGGATACGGCACGCCATTTCCCACCGAAGTCGCCCGCGGCGAAGTGCGGGTCAACCCAGGCGATCTCGGCGTCCGCGACGCCGTGGTCGAGCAGTCGGCCCACCGCGGCGATGCCCGCGGGGCCCGCCCCGATCACCGTCCAAGTGTAGTCGGTCATCTTCTCGCCTTCCCTGCTCCCCCAGCGACGCTGTCCCGGCGACGCTGTCCCGGCGTCGCTGTGTCGGCGACATTGTGTCGGCGACGCTGTTCCGGCGACCGCGCCGCCGTGGACTGTGCCTCTCGACGGGCAAGCCGCCATCGCGGCTCGGTCCACCCTCGATGCTGTCCGGGCCGCGTGCCGCCGGGTAGGGGTGACGTCCTTGTTCGGCCACAATGGCGCCTTGTGGCCGAGGCTCGGCGCGGTTACGGGCTGTCGACGCTGGCGATGTGACTCAGCAGGTCGCGGACGGCGCCGGCGGGCGGGGTTCGTCCCCCGATCCAGATCGCCCGGAGCTCGCGACGCAGGTTCAGCCCGGCCGTGTCGACCGCCCGCAGCCGGCCGACGGCCAAGTCCTCCGCCACGGCCAGCCGGCTCATCACGGCCGGCCCCGCGCCGGCCAGCACCGCTCCGCGTACAGCGGCCGCCGAGGACAACTCCAACACGGGTTCGGCCTGCTCGGCGGTCGCGCCGAGCGCCTCGTGCAGTGCCGCGGTCAGCGAGTCGCGGGTGCCCGAGCCCGGCTCGCGGGCGACCAGTGCGGTCCGAGCGAGTTCGGCCGCCCCCACCCCGGCACGGCGGCGCGCCCACCGGTGGCCGGGCGGGACGATCACCACCAGGTCGTCGTGCGCCACGACGCGGCTGCGGAGGCCGGCGGGCACCCGCGGGCTCTCGATGAACCCGAGATCTGCCGTTCCGTCGCGGACCGCAGTGATCACGTGGTCGCTGTTGGTGGCGGTGAGCACCACGTGCGGAGCGGTGCCGCCGCGGTGGGCGGCTGCGGCCCGCAGGGACACCAGCCACCGGGGCATCAGCTGCTCGGCGATCGTCAGGCTGGCCGCCACCGTGATCCGCCGCCGGGTTTCGGTGCGCAACGACGCCAACCCGGCGTCGACATAGTGGGCGACATCCAGGAGGCGGTCGGCCCACTCCGCGACGACGACACCGGCCGCGGTCAGCTGCGAACCGCGCGTGGTGCGGACGGCCAGCTGCACCCCGGCCTGCGATTCGATCGAGGTGAGCCGCGCCGACACCGCCTGTTGGGTCAGCCCGAGCTCGCGTCCTGCGGCACTGAGGCTGCCGGTTCTCGCCACCGCCAGAAACACCTCGAAAGCGGAGAGTTCGGGCATCCGGGCGCTGAGCCGCATGGCGTGATCCAACCACAACCCGGGTCTGTGGCGCGGAGATGCGCTTTCGCCCGCCCGGTCAGCCGTGATGCGGTTGTGCGCCGCCGTGGAGCACAGTTGCCTCGGCGCTCAACCCCGTTGCCCGCCGGCACCCAACCCCAGCGCCCGCCGGCCTTGACACCGGGAGCGCCGACTCCGACCGGCGCGAAACAGCCCGGGCGTAGCCGGTTGCGCAACCCGGCGTGTCAGACCCCGGTGGGAGGCTGGGGTCATGACCGCCGTCGCTTCAGCCGCCGCCGAGACTCCCGGCGCACGGTTGGATGCGCTCTTCGAGGAGTTGGCGGAGTTGACCGGGCAGCGCAACGCCATCGATGGGCGGATCGTGGCGATCGTGGCCGAGATCGACCGCGACGAGCTGTGGGGATCGACCGGGGTGCGCTCGTTGCCGGCGCTGGTGGCCTGGAAGACCGGGTGTTCGCCGAGCAATGCCGAGCGCATCGCCGCGGTGGCGCGACGCTCGGAAGAACTGCCGCGCTGCACCCAGAGCCTGCGGGAGGGGCGGTGCTCGCTGGATCAGGTGGCGGTGATCGCCGAGCGGGCCGGCGCCGGGCCCGGTTGTGATGAGCATTATGCGGAGTTGGTGCAGATCGCCACCGTCGCCCAGTTGCGCACCGCGGTCAAACTCGAACC
>NZ_LZLJ01000010.1 GCF_001668625.1 Mycobacterium sp. 1274756.6
CGCCACCACCCCGACCACCCCGTAGCCGGCCAGCAGCCAGGACACCCGATGCGGGTCGTGCACGCCGACCACGTCGCCGATGATCGTCAGGATGTAGGTGTAGGAGATGAAGTGCGCGATCACCACGATCAGGGTCAGCGCGCAGATCGTCAGCAGCCGCGGGTTGCGGTGGTGGCGCATCCCCGACGCCACGACGGCCCGCTGGTCGGCGGTGAGCGGCAGCGGCGGCAGCACCTTGCGGGCGGCGACCAGCACGGCCGCCGCGGCCACCGCGACCGAGCCCACCGCCACCCGCCAGCCCGCGGTCAGGCTCATCCCGGCCATCAGCGGCACGCCGACCACCAGTCCCAGGCTGGAGCCGACGTAGACGGCCGTGGTCGCCCGCCCGATGTGGGTGGGCGGGACCAGCCGGATCGCGATCGGCGCGAGCACCGCCCACAGCAGCCCGTGGGTCAGCGCGCACAGCGCCCGGCCGGCGACCAGCACCCCGAAGTTGGGGGCCAGCGCCGAGATGGTCTGCGAGACGGTCAGCGACGCCAGGGTGAGCAGCAGGGCGCGCCGGCGGGGCCAGTGCGCGGTCCAGCGCACCAGCGGCACCGTGGCCAGCGCCGCGGCCAGGGCGTACCAGGCCAGCAGGCTGCCGATCACCGCCTCGCTGACCCCGAGGTCGTCCGACATCGCGGTCAGGGCGCCGACCGGCAGGATCTCGGCGGTGACATAGGTGAAGGCGGCGGCGGCCAGCACCGCCAGCTGGATGACGAGCCGCGCCGTCCACGGGCTGGCGCGAGTGGGGGCGGGGTCGGCTGTCATGGTGTCGGGAGCGCACGGCCTCGGGTGCCGTTCACGCTGGCCCCACGGTAGCCGTTCGCCGGATCAGGAGCGGACCAACCGGGCGATGGCCGCGGAGGCTTCGGCCAGTTTGGCTTCGGCTTCCTGGCCGCCGTCGGCGGCGGCGCGGGTCACGCAGTGCCCCAGGTGCTCATCGAGCAGGTTCAACGCCACCGAGCGCAGCGCGCTGTTGGCGGCGCTGATCTGGGTGAGGATGTCGATGCAGTACTTGTCTTCGTCGATCATCCGCGCGATGCCGCGCACCTGGCCCTCGATGCGGCGCAGCCGCTTGGCGTAGGCGTCCTTCTCGGCCGTATAGCCGTGTGGCGCGCTCATCTAGTGTCCCAACATCGTTGTCATCTGGTCGATCTCGGCCTGCTGGGTGTCGATGATGGTGGCGGCCAACGCCTTGGCGTCCGGATTGACGCCGTCGTCGATCTCGGTCTGAGCCATGTCCACGGCACCGCGGTGGTGGTCGATCATCGACTGCAGCCACAGGTCGTCGAAGTCCTTGCCGCTCAAGGTCTTCAGCTTCTCCATGGTGGCGTCGTCGACCATGCCGGCCATCTCGGAGTGGTCGGTGTGGGTGGGCTCGGGAGCCCCCCAGTCCCGCAGGTACTGCTGCAGCGTGTCGATCTCCGGCTGCTGCGCGGCCTTGATGTCCGCGGCGAGCGCGGCCAGCTCCGGGTTGTCGGTACGCTCGGGCACCAGGTCCGACAGGGTCAGCGCCTGCTCGTGGTGCGGGATCATGTCGGTGGCGAACGCGATGTCGGCCGCGTTGTGCTCGGCGGCCTGCTCGGCGCTCGAGGTCGCGGCGACCGTGCTGCCGGTCGTGGTCGTCGACGCCGGCTCGCTGTCGGTGCCGGAACAGCCGGACAGACCGATGGCGAGGGCGGTCAGGAGCACGGGGATCGGCGCCCAGGGCGCGTCGGTGGCGAACATGAAAATCATGATACCCGATACCCCGTCGGGGTATCTGAAGGATTTGGGCGGGCTTGTTTGCCGCGGGCATACTGAACGCCATGACCACAACCCGCAAGGTCACCGACATCAAGCCCCGTAGCCGCGACGTCACCGACGGACTGGAACGCACCGCCGCCCGCGGGATGCTGCGCGCGGTGGGGATGGACGACGACGACTTCGCCAAGCCCCAGATCGGGGTGGCCTCCTCGTGGAACGAGATCACCCCGTGCAACCTGTCGCTGGACCGGCTGGCCAAGGCGGTCAAGGAAGGCGTGTTCGAGGGCGGCGGTTACCCGCTGGAGTTCGGCACCATCTCGGTCTCCGACGGCATCTCGATGGGCCACGAGGGCATGCACTTCTCGCTGGTGAGCCGCGAGGTCATCGCCGACAGCGTCGAGACCGTGATGTGCGCCGAACGCCTCGACGGGTCGGTGCTGCTGGCCGGCTGCGACAAGTCCCTGCCCGGGATGTTGATGGCCGCCGCCCGCCTGGACCTGGCCGCGGTCTTCCTCTACGCCGGGTCGACCATGCCCGGCTACGCCCAGCTCTCCGACGGCACCGAGCGCGAGGTGACGATCATCGACGCCTTCGAGGCGGTCGGCGCCTGTTCGCGCGGGCTGATGTCACGGGAGGACGTCGAGGTGATCGAGCGGTCGATCTGCCCCGGCGAGGGCGCCTGCGGCGGCATGTACACCGCCAACACCATGGCCAGCGCCGCCGAGGCGCTGGGGATGTCGCTGCCCGGCAGCGCTTCTCCCCCGTCGGCCGACCGCCGCCGCGACGGCTACGCCCGGGCCTCCGGCCGCGCCGTGGTCGGATTGCTGCGCCGCGGCATCACCGCCCGCGACATCTTGACCAAGGAGGCGTTCGAGAACGCGATCGCGGTGGTGATGGCCTTCGGCGGGTCGACCAACGCGGTGCTGCATCTGCTGGCGATCGCCCACGAGGCCGAGGTGGACCTCACCCTGGCCGATTTCTCCCGGATCGGCGCACGGGTGCCGCACCTGGCCGACGTGAAGCCGTTCGGGGCGCACGTGATGTATGACATCGACAAGATCGGCGGGGTGCCGGTCATGCTCAAGACGCTGCTGGAGGCCGGGCTGCTGCACGGCGACTGCCTCACCGTGACCGGGCAGACCATGGCCGAGAACATCGCCGAACTCAACCCGCCGGTCGTCGACGGCAAGGTGCTGCACGCGCTGACCAACCCGATCCACCCCAGCGGCGGGATCACCATCCTGCACGGGTCGCTGGCCCCGGAGGGGGCGGTGGTCAAGTCCGCCGGTTTCGACACCGACGTCATCGAGGGCACCGCCCGGGTCTTCGACGGCGAGCGCGCGGCGCTGGATGCCCTGGAGGACGGCACCATCACCGCCGGCGACGCCGTGGTGATCCGCTACGAGGGACCCAAGGGCGGGCCGGGGATGCGGGAGATGCTGGCCATCACCGGCGCGATCAAGGGCGCCGGGCTGGGCAAGGACGTGCTGCTGCTCACCGACGGGCGGTTCTCCGGCGGCACCACCGGGTTGTGCGTCGGGCACGTCGCCCCCGAGGCGGTGGACGCCGGCCCGATCGCGTTCGTGCGCGACGGTGACCGGATCCGGCTGGACGTGGCCAACGGCACCCTCGACGTGCTGGTCGACGCCGACGAGTTCGCCGCGCGCGCCGAGGGCTACACCCCGCCCGCGGCGCGCTACACCACCGGCGTGCTGGCCAAGTACCGCAAGCTGGTGCAGTCCGCGGCGACCGGCGCGATCTGCGGCTGACCGCGCCGCCCCCGACTACGCTCGGCGGCATGGCTATCGGTGCCGATCTCGCCGACCGCTTCAAGATCGACGTCCCGATCCTGCAGGCCGGGATGGGCGGCGGCATCGCCGGCCCGCACCTGGTCGGCGCGGTCGCGCGGGCCGGCGCGCTGGGCACCCTGGGCATCGCTCCGCCCGCCGCGCTGCGGGCCGCGATCGGCGCCGTCCGCGAGATCGCGCCCGGCCGGGCGGTCGCGGTGAACCTGCTCATGCCGTTCGTGCGGCGCGCCCACGTCCGCGCCTGCATCCGTGCCGGCGCCGACGTGGTGGTGCTGGCCTTCGGCGCCCCGACCGCGAACCTGACCGACCTGGTGGCCCAGCTGCGCGCGGCCGGCATCGTGGTGCTGCGCATGGTCGGCACCGCGGCCGAGGCCCGCACGGCCGTCGGCTGGGGTGTCGACGGGCTGATCGCCCAGGGCCGCGAGGCGGGCGGCCATCTGGTGGGCACCTGCACCGCCCTGGATTTCTTGCCCACCGCGCTGGCCGCCGCCGACGGCCGGCCGGTGTTTCTGGCCGGCGGCATCGCCACCGCCGCCGACACCCGGGCCGCCCTGGCGGCCGGCGCGGCCGGCGTGGTCGCGGGCACCCGGTTTCTGCTGACCGCGGAGTCCGGCGCCCACCCCGGCTACCGCAGCCGGGTGCTCGACGCCGAGCGCACCGTGGAGACGACGCTGTTCGGGCTGACCTGGCCGGTGCGCCACCGCGTGGTGCCCAACGCGGTCACCGAACGCTGGTGCCGCCCGGACGGCTCGCCGCGCCGGCTGCCCGCCGCGCTCAATGCCCGCAGCGCCGTGCTGGCGCGCTTCGCCGACCGCACCGCCGGCATCGTGCCCCGGCTCCAGCGTCCCGCGGTGCCGCTGTTCAGCCCGGTCCCGCCGCTGGCCGGGGACCCCGACGCCGCGTTGGAACACACCGCGCTGTATGCCGGGCAGACCGCCCTGCGCATCGATCGGGTGCTCACCGCGGCGCAGGCGGTGGCCGAACTGGACCCGGCGCGGCACGCCGGTTAGCGGACCACCGCCAGGGCGAACCCGTCCCAGCCCTTGGCGCCGACGGTCTGCAGCGCCGCGGCGTCGAGCCGCGGGTCCTCGCCGAGCAGTCGCAGTGCCTCCAGGGTGCCCGCGGCGGCCGCGTCGGGTTCGTCGTGCAGCACGCGCCCGTCGCGGATCACGTTGTCGACGACGATGACGGTGCCGGGCCGGCCCAACTCGACCGCCCACCGCAGGTAGGTGCCGTTGTTCTCCTTGTCGGCGTCGATGAACACCAGGTCGAAGGGTCCGGTGAGGGTGGGCAGCGTCTCGACCGCGGCGCCGACGATCACCTCGACGCGGTCGCCGACGCCGGCGCGGTCGAGGTTCGCCCGGGCCACTTCGGCGTGTTTCGGCTCGTACTCCAGGCTGACCACCGCACCGCCGTCGCCCGCGCCGCGGGCCAGCCAGATCGTGCTGTAGCCGCCGAGGGTGCCCACTTCGAGGATCCGGCGGGCGCCGACGGCGCGGGCCAGCAGGGTCAGGAATTTGCCCTGCTGGGCGGAGACCGCGATCGGCGGCAGCCCCGCGGCGGCGCTCTCCTGCAGGACGGTGGTCATCGTCGGGTCGTCGTCGAGGAGCAGCCGGTCCAGCAGTTCGTCGGCGGCGGCGGGGTCGTGGCTCACGTCCTCCAGCGTAGGCGCCGCTCGCGATTGCATCCCGCTAACCCTTTACCCGATACCCGTATGGGGTATACGGTGGGCGGGACAGATCCCGATCGGAAGGAGAGATCATGGCGAACAACGAGGCGGGCACAGTACTGACGTGTACCCACGAGGGCTGCGGATGCCGCGTGCGGATCGAGGTTCCGTGCAACTGCTCCGGCACCGGCCAGGCCTACCGCTGCACCTGCGGCGCGGACCTGGTCCCGGTTCAGGGCTGAGCCACCGCCGGCGTCAGGACACGCCCTCGCGGGCGTAGACCACCCGCAGCACGTGCCCGACTTCCGGCCCCATGACCAGCGCGGCGAGCGTGCACAACGTCGCCACGAACCGGGGGCCGTGCGGCGGGTCGGCCGCACACAGGTGATGGGCCAGTTCGTGGAGCACCACCAACTCGCGCATCGCCCAGTTCGCGCCACCCCGGGCGGGGACCGCGACCACCGCGGTCCCCGCCCGCTGTTCGTCGTGCGCCTTCTCGTAGTGCGCCGCCGCCACCCCCCGGCGTTCCCGCACCGTCAGCGGGCCGGGGTCGGGCCACTGCTCGCGCACCGCGGGCAGCGCCAGCACCTCATCGACGTAGGCCTGTACCGCCGCGACCGAGCCGAACCGCGCCTCCGGCGGCAGGGTGAGGTTGGCCCCGAAGAACTCCACGGTCCGCGAGCCCCGCGCGGCGGCGCGGTCGAAGACCGTGCGCACGAACTCCTCGGCCGCGTAGACCTTGGCGCGCTGCGAATCCCGGGCGCTCACCGGTCCAGCGCGGCGCGCGCCGACGACAGCTCGGGGCTGGGCCCCAGCCGCGCCCGGCGGCCCGCCCGGTCACCGGCCCGCCGCGCCGCCGAGGAGTACCCCGCCGACGCCCGGCTGGCCCGCCACACCCCGCGGGCCTGCGAGGCGCGCTGGTAGAAGTCGCCGAGTTCCACGTCCTTGTTGCGCAGCGCCACGGCGGTGCCGGGCGCGCCACGGTCCTGCGCCGCCTCGCGGCGGACCTGGTCGCGCGCCTCGCTGAGGCGCTGACCGATCCGGGCGCCGAACGCCAGTTGGAAGTTCAGCCGGGCGGTGATGGTCGCGGTCGGGCGGTGCGCCCCGGAGGCGATGTAGGCGTCGGACGCCCGGACCATCTGCACCACCAGGCCGGCGTAGAGCGCGTGGGTGGCGTCGATGTCCTCGGCGAAGCCGTAGGCGTGGACGAAGGTGGAGTTGGCGGCCACATCGCAGCGCACGTCGTTGGCGGCGGCGATCACCACGAACAGCTGCACATAGGTGCGCAGCCCCTTGGTGCCCGCGGCTCCGATCGTGATCGTGCGCTGCACGGGGGCCTGGGCCGGGGAGCGCCGGTCGGCGTGGCTGCGGGCGACCGCCAGATCGATGGAGGTCGCGGTGGCCAGCCGTTGCGCGGCGGCCATGAACGCCTCGGCCTCATGCGGGTTGTCGGTGCCCTCGGCCTGCCGCAGCAGCGCCGCGATCCGCGCCAGCATCTTGTCCTCGCTCACGGCCTCACCTCAACTCTCCGGTCCGCCCGCGGCGGGCGCCGCGGCACGCTGTCACCACGGTCAAGGTAGGCGCGGACACCGACAGCGCTCAGAGCCGCGCGCCGAGCCAGGCCGTCACGTCGTCGAGCACCCGATCGCCCTCCGGCTCGTTGAACACCTCGTGGAACAGCCCCGGGTAGACCTCCAGGCAGACGTCGGTGGAGCCGACCTGCGCGACCAGCTCGCGGCTGCCCGCCACCGGCACCAGGCCGTCCTCGCCGCCGTGCACCACCAGCAGCGGACAGGCCAGCGCCGACGCCCGCTGCGGCATGCTCTCGCCGACCAGCAACAGCGCCCGCGCCACGCCCGCCGGGACCTTGCCGTGGTGCACCAGCGGGTCGGCGTCGTAGGCGGCCACCACCGCCGGGTCGCGGGAGACCAGCGCGGAATCCAGCGCCTGCACCGGCAGCGCCGGCGCCAGCGCCCCGGCCAGTTTGCCGACGAACGCCACCGCCGCCGGGACCATGGTCTGGGCGGCGACCGCCGGCCCGGACAGCACCATCAGCGTGTAGTCGTCGGGGTGATCGGTGCCGTAGCCGAACACGATCGCGCCGCCCATGCTGTGCCCGAGCACCACCCGCGGCAGTTTCGGGTGCTCGGTGGCGGCGACGCCGACCAGGGTGGCGAAGTCGCCGGTGTACTCGCCGATATCACGCAGGTAGACCCGCCGGCCGCCGGAGCGACCATGGCCGCGGTGGTCGAGTGCGTAGGTGACGAAGCCGGCGTCGGCGAACCGGGCCGCCACGTGGTCGTAGCGGCGGGCGTGCTCACCGAAGCCGTGGGAGAGGATCACCGCCGCGCGCGGTGGGCCCGGCGGGGTCCAGGTGTCGTAGACGATCCGCACACCGCCGACACCGTCGAAGGCCCGCTCCGCGTGGCGGGGTCCACCGGGGGTAGTCATCACGGGCAGCGTAGTCGCCGGCCGCGGTCGCTGCGGCAGGCCGCCGCCGCGGCTGGGGAGGAAAACGTGGCGCACGAGACCTCGTAGCCGGATGTTGACGCAGGTCACAACGGGCGGGGAACCCGCAGTTGGAACGTGTTCCGCAGAAGTGGCATGATCGCGGGTCATGAAAACCAAGGGCGCGCTGCTGTGGGAGCTGAACTCGGGGTTCCGGGTCGACGAGATCGAACTGGGTGACCCGGTCGCCGACGAGGTTCAGATCCGGATGCACGCCGCGGGCATGTGCCATTCCGACTATCACCTGACCACCGGCGCCACCCCGATCGGCCTGCCCGCCCTGGGCGGCCACGAGGGCGCCGGCGTGGTGACCAAGGTCGGCAAGAACGTGACCGGGATCGAGGAGGGCGACCACGTCATCCTGGCGTTCATCCCGGCCTGCGGCGCCTGTCCGCCGTGCCTGAAGGGCTTCCGCTCGCTGTGTGACCGCGGCGCGGTGCTGCTCGGCGGCAAGGCCATCGCCGACGACACCCACCGCATCCACGCCGGTTCGCACGGCGTCTCCCCGATGAACCTGCTGGGCACCTTCGCGCCGTACATGACCGTGCACAAGGACTCGGTGGTCAAGATCGACCCGGACGTGCCGTTCGAGTCCGCCGCGATCATGGGCTGCGCGGTGCCCACCGGGTTCGGCTCGGCCACCAACGTCGCCGAGGTGCAGCCCGGCGAGTCGGTGATCATCGTCGGGGTCGGCGGGATCGGGATGAGCGCCCTGCAGGGCGCGGTGCTCGCCGGGGCGCGGCACGTGATCGCCATCGACCCGGTGGAGTACAAGCGCGAGCAGGCGATCAAGTTCGGCGCCACCCACGTCTACCCGTCGATGGCCGAGGCCATCGCCCCGGTGATGGAGCTGACCTGGGGCATCATGGCGCAGAAGACCATCATCGCGGTCGGCGAGATGCGCGGCGAGATGCTCGAGGAGGCGATGACGCTGACCGCCAAGACCGGCACCTGCGTGGTGACCGGCATGGGCGCGATGACCGACGCCGACGTCAAACTCAACCTGTTCCTGTTCACCATGTTGCAGAAGACGCTGAAGGGCAACATCTTCGGTGGCGGCAACTCGCACGTCGAGACGCCGCGGCTGGTCGGGCTGTACAAATCCGGGCTGCTCAAGGTCGACGAGATGGTGACCAAGACCTACAAGCTCGAGGACATCAACGAGGGCTACCAGGACATGCTCGACGGCACGACCATCCGCGGTGTGATCACCTTCGACGAGTCCGACTGGTAACAGCCGGCCCGGCCGGTCACCCCAGTACCCTGAGGCGATGACCGCCCCCGTCGAGGTCCGACGCGCCGCGGACCGCACCGTCACCCAAACCCCCTGGCTGACCTCGACGCATTCCTTCTCGTTCGGCGACTACTACGACCCGGGCAACACCCACCACGGGGTGCTGCTGGTGCACAACGAGGACGTCGTCGCCCCCGATTCCGGCTACGACACCCACCCGCACCGGGACATGGAGATCCTGACCTGGGTGCTCGCCGGGGAACTCTCGCACCGGGATTCGCTGGGCAACGCCGGGGTGATCTATCCGGGGCTGGCGCAGCGGATGTCCGCCGGCGCCGGCATCGAGCACTCCGAGCGCAACGAGTCGTCCCGGACCCCGGTGCACTTCGTGCAGATGTGGGTGCTGCCCGACCGGGCCGGCGGCCCTCCCGGGTACCAGCAGGCCGAGGTCGACGACGCGCTGCGCGGCGGTGACCTGGTGCCGATCGCCTCCGGGCTGCCCGACCGGCCGGGTGCCATCACGATCGGAAACCGCAATGTCGCCCTGCACGCCGCGCGGCTGCGCCCCGGCCGCGCCGTCGTCCTGCCCGATGCCCGCTACCTGCACCTCTACGTGACCCGCGGATGTGCCAAGGTAGCCGATGTCGGCACGCTCGAGGCCGGGGACGCGCTGCGGGCCACCGCGGCCGCACCCGGCCCGGTCACCGCCGACGCCGACGCCGAGATCCTGGTGTGGGAGATGCGCGCCGGCCTGGGCGATTAGCCCGCGCCGGCGCGGGAGAACGCGAGATGACGAGGAGCGCGCGGTGAGCGAAGATCCGCAGCCCCCGGCCGTGGTGGCCCGGGGTATCACGATGAGCGGCCCGTGGGGCCCGGTCTACGGACCCATCGACCTCGATATCGAGCGCGGCGGGGTCACCGCGCTGATCGGGACCGCCGGGACCGGGCGCACCGCGCTGCTGATGACGCTGGCCGGTCGGATGCGCCCGGGGTCGGGGTCGTTGACCGTGCTCGACCGCACCTCGGCGAAGGACATCTTCGCGCTCAGCGCGCTGGCCGGTATCGAGCAGATCGACACGGTGGCCGAATCGGTGCGGGTCGGCGACCTGATCACCGAGCAGCTGCGCTGGAACGCCCCCTGGTACCGGCTGATCCGGCGGGCCGATCAGGCCGACCTGGAGGCGGTGTGCCGGCCGGTGTTCGGCCCGCTGCCGCTGCCCGGCATCGACGAGTACGTCGAACAACTCACCGAGCTCGACGGGCTGCTGCTGCGGATCGCCCTGGCCAACACCCATCGGCTGCCGATGCTGATCGTCGGCAGCCTCGACCAGGTGACCAGCCTGCGCAACCACGACGAGCTGGTGCGCCGGCTGGTCGCGCTCGGGGAGGAGCAGACCGTGATCACCTCCTCGGCCAACCCCATCCCCGACGAGCTGGGCGTGCGCGCCCAGCTGCACGTCGAGAATCTCTCGCACGCCGAGCTCGCCGCCACTGCGCAGAAAGGCCGTGACTGACCATGCTTGCCGGGATGTCCTTGGGCACCGACGTCAAGCGCTACGCGCGCGGCGTGATGCCGCGGGTCGCGCTGCTCACCATCATCGTGTTGCCGCTGCTCTACGGCGCGATGTACCTGTGGGCGTTCTGGAACCCGTTCGCCGCGGTCGACAAGGTGCCGGTGGCGCTGGTCAACGAGGACCAGGGCGCCACCGTCCAGGACCGCACGCTGACGGCCGGCGACGACGTGGCCCGCCAGCTCGTCGACTCCGGGGAGCTCGACCTGCACCAGGTGTCGGCCGCCGAGGCCGCCGCCGGTGTGGCCCGCGGCGACTACTACTTCTCGATCACCCTGCCGCGTGACTTCAGCGCCGCCATCGCCTCCCCGACCAGCGACAACCCGCACAAGGCGCAGATCCAGTTCCAGTTCAACGACGCCAACAGCTACCTGGCCTCGATCATGGGCCAGAACGCCGCGCGGGAGGTGCTCAACCAGGTCAGCGCCGGCGTGGGCACCCAGGTGATCGGCGCCGCGCTGGGCGAGCTGACCGATTCCGGCGCGGGGATCAAGAAGGCCGCCGACGGCGCCGGGCAGCTGCACGACGGGCTGGTCACCGCCAACTCCGGCGCCACCGAACTCGCCGACGGTGCGCACACCCTGGCGGCGAACATGGTGACCGCCCGGGACGGGTCGGCCACCCTGGCGGCCGGGGTCAACCAGTTGACCACCGGGATCGAGGCGGCGACCGCGCCGCTGGTCGACGTCCTCGACAGCGTCGAAGGTCTGGGCCTGGACCCGGTCGCGGTGGGCGAGACCGCCGCACACCTGGGCCGCTCGATCCGCACCGCCGCCGACCGGGTCGCCGGCCTGGGCATCGACTACGTGCAGGCCTCGGCCATCGTCGACCAGGTGGCCGGCGCGCTGATCGGCAACCCCGATCCCACCCTGGACCAGCTGGGCAAGACCCTGTCGGGCGCGCAGCGGCTGATGGCCCAGCGCGGCATTGACCCGGCCACCGACGAGGGGCTCAACCGGTTGCGCGCCGACGCCCAGCGCCTGGAGAGCGAACTGATCAACCCGGACAGCAAGTTCCGGCAGTTTCTCACCAAGGCCGTCAACGGCGGGCTCAAGTCCGACGTGATCCAGTTGCGCAGCGGCGCAGCACAACTCAACGCCGGGGCGCAGCAGCTCAGCGACGGGCTGGTGCAGCTGACCGACGGCAGTTTCCAGCTGGCCGACGGCGCCGACCAACTCGCCGACGGGACAGCGCAGTTGCGCGACGGGGCCGCCGAACTGGCCGACGGGCTGCAGACCGGCGCCGACCAATTGCCGACCTGGACCGACAAACAGCGCGACGAGGTCGCCCAGACCGTGGCCAGCCCGGTCGGCGTGGACCTGGACTTCACCAACCACGCCGCCACCTTCGGCACCGGTTTCGCGCCGTTCTTCCTGCCGCTGGCGCTGTTCATCGGTGCCCTGATCATCTGGATGCTGCTCACTCCGCTGCAGGCCCGCGCGATCGTCAGCGGGCTCAGTCCGCTGCGGGTGGTGCTGGCCTCCTACTGGCCGGCGCTGCTGCTGGTGGCCTGCCAGGTGACCCTGATGTATACGGTGGTGCACTTCGGTGTCGGGCTCGACGCGAAGTACCCGCTGGGCACGGTGGCGTTCCTGCTACTGGTCGGGGCGTCGTTCCTGGCGCTGATCCAGGCGTTCAACGCGGTCTTCGGGGTGGCCGTCGGCCGCGTGGTGACGTTGGCGTTCCTGATGTTCCAGCTGGTGTCCTCCGGCGGGGTGTACCCGGTGGAGACCACCGCGCGGCCGTTCCAGATCCTGCACCCGTTCGACCCGATGACCTACGCGGTCGACGGGTTGCGCGAGCTGACCGTCGGCGGTATCGATTCGCGACTCTGGTTCTCCGTCGCGGTGCTCACCGGGATCCTGGTGGTCTCGTTGGCGGCCAGCTCCATCGCCGCCCGCCGCGGCAGGCAGTACACCATGGAGCGCCTCCACCCGCCGATCGAGGTGTGAGCGAAACTCCAAGCGCCCGACCGTGATTGCGGTGTGATCGAAACGGTATACGGCCGTTATTTATGTTGACAGTGTTGTCAATGTGGCTATCGTGGTTTCTGCGTTTTCAGTTTCTGTTGTTTCGATCAATGTTCCGGGAGAGGGCGATCCGTGCCGACCTCAGCACTGTCCCGGCGCGCGCTGACCGGCCTGGCCGCGATGTTGTGCGCGGTGCTCGCCGGCGCGCTGAGCGCCCCGGTGGCCCGCGCCGACGGCCGGGACCTGCTGGAGGCCGCGATCGCCAACACCCGCGGCGCCTACCTGGTCTACAACTTCGGCAGCGGGCACCCCGCCCCGATGCTCGACGCCTCCGGCCGCTGGTATGAGATGAACAACGGCGGACACCTGATGACGATCAAGTCGGCGGCCCAACGCCTTTCGCCGCATCTGCTCGTCGACAGCCACCAGGGCGCCCAGGCCCGCTGTGAACGCGACCCCCGCGCCCGCACCAGCGAGGGGCTCTGGCAGGCCTCCGAGATCTATTCGCCGCTGCAGGCCTGGCAGGCGCTGGGCAAGCCGACGATCGCGATCAACGCGAACTTCTTCGACGTGCGCGGCCAGAAGGGCGGCTCCTGGCGCAGCACCGGGTGCAGTTCCCCGCTGGGCGTCTGGGTGGACAACACCCGCGGGCAGGGCCGGGCCAACATGGCGGTGACCGGCACCATCCCGTATGCGGGCAAGCAGGGCCTGTCCGGCGGCGGCGAGCACTGGTCCACGCTGGCGACGATGATCCTGCCCACCGGAGGCGCCCCGTATGTGGTGTGGCCCAAGGGCGGCCGGGACGGCGGGGACTACGACGCCGCCGGCCCGCTGGTCACCGACCTGGTGAACAAGGGCGCCCGGTTCGTGGCGGTCAGCGGGCTGGGACTGCTCGCGCCCGGCCACACCGGTCAACTCAACGACGGCGGGCCGAGCGCGGCGCGCACCGCGCTGGCCTACTCGCGCGCCAAGGATGAGATGTACGTATTCCAGGGCGGCAGCTACACCCCGGACAACATCCAGGACCTGTTCCGCGCCTTGGGCAGTGACAACGCGGTGCTGCTCGACGGCGGCGGGTCCTCGGCGATCGTGCTGCGCCGCGACACCGGCGGGATGTGGGCGGGCGCCGGAGTCCCGAAGGGCTCCTGCGACACCCGCGAGGTGCTCTGCGACTCCCGCGAACGCGCGCTGCCCAGCTGGCTGGCGTTCAACTGACGTCAGCCGTCGGTGGCTCCTGGGCGGTCGGGCCGTGCCGGAAGAGCAGCATGCTCACCGCCACCACCGCCGCGGTCAACGCGATCACCGGCGCGACCATCCACCGGGACAGGGTCGCGCCGACCACCGCGCCCCCGCACATGGCCGCCACCACGCTGTAGCGCAGCTTTTCCCGCGCCCCGGTGCCGCCGGCCAGCCGCGAGTCCAGCCCGATGCCCACGATCGTCGAGGTGAGCACGGTGGTGTACAGCTCGGAGATCCCGAATTGGCGGGCGGTGCAGTTCTGCAGCCCGAACGCGGCGGCCAGCCCGGCGACCAGGATCAGCGTGGTCTGGTCGTGGTAGCGCAGCACTCCCGCGCCGGCCAGCGCGGCCAGTCCGGCCAGCATCGCGATCTCGACCGTCAGCGCGACGGTGAGCCAGGTGCGCGCCCGGTCGCCGAACCGGCGCACCAGCCGCCCGCCGACGATCGCGCCGACGAGGAAGCCCGCGACCGCCACCACGGCGCCGCTGAGCGAGATGGTCGAGTTCGGCACGAACAGAAAGCCCAGGAAGATCGCGTTACCGGTCATGTTGGCCACGAAGACGTGCCCGAGCACCAGGACGCTGATCGCGTCGATCAGGCCGGTGGCGAAGGTCAGCATCAGCAGCGCCGCCACCGTGTGGCGCCGCGGAACCGGTGAGCTGATCGCCATCGGCGCGCGGTCTCTCAGCCGGCGGTCACGGGTGCTCGACGTCGCTGGCCAGCCAGCGCCCGTCCACCTTCTCCATGGTCAACACGATGCGGCTGCGGTCCAGCTGCACCTGCGGCAGCTTGTTGTTGCGCACCGACTGGTCGACGAACAACATCACCTCCACCCGGTCCTTGGCGGCCGACTTCACCGCGGCGTCGATGACGGTGCCGTGCGCGGCGGCCGCGTTCGCGATCAGCGCCTCGCGCAGTTGCTCACTGGACTGGCTGTAGAGGTCGTGGAAGGTGCCGGTGGAACCGTCGAGCACGTCGGTGAACGTCCGGTCGATGCGCTCGGGGTCCACGTTGGCCAACGTCACGGTGAACTCCTTGGCCGCCTCCAGGGCCTCGCTGGCGGCGGTGTCCACCACGTGCCGCTGGTAGACGAACCAGCCCTCCACCCCGATCCCGGCGAGCAGCGCCGCCGCCACCCCGATCCCGATGCCCAGGGCGAGCCGCGACGGGCCCCGCTTGGCCGGCGCCGTCGTCCAGGTCTTCGGATCCAGATCGGGGTAGTCCGCGGCCGCCGTCTCAGCCGCCTCGCTGGCCTCGGTGACCTCGGCGCCGGCCGACTCGGTGATCTCGGTGGCGCCCCGCTCGGTCGACTCGGTCGCGTCTTCAGCGGCCGGGTCGGCGGCGTTCGCCTTGTTTGCCTTATCGGTGTTCGCCTTTGCGGTGCTCACCCTGAACAACCCTTCATGAACCCCTTCACAACCGCTTCCCCTTCACAACCGTCCGCACCCCACCGGGGTGACCGGACGTTCGGGCAAACGACTCGTTCCGCCGATCGGTGCCGGCCTGGATCTGAGTAGGCCACCCTACCCGCCGTGGCTGGGGCTAGTGGCACGCTCCGGACGACTTCAGGGCGTCGCCCCACCCGGTGGCGTGCACGATGTTGGCGTGCGCCACCCCCGACGGCTTGCGCTGTTTGATGTTCTCACTGACCCGGGTCAGCTGGAACATCGTCTTGGTGATGTATTCCCCGCCGTAGATCGGCGAGTACGGACCGAAGTTGTCCGGCGTGTTGCGGATCGTCAGCGGTTGCAGGCGCGGCGCGAGGAACCCGGTCGACTGGTCGATGTTGGCGACGACGGCGTCGGCCTGCGCGCCGACCGCACCGTAGTCATCGCGATGCCCGGCGAGGTTGTTGTTGAAATCGTTGATCTGGCCCATCAATTGGTCGTATTGGGCGTTGAACCACTGGCAGGAGTCGGACATGCCGCTGATCATCTCGGGGGTCACCTGATAGGTGAAGGTGCTGTAGGGCCAGATGTCGAAGTTGGGTTTCCAGTCGGTGGGCCCGGGGGTGAACACCGGCAACGGCGGGGGCACCTGGTCGGCGTCGGCGGCGGCCGGACCGGCCAGCGCGACGGCGCCGGCCAGCAGCGCCGCGGCCAGGACCGCCACGCGGCGCTTCACTGCGTTCGGGCCCATCTGCATCCTCCTGAACCGCCCTGCCTGACCCGAGCAGTATCCCCGAAAGACGCCGCGCGGCTCACCGGAATCGGCATCCCGGCCGATCCCGGCTGATCATTGCCTGAAACCACGCCGCCCGGGTCCTGCCATGGGTCATCATGACCGCCATGAGCAAAGCGTGCGGCGAGGCCGCGGCGCCGCCCGGTCGCGGGAGAGCCCACCTCCGCGGCAGCGATTTGTCGAAATCGGGTACGGTAATCGCCGAAACCTACCCAAGAGTCAGTTTGCTGGCTACCATACCGGCGGTGAATCGCCTCACCATCGCGCCGAAACCGGTGTCGCCGATCCGCTACCCAGGGAGAAAGTCAGCATGAGCGTTCCCGTTGACGAGACCTCCCAAACCCGGCCCGAAGGCACGGCCGCGATCGAGGATTGGGCCGCCGGTTATGTCCGCCGGCACCCGCTGGCCTCGCTCACCACCGTCGGCCAGCAGTGCGTCCTGGGGGCGCGCACCATCCAGTACTTCTTCATCGACCTGTTCACCAACCGGTTCCAGTGGGGCGAGTTCGTCCGGCAGGGCGCCTTCATGGCCGGCACCGCGGTGCTGCCCACGATCCTGATGGCAGTGCCGATCGGGGTGACGCTGTCGATCCAGTTCGCGCTGCTGGCCAACCAGGTCGGTGCGACGTCGCTGGCCGGCGCGGCCAGCGGTTTGGCGGTCATCCGGCAGGCGGCCTCACTGGTGGCCGCGGTGCTGATGGCCTCCGCCGTCGGATCGGCGATCACCGCCGACCTCGGCTCGCGCACCATGCGGGAAGAGACCGACGCGATGGAGGTCATGGGCGTCTCGGTGATCCGGCGGCTGGTGGTGCCGCGCTTCGCCGCCTCGATCATGATCGGTGTCGCCCTGACCGGCATCACCAGCTTTGTCGGGTTTTTGGCGAGCTACCTGTTCAACGTCTATTTCCAGCACGGCG
>NZ_LZLJ01000011.1 GCF_001668625.1 Mycobacterium sp. 1274756.6
GCCACATACAACTCACCAACCACACCAGCAGGCACCGGCCGCAACCACGAATCCAACACAAACAACGCCGCCCCCGGTGGAGGAGAACCAATCGGCACCACCGACGAACCCGGCGTCAGCGCCGCACTGATCGCACCGAGAATGGTCACCTCAGTAGGGCCGTAGGCGTTGAGCATCATCCGATCTGGAGCCCAGCGATCCACCAGCTCCGTTGGGCACGGTTCTCCGGCAACAATCAGTGCCATCAATTCGAGACCCTGCGGTGACAGCTGCGCCACTGCTGACGGGGTATACGTCAAGACCTCTACCCGCTCAGAGACCAACAGTTCCTGAAAGCTATCCGGTGAGGCTGTAACCGATTCGGTAGCGACCACCAGACGCCCGCCGCGCAACAAGGCATGCCAGATTTCCCATACGGAGGCATCGAAGGCCAGCGAGTGACACAACGCCCAGGTACCCGGACGCGGTATCTCAGTATCCAGGGTAGCGACCAGTTGCGTCAGGTTGCCGTGGGTGATGGCAACACCTTTCGGTGTGCCGGTGGTGCCTGAGGTGTAGATGACGTAGGCGATGTCATCAGCCGCTGGCCCGGTTGTCAGCGCGGTGGCCGGTTGATCGGCGAGCACCGGGTCGGCGATATCGATGACCGTCACGCCCATGCCGGCAACACGGTCGGCGTGTTCGGCGTCGGCGAGCACCACCGCCGCTTCGGCATCGCTGAACACGAACTCGATTCGCTCATCGGGCACCATCGGGTCGACCGGCACATACCCCGCCCCCGTTTTGAGCACCGCCAGGATCGCGATCACCGCATCAGCCGAACGCGGCAACACCAACCCCACCCGGCCACCCGGGCGAACACCACGACCAACTAGCAGATGCGCCAACCGATTCGACGCCTCATCCACCTGCCGGTAGGTCCACGACCGACCCTCAAACCGCAACGCCACCACACCCGGACCCGCCACCACCTGCTCGGCAAACAACCCCGGAATCGACTTCCACACCGATGGCGCGGTCGTCAACGCTGTGCGATTACCCACCTTGTCGAGCCAGGTGAGTTCGCCCGCCCCAAGAAGGTCGATCGCCGAGAACGGTTTGCTCGGCTCGGCAGCCATGGTTGCCAATACCCGCTGCAACCGCTCACTCAGCCCTGCGATGGCTTTGGGGTCGTAGTGGGTGGTGTCGTATTCGAAGCGCAGGCCGAGTTGGGGTCCGGGTAGGACCGCAATGGTCAGTGGGTAGTGGTTTGTTTCCCTGCCGTTGAAGTCGGTGACGGTGAGTGCGGTGGTGGTGCCGGTGAAGGCGCCGGGGTCTAGTGGGTAGTTTTCGTAGACGAACAGCGTGTCGAAGAGTTGGTCGTGGCCGGTGGCGCGGTGAATCTCGGTCAACGCCAAATACTGGTGATCGAGAGTCTCGTTGCGGCCAACCTGAAGCTGTTCAAGCAGGTCGGCGACGGTGGTCTCGGTACCGACAGTTGCTCGCGCAGGCACCGTGTTGATCATCAATCCGACGATGGCTTCAGCGCCCGGAAGGTCGGTGGGCCGCCCGGAGACCACGGTGCCAAACGTGACATCACGCTGGCCGGTGAGTCCGATGAGGATTTGCGCCCACGCAGCCTGCAGCACCGTACTGACCGTGGTGCGGTGAGTGCGGGCAAGCTCGTTGACGGCCTCGGTGGTCTCAACAGAGACGGGGAAGATCTCCACCCCGCGGGGGCCAAGGCGCGCCCTTTCGGCCGGCGCGACCAGGGTCGGGGTGTCAAAACCCTTCAACACTTTCTGCCATGCCGACCGTGCGGCGTCGTGATCCTGCTCGGCCAGCCAGCTCACAAACCGCCGATAGGGAACCGCTGGCGGCAACCGGTGCCCAAAGTAGGTGGCGAAAATCTCTTGCATCAAAATCGGCAGCGACCAGCCATCCATCAAGATGTGGTGGTTGGTGATGATCAGCCGATACCGGTCTTCGGGCAACTGAACAAGAGCAACCCGAAACAGCACCGAGGCGCCAAGATCGCAAACCGCGGTCCGCTCGGTCGCGCACAGCTGCTGGACCTGCTCGTCGAGCCCGCCCTCGCCGGCATCGAAGATGACGTTTTGCCACGCGATTTCCGGGTCGGCGGGAATGATCTGGATGGGCTCGTCGAACTCGTCGCAGAATCGGGCAGCAAGGTTGGGGTGGCGGCCGATCACCGTGTCCACGGCATCGCGGAGCCGGCGAGTGTCGAGGTCTCCGGCGAAGCCGATCTCAAGTTGCACCGCATACAAGTCGTCCAGGGCTACACCGGCGTCGCGGGCCAAGGTGGTGTGAAACCACAGTCCCTGCTGCACCGGGGTCAGCGGCAACACATCAGCGATCCCGTAACGGCGGTGAAGACCATCGATCTGAGGCTGGCTCAGCCGGGCGGGAACAATGTCTGACGGTGTCAACCCGCCACCACCGGCCTCCACATGGGCACAGATCCCCGCCAAGGCGTCGAACCACAACTGCGCCAGCCGCTCAATCTGCTCAGCGCTCAGCGCTGCGGGCGCCCAGCTCCAATTCGCCTGCAACCTGGGCCCAGCATCGGTCTCCACGGTGCCGGCGTTGAGTTCGAGCGTGTGCGCCAACGGCATCGCAATCTCTGCCGCCGTCTCAGCCGCCGCCTGGCCCGCGGGGTCCACCCCCCACAGCCCCTCAGCCATGCCGCCGCTACCACCGAGGCGGCCCAGGTAGTTGAACCCGATCACCGGCTCGGCCTCAGCAAGATCGACCTCGGGATTGAGGTAACGCGCCAGACCGTACGTCAGTCCCTCAGGTAGCCCACGCAGTTGCTCCTTGAGGTCTTTGATCACCCGCCCCAACACCGGATCACCGGCTTTCAGCTGCGCCCACGGCACCGCGCCAACAGCCAAAGACACCGGATATTTGGTGGTGAACCAGCCCACCGTGCGCGACAAATCCACATCGGCGAACAACTCTTCGCCGCGGCCATGGCCCTCGACATCAATACCGATCGGACCCCCATGGCCGGTAAAGAATTCGTGGCAGGCCAACCCGAAAGCGATCAACAAAACATCTTGCACACCGGCATGGAACGCCGCCGGGACCTCCGACAGCAGTCGACGAGTCGTCTCAACATCCAACGACACCGACAACCGCCCCGCAGTCACAAACGTGTCGCGGTCCGAGTCAACCGCCGGCAATACCGGGGGCGCCGCCGCGACCTGCCGCCAGACCTCAACCTGACCGACCACCGCATCCTCATAGGCATAATCGGCCAACAACTTCGACCACCGCGCAAACGACGTCCCCACCGAAGGCACCTCCACCGCCTGACCGCTACGGTGTTGTGCCCACGCAATATTGAGATCCTCAAGCAGGACCCGCCACGAAACCCCATCGACAACCAGATGATGAATGATCAGCACCAGCTGGCGGGTAGCTGAGGCCCACACCGCCGAAACCATCACTCCACCAGCAGGATCCAGCCGCGATCGCGCTGCTACCACCGCCTCCTCGGTTAACTCTCCAACCACACTCAACAACTCGCCGGCATCAACCTCGCCCGCCTCCGGCACCCACAACGACCACCCACCGTCATCACCGGCGGAATCATCAACAACTCGAGCGCGCAACATGACATGGCGATCAACCAACGCCTGCAACACCGCCACCACATCGGCCTCACCCACTCCGGCCGGAGCCTGGATCACCAAGGCCTGGTTGAACCACCGCGACGGCCCTTCAAACCCATCACCATCGTGCAGCCAGCGCATGATCGGAGTCGGTGTCACCGCCCCCAACCCGTCATCAGCGCCGCCGACACCACCGTCGCCGAGCGTGGCCACCCGCGCCAATCGCGCCACCGTCTGCTCCACAAACACATCACGGGGCCGACAGATCACCCCCGCAGCCCGCGCGCGCGTCACCACCTGCATCGACAAGATGCTGTCCCCGCCCAGGTCGAAAAACGAGTCATCCACCCCGACCCGCTCCACACCCAACACCGAAGCGAAAATCCCCGCCAAAACCTCCTCAGTCACATCCGAGGGAGCCCGATAAGCATCAACCCCGCCATACTCCGGCGCCGGCAACGCCCGCCGATCCAACTTCCCATTCACCGTCAACGGCAACGCCTCAACCACCACCACCGCGGCCGGCACCATATACCCCGGCAACCGCTGCCCCAACGCGCTACGCACCGCCACCGGATCCAGCCCCACCGAACCGTCCTCGGTCACATACCCCACCAGACGCTTATCCCCGGGCTGATCCTCACGCACCACCACCGCGGCCTGACCCACCCCCTCCAGGCCAACCAACGCCGCCTCAATCTCCCCCAACTCAATGCGATACCCGCGGATCTTCACCTGCTCATCAGCACGACCCACATACTCCAACTG
>NZ_LZLJ01000012.1 GCF_001668625.1 Mycobacterium sp. 1274756.6
CTGGGGCAGTCGTCGTCGTGCGCGCGTACCGCCGCACAAGACGCGCCCCATCCGTGCCGCTTTATGCGGCCCCCACCGACCGGCGCGCAGCGGCGCGCCGGCACACCGTCAGGTGTGCTCTGTCCAGCACGCCTAGCGTGCTGGACAACCGCAACCCACCGCGCCCGCTACGCTTGGCACCCATGAGCGACCAGGACAACCCGCAGCCCTACAGCGCCCGCATTGACGCCGCTTTAATCGAGCTGCGGGCCGAGGCCACTGCCGCCCTTGAACGCCTGGCGGCCCACCGCGACCGGGCCGCGCAACTACGGAGTGAAGCTGCAGCCGAGGCGCGCGCCTACGCGACCGAATACCGGGCGATCCGCGCTCGCGGGTTCTTCACTGCCGCCCAACTAAGAGAGTTAGGCTTCACCGCGCCGCGCACCCGCAACCCGCGCCGGTCAGGTTCGTCGGGCCGCTAGCGTCGCGCGAATTTGGGCTAGAGCTGCTGCACGCACCGTGGTTGATGCAGGCCGCACCGGCACCGCCTCAACCGTCTTGTCCGGGCGGTCGGCGGCGTAGCCGCCGGCCTTTTGTGGCGGCCCCTCGGGCCGCCACTCCAGCCGCCGCAGTCGCGCCGCCAGGAACCCACCCGGCCGCTCGATTCGGTCCGGCCAGCACCAGCCCGTCGCGGCCATGTCGGCGTCGAGCCGGTCAGTGATCGCCCGCGCAGTCCAGTCCGCCGGGTCGATCCCGGCCGAGGCGAGTGCATCGCACACGGCCCCGATGTGGCCGTGGCCGAGGCCGTGGGTGCGTGCGACAAGCGCTGCAGCGAGCCGCTGCAGCGGCAAGGGCCGGGGCGCGCAGCGCCCCCAGGCCCTCCCCCGCTTGGTCTGAACTTGCGGCGCGCGCGGGCGCGCGCTTGGTGAGTACAGACTTACGGGAGTTGAAGAACTACAACCGCCTGACGGCGGTAGGTGGAAAACACCGCGGTTATCCACAGGCGGGCGGCGGCTCACCAGGTGGTACACACTGGGCCGCCGGCCGAGCGCCGGCGTGCCGTCTGTGCCGTGCCCGCGACTGGCTTCGTAGACCCACCGCGCGGCGCGCAGCAACCGCCACACGGCTGTCACGGTGCGCGGATCACAGCACACCCGCTCCGCGATCCGCGCGCGGGTGATCGCGCAATGCCGCCCGGTCGCGGTGTCGGCGTAATCGGCCATCACGGCCGCGACCGCGACCACCGTGGGAGCCGCCACCGACACCCCGGCGGCCCGCCGGTCAGCGTCGAAACCGTGCGTGTCGGCGGCCCAACAGCGCACCGCGGTCAGCCAGCCGGCGCGGCTCGTCCACACCGGCACAGTGCGCGGGCACTCGCCCGCGCGCTCGATCCACCGCCGCGGCGGCGTTGATTTTTGGTCACGATGGCGCGTGCCGGTACCAAACTGATACACGCATGCGCTACCGTGGAACGAGTCCTGCAAGACATCGCCCCTTCGGGGGTCGGAACCCCTCGCGGTGCCAGCCGCGGGGGTTCTTTTTTATTCAGCTGTCGTGA
Organism: Mycobacterium sp. 1274756.6; assembly: GCF_001668625.1. Taxonomy (GTDB): domain Bacteria; phylum Actinomycetota; class Actinomycetes; order Mycobacteriales; family Mycobacteriaceae; genus Mycobacterium. The sequence goes on from NZ_LZLJ01000012.1 coordinate 1,538, forward strand.
TTGGCCGGCAGCCCGGCCCGGCGGTCACATCGCCAGCGGCAGCCCCTCCTCCTCGGTACGGTTCAGCTCGCGCATCAAGTCAGGCCGGCCAATGTGATCCGCCATCACGTCGGCGACGTACTGGCTGGTGCTCATGCCGCGCTCCTGGGCGCGGCGCTGGACCTCCGCGTACACCTCGGCCGCGAGCCGCGGAGTGATCTGCCGACGATCACCTTTATTCGGTTGCGCCATAACCCGCATCCTGCCGCCTCTACCTGGTAGCGGGCCGCCGACACGCCGGTGCATTTCGTACCCAAAACGTCGTGAGGTCGTTACGTGGCCCGACACATTGCTGCGGCGTACAGGGCCGCCTCAAGGGCCGCGGGGCCGGGCTGGCGCAGCGCCAGCGTCGCCTCATCCGCCAGCAGCACGGCCAGCTGGGGACTGTGCTCGGCGGCCGCGGTGCCATCCAGCGCGCCCACTGGCACCTGCGTCGCGTCGTAGCGTGCGCGCGCCTCGGCCACACTGGCGGCGCTCCACCGCTGCCACAGCGGCTCCCACCCGGTCACGTCGATGCGCGGGTCACCGCGCATGCCCGCATGATGCCGCGTAAAGATTGCGTCGAGGACGGCGGCGCGACGGCCGCGTGGGTCGGGTGCGCTGGTGTGCGCGAGCCAGGCGCAGCCCATCGCCTGCCGGTGGAGATCATCGCGCGCCGGCCAACGCTCGACGGTCGCCGCCAGGTCGCCGGCTTGCCAGGCCACCCGCCCGCAGGTCGGCACGGTCAGCGTGGCATGAGCTACCTCGCGCGCCTCGGCCCGCTCCGCGGCCACGCCGGCCGGGAGCTGGCCGCGCGTGGCGACCACCGCGGCCAGCTCCCCACCGACTGCGGCGGCGTACTCGGTGAGTACCCGCACCGGATCGGCCACGCCGATCCACGCCGCTGCCGCCCGGTGGGTCCACGGATTCACTGCAGCGACGGGCACCAGTGCGCCCGCCGGCAGCCAGCCGCGGCCGCGGTCGGACGTTAAAACCACCTGCCGCCCGCCGGCGATTTCGATCACCGCGGCGGCATAGTTCACCTGGCCAGCACCGCCTAGCCCCCACACGATGCGGTGCAGCAGCTCAACCTCGCCGCCTGCTGGGAGCTGCGGCGGAACGATGCCGGCACCGCGCTCGACAGCCGCGGCCACAACGGGCAACCCCGCCGGCCGATCAGGAACCGGCCGGATGGGCGGCGGCGGGACCAGTCCGCTGCCCGCCTGGGCAGCGGACACCGGTGGGGCTACCGCTGTGGGGGGCACCTGAGGCATGACCGGCGGCGATACCGCCGTGGCCGGTCCCGCTACCGTCGCCGGGGGCGCGACCGGAGAGGCCGGTGCCGGGGGTGCCGGCGCGGCGACCATCGGCACCGCGGCCCGATCGTGCGTGAGCCCGGATTCATCCTGACTGACCTCGCCCGCCGGCGGGCTGTCCAGGCTCGGGATCGCCAATGGCGGGACCGCGGCACTGACCACCGGCGCCACGACCGGCGGCGGCACGGCTAGCGGCGGCGCGGCTGGCGGTGGTGATCCTGGGCTGGCCTGAGTCGGCGGTATCGCCGGCGGCGGAGGCGTCGCACTGGACGCCGACCCCACCGCGGGACCGCTTGCGGCCGGTGGCGGTGTCCCCATCGGTGGCCCGCCTGGTGTACCCACGGTGCTGGGCGTGGGAGCCGCCGGGGTGGCGGGCGCGGGCTGCACGCTGGTCACCGCCGGAACCCGCTGCACCGGTGGTGGATCACTGGCGACGGGCTCACGTGGAGCCGGAAGCACACCGCGGGATGCCGCCGGCGACACCGGCAGCACGCCCCTGCTGGGCTGCTCGGCCGGCGCTTCCTGTGGGGAGGGCAGCACCCCGCGCGGTGGTTCCTGCGCGGCCTCCTGTGGCGCAGGTAGCACGCCGCGCTGCTGCGCGTCGTCGAACGTGGCCGGAACGGGCACGTCCAACGTGCCAGCCCACGCCGGCAGGGCGGCGGCAATCGCTCCCATGACTGCAGCCTCCACCGCGGTCACTTCCCCTTGCGCCTCGCTGATGAGCGCCTGGACCTGTGATTGCGAGTCCGCCCCACTTGCCGCCGCTTCGGCGCGTATAACCTCGATCAGTTCCTCTGTGCGCCACACAATTTCAGACAAAGCGGCGAGGAGCCCGCCCACACTGGCCGCCCATGACTCCAACGCCGCGGCGGAATCTGCCGCCTGGGCGGCCGGGACGGCCACCGAGGCGAAGAACTTAACCCAGGCGGCGGAGGCGGCCTCAGCGAATGCGCCTTGGCCGTAGTTGAGCAGCTGCTCCGCGCCGACCTGACCATCCTCGGACACCGCGGTCAGCCGCGCCGCGAGTCCCGACAGCGCCAAAGCGCGGCCCGACAGATCGGCGGGCAGCGCCTCCAGGCCGCTGCCCGCCGGCCAGCTCGCCCCCAAGATGGCGTCGGCGTGTTCGGTCGGCGGCCGCGCGATCATGGCCCGCAAACAGCGTCGAGCTGCGCCATCGCGGCCTGCACGGCGCTCACGGTAGCCGGTCCGTAGGTGCCGGTGCCCTCGACTGCCGACTGTGCCGCCGTGATCGCGTCCTCTTGGCGATCGACGTACGTGCGCAGCAGGCCGGTGGCCGGATCACGGTGCTTCGTGCGCTCACTCAACCGCGCCAAGATCGGGCGCAGAGCGCTCTCCCACGCATCGAACGCCTCGCGACCCGCGGGTGTGGCCGGCGTCCAGTCCGCCGGCGGCACCGGCACCGCGTTCAGATCGGGCTGCACCGCCCGCCACTCGGTGCAGCTCCCCGAGGGATAGACCACCCCGTCGTGCACCCAGGGTTGCGCCGTACTCGGCGCAGCGACCGACGTGCTGGGGCTGGCCGGGACCGCCCGGTCATCGGTGCCTACCAGCCAGATCATGCCCGCCACCAGCACCGCGGCCAGCACAATCGCCCCGCCAATGATCAGCGCTACGCGCGTCGTCATTTCAGCTCCAACAGCCAGCCGGCCACGGCGACCCCGAACACGACGGCGATCAGCAGCAGGTCGATGCGATTGCGGATACGGCGCGCCCGCGTCTTGGGACGGGCTACCGATTTAGGTAGTTCAGTCATACGCCCAGAGTAACGCACATTTACGTATTTACGTAAGTGTGCAAATCATAACATGCGGAAGATCGCATAAATGGGTGTGCGTACACGCGCAAATACGTAAATAATGAGGTAGGCTGATGCGTTGTGTTGGTGATTGTCGTGGCAAACCTCAAGGGCGGGTCGGGGAAAACGACTACTGCCGCGTTTGTGCTGCACGCCCTGGCCGAGGCCGGGTTGAGCGTGCTCGGCGTCGATGCCGACGCCGAGAATGAATCCCTATTGGGCTGGTCCGAGGCGGGGGAGTGGTCCCTACCGGTCATCGGGATGCCGGTAGCCGACCTGCACCGCAAGCTGCCCGGCATCGTGGGCGACCGCTACGAAGCCGTCGTCATTGACACACCCCCGATGCAAGAGCGCCGCGGGGTCGTCGCCTCCGCTATCCGCCTAGCCACCCACGTCCTGGTGCCGCTCGCGCCCACCGGCATGGAATACGCACGCATGCCCGCGATCCGCGAGCTCGTCGACGACGCCGCGGCTCTAGCCGCCACTCCGCCGGAGCTCGCAGTGGTGTTGACCCGCACCGTGCCCAACGCCGCGAGCACCGAGGTATACCGGCAGCTGCTCACCGATGATGGCGTGCACGTCCTCGACCCCACGGTCGGCCGGCTAGAGCGATACGCGCAGGCTTACGGCCTGCCGATTACCGCCGCCTCCGCCAGCGCCTATGGCGACATCGCCGCCGAGCTGCTCAGTGTGACCACTCAGCAACTACGATAATGCGAACATACGTAAATGCGTAAATGCGCGCGAGGGAGGATCGGGCCATGGTGAGTACCGCCGACAGAATCAAAGCCAACGCGGAGCGACTGCGGTCTAAGCCCACCGATGCCGGCCAGCCCACGACAAAGCCCGCCCAATCCGCAGTGCGGCAGCGCAATGTGCGGCGCTCGGTCGACCTATCACCTGCCGCGCACCGCAGCCTCGACCAATGGCAGCTGGCGGCCGCCGAAGACCTAGGGCTCGCCCGCGTGACCGGTCAGCAGGTCCTCGTCGCCCTCGTATCCCGACTGCTCTCAGATCCCACACTCGCGGACCAAATCAGAGACGACATCGCCGCGACGGGCCACTAAAAACGGGACTCCCGCCCGACCCTGGCGGGTCGGTTGGGTCCGAGATGTCGTACCCGGCGTGCAGGATAGAGCTATGCAGGGACCAGCCGATTACGCGACGTGGCTTGAGCGGTACGGCGACTACTACGAGACCGATTCCGAGCGGGCAGCCGGCTACCGGGATTATCTAGCGAATCACGCGGCCATGACGGCCGTCATTGGCCAAGACTCCGGGAGTTAACCCCCCGGCAGGTGTTCTCCTAGCTCAGTGGCGCGGCCGCGTAACCCCAGTTCGAAGGCTTCCATGCGGGCGGCAATCGTCTGCCCGGCCAGGCTCGTTGGCCGGGTGTCGAGTTCGGCCGCCTCTGCTGCGGCCCGCGTGGCCTCGGCGGCCTTGCGGGCCAAGGGGCCAAGCTCGTTGGTGAGTGTCATCGATGTCCTTTCTGGTCGCCCCGCCCCCCGTAGGGGCCATCATTCCCGCTCGCCTCGGTGGGCTGTCAAGGCTCGCCGGACGGCGACCGCGGCCGCGGCTCCGGCCTTGACAGCCCACCGAGGCGCGGACAATCGGCCTATAGGGGGGTGGGGAGGCTGGTGTCTGAGAGCACCCGATAGACACTCGACCGCGAAATCCGCAGGGAGCGCGCAATATCGGCGCGTGGCGTGCCAGCGGCCGCGAGCTGCCGTACCGCGGATACCGTGGCGTCGGGCAGTGCGGGCCGTCCGGGGTGTCGGCCGGCGGCGCGCGCCGCAGCGACACCGGCCGCGGAGCGTTCGGTGGCAAGTGACCGCTCGAATTGTGCGACCGCGGCGAAGACGTGGAAGACGAGTCGGCCGCCGGCGCTGGTGGTGTCGATGGCTTCGGTGAGCGAGCGCAGCTCGACCCCGCGCGCGTCGAGGTCTTCGACCACGCTCAGTAGGTGCGGCAGGGATCGACCGAGCCGATCCAGTCGCCACACGGCGAGCACATCACCGGATCGGGCGTATTCCAGCAGCGCAGCCAGCTCAGGTCGATCATCCCGGCCACCCGACGCCCGCTCAACCCACACCCGATCCGCGCCGGCGGCCCGTAGCGCTTCCACCTGCATATCCGTGCTCTGATGCACGGTGGAGACCCGTGCATAGCCAAGGACGCTCATCGCGTCCAGGCCGCGGGCAGGTCGTCGATGTGGACCAGTAGGGCATCCGCCTCGGCCCAGGGCTGCTGGGCCACGATGTCGATGGCCGCAAACAGGGCCGCGGCGGTGGGGAGGTCGACCCACTGTGCGGCCGACTCCGCCCACACCCGCTCGCAGCGATCGCACGTGCCGCGGCCGTGGGCCAAATGCGCGAGAGCGACCCACCAGCCCGGCCGGTCCGCGAAGCCGTGAATGCGGCCGCGTACCACCGCGGTCTGCGCCCGGTTAAGCGGGTGCGGGCTCACCTCGACTGGGCTGTAGGGCGTGAACAAGGCGGGCCGGTCACGACCGTGAGGATGGCCGCCCGGCACGAAGAGCCGGCGGCCATCGGTCAGGTGCTCGACCAGCTCGGTATCCGTGGGTGTCGCTTGAACGCTCATGGGGTGCATGCTGCCCGCCGCCTACGACAATTCAGCGGGAGGCGGGTAGTCGCCGTACAGGCCGCGCGAATCACCGGCGAGGTACCAGGCGTGCTGGCGATCTGCTGCAGCTCGTAGGCGCGCGCGCCGGCGGTAGCATCGCCGCGCCGCCCACCAACACAGTCCCGCCGCGGCCGCGGCGGGTGGTAGCCACGTCCAGGCCCAGCACATGCACACAATCCAGAACAGGACCATGCCGGCGATGACGGGATGACGCTGCGCCCAGCTCATGCCCATCATCCTGCCTGTCGGGTACGACATCTCGGACCCAACCGACCCGCCAGGGTCGGGCGGGAGCCTGTTCCAAAACCCCCCGGCTCGCCAGGATGAGACAGACACCCCTTTGTGGGACACCTCGACGCGCTGATCGCGCCTGGTGGCTGCGGTGTCGCCGCGGTGTCGCAATATCGGCCGAAAAAGACACACATCTGCCTCATGTGCCGGCGCGCCGCGGCAGAGAGCTTGCCTGTTCCCCAAGAAACCTACGGGAGCAGGATGGTGTGGGGCACGGTGATGATGGCCCCGATGGTGAGGTAGAGCAGCATCGCCACGGCCCCGGCGGCGAAGGCCAGCGGCTGTCGAGCTGCGGCCAGGCTGTGGCGATGGCGCCGGAACAGCAGCGCCGCGGCGAGCAGGGCAACCCCCAGGGCGACCGGAAGCGCTGTGTTCACGGCATAGAAGGAGAGCCCGGCAGCGAGCAAAGCGACCACCGAGACGCCCCACAGGGCGATTCCGGCCGCAGCCCCTAGTGCGGCTACGACGACGCCGCCAATACCGGCCCTGATCACGCTTGCCATCTTAATTCGCCGCTGCCATAGCTGTATTTCCTCGCCGCGCTGATGATCACGGATACGGCTCTGTGACCCCAGTGCGGTCACTTCCCCCACGGTGGCCGCACTGGGGTCAGCGCGGCCGGCCGAAACAGCCGTCGGGCATCGTTTCCCCGACCGAGTGGTAATACCCGCACTGCTTGGTAGCGATCTGCCACCACCCAGCCGGCCAATCGATGTCCCGGTACAGGATGCAGCCACGCCCCCCGTAAATCTGTGTTTGGCCATCGCACTCGGCTTCCACCATGATCGGCATCACGTCGTCGTCGGCGCAGACCTCGGGCATGACCTCTCCGTCGCCACTTTCAAGACGGTCCACTAGGACTCGTTGATAGGTCCATTCGCCGTCGCGGCACGATCCCTCGGTGAGTCGAAGCTTGGCGCGGCCGCGTCCGACTTTCTCGAAATGGGCGCGGAGTGGGCCTGAGTCAGGCGCGGTCGTAGTGGTCGTGCTGTTCGTGGTGGGTGGCCAGCGGGTAGGTTTCGGCCCAGGGAGCGTGGTCGAGGTGGTGGGGGGGGCGGCGGTGACGGTAATCGGTGTCGGAAGCATCCCGCGGTCACCCGCTGGGGTGGTGCCTTTGGGATCGTGAACTGTGCCGGTGTGTCCGCTGATAGCGGCCCAGGTGATGACGAGCGCAGTGGCGATAGCCCAGGCGGCGGCGATGGCGATCCAGCGCCGCCGGTAGAAATCCGCGTCGCTGCTCATCGGGCCTCCATGATGCGGTCTGTTTCGGCATGCCAACGGGCGGCAGTGATTTGGCGGGGGTGGGCTCCTTCGACCACGATCACCGCGCCGTCCTGCAGCCGCGCGATCCGTGACGGCGGGATGCTGCGCTGCTGCTGCTGGCCGTAGTTGGTGGACTGCCGCCCGTCATCACCGACGCTGACAGTGACCTGGCCGCGCTCGTAATCGCCGACGGCAACCGAAATCGCCTCAAGGGTGTTGGTGTCCACAATGCCGGGAAGCAGCGCCTTGGTGCCCACCATGGTCAGCAACCCCGCCCCTTGCTCTAGGCCCCACCGGTGCCGCGCTTGAGACAAATTTTGTAGCGCAATGACCAAGTGCAGGCGTTGCCCGCCGCTCTCAGAGCAAACGGACGGGATATCTATCGGGGCCGTATTAGCAGCCTCGTCCAGAACGAAAGTCATTGGGGGGGAAGACTCACCCGATTTTTCGAGCCGCGCGTGACGTCGGTACTGAGCAAATCTAATGGCCTCGATGAGGGCGACGACCGCGGGCGCATAGACCTGAGTGCGCTCCGCCGGCACCGCGATATAAAGCGTGTCGGCATCACTGTCGGCGAATTTCTCTGGCGAGAAGTTCGTGCCCTGGGCGGTACGGATTCCACCAGGCAGCTTGTAGACCTGCCACAACCGGGCCATGGTGGACTCGATACTGGATCGTTCGCGGTCCTCGGTGTCATCGACGACCGCAGCCAAGGCGTCCCGAGCCATATCGGTATCGGGGCCGGGACTGTCTTTTAATACCGCGCGGATCGCCTTGGTGGCCGCCCGCGGCCGGCGAGACCAACGCATCAGATCCTCAACGCCCGACAGCGATGCCGCGTACAACAGCACTGCCGCCCATTCTTGCGCTTTGTCCAGCCAGTGCGCGCCGCCCGGGTCATGCGCATCCGGCAACGCTTGGCGCAACCGGGCCGCGACGATTAGCGCGCTCTCCCAGTCGAATACAGAGTCGAGCGGCGACCAGTGCACCCGCTTAACACCTTCGGGCAGGTCGTCCTCGCCACCGCCGGGATCGAATGCCCACACGGTGCCGCGTTCGCGGCGCACCGCGGCGGTGGCGGCCAGCACGTCCCACTTGATGCTGGTGGACACGACGGGGCCGGGTGCGGTGGCCACGCTCGGGGCGATCACGCCCTGAGTTTTGCCGGTACCCGGCGGTCCGATCACCAAGCAGGCTCCACGCGGATTGGCGCGCACCGCCCCACCGTTACCGGGATCGAACCCGAGGAATGCCCCGGCCGGGCGCGGGGGCGCAACGGCCGGGGCGGGCGGCTCCGTCGCCGTCGTGGTGGTGGCTGATGCCTTGGGCCGCGGCGTCGGTTTGACCTCCGCGGGCCGTTTGGCCGCGGTGGCCTGCTGGTGCGCGGCACGCAGGTCGGCGGTGCTCACCCCGTCGAGGGCCTGACCGTAGCCGGTGGCATACGCCGCGGTCTGCAACGGCGCGGTGATCCAGCACAGTACGAGCACTCCGGCGTGCCCGCCGGCGGGGCCGCGGACCTCCGAGAGCAAGTGCGGCTGTTCCTCGCCCCACTTGCTGGCAGCCTGGATGGTCCTGCGGTCACGTGCCCCAGCGCGTCGCCCGTTGGCGGCCGCCAGCCCGGCCCACCCGGCCTCGGCCAACATGACCAGCACAATCAACGGAATGTGTGCGGTCAGCACCGCCGCCAGTGCCCCCAGATGGTAGGCGGCGGTCAGTGGCGGCATCAGCCACCACCACGACATCACGCGGGCGAGCCCCTGGCCGATAGACATACCGCCGGCAATCAGCATGCCCTCGCTGATCTGTCGGCCCACACCACCTGGTCGGTTCATACCCGCCCCTCCCGTCGATCCTCGACGACGCCGATCAGCAGCCGCCGGCGCGCGTCATAGCCCCAGATAATCCCGGCCAGCCCGGCGGTCGGCTCGCGGTCGGCCAAATCGGCCGCGGCCGCCACCCCGCCAGGCGTCCAGTTGGGCCCGCAGCGGGCCTCCACCCGCAGCACCCGCCCCTCGTGCATCGTGACGCGATGCAACCGGCCCCACCCTCCGGGGGTCGGCCAGCCCAGGATCGGATCGAGCGCGGCCAGCAGCAAAGCGCGGACCTCGAGTGCACGCACCGCCGAGGGCGCGCACTCAGCGGCGACGTAGCCGGCCAACGCGGCCAGCACCAGCCCGACCGGAGCATCCAGCCCGGCGATGATCACGACCGGTAACGCCACCACCCCCGCCGCCGCCGCGGCGGCGCTGCGGGCCGCCGCAGCGGGCACTACCGGCACCGCCGCCTCGGTCCACCCGCCCGCAAATCCGCGCCCCATCCGCGCCGCCCACACTGCCACCGCGAGCGCGCCGCCCGCCCCGATCACCGCGAGGATCGCCGCCGCCCAGCCCCATCCGGTCAATACGTGCCCAACAAAGGGGCGGGGGCGCGCAGCGACCCAGCCGCTACGCTCCGCGGCGGCAACCCACCTATCCGACATCAACCACGCGCCGGCCATCAACACCACAGCACTGCTCACTACCGCCATGCCGGCGGTCTCCATTTTCGGCTCCATAACCGGTAAGTACCGCCCGGTGCGCTCGTTTCCGTCACTCACCGCTCGATCCCCCGCCCGGTATCCCGGCGTCGCTGCTCTCGGGCTGCGCGCCCGCGTTCTCGTCGTTGCTGCTTCTCAATGCCGGCGCGCCGATCTACACGGGTCAGGCTGAAGTCACGCTCGATGCCATCGCTGATTCGTCCAAACCGGCGGTAGTCGTGGGACTCGCTGATCAGGCGTCCATCGTGGCCGCGCTGCAGCAAGGTCAGGTGAATGTGGCGGTCGTCGTGGCGCACGGCCTCCCATGCGTAGCGGTGGGAGTCCGTGCGCGCGAACTCGCCAACGACGCGATCGGCGATGCGCGCCCACTCACGATCCGAGAGCACCCGATCCTGGGGGGCGGCCGCCACCGCCAGGCGGATGACCCGCCCGCGTTTTCCCGCCAGGGTGTCACCATCGGCGCGCAGCTTCTCCTGCATAGCGCGGCCTCGCGCCCGCCAGTCACGCCCCGGCACCGTTCCCGCGATACGACGAGGATTGTGATGTTCCTGGGCGCGCCCTGGGCCGTAGTCGTAGGCAAGCGCCTTCGCGGCATTAACGCCTCGCGTCCGCTTGATAATCACCGCGCCGACCCCCACCACCGCAGTCTCTCGGCCGCCACGGACAGCGCATCTTCGGCCGCACCCACCGCCTGCCGCTCCGCATCGTCGACGGCCACCGTGCCGGCTTGCACCAGGAGCCCGGCCACTCGCCCGACGACCGTACGGGCTTCGCGGGTGGCCTCGGCCGCCCGCCGGGCCTGGTGCTCTCCGAGCGCGGCGGCCACGCCGTCGCGCACCCATACCCCCAATCGCATTCCATTGGCGGCCGCGGCATCGTGCATGGCGGCCAGCATCCGCGGGTCCATGCGCACATGCACCAGCCGATCCAACCGCCCGACACACAACACGGCTGGGGAGCCTGCCGCGGTCGGACCCCCAGCACAGACCGCCGCGGCCCTAGCGGCAACCTCGCCGGCCGCGCCCGCGATAGCCCCCACTGCCTCGCCTCGAACGTAGCGCTGCCGCACTGCGGTATTCAGCGCTGTCCCGGCGCGCGCCAGTGCCTCCCTCGCGCCACGTTCCGGGGCCGGGATCGGCCACCGATAGCCCGGCGCGCCGAGAGCCCGCACGGCGGCGTCGAGAACCGCGCCCGCGGTGCCACCCTCGCGGCCCCGCCAGTGGGCGGCCGCAGGCCCCCACAGCAGCACCGTGGTACGCCCCGATAGGGGCAACGGTGCTGCGGCTGTGAGCGTCATAGCGAACAGCCTAACCTGCGCCGCCACGCGGCGCAGGCAAGGGCCAAAGATATAGCGGCGTAGCCGATATAGCTTTGGCATACCTTGCTACGTCGTGAAGTCTGTCAGTCCCGGTTGTTGATTGGGTCCGGTCTGACAGACTTCATGACGTAAGGAGGTGGGGGCCGCATAAAGCGGCACGGATGGGGCAGTCGTCGTCGTGCGCGCGTAGCGCCGCACAAGACGCGCCCCAGGAGTGCCGCGCGCGGCCCCCACCGACCGGCGCGCAGCGGCGCGCCGGCACACCGTCAGGTGTGCTCTGTCCAGCACGCCTAGCGTGCT
>NZ_LZLJ01000013.1 GCF_001668625.1 Mycobacterium sp. 1274756.6
CCGACGGCACCCACCCACCCCAAACCAACCACGCCCACCACCCCGACGAACTCCTCCACGGCGACACCGACCCACCGCCGGAGCAGGACTGAGGTAGACCGAGGCGACCCCAAGGCGGAGCGGCTAATGCCGCGTCGTCCGCCGAATCCGGACCTGCCCGTCGGTCTCCTGGACATCGAACGCGGGCTGACCGACGGTGGCCGGGCCCTGCAGCAACCCGCCGTCGCGAATGTCGAAACGCGAGCCGTGACACGGGCAGGTGATCACCCGACCGCCCAGCTCGCCGTCACTCAACGAGCAACCGCGGTGGCTGCAGCGGTCGTGGATGGCGTAGATCCGTTCGGGCTGACGCACCAGCAACACCGGAGTGCCGTCGACGTCGACGGAGTGCAGCCGCCCCTCGGTCAGCTCGGCCACGCTGCACGCGGTGGTCCACTCCTCGGGCCCGGGATCGAAGACCGTCTGGTCGACTCCGACACCGCGGGCGTAGGTCAGGTGCCCGCCCAGGTAGCCGCTGCTGCCCAGCGTGCCCGCCCCCGCCAGGGCGAGCAGCGTTCCCGCGGCCTTCGACCGGCGGCGGCGCGCCGCCAGCGACGACGAATACAGCGCCACCGCAACCAGATTCGCGGTGGCGTGGATCAGGCCGACCCGGCGCACCCGCACATCGGAGAGCTCGGTGTCGGCCCAGTCGCTGAAGCCGGTGAGGGCGGTGGGCAGGGACGCGGCGATCCCGATGGTGAGCAGCCGTCGTGCGGCGGGCGCCCCGGCCCGCGGCAGCAGCAAGTCCAGCAGCGAGGCGGAGAAGAACGTGCCGATCGCCAGGTCGGTCAACGGCGGATGCACCGGGTGGCCCAGCGGCGTGCCGCTGATGGCGTCTTTGGCCGAAGGATTGCTGAGCAACCCGCGGATCTTGGCGGCCAGCGCCTGCGCCGGCCGATCCAGGACGTCGGCTCGCTCGAGCACACCGACCGCTGATTTGACCACTGCCGAGATCGCCACAGTGAAACCCCTCATGTCGCGGAGCTGCTTCGTCCTGCTGCGATACCCGACCGCGCAACCGCACAAACCGGCCCGCCCGTTTGACCCGCCCGGCCCGGAGGTAACCCCGGAGCATGGGACTCGCATTGATCACCGGCGCCTCCAGCGGAATCGGCGCCGAGCTGGCCACCCAGTTCGCCCGGCACGGCTATGACCTGGTGATCGCCGCCGAGGACGACGGTATCCACGCCGCCGCCGAGCGGCTCGCCGAAACCGCCACCGACGTCGTGCCCGTGCAGGTCGACCTGCGCACCCGCGCGGGCGTCGAGGAGTTGTATCGCCGCGCCACCGAAGGCGGCCGCTCCCTCGACGCCGCGGCGCTCAACGCCGGGGTCGCCTCCAGCCCCGACTTCGTCCACAGCGACCTCGAAGACGACCTGTCGGTCATCGACCTCAACGTGCGCGGCACGGTGGTGCTGGCCAAACTCATCCTGCGCGACATGGCCCGCCGGGACACCGGCAAGCTGCTGTTCACCTCCTCGATCGTGGCGATGATGCCGGGGTCTTATCAGGCCATCTACGGCGCGTCGAAGGCGTTCATCCAATCGTTGGCCGCCGCGCTGCAAGACGAACTGCGCAACACCGGCGTGACGGTGACCAGCCTGATGCCCGGCCCCACCGACACCGACTTCTTCCGCCGCGCCGGCATGGAGAACACCCTGCTGTCGCGGCACCGCACCGAAGACCCGGCCGCCGTCGCCGAGCAGGGCTTCCACGCGTTGATGCGCGGCGATCGTCAGGTGGTGGCCGCGTCGCCGATCACCAAACTCACCGGCATCGTGCTGCGCCTGCTGCCCGACCCGGTCAAAGCCGCGATGGATCGGGTGGGCGCCCGCCCCCGCCGGTAATCGGCACCGTCGGTAGCCGCGCCGGGCGGTCGCGCCGCCGGCGTGGGTGTCGGTCCGAACCCGATTGGGTATGTCACGGAAAGACGCCGGAGGCAGTCTGACGGCGCTACGGTCGGGCCAACAGCTCGACGGAGAAGGAGACCACGGTGGCAAACACGGTTACCGGCGGCGTGCCGTATACAGAGATCGGCGCCCGCCCCATCCCCGAGTTCGATGGCGTGCACGACGTCTGGCCGCGCGGTGAGCGCCTGCGCGCGGTGCGCGAGGCGGCGCTGGCCTACAAGGCCCGGTTTAAAGCACAGGGGCAGGTGCGTGCGGTGCAATCGATCGACATCACCCTGGCGCCGTACCCGGTCACTTTCGGCTTCAACAGCGCCGTGAACGTCCCGCACCTACCGATGATCCTGTTCATGAACCGCATGGTTGTAGTGCAGTACGACGACTGGGACGGCCGGCCGCGCACCCTGGTGTTCGAGCCCACGGCGCCGAAAGGCTCTGCCGAAGCCCCGTTCTACGAAAACATCGTGGCCAAAGCGGGCAGGCTCCCGGGCATCCGCCAACTGGTCGACCGGCTGCTGCAGAAGTCCTACAAGGACCCCGACGAGCACCTCGCCGAGGTCGGCTTGAGTCCACACGATGTCGACTTCTGCACCTTCGACCATCTGCACGTGCAGGATCCGCGCATCATCCTCGGCTCGTCGAAGGTCATCGAAGGCGAGACCGCACCCCGCTCGCCGGCCTTCGGCGACGCGCCGATGCTCGTGCACGAGCGGGAGCTGGCGACCCTGCAGTCGCTGCACCCGATGCAGTGGGCGTGGTATGTCGAGCGCGGACTCGACGGCGTCGACATGAACAAATTCATCACCTTCGACACCGACATCGAGCTCGGCCCGGGAATCGCTTTGATGTGGACCCCCGGGCACACCGACGGCAACCACTCCCTGGTCGTCAACACCCCCGACGGGGTCTGGGTGTCCTCGGAGAACGGGATCTGTTTGGACAACTGGCAGCCCGAGCTGTCCAAGATCCCGGGCGTGCGCCGTTACGCCCAGGACTACGGCCGCGAGATCTGCCCGAACGCCAATACGCTCGAAGACTCCCTCGACCAGTACGACTCCATGATCAAGGAGAAGACCATGGCCGATCGGGACCCGAAGGACCCGCGGTGGCTGCAGATCCAGTCCTCCAGCGAGCTGGTGCCCTGGAAACTGTTCTGGCCGGTGGTGCCGACGTACTGGCACGGCGGACTGAAGTACGGCGAGATCCAGGCGGGCCTGAAGTGAGCGGCGGCGCGGTGGTCACCGGCGCCGGCAGAGGTCTGGGCCAAAAGATCGCCCGCCTGCTGGTCCAGCGCGGCTATCAGGTGCTGGTCACCGATGTCGACGGCGAGGCGGCCGAAGCCACCGCCGCGGAACTGGGCCGCAACGCCACCGCCCGCGTGCTGGATGTCAGTGACCCGGCGCAGGTCGACGCGGCCTGCGAGGACATCGTCGCCCGCGCGGGGCGGCTGGCGGTCTGGGTCAACAACGCCGGTGTGCTGAAGACCGGCCCGGCCTGGGAGCAAGACGCGAAAACCCGGCAGCTGATGATCGACGTCAACGCGGTCGGCACCATCAACGGGACCCTGGGTGCGATCGAGCCGATGCGATCCGGCGGCGGGCACATCATCAACATCGCGTCGCTGGCCGGCATCGGCCCGGTGCCCGGTGAGGCGATCTACGCCGCGACGAAACACGCGGTGATCGGCTTCAGCCTCAGCACCCTGTCGGACCTGCGGTTGGCCGCGGTGAAGAACATCGACATCTCGTGCGTGTGCCCGGACGGGATGTGGACGCCGATGCTCTACGACAAACTCGACGACCCGGCCTCAGCGCTGTCGTTCTCGGGCAAGCTGTTGCAGCCCGACGAGATCGTCGAACGGATCGCCACCATCTTGGACAAGCCGCGGCCGGTGACGGCCGTGCCGTGGTGGCGCGGAGTCGTGGTGCGCCTGGGTGAACTGTTTCCGCGGTTCGGTCTTCGCGCGCTCCCGCTCGTGGTGGCCCAGGGGCGGCGCAGCCAACGCAAGCTCGCGGCCACCGGGGGACCGCGTAACCCGGATTGAGCGGGCCGGGCAGCGGGTAGCCGAGGGCTATGGCTGATTTCGATCCCGCAGACATAGCACGAACCGCCCGCGAGCTGCGGTCGACGATGCAAGCGATCGACCGCGGCGATGCAGATATGGCGGCAATCCGCTCCCAGCTGGAGGCCGCAGCGCTGCAGCTGGAGTCGTTCACCACCGGCAACCCCTGACCGGCGCCGCTTTTCGGGACGGCTCGGGTGGGTACCCGTCGCACATGGCTGACAAGACGGTCCTGGTAACCGGTGCGGGCACCGGGTTCGGCAACGAGGTCGCGTTACGGCTCGCCGAGCGCGGCCTCGACGTCATCGCCGGGGTGGAGATCTATCCGCAGGTGTGGCAGCTCGAACAGCAAGCCGAGCAGCGCGGCGTTCAGCTGCGCCCGGAGAAGCTCGACGTGACCCATCCCGGCGACCGCCGCAAAGCGGCCCAGTGGGACGTCGACGTTCTGGTCAACAACGCCGGCGTCGCCGAGGGCGGCGCCATGGTGGACATCCCCGCCGCGAATCTGCGCCACCAATTCGAAGTCAACGTGATCGGCCCGGTGCTGCTCACCCAGGCCATCGCCAAGAAGATGGCCGCCCGCCGCAGCGGCAAGATCGTCTTCATGTCCTCGACCTCGGGAATGATCATCGACCCGTTCGGCGGCGCCTACGCCGCCTCCAAGTTCGCGATCGAGGCCATCGCCGAAACGATGCACCAGGAGCTCGCCGAGTTCAACGTCGAGGTGGCGACCGTCAACCCGGGCTCCTTCCTGACCGGGTTCAACGACCGAATGCTCGACACCTGGCAAAGCTGGGAAGACGACCCGGCCACCCGCCTCTTCGACTACTCCCAACTGGCGTTCGCCTCCAAACAGCACGACCCCGAGCCGGTGTATCGCACCACGGTCGCGGTGGTCACTGGCGAGAGCGACAAGTACCGCAACGTCGTCCCCGAATCCGACATCGACGACGTCCGCCAGCAGCGCGCCGCGGTGTGGGACCGCAAGGTGACCGACGGTCGCGGCGAACGCCTCGAAACCGTCCAGGCCGCCTACGACCTGGAACCGGAGACGCGCGCGCCGTGAGGCGGCCGGTAATCGGCACCACTTCCTGACACTGCCCGACCGGCCCGACTACCGTCGACCCGGTGAAGGTGTCGCCAGCGCGGGCTGCCCGGATCTGCGCCTGCGCGGCCGCGGCGGTCGCCATCGCGGTCGGCCCGGCGTGCGCCCCGGTCGCCGCGCCGCCACCGCAGACCGCCCTGCCCCCCACGACACGGCTGACCACGGCGCCGCCCCCACCTCTGCCCAGCGTGGCGCCCAACCCGGCCTTCTACCCCATCGCCGGGCTGGTCGAGAACGCGATCGCCGCCCACCGGCTACCCGGTGCGGTCGTCCAGGTGGGCCACGCCGGCACGATCGCCTACCGCCGGGCGTTCGGGGACCGCAAGCTGCCCGGCGAACCGGGCCTCGACGGGGCCCCCGCACCGGCGGAGCCGATGACCGAGGACACCATCTTCGACCTGGCGTCGCTGACGAAAAGCCTGGCGACCACCGTCGCGGTGCTGCAGCTCCACGAGCGCGGCCGGCTCGGCATCGACGACGCCGTCCAGACCTACCTGCCGGAGTTCAACCCGGCCGACGATCCCGAACGCGCCGGGGTGACGCTGCGGATGCTGTTGACCCACAGCTCGGGGCTGGGCGGCGATCTGAGCCACCAGGGCCCGTGGGGGCTGGCCGCCCCGGACAAGGCGGCCGGCCTGCACCGGGCGTTCACCTCGACGTTCGAGTTCCCGCCCGGTGCGGGCTTCCACTACTCCGACATCAACTTCATCCTGCTCGGGGAGATGGTCGAGCGCCTCACCGGCGAACCGCTGGATCGCTACGTGCACGACCATGTGTTCGGCCCGCTGGGCATGACCGAGACCCGCTACCTGCCGGTCGCGAAAGCCTGTGGGCCACACCGCATCCGCGGCAACGCGCTCGCACCGGACCCGCATGCCGAGGCGAACTCGCCCTGCCCGGCCGACGGTTGGAGCACTGACCTGCTCGCCCGCATCGCCCCCACCGCCCACGACGGCGACACCCCCGGCATCAACCCCGATTTCGGGCAGCTGCTGCGCGGCACCGTGCACGACCCGACGGCGCGGCGCATGGGCGGGGTCGCGGGCAGCGCCGGGGTGTTCGCCACGGTCACCGACGTCGGCCGCTACGCGCAAGCCCTGCTGGATCGCCTCGCCGGACGCCCCAGCGCGTTCCCGCTGGCGCCGGCCACCGCACAGCTGATGGCCTCGCCGCAACAACCCGGCCACGACCCGGCGCAACTGGAGGCGGCCAACACCGCCACCCGCGCCGCGATCGCCAGCACCCCCGACCGCGCCGATCCGCTGTTGGCGCCCAGCTACCCCGCGGTCCCCGGGCAACCGCTGCGCAGCCTGGGCTGGGACATCGACACCCTGCACTCCATGCCGCGCGGCCTGATCTTCCCGATCGGCAGCATCGGCCATACCGGGTTCACCGGCGTGACACTGTGGATCGATCCCGGCTCGGACACCTACGTGGTCGTCCTCGCCAACGTCATCCACCAGCCGGGCGGCCCACCGATCTCCAGCCTCAGCGGCGACATCGCCACCGTGGCCGCCCGCGCCCTGCACCTCTACGGCAGCTGAGGCGCCACCCGGTCAGCCGGCGTCGGCTTCCACCGCCGCACGCGCCTGCTCGGTGACCGGGTCGACGATGTCGCGGTACTCGTCGTGCTTGTCCAGGTAGGACGCGACGAACGAGCAGACCGGCACGACGCGTTTGCCCGCCGCCCGGGTCTTCTGCAGCGCCGCGGCGATCAGCTTGCCGGCCAGCCCCTGTCCGGCGAACTCGTCGTCGACCTTGGTGTGGTGAAAGATGCGCTGCCCGTCGGTGTCGACGTAGTCGGCCCGGCCGGCGCGCTGCCCGTCGACGTGGATCTCGAAGCGATCGTTTTTGTTCACTGTGGTGATGTCGGCGTCGGTCATGACGTGTCTTCCTCCAATCGATTGGGACCTTCGTCGAGACTGCGGATCAGTCCCGCTTCGGGCCCACCCACACCTGCTGGGCGTTGACGAACTCGTGGATGCCGTGCGGCCCCAGCTCGCGGCCGTAGCCGGACCGCTTCACCCCGCCGCTGGGCAGCCGCGGATCGGTTTTGACGATCCCGTTGACCGCGACCTGCCCGGTCTCCAACTCCCGGGCCAGCGCCTCCCCCCGCTCGGGGGTGGTCCACACGCTCGCGGCCAACCCGTAGGGGGTGTCGTTGGCCACCGCCAGCGCCTGCTCCAGATCATCGACGGCCAGCACGGCGGCGACCGGCCCGAACGTCTCCTCCGCGCAGGCCGTCATCCCCGGGGTCACCCCGGCGAGCAACGTGACCGGGTAGAAGAAGCCCGGCCCGGCGGGCAGCTCACCGCCGAGCAGGCACTCGGCGCCGGCCTCGACGGTCTCGGTCACCTGCCGGTGCAGGTTGTCGCGCAGGTCGGCGCGGGCGATCGGGCCCACCTTGACGCTTTCGTCACGGGGGTCGCCGACCGTCAGTGCGGCGAACCGCTCACGGAGCAGACCGAGAAAGTCCTCGTACACCGCACGTTCGACGATGATGCGTTTCGCGGCGATGCAGGACTGGCCGGCGTTGATGATCCGGGACAAGACGATCACGTCGGCCGCGGCGGTCAGGTCCGCGTCGGCCAACACGATCGACGGGTCCGAGCCGCCCAACTCCAGCACCGCGGGCTTGATCTCGCTGGCGGCCACCGCCGCCACCGCCGCACCCGCCCGGTCCGACCCGGTGAACGACACCGCCCGGATCCGCGGGTCGCGGATCACGCCCTCGACATCCGGGGTGGCCGCCAGCAGCGTCTGGAACACCCCGTCGGGCGCGCCGACCGCGTCGAACGCTTCCGCGATCGCCAGGCCGCAGCCCGGCACGTGCGGATCCGGTTTGAGCACCGCGGTATTGCCGGCCATCAGCGCGGGCGCGCAGAACCGGAACGCCAGCCAGAACGGCGCGTTCCACGGCAGGATGCCCAGCACCGGACCCAGCGGCAGGTACTGGACGTAGCTGCGGGTGGCATCGGAGTCGATGTGGTCGGTGCGCAGGTACTCCGCGCCGAACTGCGCGTAGTGCTCGGCGGCCCAGGCCGCCTTCTCCACTTCGCCGCGGGCCTCCCCGATCGGCTTGCCCATCTCCTCGGTCATCAGCAACGCGAAATCCTCGCTGCGCCTGCGTAACTCGGCGGCAACGGCACGCAGCAGCTCGGCCCGCTCGGCGAACTCGGTGCGCCGCCACGAGCGGAACGCGGCCTCGGCGCGGGCGAGTGTCTGATCGATCTCGGCCGCGGAGGCGGCCGGCACCTCCCGCACCACGGCGCCGGTGCTCGGGTCGGTCGCGGTCAGGGTGGTCGTCGCGGTCTGAGTCATTTCGCCTCCAGGGATTTGTCGGCGGCCACGGGATCGGTGGACTCTGCGCTGCTCGCACGGTCGGCGTGGCCGTCGCTGCCGGCGGTCACCGGGTCGGCCTGCCCGTCGCCGTCGGCGTCCATCGGCACCACCGAGACCGCACCCGCCAGCCCGGTGGCGGTGCTGTCGCCGTGGACGGTGAAATCCTCCTCGAGCTCGAAGAAGGACTCGCAGCCGTGCTCGGTGATCCGCAGGGTGTCGGAGATGCCGACGGTCTTGTCGCCGTCGACGCCCCACATCCACGGGATGACGTGGAAGGTCATTCCCGGCTCGAGGGCGGTGAAGTCGCCGGGGTTCAGGCTCAGGATGTAGCCCTCGTCCCAGGACGGCGGGAACGCGATCCCGATGGAGTACCCCGATCGGGTGACCAGCCGGGCGCCGACGGTGTTGTCGGAGATGACCCGCCGCACGATGGAGTCGGCGTCGGAGACGGTCATCCCGGGCCCCATCAGGGACCGCAACTCGGCCAACGCCAACTTCATCCGTTCCTGAGCCTGATACATCGAGTCGCTGAGCTCGCCGTTGACCGCGGTGCGCATCAGCGCGGTGTGGTAGCGCCGGTAGCAGCCGCCCACCTCCAGGAACACGTGCTCGCCGGGCTCGATGGTGCGGCCCTCCCAGGTGGCGTGCCCGATCATCGAGCGCGGGCCCGACGCCACATACGGCATCACCGCGGGGAATTCGCCGCCGGCACGGAACATCGCCGCGCTGATGGCCGCGGCCACCTCGTTCTCGGTGTTGCCGGGCACCGCCGCGGCCAGACCGGCCGTCATGCCGGCCTCCGCGGCCTTGGCCGCCCGGCGCATCACCTCGATCTCGGCGTCGGACTTGCGGGCCCGGCCTGCCTCGACGATGCCGAAGCAGTCCATCAGCACGCCCTGCTGGAACGACGTGTGGATGCGGTCCTGCTGGTAGGCCGGGAAGAAGTAGCTGTTGCGTTCGTAGCCGACCCGCTTGTCGCCGAGTTTGTTCTGCCGCAACGCCAGGACCAACTCCTGGATGGCGTCGCCGGTGTCGGGGTAGGGCCGGGTGCGTTCCACCCAGGTCCGCGCGATCACGTTGGACTCCTCCATCGCGCGGGTGATCATCACCGGTTCGGCGTCAAGCGGGACCACCAGCGCCTGGAAGAACGAGTAGCCGGTGGTCTGGTACTCGGTGAGATACATCAGGTTCTCGGGGTCGGTGATGACCACCGCGTCGAGTTTCCTGCGTTCCATGCGCTCACGGAGTTCGGTGAGCCGCCGTTCGTACTCGGCCGGCTCGAAGGTCATGTCGTCGCGGTATCTCATGATGCCGGTGCCCCCGCTGCCTGCCCGACCGCGCCGGTCAGGATGTCCAGTCCCTGCGTCAGGTCGTCCTCGGGAATCGTCAGCGGCGGAATGAGTTTGAGCACCCGGCCGCCGGAGCCGCACGGCCCGATCAGCAGGCCCTGCTCGAAGCAGGACTGCTGCACGCGTTTGGCCAGCTCGCCGTCCCCGACATCCAGGCCCAGCAGCATGCCGCGGCCGCGCACCTCCCAGTCGCGGTCGGGGTGCGCCTTGGTGATCGCGGTCAGCGCGGCCTGCATCGTCTCGCCCTTGGCGGCCACCTGGGTCATCAGCGTGTCGTCGGCGAAGTAGTCCAGCGCCACCGTCCCGGCGACCATCGACAGGCCCTGCCCCCGGAAGGTCCCGGTGTGCGCGCCGGGCGCCCAGTGCGCGTCGTGCTCGGGCTTGTTCAGGCACACCGCGATCGGCGTGCCGTAGCCGCCGAGGCCCTTGGCCAGCGTGATGATGTCGGGGTCGATGCCCATGCCGTCGAAGCTGAAGTAGCTACCGGTGCGGCCCACCCCGGCCTGGATGTCATCGATGACCAGCAACGCGCCGGTTTCACGGGCCAGTTCCTGCACCTGGCGCAGCCACTCCGCGCTGGCCACGTTCACCCCGCCCTCGGCCTGGATCACCTCGACGAGGAAGGCGGCGGGCGCGGTGATGCCGCTGGACGGGTCGGCCAGCGCGGCGGCGTAGTCGGCCAGCGCGTTCTTGCCGCCGGGCGCGGTCTCGTAGGGCAGGCGCACGATGTCGCGCAACGGCACCCCGGCCCAGCGGCGGAACGCGTCGTTGCCGGTGGCCGCCAGTGACCCCAGCGTCATGCCGTGGAAGCCGTGGCTGAACGCCACCACTTCCCGGCGGCCGGTCACCAGCCGGGCCAGCTTGAGCGCCGCCTCCACCGCGTTGGTGCCGGTCGGCCCGGTGAACTGCATCCGGTAGTCCATGCCGCGCGGCGCCAGCACCACGTCGTGGAAGCGGGTGAGGAACTCGCGTTTGGTCGTGGTGTGCAGGTCGAGGCTGTGCGCGACGCCGTCGGCCTGCAGGAAGTCGATGAGGGCCTGCTTCATCCGCGGATCGTTGTGCCCGAAGTTGAGCACCCCGGCGCCGGCGAAGAAGTCGAGGTAGGAGCGGCCGTCCTCGTCGGTCAACCGGGCGTTGGAGGCCGACGCGAAAACGGCGGGAAACGCCCGGCAGTAAGACCGGACTTCGGACTCGTAGTTCTCGAACGCGGTGATATCCATCCATCTCCTCCTCGGTGGTGTCCCTAGCGGGGGTTCTTGGCGGTCGTCTTCCCGTCGGTGCCGCAGGCCATGCCGATCAGCAGCCGGGCGACCGGATCGATCAGGGCGTCGTTGAAGTCGTAGCGCGCGTTGTGCAGCGGCGGCGCCTCCCCCGGTTCGGCGGGTCCACCCCCGACCAGCGCGAAGGCGCCGGGCACCGCCTGCAGGTAGTAGCTGAAGTCCTCGGAGGCCATCACCGGTGCGACCACCCGGTGGCGGGACCAGTCGTCGCCGAAGACGCCGGTCAGGGCGGCGCGCATCTCGGCCGCGGGCCCGGGGTGGTTCACCGTGGCGCCGTAGCGGGAGAAGGTCTGCACGTCGGCGCGGACACCGTGGGCGGCGGCGGTGTCGGTGGCGATCTGGGTGATCGCCTCGAACACCCGGTCGCGCACCCGCAGGTCGGGCACCCGGATGCTGCCGCCGAGCGCGGCGGTGTCCGGGGTGACCGTGGGCGCCGACTCGGCCTGCAGGGAGGTCACCGCCAGCACCGCGGCCTGTTGCGGCGCGAGCCGGCGGGCGACCACCTGCTGCAGCGCGACGGTGACCGCCGCGGCGGCGAGCACCGGGTCGCGGGTGTTCTCCGGTTGGGAGGCGTGCCCGCCCCGGCCGTGCAGCTCCACCCGGAAGGTGCCGTTGGCGGCCATCACGGGGCCGTCCGGGCAGAGTGCGCGGCCCAACGGCAGCGCCGGCCAGTTGTGCCAGCCGAACACCACGTCGACGGGGCGGCCCGCGGGGTTGCCGAGCGGCGGGCCGAGGCAGCCGTCGTCGATCATGCGGGCGGCGCCGTGACCGCCTTCCTCGGCCGGCTGGAACAGCAGGGTCACCGGCCCGGGCAGGGTGCCCTCCCGGGATTTGAGCCAACGCGCGACGGCGATCAGGGTCGCGGTGTGCCCGTCGTGCCCGCAGGCGTGCATCAGCCCGGCGTGTTCGGAGGCGTACGGCAGGCCGGTCTGTTCGGTGATCGGCAACCCGTCGAGGTCGGCCCGCAGCGCCACGTGCCGCCCGGGTGCGTGCGGGGCCAGCACCCCGACCGTGCCGGTCTGCGCGCAGTCCCGGCGCGGGATGCCGGCGGTGTCGAGGATGTCGCGCACCGTGGCGGCGGTGGCGTGCTCCGTCCAGGCGATTTCGGGGCGGCGGTGCAGTGCGCGGCGGAGTTCTTGCGCCTGTGCCACGGTCTCGGGCCAGGAAGTGGTGATCGGACCTCCTCGGATCGGAGCCCATCTCGGTCGACGGCCAAACCTCTGGCCCAAACCTACGCCGGATGGCTGGGCCCCGCCCGGTGAACGCCCCGTGACGTCGGCCGATCCCACCGCCTGCCGCGGGCGGACCGCGGCCCCCGGGTCAGAGGAAGCCGCGTCCCGACCGCAGCCGGCGGCGCATGTCCCACAGGTAGTAGGTGGAGGGCAGCCGGCGGATCGGGCCGGGCACCAGCCGGTAGACCGGCGGGACCACGGTCATGAACAGGTCGAAGCCGCGCTGGCGGAGCGGTCCCCAGGACAGCCGGAGGTCCTCGCGGAGGTGGTCGGGCAGGAGCCCGGTGGTGACGAACCGGTTCAGCGGCAGCAGCGCCTTGACCGGCAACGGGGAGTCGCCGCCGCGCAGCAGCGCGTGGATGTAAGCGCGCACCTGGTCGTCGACGCTGAGGGTGGTGAGCTTGCGTTGCCAGTACTGCTCGAACTCCGTGCGGGTGGCGGGCCACATGTCGGGCTTGACCTGCAGGGCGGTGCCGTAGATCGCCGACTGGCGGTAGATCCGGTCGGCGGTCTCCGCATCCGGTTCGCCGAAGAACCGCGCGTACAGGTCGGCGCCGTTCTTGTACAGGGTGGCCGCCACCCACAGCTGCAGCTCGGGGTCGAACGCGTTGTAGGTCTCGGAGCGGACCGGCACGTGAGCCTTGTTGACCAGCCGGACGATGGCCCGCTTCTCCTCCGGGGTGCCCATCGTCACGGCATAGACGTAGGCCATCGTGGTGCGCAGCCGCTCGAGCGGCCGGTGCAGGGTGTCGCTGTGGTTGGCGACGCCGTGGCCCACCCCCGGCTCGGCCATCTGCAGAAAGACGGTGGCGCCCGCGCCGAGCAGCACGAAGAACTCACCGACGAAGTCGGCCAGCCCGAAGCCGTCCTCATCGACGTCGGGCAGCCCGGCTGCGGGTGCGCGGTCGGCCAATTGGGCAGTCATGGGGACTCCTCACGGGTGCAGCGCCATCGATGCAACGAAACAACATCAATTATTGCAACGTTGTGCGTTGATGGGCAAGGGTGCCGGTCGCTAGGTTTGACCGTGATGGCCCCCGACCCGCTGCTCGCGCAGCTCAACGAGGCGCACGGCGACGACGCGCCGTTGTTGGAGGCCGCGCTGGAACAGTTCGCCTTCACCGGGGTGCGGCGCACCAGCACCGACGACATCGCGCGCCGGGCCGGGGTCAACCGCGCCACGCTCTACCGGCGCCTGGGCACCAAGCACGACATCGTGAGCGCGGCCTTCCTCTACGAGGCCGGCCGGGTGCTCACCGCGATCGACGCCGGGGTCGGGGCGATCGACGACGACATCGACGGCTACATCGTGCGGCTGTTCGTCATCACCCAGACGACGCTGCGCGACAATCCGCTGCTGCGCCAGCTGCTGGCGGTCGACCAGGACGAGACGTTGCGGGCGCTGACGGTCGGTGCGGGAAGCGTGCTCGACCTGTCCGCGCAGTACCTGGCGAGCCGGATTGTGCAGGTCCGCGAGCGATCCGGCGGCAGCACCGACCCGGATCAGATCGCGGCGCTGTGCGGGCTGCTGGCCCGGCTGACCCAGTCGATGTTGCTCACCCCCGACGGTCCGCCGGCGACCCGGACCGAACCCGAGATGCGCGGCTTCGCCGAATCGGTGCTGGTGCCGCTGATCCGCGGCTGAGTCCTCGGCTCAGGCCGCGGACTGCGGACCGGCCGGGGCGCCGGACAGGTGGAACACCGTGGCGGTCGGCACGAGTGGCTCGGCGGGCCGGCTGGCCAGCAGCGTCGCGTTCTCGGGCAGCTGGCGCGGGTTGATCTCGCCGGCGGCGATCCGGCGCAGAACGGCGTGGGCCCGGCCGAGCTCGCCGCGCTTGCGGTACTGGCCGCCGGGAAGCTTGACGCCGGCCCACACCCCGTACTCCTCGCCGTGCTCGACGGCGTAGCGGGCGCAGCGGCGCTGCTGGGCGAGCGGGCAGCGGCGTAGGCACAGCAGGCGGGCCCGGGCGGCCGAGCGTTCGTAGGCCCGGGCTTTGGCGGCTCCGTCGCCGTCGTCGTCATCGGCGTAGCCGAACCACAGGTCCGGGTTCGTCGAGCAGGGGTAGGTCATGAGCCGCCTCCTCACCGATAAAACATGGAGAAAAGCGTAGAGCGCACACCGGCCGCGTGCAAGCCAAACGAATACAAAAGCATATATTTTTCTCGATTGTCGGTGGTCGTTGGGTAGCATCCGGGCCATGGCCGGAGCCGCGCGATGAGCCGCGAAACCGCAGGCGCGGCGTTGCGCGCCCTGCGGGAGTCGCGGGACTGGTCGCTGGCCGATCTGGCGAATGCCACCGGCGTCAGCGTGATGGGGCTCAGCTACCTGGAGCGCGGCACCCGCAAACCCCACAAGAGCACAATTCACAAGGTGGAGAACGGGCTTGGCCTGCCGCCGGGCACCTACACCCGGCTGGTGGTGGCCGAGGACCCCGACGCCGAACTCGCCCGACTCGTCGCCTCGGCACCCAAGCCCGCGGCGGCGGCAGCGACCGCACGCGATCCGGTGGTCGTCGACCGCAGCGGCGACACCGCTGTGCTCGAAGGCTATGCCGAAGCGCAGATCGACGCACTCAACGCCGTGATCGCCCGGCTGCCGCCGTCCACATCAAACGAATATGAGACGTATATTCGTTCTGTGATCACGCAGTGCGTGAAAGCCGAGCTGTTGGCCGCCCACTCCTGGCGGGTCGCGGTCAACGCCGGCGCCGACCCGGCCGGCCCGTTGCTGGGCCACCTGCGCACCCTCGAAACGACGCGCAAGGCGCTACTGGACCGCTTGCCCGCCAGTTTGGGCGCACGGTTCGACCGGGCCTGCCGGCTGTCCGGGCTGCCCGACTCGGTGATCGCGGCCCTGCTCGGCATCGACGCCGAGCAGCTCTGGCAGATCCGGTCCGGCGGCACGGTCCCCGCCGAGGCGCTGCCCCGGGTCACGGGATTCACCGCCGCGATCACCGACGGTGGGAGCCGACCGTGAGCGGCACCGAGGTCGCGCTGCTGCGTCGCGCCCACGAGCTGTTCGC
The DNA here is from genome assembly GCF_001668625.1 of Mycobacterium sp. 1274756.6. Lineage (GTDB taxonomy): Bacteria > Actinomycetota > Actinomycetes > Mycobacteriales > Mycobacteriaceae > Mycobacterium. The sequence continues at coordinate 15,340 of NZ_LZLJ01000013.1, forward strand.
CGCGCCGATCAGCACCCGTGTTCCCGACCCGGTCGCCGGGCCGGCGACGGGCGCCCCGGCCGGGGTGGACGCATACCGGCTGGCCGCTCACCGCGCCGGCCGGGCCCTGGCGGTCGCGCAGCGCACCGACGCCGTCCTCGGCGAGACGATGCGGCAAGCGGCGCAAGACCACGACCACGCGCGCACCCGGACCCGGGAGGTGGTCGACGCGGCCCTCGCCGATGCGACACCCCCACCGGACACCGCGCTGGCGCAGCGGGAGGCGCTGCGCCGCCGCGCGGCGCGGCTGCGCACCCAGCACCGGCATGTCGCGCTCGCCCAGCGGCGGGCGCAACGGCACGCCGCGGCCCTGCGCGCTCTGCGTTACCGCATGCGGCGTCGACGCCGGCGCGGCTTCGCCCGGCCGAGCAGCCGCGCCGCGGCAGCGGTGCGCGCCGCGCTGTCCCGACTGGGCCGGCCCTACGTCTGGGGCGCCACCGGCCCGGACAGCTTCGACTGCTCCGGGCTGGTCCAGTGGGCCTACGCCCGGGCCGGCGTGGGCTTGGACCGCACCACCTACCAACAGCTCGCCGACGGCGTGCCGGTGCCCCGCGCACAGGTGCGCGCCGGCGATCTGGTGTTCCCGCACCCCGGCCACGTCCAACTGGCCATCGGCCACGACCGGGTGGTCGAGGCGTCCCATCCGGGGGCGCCGGTACGCATCGCCCCGCTGGGGGCACACGTGCAGATCCGCCGGCCCACCTGATCCTGGGCGCTGCGCCTGTGGTGAATTGTTGGCCGTGACCGGCGTGGGTACCGTCAGCCCATGACGGGGTCGGCGCGGACCGGGTCCTGCGCAGAAGCCCGAAACAGACGACCTGGCAGATGGTCTAGCAGAGGGCTTAGCGGAATGGCTTAGCGGCATGGCGACGGTTGAGCAGGTTCTCGCGGCCATGGAACACGTGCGCTCCTGCACGGGCGACGTGATGGCCGGGCTGGCGCCGGCCGATCTGGTGGAGCTCAGCCTGGCGATGCCCGGCGGCGGCATCCCGGCGCACCTCGACGCGCTGCTCACCAAGATCCACCGGGCCTTCCCGGCCCTGTTCGACCCGGACACCGGCACCCCGATCACCCCGTCGCCCAAGGGCACCGGCGACAACGGGCCCGACCCGCCCCGGCAGGAGGGTGACACCGCCGACGCCGGACGCGAGCACGAAGACGACCTCGCCCGCCAGGCCACCGCGGCCGCCCGGTTGGACCTGCTGGTCATCGCCGCCGTCCGCGGTGCGCACCGGAAAGCCGACAGCAGCGCCGGCACCCTGGAGAAGCTGCAACGCGAGATCGACGACGCGGTGCGCCGGCGCACCGACCTGGACACGCCGGCCGGCGCCCGCGACTTCCAGCGATTCCTCATCGGCAAACTCGGCGAGATCGAGTCGGTGCTGCATCAGGCCAACCTCGACGAGGCCTCCTACCGCGCGCTGATGACCGCCTGGAAATCGCTCTACGCCGCGGGGCGCGACCCCACCGAGCAGCCCCCGGCGAACCCCGGCGACAACACGCCGACGGCTCCGCAGCCGGCGCCGGCCCCACCGGCCGCCGCCCAGCCCGACCTCCTCGCGCCGGCCGACCTGCCCGACTACCCCGATGACTACCCGGGTGCCTACGGCGCACTCCCGCCCGCCGCGCCGGCACCGCCGCAAGCCCCGCCGCCCACCGCACCGGCGGCGCCGGCCGCACCGCTGCCGATTCTCGGCGCCCCACCCGGTTTCGGTGCGTCGCCTTCGGCGGGCCTGCCGCTGGCCGACCTGCTCTCCGCGGCGGGGACGGATCACCGGTCGCGACACACCGACCACGACCCCGAAGACGACCTACTCGACGACGCCCTGCCCATGCCGGATGAGCCCGACGCGACACCGGAGGAACCGGACGCCGACCCGCCCGATGACGCCACCGCTGACCCGGCACCGGCCGGACCCACCACGGTGACCTTGCCGACCGGCGACACCGTCACCGCCGCCAACCCCCAACTGGCCGCGGTCATCACCGAGGCCGCGGCGGGCACCCCGATCGCCGAGGCCTTCCAGCACCACGGCATCGCGATCCCACCGCCGGGCACCGCGGTGCCCGAACCCCTCGACCCGGCCCGGCTCGAACCGGGCGACATCGGCATGTTCACCGACCGGCACGCGCTGGCACTGGGCAACGCCAAGGCGATCTTTAACGGCCAGATTCAACAGAGCACTTCCGTTGCCGGACCGAGCTTTCTAGGCTGGGAGCATCCGCCGGGCCCGGGGGCGACCCCCACCGTGCCGCCCCCCGCCGATGCGCCGACGCCGACCCGACCGGCGACCACGGGTGGTTAAGGAGGAGACCCCATGGTAGAGCAAATCCAGGTGGTGCCCGCGGAACTGCGCGACGTCGCCGGCCACCACCGCCAGACCGCCGAAACACTGCGCGCCGTGCCGTCCACGCACCCCGCGATCCAAGCCAGCCTCGACTCGCTCGGCCCGATCTTCGCCGACCTGGCCGAAGCCGGCCGCGAGCTGCTCGAGCAGCGAAAGCAGTGCTACGAACGCCAGGCCGGTGCGCACGCCGACCTGGCGGCCAACCTCGACGCGGTCGCCGACCTGTGGACCCAGCACGAACAGGACGCCGCCCGACGCTTCCAGGCGCTGGCCGACGGCGCCGACCCGACCACTGCCGCCCCGTGACCCCCCGGCGATGACCGCACCGAACCCGGACTTCGACGCCGTCCACCCCAGCGGACAGATCCTGTTCCGCTCCTGCCGCGGCGGCTACCTGCACAGCGTGGCGCTCGGCGAGGAGATCATGGGCGGCGAGGCGGCGCAGCTGGCCGAGGCGATCCTGTTGGCCGCCGACGTCTCCCACCTCAAGGCCCTGCTGCAGGTGCGCGCCGAGATCGTCGCCGCCGGCCACACCCCGTCGGCACAGGTTCCCACCGCCGACGACCTCACCGTCGCCGTCGACAAGCTGCTGGCGCACCGGCTGCCGACCGGGGCGGTGTGACGGTCAGTGCCGGTCGGGATGGCGGGTCTGGGTGGACGCGCCGCTCAGCTGCCGCGCGGTGTTGACCAAACCCACCATCGAGAACGCCTGCGGGGTGTTGCCCAGCTGGCAGCGGTGCGCCGGGTCGTATTCCTCGCTGAGCAGCCCGACGTCGTTGCGCAGCCCCAGCAGCCGGGTGAACAGCGCATGCGCCTCGTCGTGGCGGCCGATCCCGCTGAGCGCGTCGGCGAGCCAGAACGTACACACCAGGAAGGCGCCCTCCGTGCCGGGCAGCCCGTCGTCGACCTCGTCGGTGCGGTAACGCAACAGGAAGCCGTTGTTGTCCAGTTCGGCCCGGACGGCATCGACGGTGCCGATGACTCGCGGGTCCGACCACGGCAGGAAACCGACCCGCGGGATCAGCAGCAGGGCCGCGTCGAGTCCGGGTGCTCCGTAGGACTGGGTGAAGGTGTTGCGCTGCGCGTCGAAGCCGTTGCTGCAGACGTCGGCGTGGATGCGGTCGGCCAGCGCCCGCCAGCGCTGCGCCGGCCCGTCCAGCCCGTGCGTCTCCACCGCGTGCACCGCGCGGTCCACGCCGGCCCAGGCCATCACCTTCGAGTGCACGAAATGCCGCTGCGGGCCGCGGACCTCCCACAGACTGGAATCGGGCTGGTCCCAATGCCCTTCGAGGAAGTCGAGCAGCGCGCGTTGGATATCCCAAGCGGTGTCCTCGCTCTCCAACCCGCAATCCAGGGCAAGGTTGAGCCCGTCGAGCACCTCACCCCACACGTCGAGCTGGAATTGGCCTACCGCCTCGTTACCCACCCGTACCGGCGCGGAGCCGCGATAGCCGGATAGCCAGTCCAGGGTCTGCTCGGGAAGCCGGCGGGTGCCGTCGAGGCCGTACATGATCTGCAGCTTCGCCGGATCCCCCGCCACTGCCCGGACCAACCATTCCCGCCAGGCACGGGCTTCGCCGACATATCCGGTGCCCAGCAGCGCCTGCAGGGTGAACGTCGCGTCGCGCAGCCAACAGTAGCGGTAATCCCAATTGCGCACGCCGCCCGGCGATTCGGGCAGCGAGGTGGTGGCCGCGGCGACGATGCCGCCGGTCGGGGCGTAGGTGAGGGCCTTGAGGGTGATCAGCGCCCGGCGCACCTCGGCCCCCCATTCGCCGCGGTAGGTGCATTGGCCGATCCACTGCTGCCAGAACGCCTCGGTCTTGCGCAACGCGTTCTCGGCCTTGGCCTGAACGGCGTCGGCCACCAGGTGGGAGGACACATGGGTCAATACGAACGGCACCCGGTCGCCGGCGGTCACCGTGAACTCGGCGACGGTGCTGAGGTGATCGCCGTGGATGTCGACCGGTGTGTTCAGACACAAGGTGTCCGGCCCGGCGACGGCGATGAGCCCGCCCGCGTTGCGGCGGACCCAGGGCACCACGTTGCCGTAGTCGAATCGGATGGTCAGATCCATGCGCATCGGCACCCGCCCGCTGCGGCCCTCGACGATGCGCACCACATCGGCGCTGTGGCCCCGCGGCGGCATGAAGTCGATGACCCGGACCGACCCATCGGGGGCGTCCCACTCGGTCTCGACGATCAGGGTTTCGCCGCGGTACCCGCGCCGGGTGGCCGGGCCTCCGGCGGCCGGAGCCAGCCGCCAGCGGCCCGCCGACTCGTCGTGCAGCAGGGCGGCGAAGCAGGCGCCGGAGTCGAAGCGGGGCAGGCACAACCAGTCGATGCTGCCGTCCCGGCCGAGCAGCGCGGCGGTGTGCAGATCACCCAGCAGGGCATAGTCCTCGATGGGGGCGGACACCATCTACCGATCACTCTCCCGTCGTCGGTACGGACGCCGTGCGCGCGGATGCGGTCAGAGGCGCGATTTCACCGCCGCTGCGAGCCGCGCGCCGTCGGCCTTGCCCGCGGCGATCGCGGTGGCGGCCTTCATCACCAGACCCATCTGTTTGACGGTGGGCCGCTCCCCCAAGTCCTCGGCGACCTGCGCCAGGGCGGTGTCGACGACGTCGGCCAACTCGCCCTCGGTGAGCGGGGTCGGCAGGTACTCGTCGAGAATCCGTGCCTCGGCATGTTCCTGGGCGGCGAGTTCGCCGCGGCCGTTCTGGGTGTAGACCTCCGCGGCCTCGGCCCGTTTCCGGGACTCCCGGCCGAGCAGCTTGAGCACCTCGTCGTCGGAGAGTTCGCGGGGTTGCTTGCCGGCGACCTCCTCGGCCTGGATCGCCGCGAGCGCCATCCGCAAGGTGGCGGTCCGCAACTTGTCCTGCGTCTTCATCGCCTGGGTGAGATCGCTGCGCAGCCGCGACTTCAGTTCGCTCATGGCAGTGACGCTACGCCGGTGCCCGCCTCGCGAGGGAGCGCGGATGCGCGACACGACGGCCCCGCCGTTGAGAAATGCGGTTTGGGCCGACAGGATAGGGCCATGATTTTTGACTGGGACCCCCGCAGGTGAGCACCCAACCGCCCGAAGGCACGGGCGAACCGGACCCGGAGAAGACGACGCTGACCCCGCCGGGCGGCAGCCCCGACCCGGACGGGCAGACGACGGCCTACGGTCCGCCACCCGGCTACGGTCCGCCGCCCGAGGCGCCGCCGGGTTACGGCCCGCCACCCGGACCACCGGCGGGTTACGGTCCGCCACCGGGGTCGCCGCCGCCCGGCTACGGCCCCCCGCCGGGCTACGGCGCGCCGCCCGGGTACACCGGAGCGCCCCCCGGCTACGGTCGCCCGCCCGGATACACCACCCCGCCGCCCGGCTACGGTCCGCCGCCGGGCTACCCCGGCGCCCAGCCGGGCGCGGCCCTCAAACCCGGCATCATCCCGCTGCGCCCGCTGACGCTGGGCGACATCTTCAACGGCGCCGTCGGCTACATCCGGGAACACCCCAAAGCGGTGCTGGGACTGACCGCCGCGGTGGTCATCATCCTCGAATTACTGAGGCTCCTACTCACTTTGGGGCCGCTTTCCGCGATGATCAACAGCGACCCCGACTCACCCGACGAAATGATGCGCGCCATGCGCGGCTCCTACCTGGCCGAGTTCGCCTCCGGGGCGATCAGCGCCCTCGGCGGCATCGTCCTGGTCGGCATGCTCACCGTGATCATCGGACGCGCGGTGTTCGGCGCCGACATCACACTCGGCGAGGCGTGGGAGAAGGTGCGCGGACGGCTGCTGCCGCTGATCGGGCTGATGCTGCTGGAGGCGCTCATCGTCATCGTGGCGATACTCGGCGTCGGCTTGGTGATCGCCGCGATCGGGGCCGCGATCGGCACCTCGTCGGCGGCGGCCGGTCTGCTCGCCGTGGTGCTCGGGCTGGCCGCGCTGGCCGGGCTGATCTACTTCTATGTGGCCTTGGTGTTCGCGCCGGTGGTGATCGTGCTGGAACAGCAGCCCATCATCGAGGCGATGAAACGGTCCTTCGCCCTGGTGCGGAACAGTTTTTGGCGCATCGTGGGGATCCTCATACTCACCGCGATCGTGACCAGCGTGGTGGCATTCGCGATCGGCATCCCCTTCGGACTGCTGGGGCTGGCGTTCGGTGGCACCCTCGGGTCCACATCGGGCTCGATCGGCGCGGTCATCGTCGCGGCGATCGGCGGCATCGTCGCGCAGATCGTGGTGCAGCCGTTCCGCTGCGGGGTGACGGTGCTGCTCTACACCGACCGGCGCATCCGCGCCGAGGCGTTCGACCTGGTGTTGCAGAGCGGCGCCGCGAGCGGCCCGGCCGCACCCGGAGCCACCGACAACCTGTGGCTGGCCCGCTGACCGTGTCCGGCGTCGATATCGACCGCGATCCCGCGCACACCGAAGCCCAGCACGAACTGGCGAAACCGATCTATGCGCAGGAGTCCGGCCGGTCGCTCAGCGATTGGTTGGACGACGTGGTCGACCGGCTGCTGGCGCGGACGGCGGAGATCCCGGGAGCCGGGTTCACCGTCGCCGTGGTCGCGGTGCTGGTGGCCGTGGCGGTGGTCATCGCGATCCGGGTGGCCCGCAACACGATCCGGTCGGGACGCACCGACCACGCGCTGTTCGAGGTCGGCGGGCGCCGCGCCGCCGAATGCCGCGCCGCCGCCGAACATGCTGCAGCGCAAGGTGACTGGGGCACCGCCATCCGGCAGCGGTTGCGTGCGGTCGCCCGGGGGCTGGAAGAAGGCGGAATCCTCCGGCCGCTGCCCGGGCGCACCGCCAACGAGTTGGCCCGAGACGCCGGCGCGGCGCTGCCCGGCCTCGCCGCCGAGTTGAGCGGGGCCGCCGCCGTGTTCAACGACGTGACCTACGGGGAGCGGCCGGGCACCGAAGCCGGCTACCGGCGGATCGCCGACCTCGACGACCGGTTGCGGGCCCAGGTGCCGGCCCACCCGGTGCCGGCGGCTGCCGCGCTGGCGCCGCGGTGAGCACCCCCACGCGGCGGCGGTCCGCAAGCACCTGGCTGTGGGCCGTCGTGGCGCTGCTGGCCATGGCGGTCATCGGGGTGCTGAGCTACACCCTGCTCCAACCGCGGCCGGGCGGCAGGATGGATCCCCAATCCACCTACCCCACCGGGGCGCACGCCCTGGTCGCGCTGCTGGACGACCACGGGGTGCAGGTGTCGGTGGCCACCGCCGTCGACGACGTCGCCCGGCACGCCCGGCCCGACTCGCTGGTCGTGATCGGCGAGACCCAACGGATCTTGGCGCCCGACCTGCTGGACCGCCTCGCCGAGTTGCCCGGCGACCGGCTGCTGGTCGAGCCGACCCCGCGCGCGCTGCGCGCCCTGGCACCGGAGTTGAGCCGCCAATGGAGCAGCGCACAGCGCCGCCCGGACTGTGCGCTGGCCGAGGCCAACCGGGCCGGCACCGTCGCGCTGGGCGAAACAGCGATCACCTACGAGGCCAAGGACGCCGCTGCCGCCGACGGGCTGACCAGCTGTTACGGGGGCGCCGTGGTGCGCTACCACGACGGTGCGCGGACCATCACCGTGGTGGGCAGCGCGGAGTTCCTGCTCAACGGGCACCTGCTGGAGGAGGGCAACGCGGCGCTGGCGATGAACCTGGCCGGCACCCGGCCGCACGTGGTCTGGTTCGCTCCGCAGCGGCCGCAAACCCAGGCCGAAGGCGGCACCGGCAAGCAGACGCTGAGCGATCTGATCCCGGGCAACGTCAAATGGGTGGTGTGGCAGCTCTGCCTGGTGGTCGCGGTGCTCGCGGTCTGGCAGGGCCGCCGGCTCGGTCCGCTGGTGGCCGAGACGCTGCCGGTGGTGGTGCGGGCATCGGAGACCGTGGAGGGGCGCGCCCGCCTCTATCGCGCCCGGCGGGCCCGCGACCGCGCGGCCGACGCGCTGCGCACCGCGACCCTGCAGCGGCTGCTCCCCCGGCTGGGTCTGCCGGTCACCGCGGCACCGGAGGCGGTCGTCGCCGCCGTCGCGCACCGCACTACCGTCCCGGCGGACACGCTGCGCCGGTTACTGTTCGGATCAGCGCCGGCCACCGACGCCGACCTGCTGGACCTCGCCCGTGCCCTCGACGACATCGAAAGACAGGTCACCCACCTATGACACACGCCCACCCGGATTCGGCCGACGCGGCCCGAAACGCCCTGCTGGCCCTGCGCGCCGAGATCGGCAAAGCCGTCGTCGGCCAGGACGCGGTGGTCAGCGGTCTGCTGGTGGCGCTGCTCTGCCGCGGCCACGTCCTGCTCGAAGGCGTGCCCGGCACGGCGAAAACACTGCTGGTGCGCAGCCTGGCCGCCGCACTGCACCTGGAGTTCAAGCGGGTGCAGTTCACCCCGGACCTGATGCCCGGTGACGTCACCGGTTCGCTGGTCTACGACACCCGCACCGCCGCGTTCACCTTCCGGCCCGGGCCGGTGTTCACCAACCTGCTGCTCGCCGACGAGATCAACCGCACCCCGCCGAAAACCCAGGCCGCGCTGCTGGAGGCCATGGAAGAGCGCCAGGTCAGCGTCGACGGGGAACCCAAGGCGCTGCCGGACCCGTTCATCGTCGCCGCCACCCAGAACCCCATCGAGTACGAGGGCACCTACCAGCTGCCCGAGGCCCAGCTGGACCGGTTCCTGCTGAAGCTCACCGTGGACCTGCCGCAGCGCGACACCGAGATCGCGATCCTCGACCGGCACGCCCGCGGGTTCGACCCGCGCGACCTGTCGGCGATCCAACCGGTCGCCGGCGCCGCCGATCTGGCCGCCGGCCGCGACGCGGTGCGCCGGGTGCTGGCCGGTCAGGAGGTGCTGGCCTACATCGTCGACATCGTCGGGGCCACCCGCCGCTCCCCCGCCCTGCAGCTGGGCGTCTCGCCGCGCGGCGCCACCGCACTGCTGGGCAGCGCCAGGGCCTGGGCCTGGTTGTCCGGCCGCAGCTATGTCACCCCCGACGACGTCAAGGCGATGGCCCGGACGACGCTGCGGCACCGCATCGGGCTGCGCCCGGAGGCCGAACTCGAAGGCGCCTCGCCCGACGGTGTGCTCGACGGCATCCTCGCCGCGGTTCCGGTGCCGCGGTAGTGATCGTCACCGGACGCGCCGGACTGGTCGCGCTGCTGGGTGTGCTGCCGATCGCGGTGGCGCCGTGGCCGGCCACCGCGTTCGTCGTGCTCGGTGCCGCCCTGGCCGTCGCTGTCGGCGCCGACGTGGTGTTGGCCGCCAGCCCGCGGGCCCTGCGCGCCGTGCGCAGTGGGCCGACCTCCGCGCGCCTCGGGCAGCCGGTGGAGACCACCGTGACCGTCGAGCACACCGGCCGGCGACGGTTCCGCGGGCTGGTGCGCGACGCCTGGGCCCCCAGCGCCCGCGCCGAACCGCGCAGCCACCACCTCACCCTGCCGGCCGGGCGGCAACACCGGCTGACCACCCGGCTGCGGCCGGTGCGCCGCGGTGACCAGGAGGCGGCCACGGTCACCATCCGGTCGCTGGGCCCGCTGGGGCTGGCCGGGCGGCAACGCTCCACCCCGGTGCCCGGCGTCGTGCGCATCCTGCCGCCGTTCCTGTCGCGCAAGCACCTGCCGTCGCGGCTGGCCCGGCTGCGCGAACTGGACGGCCTCATCCCGATCCTGGTGCGCGGGCAGGGCACCGAATTCGACTCGCTGCGCGAATACGTCGTCGGCGACGACGTGCGCTCCATCGACTGGCGGGCCACCGCGCGCCGCTCCGATGTCGTCGTGCGGACCTGGCGCCCCGAACGCGACCGGCGGATCCTGCTCGTGCTCGACACCGGACGCACCGCGGCGGGCCGCGTCGGCGTGGATCCCACCGCCGCCGACCCCGGCGGCTGGCCCCGGCTGGACTGGTCGATGGACGCCGCCCTGTTGCTGGCGGCGCTGGCGGCGCGCGCCGGGGACCGGGTCGACTTCCTGGCCCACGACCGGGTGGTGCGGGCCGGGGTGTTCGGGGCCTCCCGGAACGAACTGCTCGCCCAGCTCGTCGAGGCGATGGCGCCGCTGCAACCCGAGCTGGTGGAATCCGATGCGACCGCGATGGTCTCGGCGGTGATCCGGCGCTCTAGGCACCGCTCCCTGGTGGTGCTGCTCACCGACCTCAACGCCTCCGCCCTCGACGAGGGCCTGATGCCGGTGCTGGCCCAGTTGACCGCTCGGCACCAGGTGATTCTGGCCGCGGTCGCCGACCCGCGGGTCGCTGCGCTGGCGGCCGGGCGCGCCGGTGCCGCCGCGGTCTATGACGCGGCCGCCGCGGAACGCTCCCGGATCGAGCGGCGCGAGATCGCGGCCCGCCTGCAGCGCGCGGGGGTCGAGGTCGTCGACGCCACGCCCGAAGAACTGGCCCCGGCGCTGGCCGACCGGTATCTGGCGATGAAGTTCACCGGGCGGTTGTAGCGCGGCGGGTCAGCCGGTCGGCACCACGTCGGGGGCATCGGCGATGTCGCCGCTCTCCCCGGCCCGCGCCGCCCGTCGCCCGAAATACACGATGTAGGTCAGGAACGCGGCCTCGGCCAGCACCCCGATCCCGATCCGCATCCAGGTGGGAAGGCCCGAGGGGGTGACGAACGCTTCGAGGATCCCGGCGACCAACAGCACCGCCACCAGACCCCCGGCGACCGCCACCACCGCGCGACCCTGCTCGGCCAGCACCTGCCCGCGGGGGCGGTCACCGGGCGCGATCACCATCCAGCCCAGCCGCATCCCGACCGCCGCCGCGAGGAACACCGCGGTCAGCTCCAACAGGCCGTGCGGGGCGAGCAGGCCCAGCAGGATGTCGCCCTTGCCCGCCGAGAACATGAACCCGGCGATGACACCGACGTTGGCCGCGTTCTGGAACAGCACCCAGGGGATCGGCAGCCCCAGCAGCACCGCGAACGCGATGCACTGCGCGGCGACCCAGGAGTTGTTCAGCCACACCTGGGTCGCGAACGCGCTCGCGGCGTGTTCGCTGTAGTACGCGGCGAAGTCGTGCTCGACCAGCTGCTTGATCTGCGCCGGGGTGGCGATGGCCGCCTGCACGTCGGGGTTACCCGCCACCCAGACGGCGATGAGCGCGGTGAGGGTGAGGAACGCCGCCGCCGTCGCCAACCACCACACCCCGGCGCGGTAGGCGACCACCGGGAACCGCACCGTCCAGAACCGCGCGAACTCCCGGCCCAGCGGTGCGTGCGCGCCGGTGACCGCCGACCGGGCGCGGGCTACCAGGGCGGACAGCCGAGCGGTGGTGGCGGTGTCCCGCGACGCCGACCGCAACATCGACAGGTGGGTGGACGCCCGCTGGTAGAGGTCGACGAGCTCGTCGACCTCGGCGCCGGTGAGTGCCCGACGCCGCCGGACCAAGGTCTCCAGGCGGTCCCAGGCCGGCCGATGGGCCAGCACGAAGGCGTCAACATCCACCCGCCACACGATAGCGGCGCAATGCCGTGCCGGGGGGCGGCGCGCGACGAGTAGCGTTTGCGCCATGGCGCAGGTGGTGACCGGGGACGCTGTCGTCCTGGACGTGCAGGTGGCGCAGTTACCCGTCCGGGCGGTCGCCGCCCTGATCGACATCGTGGTGATCTCCGCGCTGACGTTGGCCGGAGCCGTGCTGGGGGCGCTCACCTACCGGCAACTCGACGGCGCGTGGGTGCAGGCGCTGACCATCGTGTTCGTGGTGCTGGTGCCGGTGGCGTATCCGCTGATCTTCGAGGTGTCCACCCGGGGCCGGACGCTGGGCAAGATGGCGATGGGGTTGCGGGTCGTCGCCGACGACGGCGGGCCGGAACGCGTCAGCCAGGCGACGTTTCGGGCGCTCACGTCGGTGGTGGAGATCTGGTTGCTGCTGGGCAGCCCGGCGGTGATCTCCAGCCTGCTCTCCCCGCACGGCAAGCGCCTCGGCGACATCTTCGCCGGCACCAGGGTGATCAGCGAACGCGCGCCGCGGTTGGCGCCGCCGCCGATGATGCCGCCCGCGCTGGCCTGGTGGGCGTCGTCGCTGCAGCTGTCCGGGCTGCGCCCCGAGCAGGCCGAGACGGCTCGCCAGTTCCTGGCCCGCGCCCCGCAACTCGACCCGGTGCGCCGCGGCGAGATCGCCTACCGCATCGCCGCCGACGTGGTGGGCGCCATCGCCCCGCCGCCCCCGCCCGGGGCCCCGCCCGAACCGGTGTTGGCCGCGGTGCTCGCCGAGCGGCACCGCCGGGAACTCGCTCGGATGCAGACCCGCGTCGGCGCGGCGGCTAATCCCACCGCGCCACCACCACAGGCCGCACCCGCGTCGTGGACCGAACCCGCGGTGGGCGCCCAGCCGGCCGCCGCGCAGCCGACGGCGCCCGGGGTCGGCGGCGCTGACGGTGGTCGACCGGACGGGCTGGTGCCGCCCAACTGAGCCTTGTCGTCCGACCTGTCGCGATATATCGTTATATATCGTCGGTCGGGGTCGTTGCTCACAGTGGGGAGAAGACCATGAGCTTTCCGTTCTCACCCTTCGGCGCGCCGAACCGGGGCTTTTTCGGCTCGCCGCCGCCCGGTGATCAGGGCCATGGCGGTGCGGACTGTCGCGACCACCTGCGCCAGCAGGCCGCCGGGATGGACGGTTCGTTCGGTTTCGGACCGGCCTTCGCGATCCCGTTCGGTTCGGGTTTCGGGCGTGGCGGCAACCCGTGGGGTGGTCGCCGGGGCCACCGCGGCCGCCGCGGTGACGTGCGCGCGGCGATCTTGGTGCTGCTCACCGAACGGCCGATGCACGGCTACGAGATGATCCAGCAGATCGCCGACCGCAGTCACGGGCTCTGGCGGCCCAGCGCCGGATCGGTCTACCCGACGCTGCAGTTGCTCGCCGACGAAGACCTCATCGCGGTGTGTGAGAGCGACGGCAGCAAGAAACTCTTCGAGTTGACCGACGCCGGCCGTGCCGCCGCCGAGAAGATTCACACCGCACCGTGGGAGGACATCACCGACGGGGTCGGGGCCGAGCAGTCGATGTTGCGGGACGCGACCGGCCAGTTGCTGGGTGCGGTCGCCCAGGCGGCCCGCGCGGGCAGCGCCGACCAGCAGCAGCGGATCGTCGAGATCGTCAACGCCGCCCGCCGGGACGTCTACGCCGTGCTCGGCGAAAGCGATTGAGCGGTGCTCGGCGAATCCCGATAGCCGCGTGCGGCGCCCCGGTCAGGACACGTCCACCCAGTCCAGGGTGCGCTCCACCGCCTTGCGCCACCCCGCGTAGCCGGCAGCGCGCTGCTCGGCGGACCACTGCGGCTGCCAGCGCTTGTCCTCCCGCCAGTGCTCGCGCAACTCGTCGGGCCCGGACCAGAACCCGGCCGCCAGCCCGGCCGCGTAGGCCGCGCCCAGCGCGGTGGTCTCCGAGACCACCGGTTTGACCACCTCCACCCCGAGTACATCGGCCTGGATCTGCATGCACAGATCGTTGGCGGTGATGCCGCCGTCGACCTTGAGCACCTCCAGGTGTACCCCGGAGTCGGCGGCCATCGCGTCGACCACGTCGCGGCTCTGGTAGCAGATGGCCTCCAAGGTGGCGCGCGCCAGATGCGCGTTGGTGTTGAACCGCGACAAGCCGACGATCGCCCCGCGGGCGTCGGACCGCCAGTAGGGCGCGAACAGGCCCGAGAATGCCGGCACGAAATACACCCCGCCGTTGTCGGCGACCTCCCGGGCCAGCGCCTCGCTCTGCGCGGCGCCGCTGATGATCCCCAACTGGTCGCGCAGCCACTGCACCGCCGACCCGGTCACCGCGATCGAGCCCTCCAGCGCGTACACGGGTTTTGCGTCGCCGAACCGGTAGCAGACGGTGGTCAGCAGGCCGTTGTCGGAGCGGACGATCTTCTCCCCGGTGTTGAGCAGCAGGAAATTGCCGGTGCCGTAGGTGTTCTTCGCCTCGCCCGCGGTCAGGCAGACCTGCCCGACCATCGCGGCCTGCTGGTCACCGAGAATCCCGGTCACCGGCACCGAGCCGCCGAGCGGTCCGCTGTCGTGGGTCAGCCCGTGCGGCTCGGGGGATGACGACGGCGCGATTCGCGGCAGCATCGCCCTGGGGACATCGAAGAACGACAGCAGTTCGTCGTCCCAGTCCAGCGTCTGCAGATCCATCAGCATGGTGCGGCTGGCGTTGGTGACGTCGGTGACGTGCACCCCGCCGCGCGGGCCGCCGGTGAGGTTCCACAGCACCCAGGTGTCGACGGTGCCGAACAGCGCCTCGCCTCGCTCGGCGTCGGCGCGGGCTCCGTCGACGTTCTCCAGGATCCATTGCAGTTTGCCGCCGGAGAAGTAGGTGGCCGGCGGCAGGCCGGCGCGGTGCCGGATCACCTCGCCGCGCTCGTCGCGCTGCAGCGCGGTGGCGATGCGGTCGGTTCGGGTGTCTTGCCAGACGATCGCGTTGTGATACGGCCGCCCGGTGCGCCGGTTCCACACCACGGTGGTCTCCCGCTGGTTGGTGATGCCCAGCCCGGCCAGGTCGCCGGCTTGCAACCCGGTGGCGTTGAGCGCCGAGACCAGGGTCGCCGCGGTGCGCTCCCAGATCTCGAACGGGTTGTGCTCCACCCAGCCGGCCCGGGGCAGGATCTGCTCGTGCTCGAGTTGGTGACGGCCCACCTCGGTGCCGGTGTGGTCGAAGATCATGCACCGGGTGCTGGTGGTGCCTTGGTCGATGGCGGCGACGAATTCACCGGACTGGGCCACTGCTGCTGCTCCTCGGGTCGTGGGGTTCATGATGGCTTATCCGGCCCGCCGAACCGGCGACATCGCCGATATGCCGCGCGGCGGCCATCAGGGTTCCTGCGGCTTCCGGATCTCCAGCACCGCGTAGACCCCGTCGGCGGCAAGCGTCATCGTCACCTGCTGCGGCGGGATCCCGGCGTCACGCAGGATCTCCCGCAGTTCCGTGATGGATCGGGGAAAGATCCTGGGCCAGCCGATCGCCCGCTGATTGAACGCCAGTCGCGGGTGGGTATCGAGCATGTTCGCCGCAACCACCGCGCCGCCCGGCTTGAGCAGCCGAAAGGCATTGCGTAGGAACACCGCCGCCGACTTGAGCTCACCGTACTCGGCCGGGATGTACTCGAAGATGCCGAGCATGTCGACCAGGTCCTGGCTGGCCTCCCCCACCTCGTCGACCAGCCGGTCACTGACGATCATCTCCCGGATCAGGTGCCGCTGCAGCAGACGGAGGTCGACCCGGCCGCCGGCCCCGGCCGTGGCGCCCAGTTCGGCGGCGTGAGCCAGGGCACCCTCATCGAGATCGACCAACGTCAGCGTCACCCGACGGCAGCGGTGCCCGGTGAGGGCCTGGAAAACCGGGATCGCGGCGCCGCACGCCAGGCTGGTCCACCGGGTCGCTGCGGCGGGGCGCAGATACCGGTCGGCGATCGACGACATGATCGCCGCCCGGGATCGGATCGCGATCGCATCGGGGGCGTACAGGAAGATGTCGCGGGTGGCGCTGTCAAGCGGAATGCCATTGGGCAGCCGCCAACCCTCCGGGTGATACAGCGGGGTCAGCGCCATGGCTGACGGCACCAGTTCGGTGCGCCAAGCCCGGAGCGCCGGCCGATCGCGGTACAACCCGGCGGCAACCGGGTTGTTCGGCACCAGAACCCGCTCACCGTCGCGGGCGCC
>NZ_LZLJ01000014.1 GCF_001668625.1 Mycobacterium sp. 1274756.6
CCCGACGCCCCCGACGCCCCAGCCAACCCGGCGGCAACCGGGTCCTGGAGGACCTCAACACCGCCTGGCTCGGGACGATCTCGCTGCTGGTGCTGGGCGCGCTGATCGCGGCCACCACGATGATCAACTCCCTGCACCTGGGCAAGACCACCTACCGCGCCGAGTTCCAGCAGGTGGCCGGCGTCCGGGCCGGCGACCAGATCAACATCGCCGGGGTGCCCGTCGGCGCGGTGCGCGGCACCGAGCTGGCCGGTGACCGGGTGGTGGTGACGATGAAGATCCGCCACGGCGTGGTGCTGGCCGCCGGGGGTGGCCGCGTTGATGATCGTGGGCACAATCGGTTTCAGGAAGTTGAACAGGGTGAAGTTGAAGTCGCAGGCCTGCGCGCTCATCGCGGCGCTGTCACCGGTGATGCGGGCCAGCCCCTTGAGCACCGCGGGCAGGTTGGCGCCGAGCCGGGCGACCTGCTCGCGGTCGTTGACCAGGGTGGCCAGCAGGCCGGGTTCGCGGTCCAGCAGGTCGTTGAGGTCGGGCTGGACCCGGTTGAGGATCCCGGATAGTTGGGCCACCACGGTCGAGATGGATCCCATCGAGGCGACCAGCTCGTCGCGTCGGTCGTTGAGCCCGGAGACCACCGCGCGCATCTGGCGCAGGGTGGTCTGCAGGTTGCCGCCCTGGGCGGCGAGGTTCTCGGTGACCTTGGTGAGGCTTTCGATGACCGAGCCGAGCAGCTGATCGGGTCCGGCGATCGACTGCGCCAGCCGGGAGGTCTCGCTGATCAGCACCGTGATCGAGCTCTCGTCGCCCTGCAGCGCCTTGATCAGCGCGTTGGACAGGTTGCCGCGGTTGGCCGGGTCGAGCAGGGTGAACAGCGGCTCGAAACCGTTGAGCAGGTTGCTGACGTCGAACGACGGTTCGGTGTGCTCGACCGGGATGCGGCTGCCGTCGGGCAGCTGCTCGGGCGCCCCGAAGTCATCCAGCGTCAAGGCGAGGTAACGCTGCCCGATGATGTTCTGGTAGACCACCGACACCTTGGTGTTGCCGTAGACGGGCTGGCTGCGCTCCACCCGGAACCGGGCCACCGCGAGCTCGCCGTCGAGGTCCACCGAATCGACTCGGCCCACCCGCACGCCGGCGATGCGGACGTCGGAGCCGGCGCGCAACCCGGTGACGTCGGTGAACGCGGCGGTGTAGGTGTTGGCCGGTCCGGCCACGTCGCGGCGCAGCGTGACCAGGATGGTCCAGGTCAGCGCGAAGCAGATGACCAGAAACACGGCGAGCCAGACGATCTGGCGACGGTAGGCGGTCACGGCGTGCCTCCCGGTGTCGCGCCGTCGGGTACCGGGTCGAAGGTCGGGGCCGGCGGCGGCGGGTTGAGCGGCGTCAGCAGCAACTCGTCGGCCACGGTGTCCGGTTGCGGCGTCTCGGCGCCCGCGGCGGCGTCGGGTTCGGCGGGCAGCGTGATGCCGGGTGGGGGAATGTAGGACCGCATGTCGGGCATGCCGGCGAAGTCGAACACCGGCTCCACCTCCGGTGCGGTGTCGCAGCTGGCGCCGCGCAGTTCGCCGTAGACCGGGCAGTCGGCGCGGGTGTAGACCCGCAGCGGGGCCAGCGCGACCACCAGCTTGAACGTGAAGCTCAGCTTCTTGCCGGTGCGGGTCCACAGTTCGGCGAAGAACTTCTCGACCACATTGTTCAGCGACACCCCGATCGCCGGGTACTTCGCCGAGTTGTCCGCCAGCACACCGACCACCGGGGTCAGCTGGGTGCTGATCGTCAGCATCTGGTCGGCGCGGTTCTCCAGCGCGGTGCCGACCGTGCCCACCGTGTTGCGGCTGCCGGTGAGCAGAGCGGTCAGGTCGGACTGGCGCTCGGCGACGGTCTGCATCGGCAGCACCGCGTCGTGCAGCGCGTCGACCAGCTCGGGTGCGGTGCCGCGCAGTGCGGTGATCGCCGAGTCCCAGGTCTGCAGCATCGCCGGCTCCCCGGTGTCGACGCTGAGGTCGTTCATCTCCGCCACGATGCGGTTGAGTCCACCGGCCGCGGAGGTCAACTGCGGGCCGCGGTCGGCGGTGGCGTCGGCGATGGCCCGGATCAGACCGATGGTGCGGTCGCCGTCGGGCCGGGTCAGCGCCGAGACCAGCTCGCGCAGCTTGGCGAGCGTGGTCTGGAACAGCTGCGCGGGCAGCGAGCGGTCCTCGGCCACGGTGTCCCCGGACCGGATCGGCCGGCCGGATCCGTTGTCCACCAACTGGACCGAGGACACCGCGAAGGCGTTGCTGGGCACGATGCGCGCGGTGACCGTGGCCGGGATGGTCCGGGCGTACTGCGGGATGAGGTCGATCTCGACGACGTTGAGCCCGCCGCCGATCGCCGGGGTCACGCTGCGCACCATCCCGACGAGCACCCCGCGATATTTGACGTCGGACTTGCGGGGCAGCCCGTCGCCGACGCTGCTGAGCAGCGCGGTGACCTGAACCCGCCGGTCGAGCAGACCCTGGGACTTGGCGACCAACAGGCCGCCGACCACCGTCAGCACCACCAGGAAGACCACGCCGCGCAGCGCCAGGACGCCCGTCGAGGCCCCCCTGCCGTCCGGCTCGAAGATGTTGGGCACTAGCCACCCAACCTTCCGCCGGCGTCGATGCCCCAGAACGCCATCGTCAGCAGCATGTTGACGCCGACCATGATCGTGATGCTGGCCCGCATCGCGCGGCCCGCGGCGATGCCGACGCCCTGCGGGCCGCCGGTGGCGTAGAAGCCGTAGTAGCACTGGATCGTGGACATCACGCCGACGAACACGGCGACCTTGATCACCGCGAACACCATGTCGCGGCCGCTGAGCATCAGCGCGAAATAGTGCAGGTAGGTTCCGGAGGCCTGACCGCTGGCCAGGAACACCACGAACTGGCAGACCAGGAAGTTCAGCGACAGGCAGGCGATGAACAGCGGCACCACCGCGAGCGCGGAGGCCACCACCCGGGTGGTGACCAGATAGGGGATGGGGCGGATCGCCACCGCTTCCAGGGCGTCGATCTCTTCGGAGATCCGCATCGCGCCCAACTGTGCGGTGAACCGGCAGCCGGCCTGGATGGCGAAGGCCAGCGCGGCCATCATCGGGGCGAGTTCGCGCACCGATGCCAGGGCGGTGATCAGGCCGGTCGCCGGGCCCAGTCCCAGCAGGTTCAGCGCGTTGTAGCCCTCGATGGCCACCACCGCGCCGCCGGCCGCGCCCACCACCAGCACCACCCCGGCGGTGCCGCCGCCGACCACGATGGACCCGTTGCCCCACGTCACGTCGGAGAACAGCCGCATGAATTCGCGCGGGTAGCGCCGCAACACCAGCGGGATGCCGGCGATGGTCTGGAACAAAAACGTCACCATGTGCCCGGCGCGGGCGGCCTGGCGAGTGGTGCCGTCGGCGACGGCGACGACCGGGCGGACGGCGGGCGGGTAGAAGGTGGCGGCCATGGTCAAAAACTCGCCTTCGGGAACAGGGTCACATACATCTGGCTCAGCAGGGCGTTGACCAGCATCAGCAGCAGGATCGACTGCACCACAGCGGCGTTGACCGAGTTCGCGACCCCGGCCGGCCCGCCGCTGGCGCTCAAGCCCTTGTAGCAGGAGACGATCGCGACGATCACCCCGAACACCACCCCCTTGATCAGGGTGAGGACGAGGTCGTCGACGGTGGCGAACGAGGAGAACGTGGCGGTGTAGCTGCCCGGGGTGCCGCCCTGCAGCATCACGGTGAACGCGTAGCCGGCGAGAAACCCGATGAAGCAGGTGAATCCGGTCAGGGCGATCGCCACGACCACGCTGGCCAACAGGCGGGGCACCACCAGGCGCCGGATCACCGACACCCCCATCACCTCCATGGCGTCGGTCTCCTCACGGATGCGCCGGGAGCCGAGGTCGGCGCTGGTGGCCGAACCGACCGCGGCGGCCATCAGCACCGCCGCCACCAGCGGCGCGCCCTGCCGGATCACCGCGAGTCCGTTGGCGGCGCCGGCCAGCGAGGTCGCGCCCAATTGCCCGGCGAGCAGGCTGAATTGGATGGCGAGGGTGACGCTGAACGGCACCGCGACGAAGAACGTCGGAACCACCGCGGTGCGGGCCATGAACGTGGCCTGTTCGACGAACTCCTGCATCGGCAGCCGGCCGCGCACCAGGTCCACGGCAAGGCATTGGAACGTGCGCAGCCCCAGCACGATCTGGCCGCCGACCGTGTGCAGAGCGGCCAGGGGGTGGCGGACCAGATAGCCACGCCACCACCGGGCCACCTCCCCGGTGGGGGTTACCGGTTCGACCTCCAGACCGCTCATCGAGATCCGGTGTCTCCCGGGGCGGTGTGGCTCGCGGCGACCGAAACGTCGTGGGGCACCGCTCAGTTCTCCTCGGTGTCGAAGACCAGCGTCAGCCGGTGCAGGCCGCGCAGCATGAAGCTCGGCTCGTAGGCGAAGTCGTTGTCGTCGCCGAACCGGACCGTGGTGAAGCGGCCGGCCAACTCTTCCAGCGCGATCTGCGCCTCCATCCGGGCCAGCCGCGAGCCCGGGCAGGCGTGGATGCCGGTGCCGAAGGCCAGGTGGCCCTTGGCGTCGGAGCGTTCCGGGTTGAACTCCTCGGGTGCCGCGAACTGCTTCTCGTCGCGGTTGGCGGCCCCGAAGGTCAGCACCACCATCGAGCCGGCGGGGATGGTGGTCCCGCCGAGTGTCGTCTCGGCCTTGGTGATGCGGAACATGCTCTGCACCGGGGTGAGGAACCGCAGCCCCTCCTCGACCAGCGCGGCGGAGCGGGCGGCCGGGTCCTCGCGCAGCCAGTCCCACCAGCGCGGTTCGATGACCAGTTGGTGCAGCAGGCCGGTCAGCAGCTTCGTCGAGGTCTCGTTGCCGGCGATCAACAGCTGCTGGATGATGCTCAGGCAGGCGGCGGTGCTCAGCGGCTCGTCACCGTCTTCGGCGCTGGGCGCGGTCACCAGCCCGCTGAGCAGGTCGTCGCTGGGGTTGGCCCGGCGTTCGTCGAGTTCGGCGGCGAAGTATTTCTGGTAGGCCAGGTTCTGCCGCGCCTGCTCCAGGGCCTCGGCGTCGTCGAGCACCGCCCCGACGCTGGCGGTGAACTGGTCGGACCACAGCTTGAAATCGTCGGTGCGGTCGGCCGAGACGTTGAGCACCCGCGCGATCACCTGCAGGGGCAGCGGCGCGGCGAAGCCGGTGACGAACTCGAACGGCTGCCCGGCCGGGATCTGGCCCACCAGGTCGGCGGCGATCGTCCGGACGCTCGGCTCGTGCTCGGCGATGAGCCGCGGGGTGAACGCCTTGCCGACCATCCGGCGGTAGTAGTGGTGCTCCGGCGGGTCCGCGGTGAGCAGGGTCGGCACCGCCGGCCAGCCCTCGGCCTGGATGGCGGCGATCTCCTCGGCCACCGACTCCGGCGGCGGCATCTGCGGCAGCCCGAAGTTGGAGGAGAACACCTCGTGGTTGAGCGCGGCCTCGCTGGACAGCTCGTAGGAGGTGACGAACCACATGCCGCGGCTCGGCACGAAGTGGACCGGAGCCTCGGCGCGCAACGTCTGATACCAGGCGTACGGGCACTGCAGGGTGGCCGGTTCCAGCGGGTCGAAGTCGGCGACCGCCAGCGCGTCCGGCGTGCCGGTTTCGGTCGTGTTCGGGGTGGTCGTGTCGGTCACGTGCGGCCTCCGGGGTCGTCGTGGGTTCAGTCGGCGGGTCGTCGCGATGGGGCTTGACTAATTGGTTCGCCAATATAATAGTGAGCTACATCATACGCAAGGCCTAGCGGATCAGGAGTTCCAAGAGTGCGAGACGGCACACCGAAAGCGCTGGTCACCGGCGCAGCCCACGGGATAGGGCGGGCGATCGCCGCCCGGTTGGTCGCCGACGGCGCCCAGGTCACCGTGGCCGACATCGATGGCGACGCGGCCAAAACGACCGCCGCGGAACTCGGTGCCGAGGCCGCGCACTGCGACGTGCGCGACGACGCGTCGGTGGACGCGCTGGCCGCCTCGCTCGACCGGGTCGACATCGTGGTCAACAACGCCGGCATCTGGCGCTCGGCCGGGCTCACCGACAGCAGCCGCGCCGACGTCGAGGACGTGCTGGGCACCAACGTGGTGGGCAGCTGGCTGGTCACCCGGGCGCTGGTGGAGAAGTTCCCCGCCGATGGCGGCGCGATCGTCAACCTCACCTCGGTGCTGGCCGACCTCGGCGGCGCCGGGCGCGGCATCTACCCGGCCTCCAAGGCCGCGATCGTGGCACTGACCAAGCAGATGGCCACCGAATTCGCGCCCCGCGGCATCCGGGTCAACGCGGTCGGCCCCGGCCTGGTGCTCACCGAGGGCACCCAGGGCGAGTTCGCCGACCCCGGGCTGCGCGACGCGGTCGGCGCGGCCATGCCGCTGGGCCGCATCGGCACCCCCGACGACGTCGCCGCTGCGGTCGCGTTCCTGGCGTCCCCCGCCGCGAGCTACATCACCGGCCAGACGCTGTTCGTCGACGGCGGCTGGGCCATCAACGGCTCGGCGTTCATCGCGACCGCCGTGCAGAGCTACCTGGAATCCCGCACCACCACCGATCGGAGGACCTCATGACCCAGACCGAGCTGCCGCGCGACGCCGCCCCGGGCCAGGCCCGCTCGAGCGGACCCACCGTGCAGAGCCTGCTGGCCGGCGACACCCGCGAGGTGCCCGCGCCGCTGCGTGAGGAGAGCTACGAGTACCTCGGGTGCGAGGACATCGACAAGGACCGCTACATCACCGAGGAGTTCCACCGTCTCGAGGTGGAGAAGCTGTGGAAGCGGGTCTGGCAGGTCGCCTGCCGGGAAGAGGACATCCCCGAGCCCGGCGACTACGTCGTCTACGACCTGGCCGACATGTCGCTGATCGTCGTGCGCCGGCCCGGCGGGGCGATCGCCGCCTACCACAACGCCTGCCTGCACCGCGGAACCCGGCTGTGCGACAACGCCGGTCAGGCCCAGCAGCTGCGCTGCCCGTTCCACGGCATGACCTGGAACCTCGAAGGCGAGCTCACCGTGCTGCCCTGTCAGTGGGACTTCCCGCACATCGACGAGGCCAAGTTCAGCCTGCCGCAGGCCCAGACCGGGGTGTGGGGCGGCTTCGTGTTCGTCAACCCCGACCCGGAGGCGACGTCGCTGGCCAACTACATCGGCGATCTGGAGAAGCACTTCGAGCCGTTCGGCCTGCAGGACCGGTTCAAGGCGGTCCACGTCGCCAAGGTGATCGACTGCAACTGGAAGGTCGGCATGGAGGCCTTCCTGGAGTCCTACCACGTCATCGCCACCCACCCGCAGCTGCTGGAGTACCTCGGCGACGCCAACACCCAGTACGACATCTACCAGCGCGCCGACGGCCAGCCCGGCTTCAACCGGATGATCACCCCGCAGGCCACCCCGAGCCCGCACCTCGACGACCTGGAGCCCCAGGACGTGCTGGAAGCGATGTTCCGCGACTTCTACCCCGAGGGCATCGGCGAATTCGAGGTGCCCGAGGGCCAGTCGGCGCGCCCGGTGGTGGCCGAGGCGCTGCGCGCCCGGCTGATGGAGGCCACCGGCGCGGACCTGTCGCAGACCAGCGATTCGGAGATCGTCGACGCCATCCAGTACTTCGTGTTCCCCAACCTGGTGCCGTGGGCCGGCGCCGGGGCGCCGCTGACCTACCGGTTCCGGCCCTACGGCAACGACCCGAACCGCTGCATCTTCGACATCATGATGCTCACGCCGCTGCCCGCCGGGGTGCCCAAGCCCAAGGCGCCGCCGGTGCACTGGCTGAGCCCGGACGAGGACTTCAGCGCCGCACCGGAGTTGGGGGCGTTGAGCACGGTGTTCAACCAGGACCTGGGCAACCTTCCGCAGGTGCAGCGCGGCCTGCGGTCGATGACCAAACCGGGTATCACCCTGGCCAACTATCAAGAGATCCGGATCCGGCAGTTCCATCAGGACCTCGATCGCTTCCTGGAGCGGTGACGTGTTTGACGCGCACGTCAAGCCGATGCGCGAGAATGGCAGCGTGACCGACACCAAGACCGCCAAGTCCGGGCCCGGGCGGCCCGCCGGAACCGACAGCATCGACACGCGGCAGCGAGTACTCGCTGCCGCGTGCCGGTGTTTCGCCCAGTACGGCTACGGACCGGCCACCACCAACCAGATCGCCGAACTCGCCGGGGTGACCGCCGGGTCGGTGCACTATCACTTCGGCAGCAAGAGCAACCTGTTCGCCGCGGTCTGCGACGACGTCTACGGGCAGATCGTGGAGCGCTCCACCGCGGCGGTGGCCGGGGCGAAGTCGGTGCCGGGGCTGTTGCAGGCGGTGCTGACCGAGTCGATGCGGATCAACCACGAGCGTCCCGATCTGGCCGGTTTCGTCGCGGCCGCGCCGGTGGACGCGCGACGCCACCCCGAACTCGCCGAGGCCTTCGCCCGGCAGGGCACCCGGATGATCGGCTCGCTGACCGACGCGGTCCAGCGCGGCCAGGCCGACGGCCTGATCCCGGCGGGGGAGGACCCGGTACAGGTGGCCCACATGATCAGCGCGATCGTCGACGGGTTCGCCCGGGCCGCCGCGGCCGCCGCACCGGAACAGATGGACGGGATGAACCGGCTCTTCGAGGCGCTGCTGTTGCGCTCACCGGACGAGCCTGCCGGACGATGATGCGTGGCGCCGAGCCCGGTCGCACCCGGCATCACCTGCGCGTTGACAGCAATGGTGACGTATGTTACTAATTAATTATCGAACCAACTAATAGAGGGGACGACGTGCCCAGCACCGCAACCGCCGTCGGGATCAGTCCCGAGGTCCTCACCGGGATCTTCACCACCGCCACCCGGATCAAAGTGTGCGACGAGAAGTTCCGCTCACTGATCCTCACCGGCCAGGTCAGCGCCCAGTACTACTCGCCGCGCGGGCAGGAGATCATCGCCGCCGCCATCGGCGCGCTGCTGGGCACCAGCGACTACGTCGTCACCACCTACCGCGGTCTGCACGACCACATCGCCAAAGGCGTGCCGCTGGACCGGTTGTGGGCGGAGTTCATGGGCAAGGGCACCGGCCTGTGCAAGGGCAAGGGCGGCCCCATGCACATCACCCACCCCGAGTCGGGGCTGATGGTGACCACCGGCATCGTCGGCGGTGGCCTGCCGATCGCCAACGGGCTGGCCCTGGCCGCCCAGCTGCGCGGCACCGACCAGGTCACGGTGGTCAACTTCGGCGATGGCGCCACCAACATCGGCGCCTTCCACGAGGCCTGCAACCTGGCCGGACTGTGGCGGCTGCCGGTCGTCTTCTGTTGCCAGAACAACCGCTACGCCGAACACACCGCGTTCGAGGACGGCACCAGCGTGGCCCGCATCGCCGACCGGGCCGGCTCCTACAACTTCCCCGGCGTCCGCGTCGACGGCAACGACCCGGTGGCGATGTACGAAGCGGCGCGCGACGCGATCGACCGGGCCCGCGCCGGCGAGGGGCCGACCCTGCTGGAGGCGATGACCTTCCGGTTCTACGGCCACCAGATGTCGGACAACAACGCCTACATGAAACCCGGCGAACTCGACGAGGCCCGCGCCAACGACCCGGTGCTGCGGTTCCGCCAGTGGCTGCTGGACAACGATCTCGCCACCGAGGAGCGGTTGGCCGGGATCGAGGCGGCCGCCAAGGACGAGGTCGCCCGGGCGGTCAAGTTCGCCACCGACAGCCCA
This sequence comes from Mycobacterium sp. 1274756.6, assembly GCF_001668625.1. Lineage (GTDB taxonomy): Bacteria > Actinomycetota > Actinomycetes > Mycobacteriales > Mycobacteriaceae > Mycobacterium. Next base: position 9,724 of record NZ_LZLJ01000014.1, read on the forward strand.
CCACCCGAGCTCGCCGAGGGGCTCACCGACGTCTACCAGGAGCAGGAGGAAACGGCGTGAGCGAGGTCGAGACCGCCCCGATGACCGGCTTTCAGGCGCTGGGCAGCGCCCTCGACGACGCGCTGGGCCGCGACCCGTCGGTGCTGTTGCTCGGCGAGGACATCGCCGACTCGACCGGCGGCGGGGTCTTCATGGTGACCAACGGCCTGTCCACCAAGCACGGCGCCGACCGGGTGCGCGCCACCCCGATCAGCGAACAGGCGATCATGGGCGCGGCCATCGGCGCGGCCATCGCCGGCATGCGCCCGGTCGCCGAGATCATGCTGATGGACTTCCTGGCCGTCTGCATGGATCAGCTCTCCAACCACGCCGCCAAACTCTGCTACATGTCCGGCGGGCAGACCGCGGTGCCGCTGACCGTGCGGTGTGCGGCCGGGGCGGGAATGCAGTTCGGCGCCCAGCACTCCGAGATGCTGGAGGCCTGGCTGACCCACATCCCGGGCCTGAAAGTCGTGGTCCCGAGCAACCCGGCCGACGCCAAAGGCCTGCTGACCGCGGCGATCTTCGACCCCGACCCGGTGGTGGTCATCGAACAGAGCCTGCTGTACTTCGGCCCGCCCCAACCCGTTCCGGTCGGCCACCACATCGTGCCGCTGGGCAAGGCCGCCACCGTGCGGCCCGGCCGCGACCTCACCTTGATCAGCTACGGCCGCCAGGTGCACGACGCGGTCGCGGTCGCCGAGCAACTGGCCGAGGAGTCCATCGAGGCCGAGGTGATCGACCTGCGCACGCTGGTGCCGCTCGACGAGGACGCCGTGCTGGAGTCGGTGGCCCGCACCCGGCGGGCCGTGGTGATCCACGAGGCGGTGCGGCGCAACGGCTTCGGCGCCGAGCTGGCCAGCCTCATCCACGAGCGGCTCTTCGACAGCTTGGTCGCACCGGTCGAGCGGGTCGGCGGCGCCGACACGCCGATCCCGTTCGCCAAAGAACTCGAGGACGCCTTCGTCCCGAGCCGCGACGACATCCTCGCCGCGGCCCGCCGGACCCTGGCGCGCGCCACGGCGCCGTAAAGGGGACCCGGTGGCGTACGGAGTAGCGCAGGCCGCCCAACGGGACCCCGACGGGGTCGCGGTCACCGACGGGGTGACCACCTGGACCTGGCCGCAACTGAACTCGATCCTCAACCGCACCGTCAACTGGCTGACCGATCAGCCGGACGGACGGCTGGCGATCGCCGCGGAGAACAGCAGCCACACCGCGCTCGCCCATCTGGCCGGCACCTACGCCGGCCGGTCGGTGGTGCCGGTCAACGCCCACCTCAACGCCGCCGAGATCGCCCACATCCTCGAGGACTCCGGTGCGCAGCTGGTGCTGTGCAGCGCGCGCACCGCGGCCACCGTGCGCGCCGCGAGCCCCACCGCGACGGTCGTGGCCTGGGCGGCGCCGGCGGTCGACGGCGTCGACGATTTCGGTGCGGCGATCGCGGGCTACCCCGACGACGAGCCCTCCGAACGGATCCGGCCCGCCCGGCCGCTGTACTACACCTCCGGCACCACCGGGCGGCCCCGCGGCGTGGAACTCCCCGAGCAGATGTTCCCCCTCGGCGACTCCATCGTCGATCACGTCGAGACGTTCGCCCAGTCCCGCATCCGGCCGGTCGGCCCGCACCTAGTGGTGGGGCCACTGCACCACACCGGACCGATCGGGGGAGTGCGCGGCCTGGCGGTGGGAAACCCGGTCGTGGTGCTGCGCAAATTCGACGCCGAAGAGGTGCTGCGGCTGATCGCCGAGCACCGCATCGAGCACTCGGTCATGGTGCCCACCCACTTCTCCCGCCTGCTCAACCTGCCGCCGGAGGTCCGGGCCCGCTACGACGTCAGCAGCATGCGCGCGGTGGTACACACCGGCGCGCCGTGCCCGATCCCGGTGAAACAAGCGATGATCGACTGGTTCGGTCCGGTCTTCATCGACGCCTACGGCTCCACCGAGGTCGGCACCGTCACCGTCATCGACTCCCACGAGTGGCTGGCGCACCCGGGATCGGTCGGCAAAGCCCTGCCCGGCAAGGAGATCACCATCCGGCACCCGGACGGCTCGCTGTGCGCCACCGGGGAAGAGGGCCTGGTGTGCGTGCGGTCCACCATCGGCTCGGGCCCCAGCTACCGCAACGACCCGGACAAGACCGCCCAAAGCTACATCGCCGACGATGTTTTCGTCATCGGTGAGATCGGCCACCTCGACGCCGACGGCTACCTGTATCTCACCGACCGCGCCGCCGACATGGTCGTCAGCGGCGGGGTGAACGTCTACCCCGCGGAATCGGAGGCGGTGCTGCGCGCCCACCCCGGCGTCCACGACGTCGCGGTCATCGGCATCCCGCACGCCGACATGGGCGAGCAGCTGTGCGCCCTGGTCGTCGCCGCCGACCCGCCCCCCGAGCCGGCGGAACTGATCGCCTGGTGCCGGGAGCGGCTGGCGCACTACAAATGCCCGGCCCTCGTCGAACTCGTCGGCGACGACCTGCGCAACTCGATGGGCAAGGTCAACAAACGCCGGCTGCGCGACGCCTACCTGGCCGCGCGCGACTCCGTAGCCACGGGAGGACGATCATGACCGCGCCGCCCACGCAGGCACCCGCAACGCTGCCGGACCCGTTCCGGTTCACCGAGGAACACGGCGCGCTGCGCTCGGTGCTGCGCGACTACCTGGCCGCCGACCCGGCCCCGTCGTGGCAACGCCTGCTCGCCGACATCGGCGCCGACGAGATCCTGCTCGGAACCGACAGCACCACCGTCGATCTGGCGATCCTCGCCGAAGAGGCCGGCGCCGCACTGTATCCCGGCCCGATCGTCTCGACCGCCGCCGCCGGGGCCCTGCCCGGCGCCGCCGGGTTGGTCTCCGGCGACGTCACCGTGGCGGCGGCGCCGTCGCTGACCGGCTGGGGCACCGACGAGATCACCGCGCAGACCGCCCCGGGCGGCGCGGTGTGCACCGGCACGATTGAGCCGGTCTGGGAAGCCGCCGGCACACCGCGGGTCATCGCCGCGGCGGACCTCGACGGTGCGCCGGCCGTGCTGCTGCTCGAGGCGACCCCGGTCGGCCCGCTCGCCGGACTGGACCCCACCAGGGCGCTCGCGACGCTGACCGTCGACGCCGCCCCCGCCACCGTGCTGTGCACCGGCACCCAGGCCGAGCAGGCCATCGGTGCGGCGCGGCGCCGCGCCGAACTGGTGATCGCCGCCGAGCTGCTCGGCGTGGCCCAGTACGTCCTCGACCACACCGTCGACTACGTCAAATCCCGCGTCCAGTTCGGCCGCACCATCGGTTCGTTCCAAGCCGTCAAACACCGGCTGGCCGATCTGCTCGTCGCCGTGGAACTGACCCGCTCGGCGGTCTACGGCGCCGCGTGGCAACTCGCCGACCCCGACAGCCCCCGCGCCGAGCTCGACCTGACGGTCGCCGCCGCCCTCTCCCGGCAGACCGCGGTCGACGCCACCCGCGCGGCGGTCCAGCTGCACGGCGGCATCGCCGTCACCTGGGAACACTGGGCGCACCGCTATCTGCGGCGGGCCCACGCGGTGAGCGCGGTGACCGGCAGCGCCGCCCGCCACCGCGACCGGCTGGCGACCCTGATGGGCTCCGGAGGACAGGCATGAGCAGCGACGACACCCGCACCGCCGCGGTGACCGAGATCGAACGGTTCGTGGCGGAGCACCTGCCCGCCGCCTGGCAGCCCGCCGGCGGACAGCCGCCCGCCCAGCCCGACCCGCACGCCGCCCGAGCCTGGTACGACCGGCTCGGCGCAGGGGGCTGGACCGTTCCGGAGTGGCCGCGCGCGCACGGGGGTCGCGGCATGGACGCTGACACCGCCGCCGCGGTGCGCGCCGTGCTGGCCCGCCACGACGCCGACCTGCCGGTCCATCACTTCGTGCCGGTGAAACTCATCGGGCCGGCGATCATGGCGTGGGGCAGCCCCGAACAGCAGCAGCGCTACCTGCCCGGCATCGCCACCGGCGCCGACATGTGGTGCCAGCTGTTCAGCGAACCCGGCGCCGGCTCCGACCTGGCCAGCCTGGCCACCCGCGCCGTCCGCCGCGACGACGGCGGCTGGGTGGTCGACGGCCAGAAGGTGTGGAGCTCGTTCGCCGACATCTCCCGCTACGGCATGCTGCTGGCGCGCACCGATCCGGAGCTGCCCAAAAACGCCGGGATCAGCTGTTTCATCATCGACATGGAGTCGGCCGGGGTGACCGTGCGGCCGCTGCGGCAGATCACCGGCGACGAACACTTCTCCGAGGTGTTCTTCGAGAACGTCGAACTGCCCGCCGACGCGCTGCTCGGCCCGCTCAACGACGGCTGGCGGGTGGCGTTGTCCACGTTGGTCGCCGAGCGCTCCGGCCTCTCCGAGGAGTCCGGGGCCTCCGGGGTGCCGGTGGGCCCACTGCTGGATCTGGCCCGCGACGTCGACGCCTGGCGCGATGCCACCGTCCGCGACCGGCTCGCCCAGCTGGTCGCCACCGAACGGGCGCTCGCGCTGACCAACGTGCGGGTCAACGCCGACCCGGACAGCTCCGGCGGGCCCGGCGGATCGGTGACCAAGCTGGCGCTCTCCGAACTGTCCCAGCAGATCGCCGAACTGGGCTTCGAGCTGGCCGGACCACCCGCCGCCTACTGGGCGGGCGACGAATCGTCGTGGGCCCACGACCTGCTCGACAGCCGCCGGTTCACCATCGCCGGGGGCACCTCGGAGATCCAGCGCAACATCATCGCCGAGCGGGTCCTGGGACTGGACCGCGAACCCGACCCCGACCGCGGTCGACCCTGGCGCGAGATCCGGCGAGGCTGACATGCCGTTCGTCACCGTCCGCCCCTCCGGAATCCGGTTCGCCGTACAGCCGGGCCAGACCATCATGGCCGCCGGCGAAGCCGCCGGCTACCGCTGGCCCACGATCTGCGGCGGCGTCGGGGAATGCACCGTCTGCCACGTCGAGGTGCTGGAAGCCGACGAAAACCTCGACCCGCCCAGCGAACTCGAATGCCACACCCTCGAAGCCCTGCGCGGCAGCCGCGGCGACCGGGTCCGGCTGGCCTGCCAGGCGACTGTCGAAGGCGACGTCGTCGTTCTCAAACGGGGCGTCCGTCCCCGCCGACCCGCTCCCGAAAACCCCGGAGGTGACCGTGGTTGACGTGCTCGACCCGACCAGCATGGCCGTGCGCGGCGACACCGTCGAACTGATCGGCGCACGCTGCGGCACCTGTGGCGAGACCCATTTCCCGCCGCAGGTGTCGTGCCGGCGCTGCGGCGGAGCGGACCTGACCGAACTGCGGCTAGCGCGCCGCGGCGTCCTGTGGAGCTGGACCATCCAGCGGTATCCGCCCCCGAGCCCGCCCTACCGGCCGCGCGGCGAGGAGTTCGTGCCGTTCGCGCTCGGTTACGTCGAGTTGCCCGGCGAGGTCATCGTCGAGACCCTGCTGGACGTCACCGACTTCGATCAGCTGCGCATCGGGATGCCGATGCGGCTCACCGCGATCGAGGAACCCACCGCGGACGGGCAGGCGATGACGTTCGCGTTCGCCCCGGTCGAGGAAGGAGACCGCTGATGGCTCACGACGTCGCGATCATCGGGGCCGGCTGCCGGCCGTTCGGGCGTTACCTGGACACCACCGCGCGCGCGGAGGCGGTCGCGGCCGCCCGGCTCGCCCTGGCCGATGCCGGGGTGTCCTGGCCGCAGATCCAATACGCGGTCGGCGGCAGCATGTCCGCCGGGTCGGCCGACACCCTGGTCGCCGAACTGGGCCTGACCGGTGTCCCGTTCATCAACGTGTTCAACGGCTGCGCCACCGGCAGCAGTTCGCTGCTGTCGGCGGTGCAGGCGATCGCCTCCGGCGCCGCGGAGTACGCGCTGGTGGTCGGGTTCGATTCGCATCCGCGCGGCGCCTTCACCATCGACACCGACGCGATGGGGCTACCCACCTGGTACGGCAGCACCGGCCTGGCCATCACCTCCCAGTTCTTCGCACTGAAGATCCAGCGCTACCTCCACGAGCACGACCTGCCGCCCCGCCTGCTCGCCGCGGTGGCGGCCAAAGCCTTCCGCAACGGATCGCTCAACCCCAACGCCTGGCGGCGCAAACCGTTGACCGAAGACGAGATCAACGCCTCGATGATGCTCAACGACCCACTGCGGCAATACATGCTGTGCTCCCCGGGCGACGGTGCCACCGCGCTGGTGCTGGCCAACACCGACGCCGCCAAACGCCATGCCGGCGACGCGATCCGCGTCCCTGCGGTCGCCGTGCGGACCCGACGGCCCGGATCCTTCGAGGTGCTCAGCCCCTCACTGTCGGTCGAGCGTGGGGTCAGCCCCAGCGTCGACGCGGCGAACGCCGCCTACGAACTGGCCGGCATCGGCCCCGAGGACATCGACATCGCGCAGCTGCAGGACACCGACGCCGGCGCGGAGATCATCCACCTCGCCGAGACCGGCCTGTGCGAGCACGGCGAACAGACCGAGCTCATCGACAGCGGCGCCACCGAGATCGGTGGCCGGCTACCGGTCAACACCGACGGCGGCTGCCTGGCCAACGGTGAACCTATCGGCGCCTCGGGGCTGCGCCAGATCCACGAGAGCGTCCTGCAACTGCGCGGCCGCGCCGGTGAGCGTCAGGTCGCGACAGCACCGCGCACCGCGCTGTGCCACGTCTACGGTGCGCCGGGGCTCAGCGCCTGCACGATTTTGACCCGATGAGGAGGAGCCGAGATGAAAGTCGTGGTCAACTTCGACCGCTGCATGGGCAACGGTGTCTGCGAGGCGGTTGCCCCGCACTACTTCTCGGTCGGTGACGACGGCGTCGTCATCCCGCCCGAAGGGGAGATCCCGCCGCAGGACGACGCCCTGGTGCGCGACGCGGTCGAGTCCTGCCCCGCCAAAGCACTCGCGATCAGCGACAACGAAACTGACGACAAAGGATAACCACGCATGGAAATCAAGATGCCCAAACTCGACGTCGCCATGACCGAGGGAACCTTCCTGGGGTGGCTGGTCGCCGACGGTGACACCGTCTCCGAAGGGGACCCGCTCTACACGGTCGGCACCGACAAGGTCGAGACCGAGATCCCCGCGCCGTGTGACGGGACGCTGCGGCACGGCGACGCCACCGATGAGGAGAACTACCCGGTCGGCACGGTCCTGGGTGTGCTGGAGAACGACAATGGCTGACCCGCAGGTTAGGGACAGCCCGTTTCTGGTCGGCCACCACGAGCCCAACCGGATGGAGGTCGACGCCCCCGTCCTGCAGATCGAGGGCACGCTGCCCGACGACTTCGCCGGGGTGTTCTACCGCAACGGGGCCGAACCGCTGTACCCGCCCACCGACGAGGACTACCACTGGTTCGACGGCGACGGCATGGTGTACGCGTTCTTCATCGAGAACGGCCGCGCCACGCTGCGCAGCCGGTGGGTGCGCACCGACAAACTGCTGCTGGAGATGAAGCACGGTCGCCGCCTGTTCGGGGTGCACGGCAACCCCGCCACCACCGACCCGCTGGCCCGCGACACCCGCTACAACACCGCGAACACCAACGTCATCCTGCACGGCGGGCGCCTGCTCGCCCTGATGGAGGGCGCGCCGCCGGTCGAACTGCACCCGCGCACCCTGGACACCATCGGCGAGGAGCAGTACGGCGGGGTGATCACCGACACGTTCTCCGCCCACCCCACCGTCGACTACGCCACCGGTGAGCTGATCAACATCGGGTCGGTGCCCCGGCGCCGCGGCGCGGAACCCGAAATCCACTACGAAGTCATCGACGCCGACGGCACCCTGCGCACCCACGAGGTGATCCCGGTGCCGCACCAGACGATGATGCACACCTTCTTCGTCACCGAGAACTACGTCGTCTTCCCGGTCACCCCGCTGGACATCAGCTTCCAGCGGGCGGTCGCCGGCGGGCCGATGGTGGCCTGGGATCCCGACCGGCCCACCAAGCTGGGCGTGATGCCGCGCACCGGCACCGCCGCCGACGTCCGTTGGTTCGAAGCCGAACCGCGGCACATGATGCACGAGGCCAACGTGTGGGAGGAGGGCGGCCGCATCATCGCCGACGTGGCCGCCGCCGAGGGGACCGCCCTGTTCCCCGACATCCACGGCAACCGCCGCACCCACGCGGAAACCCGGCAGAGCCTGCGGCGCTGGATCATCGAGCCTGCCGGTGCCGGACTGGTGAGCGAAGAAGTGATCAGCGAGCACGACATCCAGTTCCCGCGGCCGGACGACCGGATGATGACCCGCCGCAGCCACCACGCCTTCGCCAACAGCAACCTGTATTCGACCGACGGCCGGGCCGACGGGATGGACTCGGTGCTGCGCGTCGACACCGACACCGGTGCCGAGGACCTCTATCACTTCGGCGAGGGCGCCGCCGCAGGCGAATTCATCTTCGCCCCCCGGGTGGGTGCCACCGACGAGCTCGACGGTTACGCGATCACCCTGGTGCACCGGGCCGGGGAACTGCGCACCGATCTGGTCGTGTTCGACGCCGCGAAGGTCGCCGCCGGCCCGCTGGCCAGCATCCGGGTGCCGTTCCGCATCCCCAGCGGGTTCCACTGCAGCTACTACAGCATTGATAGTCCGCTCTATCAGCAGGCGATGAGCGGACGGTGAGCCGGTGACCACCACCCGTGAATGGCGGCTGATCGCCCGTCCCGTCGGCCAACCGCGCCCCGGCGACTTCGAACTGGCGACCACGACCCTGCCCGAACCCGCCGACGGCCAGGTGCTGGTGGCCAACGACTGGCTCTCGGTCGACCCCTACATGCGCGGCCGGATGGACGAGGGCGACTCCTATCTCCCGGCGTTCGAGCTCGGGCTGCCGATGAGCGGCTCGGCGGTCGGCACCGTGGTCGCCTCCCGCAGCGACGGTCTGCCGGTGGGCGCCACGGTGCTGCATCAGGCCGGCTGGCGTGAGCACGCCGTCCTCGACACCGCCGAGGTGCAGCCGGTGGACGTGCGTCGCTCCCCGGCCCCGGCGTATCTGGGCGTCCTCGGCGCGACCGGCCTGACCGCCTATGTCGGGATGACCCGGATCGCCAAGGCCGGTCCCGGCGATGTGGTCTTCGTCTCCGGGGCGGCCGGTGCCGTCGGCTCGGTGGCCGGCCAGATCGCCCGGCACCTCGGCGCCGCCAAGGTGATCGGTGCGGCCGGCGGGCCGGAGAAGACCGCGCTGGTGACATCGGAGTTCGGGTTCGACGCCGCCATCGACTACCGGGCGGGCGATCTCACCGGACAGCTGGCCGCCGCCGCACCCGACGGCATCGACGTCTACTTCGACAACGTCGGCGGTGATCACCTGCAGGCCGCCCTGGACGTGCTCAACGACTTCGGGCGGGTGGCACTGTGCGGGGCGATCTCCGGCTACAACGCCGCCGAGCCGCCGCCGGGACCGAACAACCTGATGCTGGCGGTGGAGAAGCGGATCCTGTTGCACGGCTTCATCGTCGGAGACCATTTCGACCTGATCGGCGAATGGGTGCGCACCGGTGGCCGGTGGCTCGCCGAGGGATCGCTGCGGGTGCGGGAGACCGTCGTCGACGGAATCGACAACGCCCTGGATGCGTTCCTGGGCATGATGCGCGGCACCAACGTCGGAAAGATGGTGGTACGGCTGGACTCGGCCGCCGAAGACGCCGAGAGGACCGCACGTGTCGGTTGATGCCCAGACCCCCACGATCGAGGTCCGCAACCCCGCCGACGGCCACCTGGTCGGCGCCGTGACCGACCACTCCGCCGGCGCGGTCGCCGATACCGTCCAACGGCTGCGCCAACACCAGTCCGCCTGGCAGGAGCTGGGTGTGCGCGGCCGCGCGGAATGGCTCCTGCGCTACCAGGATTGGCTCGTCGACAACGCGGCCCGACTGACCGACGTGGTGCAGTCCGAGACCGGTAAGACCCGCTTCGACGCCGCCATCGAGGCGCCGGCGGCGATCGACCTGCTCAAGTACTGGACCGGCAACGGGGAACGGTTCCTCGCCGATGAGCGACCCACCCCGCACAGCCCGTTCGGTCTGGGCAAACGGCTGGTCACCAGCTACCGGCCCTACCCGGTGGTCGGGATCATCACGCCGTGGAACCTGCCGCTGCTCAACCCGTGCTTCGACGCGTTCGCCGCGCTCCTGGCTGGCGCGACGGTGCTGGTCAAACCCTCCGAGATCACCCCGCTGAGCGCGGTGGAGTTGGCCCGCGGCTGGCAGGAGATCGGGGCACCACCGGTGTTCGCCGTGCTGACCGGAGGCAGACAGACCGGCGCCGCGGTCGCCGCGAGCACCGACTTCGTGCAGTTCACCGGCTCCACCGCCACCGGCCGGGCCATCGCCGCCTCCTGCGCGGAGCGGTTGACCCCCTACAGCCTGGAGTTGGGCGGCAAGGATCCGGCCATCGTGCTGGCCGACGCCGACATCGACCGGGCCGCCGCCGGCATCGTCTACGGCGGGCTGTTCAACTCCGGTCAGGTCTGCATCTCGGTGGAGCGCATCTACGTCGAAGAGCCGGTCTACGACCGGTTTCTGGCCAGCCTGGTCACTCAGGTCGGCCGGCTGCGCCAAGGCGTGGCCGGGCGCAGCTTCGATTTCGACATCGGCGCGATGGCCACCCGCAGCCAGTACAACATCGTGCAACGGCACCTGCAGGACGCGGTCACCCGCGGCGCGCGGGTGGCGGCCGGCGGCCGCGCCGTCGACGGCGGCCGGTTCTTCGAACCCACCGTGCTGGCCGACGTGAACCACTCGATGGCGTGCATGACCGAGGAGACCTTCGGCCCGTTGCTGCCGGTGATCAAGGTCGCCGACGAGGACGAGGCGGTGCGGCTGGCCAACGACTCCGACTACGGGCTGTCGGCCACCATCTGGACCGGCGACCGCGAGCGCGGGGAACGGCTGGCCCGCCGCCTGGAAGTCGGCGCGGTCAACGTCAACGACGCGTTCGCCAACCTGATGAACTACGCGGTGCCGATGGGCGGCTGGAAGCAGTCCGGCATCGGCACCCGGTTCGGCGGTCCGGCCGGGATCCGCAAATACTGCCGACCCCAGGCGATCGTCGTACCCCGCGGACCCCAACTGGGTCGCGAACCGCTGTGGTACCCGGCGTCCAAGCACCGATCGACGATGATCACCGTGCTGATGCGGCTGATCGACGCCCGCGGCCGGCGCCGGCTGCCCTTCGGGCGCGGCGGCTGAGCGCTACTTCAGCAGCGCGACGACCTTGTCCTCGAGGGTGGGCGGCTCGGCGTCCGGGTCGAACTCCTCGGTCTTGGGCAACGGCTCGTCGGGGTCGGCGAACGCCCGGTAGGTCTTGTCTCCGGCCAGCGTGGCCAGCAGGTAGCCGGTGAGCAGGCCCCGCACCGCGCGCTGGGTGGTGCGGTCGCCGCCGGGCAGCCCGACCAGCTTGGTCAGCCGGCGGCCCTCCGCCAGCCCGCCGGCCTGGGCTTTGCTGACCGTGCGCAGGGTGGCCGACGGCCAGGCCCGGGCCAGTTCCACGGCGTTGGATCGCAGCGAGGTGCCGGCGTCGGGGGCGGCCAGCACCAGCCCCGGCATCGACAGCGTCGCGGCCGGCTCCTGAGCCGGTGGCGCGGTCACCGCGGGGAACAGCGCCGCCACGGCCTTCGGTTTCGCCGACATCCCGGCGGCGGCGAAGACCGCGGCCGACCCGCCGAAACCGTGCCCGACCACCCCGAGCTTGGCCGGGTGCACGCTGATCTGGCCGGGTCCCAGCCGCACCCCGGCCGCGATGTCCAGGGCGGTGCCCAGGTCGAAGGCGAAGTTGAGCACCGAGGGCGCCACCCCGCGCTCGCTGTTGGGGGCCGCCGCCACGATGCCCCAGGAGGCCAGATGCTCCAGCAGGCGGGCATAGCGGGACACCGGTGTGAGCCAGTCGTGGCCGAAGGTGACGGCCGGCAGGCTCAGTCCGGACTCCGGGGTGTACACGGTCCCGGGCAGACCGGCAAAGGCCAGGTCACCGCGGAGAACCCGGTGCGGGCCGCGCCGGGTCAACGCCGCCATCAGCTTGCGCGTGCTATCCACCCGATGACCGTAACCCAGAGCGCGGGCATCGCGGCGGCGATGCGCGCCGTCCGGGCTGCATTACCCTGGGGGGCTATGTGCGGAATCATCGGCTACGTGGGGCGACGCCCGGCTTGTGGCATCGTCGTCGACGCGCTGCGCCGCATGGAGTACCGCGGATACGACTCGGCGGGCATCGCCCTGGCCGACGGTGCGGGCGAGCTGACCGTCGCCCGCCGCGCCGGCCAGCTGGCCAACCTCGAACAGGCGCTGGAAGCCATGGACCCGGTCGCCCTGGCCGGCAGCACCGGCGTCGGCCACACCCGGTGGGCCACCCACGGGCGGCCGACCGACCGCAACGCGCACCCGCACCGGGACGCCTCCGGCAAGTTCGCCGTCGTCCACAACGGCATCATCGAGAACTACGCGGTGCTGCGGGAGGAGTTGGAGAACGCCGGGGTGGAGTTCGCCAGCGACACCGACACCGAGGTCGCGGTGCACCTGGTGGCCCGCGCCTACCGCGAGGGGGAGACCGCCGGCGACTTCGTTGCGTCGGTGCTCGCGGTGGTGCAGCGGCTGGAGGGCCATTTCACGCTGGTCTTCGCCAACGCCGACAACCCGGACACGATCGTCGCGGCGCGGCGCTCCACCCCGCTGGTGCTCGGGGTCGGCGACGGGGAGATGTTCGTGGCCTCCGATGTGGCCGCGTTCATCGAGCACACCCGCGAGGCGGTCGAGCTCGGCCAGGACCGGGTGGTGGTGATCACCGCCGACGGCTACCGCGTCACCGATTTCCACGGCGTTCCCGACGACAACAGCGCCCGGCACTTCCACATCGACTGGGACCTGTCCGCCGCCGAGAAGGGCGGCTACGAGTACTTCATGCTCAAAGAGATCGCCGAGCAGCCCACCGCGGTGGCCGACACCCTGCTCGGCCACTTCGTCGAGGGCCGCATCGTGCTCGACGAGCAGCGGCTCGGCGACCAGGAGCTGCGCGACATCGACAAGGTCTTCGTGGTGGCCTGCGGCACCGCTTACCACTCCGGCCTGCTGGCCAAGTACGCCATCGAGCACTGGACGCGGCTGCCGGTGGAAGTCGAGTTGGCCAGCGAGTTCCGCTACCGCGACCCGGTGCTCGACCGCAGCACCCTGGTGGTGGCGATCAGCCAGTCCGGTGAGACGGCCGACACGCTCGAGGCGGTGCGGCACGCTAAGGACCAGCGGGCCAAGGTGCTGGCGGTCTGCAACACCAACGGCTCCCAGATCCCGCGGGAGTGCGACGCGGTGCTCTACACCCGCGCCGGACCCGAGATCGGGGTCGCCTCGACCAAGACGTTCCTGGCCCAGGTCACCGCCAATTACCTGGTCGGGTTGGCGCTGGCGCAGGCACGCGGCACCAAATACCCCGACGAGGTCGCCCGCGAATACCGCGAACTCGAGGCGATGCCCGCCCTGGTGGAGCGCGTGCTGGCCGGCAACGACTCGGTGGCGGCGTTGGCGCAGCGGTTCGCCACCTCGCCGGCCGTGCTGTTCCTGGGCCGCCATGTCGGTTATCCGGTGGCGCTGGAAGGTGCGCTGAAGCTCAAAGAGCTGGCCTACATGCACGCCGAAGGCTTCGCAGCCGGTGAGCTCAAGCACGGCCCGATCGCGCTGATCGAGGACGACCTGCCGGTGATCGTGGTGATGCCGTCGCCGAAAATGGCGGTGCTGCACGCGAAACTGCTCTCCAACATCCGGGAGATCCAGGCCCGCGGCGCGATCACCATCGTCATCGCCGAGGAGGGCGACGACACGGTGCGGCCGTTCGCCGACCACCTGATCGAGATCCCGGCCGTGTCCACGCTGCTGCAACCGCTGCTGTCGACGATCCCGCTGCAGATCTTCGCCGCCGGTGTGGCCCGGGCCCGCGGCTACGACGTGGACAAGCCGAGGAACCTGGCGAAGAGCGTCACCGTCGAGTAGTGCGGCACGGAGAGTTGCCAATGCCGAAGAGCATCGCGCCGGAATCCGATGGCGAACAAGTTCGGTCGCTCCGGATCTTCGGAACCACCTGGGCTGACCGCGGTTGGCGGTATTGGATCCGGCGCGTCGGGATCACTGTGCTCTGGGCTTGCGTGGCAGCGCTGGAGATCGGTGTCATCCTTGCGTTTTGGTCCGGCCTGGTAGAGGCGGCCAACAACCGCGTTGCGACTTTGGGGATCTCGACGGTGTTGGTCGGGTTGCTGCTGGGTGGATTCCTCTGGGCGATCCGTGGCTGGCGGGAGGTGCGGGACGCTGAACGCGTCGGAGACACTGTCCGACTGCAGGAAATCGTGGACGAGGGCATTAGAAGCCGCCATAAAGCCGTCGTCGGCGGAACTTTGCTCGGTGGCGGTGGACTCCTTGCGATCCCGGCCGCGGTTCTGGCCCTGACGCTCGGGACCTTCGCGGTGATCGGCTGGGTTTTCGTGTTTCTGCTGATGAGTTTCGGCCGTTACTACGATCCCGAAGAGTACTTGGCTGTGACCGAGTTGCAGCGCACCAAGCGCTAACCTTGAGGCTGGGGCGGCAGGTCATCAAAGCGCAGCAGGACCTTTCGAACTGGCTGTGTGGAAGGCAAGCTGTAAGCGCGCGCGGCTACGAGGTGGACAAGCCGAGCAACCTGGCGAAGAGTGTCACCGCCGAATAGTGCGGCACCGAGTCCTCGTGCAGTTCGCCTGGTTCGCCCTGCCGGGAAGGGCGAACCAGGCGAACTATCCTTCACGGCTTGGGGCACTCCTCACCGATCGGAACCTCGGTACCGTCCGGGCAGGTTCTGGTCTCCGGTGGCGGGGGTTGGTCTTTCGGGCATTCTTGGCCGATCGGGACCTCGGTGCCGTCTGGGCAGGTTTTGGTCTCTGGAGGCGGGGGCTGATCTTTAGGGCACTCTTCTTCTGCCGCAACCTCGGTCCCATCCGGGCATTTCTTTGTCTTCGCGGGCTCTTTCTGTTTTGCGGGGCACTGTTGGTCGGCGGCCACGGTGGACCCGTCGGGGCAGGCCTTGGTCTTTTTCGGCGGCGGTTTCACCGGCGGCTGTACCGGCGGGGCTGGGGGTGGTGGCACCGCAGGCGGGTTCTGCTTGCCGGGTGCAGGCGGCGGCGGTGCTGGCGGATTCTGCTTGACCGGTGGGGCTGCCGGCGGGTTCTGCCGGACCGGTGCGGGCGCCGGCGCAGGCTGTTCCGGCGGGGGTGGTGCAAGGTTGGCCGGCGCCGCGGGCTGCGGCACCGGGTTGGTCACCTGAGCCGGAGCAGGAAGACTTTCACTGTTCTTGGTCGCCAGGGTGTAGCCGATGCCGCCGACGAACACCGCTGCGGCGACCGCGACCGCGCCGATCGCCAAACCCGGCATGTGCAGCCAGCCCGACATCGCCGGCCTGGGCCGCCGATAGGTCCCCGCGCGATTCACCCGGGGCCCCCGGTAAGCGACCGGTTCGGCCACCGGCTGCAGTTCCTCCTCCGACCAGGCCAACGCGCCGAACTTCGCCGAGCGGGCGTCTTCGCGGTACATCGCCGACGTGACGTCCTCACGGTGCCCGGCGGTCGCAGCGCGGGCGGTGAAAGCGTCGAAGCCGTGGTAGTCGGCTACGGCCGCCCGCAAGCTCGCGATGGGGTCGCGCCGATCCAACGTCAGGTGGGCGATCGTTTGCTCCGCCACCGCCTGCACCTGCGCCGGGCTGGCGTGCGCCAGCCCGGCTCGGTGCAGGGTCCTGCCCGGGTTTTCGACGAAGGCCTCCGCCCGAGCGCGATCGCGGAAAAGCTCGGCGATGAAATCAACCAGATACGGCATCGGTACACCTATCGCTGCGGTGGTCGTGCCGGCGGGTCAGCCGACGCTGATCTCGTTGGGCCCCACCTTGACCGCCGGGCCATCGGGAGGATCGACGCTGATGCCGTCGGGGCCGACGTCCACGTTGGGGCCGGCGGGTTGATCGACGCTGATCCCATCGGGGCCGACATCGACCTTCGGACCGCCGGGCTGGTCCACGCTGATCCCGTCCGGACCGATGGAGACCTTCGGCGGGCCGGGCGCCTCGGCGGGCGGGGCGGGCGGCGCGGCGGGTGCCGGCGGAACGGCTTCGGGCACCGGGTTATTGGCCGGGGGCGGCACCGCCACGGGTGCGGGTGCAGGTGCGCGCGGCGCCTGCAGCACCGGCGAAGCGGGTTGATACACCGGCACGTCAGCGGGCGGCGGTGCGGCCGGTTGCTGGGCGGCCGGCGGCACCGCGGCGGGCGCGGGAGCGGGGCCCGGCAGTTCGGCCGGTGCCACCACGACCGGTTCGGTGCCCGGCGAGCCGGCGTGGCCGAAGAACACCAGCCCCAGGGTGGCGCCGCCGGTGATCACCGCGGCGGCGACGGCTGCGGCAACGAGGCTCTTCTGGCTGAGCCACCCGCTGAATGCCGGGGCGGCGTCGCCGAAATCGCCGGCCGCCGCTGATTCGCTCGGCGAGTACAGATCGGGTCCGGCAGCAGTGCCGTCGGTGGGGTCGGGGCCCCAGGAGATCGGAGTGGTGTAGTCGGCTGCACTGACCTGGGCGGAGCCGCGAGGCCGCCGGATTGTGGTTCGCATGGTGTTTTCCCCTTCTTTTCCCGGCCGGGCGAAACGGTTCCGCTGGTGACGGCTCGGGTGGGGCGCGGGCACCGGCCCGACGCGATGTCCTCGGGTAGGGCCGGTCCCGCTTTCCCCCCGAGATCAACTCTGCGGCTCCGGGCCGCTCAGAACATCCGCCGATACGCGTAGATCTCCCCGGAGGGGGTCGTAGATGCTGGCTGCGGGCGCAGTCGGATTAAAAGGGCGGTTTTGCGGTTTTCTGGCTCGCGAGTCATCGGCTGGCTACGATGAGCCCATAGGCTGCGCGCCGGGGAGCGCTGCCCACGGACTGGGACGGTCTGGTGTGAGCGAACTGCTGCCGACCGAGATGGTGACGTCGTGGGATTTCGCTGCCCTCGAACCGCCCACCGCCCCCCGAGTCCCCGCGTCGTTGACGAGTTTCGTCGGCCGTGCCCGGGAGCTGGCCGAGTTGGAGCGGCTCGTGCGCCGGCACCGATTAGTGACCCTGACCGGTGCGGGCGGAGTGGGTAAGACGCGGTTGGCTGCCCAGTTGGTGGGTCAGGCGGCCGACAGCACCGACGCGGAGATCTGGTGGGTGGACCTCGCGCCGATCACCAACCCGGATCTGGTGATGATGGCGGTCGCACGCACCCTCGACCTGCGCGACCAGCCTGGGCGCACCACCCTCGACATCCTGGCGCGGTACATCGCGGACCGTCCCATGCTGCTGGTGCTGGACAACTGCGAACATGTGCAAGCCGCCTGCATGACGTTGACCGTGGAACTGTTGGGCGCCTGCCCGCGCCTCCGGGTGCTGGCCACCAGCAGACAACCGCTCGGCGTGGGTGGTGAGCTGACGTGGCGAACGCCCTCCCTGTCGCTGGCCGACGAGGCGATCGAGCTGTTCGCCGAGCGGGCACGGCTGGCCCGGCCCGAGTTCACCGTGACCGACGACAACGCCGCCGCCGTCCGCGAGATCTGCACCCGCCTCGACGGGGTGCCGCTGGCCATCGAGCTCGCTGCGGCACGGGTGCGGGCACTGTCGCTGACCGACATCATCGACGGCCTGCAGGACCGGTTCCGCCTGCTGACCCGACGCGGAAATGCGTTGGTGAACCGGCACCAGACCCTACGCGCCTCCGTGGACTGGTCGTACGCGCTGCTGACCGAGCCTGAGCAGACACTGTTCCGCCGGCTGGCGGTCTTCCGCGGTGGGTTCGACCTCACCGCGGTGCACGCGATAGCCGGTGATCCCGACGCTCCGAGATACCAAGTGCTCGACGAACTTTCCCTGCTGGTGGACAAATCCCTGGTGGTGGCTGACGACACCGGTCATGCGATGCGCTACCGGCTGTTGGAGACCGTGCGCCAGTACGCGCTGGACCGACTCGCGGAGTCGGGCGAAGCCGACGCGGTCCATATCCGGCACCGCGACCACTACACCGCTGCCGCCGTATCGTTCGACGACCCCAGTGGTGTCGATCACCAGCGGTGCACCGTCTGGGCGCTGCGTGAGATCAACAACCTGCGTTCGGCGTTCGCGTGGAGCCGCGGCAACGGCGACACCGAACTGGCCCTGCAATTGGCCTCAGCGCTGCAGCCGATGTGGCTGCACGGCCGGGTCATGGAGGGGTTGGCCTGGTTCGACGCGGTGCTGGCCGGCGACGCGCCGGACGCCGGGGCCGCGTGGGCGCGCGCCGTCGCCGACAAGGTCATCCTTTACGCGTTCACCGGTTCGTTCGGTCAGATAGACCAGGCGATTCCCGCGCTGGAGATCGCCCGAGAACTCGGGGACACCGCCCTGCTCGCCCGGGTCCTCGCGGCCTGTGGCGCGACCTGCGCGTTCCGCACCGAGACGGCGGCCGCCTACCTCTCCGAAGCGAACCGGCTTGCCCGGTCACTCGGCGACGACTGGCGGCTCTGCCAGATATTGGCGTGGCAGTCGCTGTCAGCGCATGTGGCGGGAGATCCCGCCACGACGCGAGTCGCCGGAGCAGAAGGTCGAGCCGTAGCCGACCGGATCGGCGAGGGATTCATCTCCCGCATGTGCGCCTGGTGTATCGCGCTGGCTGCGTGGCTGTGTGCGGACCTGTCCGACGCCGCCGAACAGTTCCGGGCCATCGAATCCGACGCCCGAGCCGCGAACGACCCGCTGTGGTTGGCCTACGGCTTGTTCGGTGTCGGCAAAACGCTGGTGTACCAGGGCGATATCGACGGCGCTCGGGCGGCTTCGGAGACGGCTATCGAGGCGGCCGCTGACGTGACCGGTGTGCAACAGGCGATGAGCCTGGGCGCGCTGGTCGACGCGGAGTTGGCCGCGGGCGATGCCGACGCCGCCGTCAAAACAAGTCGGCTGGCCTGGGAGACCTGTCCCCAACTGGACCTGTTGGGCTCGAACGTCTACGGCATGGCCCAGGCCGCCTTGGCGGCGGGCCATCTCGATGAAGCACGCCGATGGGCCGACGAGGCCGTCGCCGCCGCTTCCGGCGGCCACCGGATGATCTTGCTGGCGGCCCGGATTCGGGTGGCGTTAGCGCAGGGGGAGATGGGTTTGGCGGGTCGGGATGCGGCGGCGGCGTTGGCGATTGCGGGGGAGATCGACGCGTTTTTGATGGTGCCGGATGTGATCGAGTGTGTGGCGGTGTTGAGCGCCGAGTGTGGCCGGGGGGCGGAGGCGGCGCGGTTGTTCGGTGCGGCGCAAGGGATGCGGGAGCGCAGTGGGCAGGTGCGGTTCGGGGTGTATGACGCCGGTTACGCGGCTGCGGTGGGGTCGGTGCGGGACGGGTTGGGCGAGCGGGTGTTCGATGAGGCGTGGGCGGACGGAGACGGGCTGCCGGTTGCAGCGCTCGTGGTTCCGGCTCGGCAAGCTCAGCTACGTCGGATGCCGTCGATCCGGTTGGCAGTAGCTTGCTCACGTCTGGACCGCCCTGTCCGGGTGCGGTGCACCGTCGGG
>NZ_LZLJ01000015.1 GCF_001668625.1 Mycobacterium sp. 1274756.6
CGGTGGGTCGGTGTCGCCGTGGAGGAGTTCGTCGGGGTGGTGGGCGTGGTTGGTTTGGGGTGGGTGGGTGCCGTCGGTCCAGGCGAGGCGGCCGTTTTCGGTGACGGTGGTGTGTTGTTGGCCGTTGGTGGCGGCGGTGTGGTCGGGGCCGCAGGCGAAGTGGAGTTTGTCGGCGTCGGTGCGGCCGCCGTTGGTCCAGTCGGGGGTGTGGTGGACTTCGCAGTGGTAGCCGGGTTCGCAGCAGTTGGGGCGGGTGCAGCCGCGGTCGCGGGCGTAGCAGATCAGGCGTTGGTCGGCGGTGGCGACGCGTTTTTGTCGGCCGAGGTAGAGGGGGCGTTTGAGGTGGTCGTCGAAGATGGCGAGGTAGTGGATGGCGGTGGCGGCTTCCAGTTCGGCGAGTGTGGTGGTGATGACGACGGTGACGGGGTGGCCGCGGTGGGTGCCGAGTTTGCCTGAGGCGATCGCGGTGGACAGGGCGAGTTTGAGTCCGTCGTGGCAGCGTTGGCCGGCGCTGCGGGTGTCTGCGCCGAGTAGTTGGGCGGCGGGGGTGTCGGGTTGGTGGCATCCGGGGCGCACGGCGGCGGTGATGGCTTCGAGGTAGGCGCGGGTCTCGGGGTCGAGTAGGCCACGCAGCCGCGACATGCCGTCAGGTCCTTGGCGGCCGAGTTGGACAAAGCGGCGCCGCGCCCGGTCGTCGTCGGTGTAGTCGCCGTCGGGGTTGAGGTGGTCGTGGATGCGTTGGCCGATGCGGGTGAGTACGTCGGCGTCGAGGTCGCGGGCGTGCCCAACGAGGGCGTGTTCGGCGTTGCTGACCGCGGCCGGCGACAGGCGCGCCGGCAGGGTGTCCAGAGCGCGGCAGAGGACGCGCAGGTGGTCTTCGCCGATGGCGCCGTCGGCCACCGCGGCGGCTACCTCGGGGAGTTCGGGGGGCAGTTTCGGTCCGGTCAGGGAGCGCCGGGGCCGGATGCGGGCACCTTGGCGGAAGCGGCGGGTGAT
>NZ_LZLJ01000016.1 GCF_001668625.1 Mycobacterium sp. 1274756.6
GCCGCGCACCCAGATCCGCTCCATCGGCGTGACCGCGACCGGGTCGAGGATCCGCAGCTTCTCGGTGGCCGCCGCCCCCGCCGCCGGTCGAGGAGCCCGAACCGGAGCCGGAGACGACCACCCCGGAGCCGACGACGACCACACCGACCACCACGACGCGCGCCGGCCCGCGGCAGGTCACCTACTCGGTGACCGGCACTAAAGCCCCCGGCGACATCATCACGGTGACCTACATCGACGCCTCCGGGCGCCGGCGCACCCAGCGCAACGTCTACATCCCGTGGTCGATCACGCTCACGCCGATCTCGACGTCCGAGGTCGGCTCCGTCGAGGCGTCCAGCCTGTTCCGGGTCAGCAAGCTCAATTGCTCGATCACCGCCAACGACGGAACCGTACTGTCCTCCAACACCAACAACGCACCCCAGACGAGTTGCTGATGAGCCGAAAATTTGTCCCCACCCGGATCTCCCGATCGCCGGTCGACACCGACCGCATCCTCATCGGGGTGAGCGCGGTGATCTGGCTGGTCCTACTGGGCACCGGCGTCGCCGCGGTGGTGTCGCTGGTGAACCTGGGCCAGGGCAACAACCACAGCGAGGCGGTCCGCAGCGGACACACGCCGTGGCTGCTCTACGTCATCGCGGTCGTCTCCGCGCTGGTCATCCTCGCCGCCATCCCGGTGTTGCTGCGGGCCCGCCAGAACGCCGCCGCACCCGCGGTGACGCCGCGGCAGCCGGTGCGTCCCGACAAGTACCGCGCCGGCGTGGACAGCGGGGGAGCGGCCACCGAGAAGCTGCGGATCCTCGACCCGGTCGCGGTCACGCCGATGGAGCGGATCTGGGTGCGCGGCACCGTGCTGCTGGCCATCGCGGTGGGCGCGGCGCTGACCGCGGTGGCGATCGCCACCAACCTGATGGCCGTCGGCCGCGACGGCGTGGCCTGGGGCAGCTACGCGGTGGCGGGGCTGATCACCGCCGCGATGCCGGTGATCCCGTGGTTCTTCCTGCGTCAACTGCACGTACTGCTGGACCGAGAAACGGAGTGAGCTCGATGCCCCTGCCTCCCGGTTCCCTGTCCACCACCCGCCCGAGCTGGCGGGCGCGGGCGGCCTACTCGGTGGGCGTGCGCGCCATCGGGCCGCTGACCCGCCGGTACCTCTCCGAGGACGGCAAGGTGCCGATCGCCGACCGGATGGTCACCGTCGGCAAGGCGGTGGAGCGGCTCTCCCGAGCGCAGCGGCGCCGGCCGTTCGTCCGTCGGCTGCAGATCACCCGCGACACCGTCGACGGCGTCACCGTGGAGACCGTCCGGGCGCCCGGCTGCACCGCGTCGCTGGCCGAGGGTGCGCTGCTGTACTTCCACGGCGGCGGCTTCTTCCTGGGCAATCTGGACTCCCACCTGCAGACCGTGGCGATCCTGGCCGAACGCACCGGGTTGCCGGTGGTGCACGTCGACTACCGGCAGCATCCCGCGGTGCGGGTGGACGGCTCGGTGCAGGACTGTGTGACCGCCTACCGGTGGCTGCTGGAGCGTGGCGCCACGCCGCAGCGGGTGATCTTCGGTGGGGACTCGGCGGGCGGGTTCCTGGCCTTCGCCACCGCGCAGGCCGTCCGGCAGCAGGGCCTCGACGGCCCGGCCGGGGTGGTCGGGATCTCGCCGCTGCTCGACATCGACTGCGTCACCCGCAGCGAGCACGAGAATGCCTGGCGGGACCCGGTGATCTGGGCCGCGGCGCTGCCGCCGATCATGGCCTGCGCGCGCCCCGACGAGGGTATCGCCGACCCGTCGCCGGTGCACGGCGACCTCGAGGACTTCCCGCCGTCGCTGATCGTGGTGGCCGAGAGCGAGGCGCTGCGCTGCGACGCCGAGCGCATGCACGACGCCCTGGTGGCCGCCGGGCGGCCCTGCGCCCTGCGGGTGTGGCCGCGGCAGCTGCACGCCTTCCCGGCGGTGTTCCCGTTCCTGCCGGAGAGCAAGGCGGCCTTCGACGCCATCGCCCGGTTCATCCAGGAGCGTATCGCCGCCGCCGACGACCGCTGACCGCCGCGCGAACACCCGCTAACAGCCGCACACACACCCGCGAAAGAAGCGTCAGGGCGAGATCCGGAAAGGGATCCCGCCCTGACGCTGCACTCGTGATGTCGGCTAGCGCTGACCGTCCGGGTACTCGTCGTCCTGGTGGTCGCGCAGCGCGGTCAGGGCCCGCTGCTCGGCGGCGTGCTGGGCGTCGCGCAGGGCGCGGTCCTCGCTGACCGGGTCGGCGAACAGGAAGCTGCCGGTACCCGGCGCGCCGCCCGAGCCGAGCTTGTTCATCTTCTTCGGCACCGGCGCGCCCTGGTACTCCAGCGGGATGGGGTGGCCGTGCTCGTCGACCGGGCCCAACGGCTGGTGCATCTCGACGTAGGCGCCGTGCGGCAGCCGCTTGATGATGCCGGTCTCGACACCGTGCTCGAGCACCGCGCGGTCACTGCGCTGCAGCCCCACACACCAGCGGTAGGTCGCGAAGAACATGACCATCGGCAGCACCACCATGCCGATACGACCGATCCAGGTGGTCGCGTTCAGCGAGATGTGGAACTTCCAGGCGATGATGTCGTTCATCGCGGCCAGGGTGAGGATCATGTAGAAGGTGATCGCCATGACCCCCAGGCCGGTGCGCACCGGGACGTCGCGGGGACGCTGCAGCAGGTTGTGGTGGGCGGTGTCGCGGCTGAACCGCCGCTCCAGGAACGGGTAGACGGCCAGCAGACCGAAGACCAGCCCCATGATCAGCGCCACCCACACCGAGCTGGGAATCGTGTAGCCGGCGACGTAGATCTCCCAGGCCGGCCAGAGGCGGGCCAGACCCTCGGTCCACATCATGTAGAAGTCGGGCTGGCTGCCCGCGGAGATCTGCGACGGCTTGTACGGGCCGAGGTTCCAGATCCCGTTGATCTGCATCAGCCCACCCATCAGGCCGAGCACCCCGGTGGTCAGCGCGAAGAACGCACCGGACTTCACCGCGAACACCGGCATCACCCGCACGCCGACCACGTTGCGCTCGGTGCGGCCGGGGCCGGGGAACTGGGTGTGCTTCTGGAACCACACCAGCGCCAGGTGGACACCGATGAGGGCCAGGATGATGCCCGGCAACAGCAGGATGTGCAGGGCGTACAGGCGCGGGATGATGATGTCGCCGGGGAAGTCCCCACCGAACAGCGCCCAGTGCAGCCAGGTGCCGATCACCGGCATGCCCAGCGTGATCGACGACAGCGCGGCGCGCAGGCCGATCCCGGAGAGCAGGTCGTCGGGCAGCGAGTAGCCGAAGTAGCCCTCGAACATGGCCAGGATCAGCAGCAGCGAGCCGATGATCCAGTTGGCCTCCCGCGGCCGGCGGAACGCGCCGGTGAAGAACACCCGGGCCAGGTGCACCATGATCGCCGCGGCGAACATCAGCGCCGCCCAGTGGTGGACCTGACGCACGAACAGCCCGCCGCGCACCTCGAAGGAGATGTTCAGCGCCGTCTCGTAGGCCCGCGACATCTGCACGCCGCGCAGCGGCTGGTAGACGCCGTTGTAGGTGACCTCGGCCATCGACGGGTCGAAGAACAGGGTGAGGTACACCCCGGTGATCAGCAGCACCACGAAGCTGTACAGGGCGATCTCACCGAGCAGGAACGACCAGTGCGTCGGGAACACCTTGTTCAGCTGGCGGCGCAGCGCCGCCGACGGGTGGTAGCGGGAGTCGATGTCGTTGCCCTGCGCGGTGAGCAGGGCGCCGATCTTGGAGTTGTTGGTCGGACTCATGAGGAACGCTCCCAGAATGCCGGTCCCACGGGCTCCACGAAGTCGCCGTTGGCGACCAGATACCCGTTCTTGTCGATGGTGATCGGCAGCTGCGCCAGGGCGCGGGCGGCCGGGCCGAAGATTGGCTTGGCGAAGTGCAACGCGTCGAACTGCGACTGGTGGCACGGGCAGAGGATGCGGTAGGTCTGCTGCTCGTACAGCGACGACGGGCAGCCCAGGTGCGAGCAGATCTTGGTGTAGGCGAACAGCGACCCGAAGTTGAAGCTCTCCTGACCCTTGCGGTAGGTCACCCGCTCCATGTCGTTGGGCTTGATCCGGATCAGCATGACCGGGTTGCGCACACCCATGGTGATCGCGTGCA
Organism: Mycobacterium sp. 1274756.6; assembly: GCF_001668625.1. GTDB lineage: Bacteria > Actinomycetota > Actinomycetes > Mycobacteriales > Mycobacteriaceae > Mycobacterium. Next base: position 4,148 of record NZ_LZLJ01000016.1, read on the forward strand.
GCCGGTCCCGGGACTCCTCGGTGGTGCCGTCACCGTCGCTCTCGCGCCACGGGAAGACGGTCTCCATCCCGCCGGCGTCGATGTCCTCGGGGCGCATCTTGACGAACGCCCCGGGGCCGTGGGTGCCGGTGGAGCGGGTCAGGTAGATGGTCTCGCCGTGGTAGCGCGGCGTCCACCCCGAGGTCCACAGCTCGGCCTTCATCCCGTCGGCGGTCGGAACGACCGGCTTCCACGGGTTCTTGATGATGCCGCCCAGGCCGGCCACCACGGTGCCCAGCCCGAAGGCGCCGAAGCCGATCCCGACCGACAGGCCCAGCACCTTGCGGCGCCGGATCGTCGAACCCTCCAGCGCGTCGGTGAGGTTGGCGGCGACGGTCTTGCGGTCGATCTCCGCCGAGCCGTCGCCCTGACCGTCGTGCCGCTCCTGAACCGAGATCTCCTCGGGGATGAACTTCTTCTGGAACAGCACCGCGCCGATACCCAGGCACAGCACCGACATCCCGAAGGTGAACCCGTAGAGCGGGGTGGCGATGGAGTAGAGGAAGCCGCCGGGGTCGTCGACCGACTTGTACTCCCACGGCCAGAACAGGAACACCAGCAGCAGGGCGAGACCGAAGAACCCGGCCAGCAGGAACCACAGCGCCACCTGCCGTTCGGCGCGCTTCTCGGCGCGGGTGCCCTCGACCTGCCAGCGCGGCTCCTTGTAGACGGTCTCCACCCCGTCGAGCCGGCCGCCGAGCTCGACGAGCTCCTCGCGGGACATGGCGGCCAGCTCCGCGTCGTCGGGCCGGCCGGTGTTGTTGCTCTCGGTCATGCGCGTGCCCCGATCCACATTGCGACGCCGATGACGGCGACCATCCCAACAATCCACATCACCATGCCTTCGGGGGCGGGCCCGAAGCCGCCGAGGCCGACACCGCCGGGGTTGTGTTCGTCGGTGGAGCTCTTGACGTAGGCGATGATGTCGCGCTTCTCCTCGAACGGGATCTGCCGGTCGGAGAACTTGGGCATGTTCTGCGGGCCGGTCAGCATCGCGGCGAGGATCTGCTGCTCGCTGACACCGTCGAGGTTGGGCGCGTACTTACCGGAGGACAGCGAACCGCCCTTACCGGTGAAGTTGTGGCAGGACGCGCAGTTGAGCCGGAACAGGTCACCGCCGCGGCCGATGTCGTTGCCGCGCAGCGACTCCTGGGCGACGGTGCCGTCGGCGTTGCGGACCACCGCGGGGCCGCCGCCGTTGGCCGCGACGTAGGCGCCCAGCGCGTCGGTCTGGTGCTCGTCGAAGACCGGGTACTTGCGGGGGGCCTGGGCCTCACCGCGCACCGCCGGCATCCGGCCGGTCGACACCTGGAAGTACACCGCCGACTCGCCGACCCCGATCAGGCTCGGGCCGCGACCGTCGACGCCCTGCAGGTTCGCGCCGTGGCAGGACACACAGGAGGTGTCGAACAGGTCCTTGCCGGTGCGCAGCAGCGCCGAGGAGTCCTGGTCGGCCACCGCCACCTGCGGGCTCGGGGTGAGCAGGGCGGCCAGCCCGCCCGCCACCGTCAGCGCCATCAGCAGCAGCACCGCCGCGGACATGCGCCGGCGCAGCCGGCGTCGGGACCGATCGGAACCGGCCGACCGGGTGATACGCAGTGACTTCAACCGAACACTCCTGTTCGTCGGGTGGCTGCTCATCGAATGAAGTAGATCGTCGCGAACAGCGCGATCCACACGATGTCCACGAAGTGCCAGTAGTAGGAGACCACGATGCCCGCGGTGGCCTGCGCCGGGGTGAACTTGCTCATCTTGGTGCGGGCCAGCAGGAACAGGAAGGCGACGAGGCCGCCGATGACGTGCAGCCCGTGGAAGCCGGTGGTGATGTAGAAGACGCTGCCGTAGGCGCTGGACGAGATGGTGGTGCCGTGGTTGACCAGGTGGTAGTACTCGTAGCCCTGCCCGGCGACGAAGAAGGCGCCCATCAGGAAGGTGATCGTGTACCACCGGCGCAGCCCGAACACGTCGCCGCGCTCGGCGGCGAACACGCCCATCTGACAGGTGAACGACGAGGCGATCAGCACCAGCGTGACCGGCACGGCCTGCGCCAGGTTCAGCTCGGTGGGCGGCGGTGGCCACTGGTCGCCGCCCTGGGCGCGGGCGGTGAAGTACATCGCGAACAGTCCAGCAAAGAACATCAGCTCGCTGGAGAGCCACACAATCGTGCCCACACTGACCATGTTCGGCCGGTTCAGCGAATGCACGCGCGATGTGATGGCAGTACCTGAAGACCCAACAGCGCTCGTCACATCCGCAAGTATGACGTTATGTAGTTGTCAATCTCCACCCGGGTCGCCGATTTGGTCGCAAACCGGTCACACCCGGGCGGGTTTCAGCAGCTTCTCAGCGGCTTGACACCTCCGCGGCGTGCGGTGGGCGTGCGGCGTGTCGCCGTCCGGCATGCGACGATCGGCGCGTGGTGGCGTCATCTCAGCAGCATTCCGGTCCGTCCTCGGGAGCCGAACCCGGCTGGTCGTGGTCGCAGATCCTGGCCCGCACGACGACGGGTCAAGACCTGCAGCGCGGGCAGGCCGGCTGGGTGATGGAGCAGATCATGGCCGGCACCGCCACCCCGGCGCAGATCGCGGCGTTCGGCGTCTCGGTGAAGATGAAGGGTCCGACCGCCGCGGAGGTCGCCGAACTGGCCGACGTGATGCTGCACCACGCCCGCCGGATGCCCACCGAGGCGATCGGCACCGACACCGTCGACGTCGTCGGCACCGGCGGCGACGGGGTCAGCACGGTGAACCTGTCGACGATGGCGGCCATCGTGGTGGCCGCCGCCGGCGTGCCGGTGGTCAAGCACGGCAACCGGGCGGCGTCCTCGCTCTCCGGCGGCGCCGACACCCTCGAGGCGCTGGGGGTGCGCATCGACCTGCGGCCCGAGGACGTCGCCCGCAGCGTCGCCGAGGTGGGGATCGGGTTCTGCTTCGCCCCGCAGTTCCAGCCGTCCTACCGGCACGCGTCCGCGCCGCGCCGCGAGATCGGTGTGCCCACCGTGTTCAACCTGCTGGGCCCGCTGACCAACCCGGCCCGGCCCCGCGCCGGGCTGATCGGCTGCGCGTTCGCCGAGCTGGCGCCGGTGATGGCCGGCGTGTTCGCGGCCCGCCGCTCCAGCGTGCTGGTGGTCCACGGCGACGACGGGCTCGACGAACTGACCACCACCACGACGAGCACCATCTGGCGGGTGCAGGCCGGCACCGTGGAGAAGGTGACGTTCGACCCGGCCGGGTTCGGGTTCGCCCGCGCCGAGCTCGACCAGCTCGTCGGCGGCGACGCCGAAACCAACGCGGCCGAGGCGCGCGCGGTGCTGGCCGGGGTCGCCGGCCCGGTCCGCGACGCCGTCATCCTCAACGCCGCCGGGGCGATGGTCGCCCACACCGGCCTATCCAGCAGCGCCGAATGGCTGCCGGCCTGGGAGGACGGCCTGGCCCGCGCCACCGAGGCGATCGACAGCGGGGCCGCCGAACAGCTGCTCGCGCGTTGGGTGCGGTTCGGCCAGCAGCTCTGAGCGGTCGGCCACCGCGTCGCCGAGGGCCTGCTCGGCGGCGAGCCGCGCCGACCGGGCCGCGCCCGACCAGTCCGCCCACGCCCCCGCCGATCCCAGCGGAGTGGACCAGCCCGGCTCCTCGGCGCGCACGATGCGCACCCCCGGGCCGGCCAGCCAGCGGGCGATCAGCGCGGTCTCCTCGACCAGCGCCCCGCCCAGCGGCGCCGGTTCGGGCAGGACGGTCTGGGCGGCGGCGGTGATCGCCGCCACCACCGGCAGCGGCGGCACCCCGCGGGCCGCCGACCCGGCCGCCGCCAGCTGGCCGTGGCGGATCACCGCCAGCCGCCAGCCGCCGGCCCCGTCGGGGGCCGCGGCGACCAGTTCGGGCACCGCGGCCAGCGCCCGCAGCCGCTGCCCGCGCCAGAGCACCTCGACGGCGGCGGCCACCCGGTCGCGCAGCCGCGCGGCGCTTTCGTAGCGGTGGTCGGCGGCGAGCTCGGCGACGCGGCGCACCGCGGCGCCGATCGGGGTGCTGTCGGTGCCGTCGAGCAGGGCCGCCGCGCGGGCCACCGCCGCCGCGTACTGGGTGGCGCTGAGCCCCACCGTCGCCGGGCAGGGCGCGACCTCGCGCGGCGGGCAGGAGTGCACGGCGGCGCGGGCCAGCCGCGCGGTGCAGGTCCGCAGCCCGGTGAACCGGGCCAGCAGCGCCCCGGTCTCGGTGGCCTCGGCGCGGGAGCGGAACGGGCCCACCGCGCGGTCGTGGCGCGGGGAGCGCACCACCGACCAGCGCGGGAACGCCTCGTCGGTCAGGGTCAGCCACCACCACCGGCGCGGGAACTTCGACCGGCGGTTGTACGGCGGGGCGTGGGCGGCCAGCAGCCGCAGTTCCCGCACCCCGGCCTCCAGCGGATGGGCGCACTCGACGTGGTCGACCCGCCCGGCCAGGCCGACCATCTCGGTCATCCGGGAGCGCCGCTCCGCCCCGGTGAAGTACTGGCCCACCCGCCGGCGCAGGTCGGTGGCGGTGCCGATGTAGAGCACCTCCCCGGAGGCGGCGCGGAACAGATACACCCCCGGCCGGCGCGGCAGGTCCGCGGCGAGCACCCGCTTGCGGCGCTGGGCGGCCGGGACGGCGGGCAGGTAGTCCCGCAGCTCGGCGTAGCTGTGCACGCCCTGGTTGCCGACCCGCTCGATCAGCGCGTGCAGCACCTCCACGGTCGCGCGGGCGTCGTCGAGCGCGCGGTGGGTGGGCTGCACCGAGACGCCGAGCAGCCGGGACACCGCCGCCAGCCGCACGCTGGGGGCCTCGTCGCGGCTGAGCACCCGGCGGGCCAGCCGCACCGTGCACAGCACCGGCGGGCGCGGCCAGGCCAGCCCGCAGCCGGCGGCGGCGGCGCGCAGGAACCCCACGTCGAACCCGGCGTTGTGGGCCACCAGCACCGCGCCCCGCCCGAACTCGCTGAATTCCAGGAACGACGGCAGCACCGCCTCGATGGTCGGGGCGGTGCGCACCATGGCGGTGGTGATGCCGGTCAACTCCACGATCCGCGGCGGGATGCCGCGGCGCGGGTCGACCAGGGTGGCGAATTCGCCGAGGACCTCCCCGCCGCGCACCTTGACCGCGCCGATCTCGGTGATCGCGTCGGGCCGGTCCCCGGCGGCGCTGCCGCCGGTGGTCTCCAGGTCGACCACGACGAAGGTGGTCTCGGCCAGCGCGGTGTCGCCGGCCGCGTCGGCGTCGGCGCCCAGCCCGGGCAGGCTGAGCTGGGTCACCTCGGGGGGTGCGGGGAGGGCCACACTCACCGACGGTAGGCAACCGCTCGGACATCGCGGTGCGGCCACGCCGGGCGGGTTGTCGGTGGCCGCGGTTAGCGTGCCGGGCAACCGGACCGCAGCAACGAGAGGATCCCCCGTGGCCCATCCGCATCAGCCCACGCCCGCCGCGCCGTCGCCCCCACCGGCCGACGGCGCCCCGGTGCTCATCGACTGCGATACCTGCGCGGTGCGCGGCCCGGCCTGTCAGGACTGCGTGGTCAGCGTTCTGCTCGGGGTGCCGACCACGTTGCACGACGACGAGCGGGCGGCGCTGGACGTGCTCGCCGAAGCCGGCCTGGCGCCGCGGCTGCGGCTCGTGCCGATTCGGGACGGCGGCGAGTCTGGGGTAGCCTGACCGCGGCGTGTCTGTCCGCGGGGCGACGGCTGACTGATAGAGTTCCAGCCCTGGTAGACAGGGACGAGACCATTTCGTAACCTGTTCGAGATCAAAGTTCAATCGACGGTTCGGGGCCGTGGGGGGGCCGTGCCGTCGAGCGCAGTTGTGAGGATGCCATCGTGGTGCTCGACTGGATGCACAGGACCTTGCGCGCGACCCGGCGACCGGTCATCGGCGCCGTGGTGGGCCTCACCGTGCTGGCGGGCGCGCTGAGCGCCAGCGGGCACGCGGACCCCGCCGATGACGCTCTGACCAGGCTCAACGAGCTGTCGCGGCAGGCCGAGCAGACCACCGAGGCCATGCACAGCGCCCAACTCGACTACGACGAGAAGCTCGCCGCCCAGCAGGCCGCGGAACAGCAGCACGAGCAGGACCAGGCCGCCGTCGACGCCGCGCGCGAGCGCCTGGACTCCTACCAGAGCGCCGTCGACGGATTCGCCGCCACCATGTACATGGGCGGGCGCACCGACGGCTTCGACGCGATCATGACCGCCAACTCCCCGCAGGCCGTCATCGACAAGCTCTCCGTGCAGCAGGTCATGGGCACCGAGATGTCCACCCAGATGTCGCAGTACCGCACCGCGGGCCGGGAGGCCGCCGCCGCCGAGCAGGCCTCGGCGAAGTCGGCGGCCGACGCCAAGTCCGCCGCGGACCAGGCCGCCGAGGTGCGCGCCGGACTGATCAGCAAGCAGCGCGAGCTGCAGACCCAGATCGCCATCGTCAAGGCCCAGTACCAGGCGCTCACCCCGGTGCAGCGCACCGCGCTGGCCGACGTCGGAACGCCGCCCGAGGCGCTGCCCGCCCCGCCCGAGGCCGCGCCCGGCACCCCGCCGGACGCGCTGCTGCCCAACCTCGGCGGGGGTTCGGGGGCCGGCGCGGTCGCGGTGCAGGCGGCGCTGACCCGGGTCGGCTCGCCCTACTCCTGGGGCGGCTCCGGCCCCGGCGCGTTCGACTGCTCCGGGCTGGTGATGTGGGCCTTCCAGCAGGCCGGCATCTCGTTGCCGCATTCCAGCTATGCGATGGCCGCCGGCGGCCAGCCGGTCTCGCTGTCCGAGCTGCAGCCCGGCGACGTGCTCAGCTTCTACTCCGACGCGTCGCACGTCGGCCTCTACATCGGCGACGGGATGATCGTGCACGCCTCCACCTACGGGGTGCCGGTCGCGGTGGTGCCGATGACCGCCTCCGGCCCGATCTACAACGCCCGCCGTTACTGATCGTCGCGCCGCCGCGCTGGTGGCGCTGCTGCTGATCGAATTGGTCGCCGCCGCCGCGGTGCTGCTGCACCGCGCCGACGAGCCCGGCTCGCGCGCGGCCGAACCGGATGCGCTGCTGGTGGGGGACGGGCGCGCGGTCGAACTGCTCGGCGGCGGTACGGCCGCGACCGACGCGCTGCTGGCCCGGGTCGCCACCGAGATCGGGCCGGCCACCGCCGCCGTGGAAGAGTTCTGGGGGCTGGACTGGCCGCACCGCATCGTGATCGAGGCCACCGCCACGAACGCGCAGTTCCGCGCCGCGGTGGCCGCCCCGGTGGCCGCCGACACCGCGGCGGTGGCGATCGCCACCCGGGTCGACCCGGCCCGACGGCGTGCGGCGGGTCAGCGGATCGTGCTGGCGCCCGGGGCCGCCGCGATGAGCGCTGCGGCATTGCGAATCGTGCTGCGCCACGAACTGTTTCACTACGCCACCCGCGCGGTCACCGCGCTGGACGCCCCGCGCTGGCTGGTGGAGGGGGTCGCCGACTACGTGGCCCGCGAGACCGACCCGGCGGTGCCGCCCGGCGCCGAGCTGACCCTGCCCTCGGACGCCGAACTGGATACCCCCGGGCCGCACCGCAACACCGCCTACGACCGGGCCTGGTGGTTTTCCCGCTTCGTCGCCGACCGCTACGGGCCGCAGCGACTGCGCGACCTCTATGTGGCCGCCTGCGGCGTCGATCATGTCGGCCTGCCCGCCGCCGTGCGCGCCAGCCTGGGTGTCGAGTTGCCGCGGTTGCTCGCGCAGTGGCAGCGGTGGGCGACCGGTTAGCCTGCTGACGTGACCCGGGTACTGCTGGTAACCAACGACTTCCCGCCGCGGCCCGGCGGCATCCAGTCCTACCTGGAGCAACTGGTGGGTCGACTGGTCGGCGCCGGCGACCAGCAGGTCGTCGTCTACGCCCCGGCCTGGAAGGGCGACGCGGCCTACGACGCCGCGGCCGAGACCGCCGGGTACCCGGTGGTGCGCCACCCCGGAAGCCTGATGCTGCCGGTGCCCACGGTGGAGTCGCGGATGCGGGCGCTGATCGCCGAACACGAAATCGACACCGTCTGGTTCGGCGCGGCCGCGCCGCTGGCGCTGCTGGCCCCGGCCGCCCGGCGCGCCGGCGCCCGGCGGGTGCTGGCCAGCACCCACGGCCACGAAGTCGGCTGGTCGATGCTTCCGGTGGCCCGCTCGGTGCTGCGCCGCATCGGCGATCACACCGACACGGTCACCTTCGTCAGCCACTACACGCGCGGCCGGTTCGCCAGCGCATTCGGCCCGGCGGCGGCGCTCGAACACCTGCCGCCGGGGGTGGACACCGAGCGGTTCCGGCCCGACCCGGCCGCCCGGGCCGAGCTGCGGGCCCGCTACGGACTGGGGGAGCGGCCCACCGTGGTGTGCCTGTCCCGGCTGGTGCCGCGCAAGGGCCAGGACATGCTCATCCGGGCACTGCCGCAGATCCGCCGCCGCGTCGACGGGGCCGCGCTGGTCGTCGTCGGCGGCGGGCCCTACCGCGCCAAGCTGGCGCAGCTGGCCGAGCGCACCGGTGTCGGCGACCACGTCACGTTCACCGGCGGGGTCGCCGCGTCGGAGTTGCCCGCCCACCACGCCCTGGCCGACGTGTTCGCGATGCCGTGCCGCACCCGCGGGGCCGGGCTGGACGTGGAAGGGCTGGGCATCGTGTTCCTGGAGGCCTCGGCCACCGGCGTCCCGGTGGTCGCCGGCGACTCGGGTGGGGCCCCGGAAACGGTGCAGGACAACAAGACCGGCCTGGTGGTCGACGGCCGCGCCGTCGACCAGATCGCCGAGGCCGTCAGCGGGCTGCTGGCCGAGCCCGACCGGGCGGCCGCCATGGGCGCCGCCGGACGCGACTGGGTCAGCGCCCAGTGGCGCTGGGACGTGCTGACCGAGCGGCTGGCGGGCCTGCTGCGCGGGTGAGCGTTACCGGCGCCGGCCCGCGTCGGCGGCCTCGCCGTAGATCGCGGCGATCTCGTCGGCGAACTTCTCGGCCACCACCTTGCGCTTGACCTTCATCGTCGGGGTCAGTTCACCGGTCTCCTCGGTGAAATCACTCGGCAGGATCCGGAACTTGCGGATCGACTCGGCATGCGACACCGCGAGATTGGCCTGCTTGACCGCGGCGTCCACCTCCGCCAGCAGGTCCGGGTCGGTGGCCAGATCCGCCACGGTCGCTCCGCCGTCCTTGCTGTTGCGCTGCTTCCAGCCGTCGAACGACTCCGGGTCGATGGTGATCAGCGCGCCGACGAACGGCTTGGCGTCGCCGACGGCCATCGCCTGACTGATCAGCGGGTGCGCCCGCAACTGGTCCTCGAGCACCGAGGGGGCGACGTTCTTGCCGCCGGCGGTGACGATGATCTCCTTCTTGCGCCCGGTGATCGTCAAGAACCCGTCGTCGTCGATCGAGCCCAGGTCACCGGTCTTGAGCCAGCCGTCGGCGAACGTGTCGGCGGTGGCCTCCTCGTTGTTCCAGTAGCCGGTGAACACCACCCCGCCGCGCACCTGCAACTCGCTGTCCTCGGCGATGCGCATGCTGTTGCCCGGCAACAACTGTCCGACCGTGCCGACCTTCACCGCGCCGATCTGGTTGACGGTGATCGCCGCGCAGGTCTCGGTCATGCCGTAGCCCTCGTAGATGGTCAACCCGACCCCGCGGTAGAAGTGCCCCAGCCACTTACCCAGCGGCCCGCCGCCGGAGATCGACGCCCGGCAGTCGCCGCCGAGGGCGTCGCGCAGCTTGTGGTAGACCAGCCGGTCGAACAGGGCGTGCTTGGCGCGCAACCACAGTCCCGGCCCGCCCTCGTCGAGCGACTTGCTCCAGGCCACCGCCGTGTCGGCGGCGGCGCTGAAGATGCGCCCCTTGCCGCCGTCCGCGGCGTTCTGCGCGGCGGTGTTGTAGACCTTCTCGAACACCCGCGGCACCGAGACCACCACGGTCGGTTTGAACGTGGCGAACAGCGGAACCAGGTTCTTGATGTCGCTGGTGAACCCGACGGTGACCTTGTTGACGAACGCGGCCAACGTGATCGAGCGGGCGAAGACGTGCGCCATCGGCAGGAACGTCAGCATCCGGGCGTCCTCGCTCAACAGCGACGGCAGCACCGCCTTGGCGCCGCGCGCCTCATAGACCAGGTTGGCGTGGGTGAGCTGGCAGCCCTTGGGCCGGCCGGTGGTGCCCGAGGTGTAGATCAGCGTGGCCAGATCCGTCGAGCGCACCGCCGACAGCCGGCTGGCCACCTCCGCGGAGTCGACCTGCGCGCCCGCCTCGGCCAGCCGGGTGAACGCCGGGGTCTCGGCGCCGTCGATGACCAGGGTCTCCTTGAGCGCGGTGCCCTCCCCGGCGGCGTCGGCCACCGTCGCGGCATGCTGGTCGGTCTCGGCGACCACCAGCACCGCACCGGAATCCCGTAGCACCCAGTTGACCTGGTGGGTGGAGGAGGTTTCGTAGATCGGCACCAGCACCGCGCCGACGGCCAGGATCGCCAGGTCCACCAGCACCCACTCGTAGCGGGTCGCCGAGAGCAATCCCACCCGGTCGCCGGGCTGCACCCCCAGACCGATCAGCCCGCGGGCCAGCGTGCGGACCTGGTCGGCGGCCTCGGCGCAGGTGACGTCGGTCCAGGCGCCGTCGACCTGGCGTTGGAAGATCACCTCGTCGGGATTGTCGCGTTCGTGGTCGAAGATCGCAGTCGCGAGCGTGTCGCGGTCGTCGACCGGGAACGACGCCGGAACAGTGAATTCACGCACTTTGCTGACCTCTCCAACATCGTGGCGGGCGGTTCGCCGTCCACCCTAGACCGCGCCGGTGTGACTGGGTTCACCTCCGCCGTTAACGACGGCCGCGGCGGTATGTGAAGCTAGGGCGGTGCACAGCATCCAGGTCGCCGACGAGACGTTCATCGCCGCCGACGCCGCCACGGTCGGCGCGGCCGTCGGCGACCGCGCCAACTGGCGACGGTGGTGGCCGGATCTGCTGCTGCAGGTCGTCGAGGACCGGGGGGAGCTGGGGGTGCGGTGGACGGTGAGCGGCCCGCTCACCGGCACCATGGAGATCTGGCTGGAACCCTGCCTCGACGGGGTGCTACTGCACTATTTCCTGCACGCCGAACCCAGCGGCGCGGCGGCCTGGCAGCTGGCCCGGATGAACCTGCCCGCGCTGACCCACCGGCGTCGCGTCGCGGGCAAGGCCATGTCGTTCGAACTCAAACAGACCCTGGAGGCCGACCGGCCGATCGGCGTCGCTCCGCGGGCCTGACCGACCCCGTCGGACCGCGCCCTGGCCGACCCGGCGGCGGGCGCGGCAGGGTAGGTTCTTGCCTGGGGGAGTACAGGCGTAGCGAGCAGGAAGCATTTTCGTGACGGACAAGACGGCGCAGACCATCTACATCGAGGCCGAACCCGCAGCGGTGATGGCTGTCATCGCCGACATCGGCTCCTACCCCGAATGGGTTTCGGAGTACAAGCAGGCCGAGGTGTTGGAGGCCGACGCGGACGGCTACCCGAAACAGGCCCGGCTGCAGTTGGACGCCGCGGTCATCAAAGACACCATGGTGCTGTCTTACGACTGGCCCGCCGACCGCAACTCGGTGCGCTGGTCGCTGGTCTCCAGTTCGCTGCTCAAGGCGCTCGAGGGCGCGTACCTGTTGCGCCCCAAGGGTTCCGGCACCGAGGTCACCTACGAACTGTCGGTGGACCTGATGGTGCCGATGATCGGCCTGCTCAAGCGCAAAGCGGAGCGCCGGCTGACCGACACCGCGCTGAAGGACCTGAAGAAACGAGTCGAGGCTGAGTGAGAACGCCACGGCCCCGGCGTCCGGCCCGGCCCGCATCAGCCTGTTCGTCGGCAAGGGTGGAGTAGGCAAGTCCACCCTCGCCGCGGCGACCGCGGTGCGCGACGCCGCCGCCGGCGAACGGGTGTTGCTGGTCTCCACCGACCAGGCGCATTCGCTCGGCGACGTGCTCGGTGTGGCGGTGGCCCCGACCGGACGCCGCGATCCGGTCCGGGTTCGTCTCGACGACGGTGTCGAGGACGTCGGCTCCCTCGACGCGCTCGCCCTGGACACCCTGGCGCTGCTGGCGGACCGGTGGCGGCAGCTGGCCGCGGCGCTGGCCGCCCGCTTCCCCGACTCCGAACTGGGAACCCTGGCGCCGGAGGAACTGTCGGCGCTGCCCGGCGTGCAGGAGGTGCTCGGGCTGCACGAGGTCGGCGAGCTGGCGGAGTGCGGCCGCTGGGACCACGTCGTGGTGGACTGCGCCTCGACCGCCGACGCGCTGCGGATGCTGACCCTGCCGGGCACCTTCGCGCTGTATGCGGAACGGGCCTGGCCGCGGCACCGCAGGCTGACCGCCGCCGACGGTGCGACCGCCGCGATCGCGCTGCTGCTCGAAGGGCTGTCGGCGGGGGCGGAACGACTCACCGCGCTGCTCACCGATGGTGAGCGGGTCGGCGCGCACCTGGTCCTCACCGCCGAACGGGTGGTGGCCGCCGAGGCGGCGCGCACCCTGGGCTCGCTGGCCCTGATGGGGGTGCGGATCGAGGAACTTATCGTCAACCAGGTTCTGCTGCAAGACGATTCGTACGAATACCACAACCTGCCCGCCCATCCCGCCTTCGACTGGTACGCCGAGCGCATCGCCGAGCAGCGCGCGGTGCTCGAGGAGCTGGACAACACGATCGGCGACGTCGCGCTGGTGCTGGCCCCGCACCTGGCCGGCGAGCCGATCGGCCCCAAGGCGCTGGCGGATCTGCTCGCCGCGATCCGGCGCCGGGACGGGTCGGCCCCGCCGGGCCCGCTGCGGCCGACGGTGGACCGCGAATCGGGATCGGGATTGGGGTCGGTGTACCGGCTGCGTCTAGAGTTGCCTCAGGTCGACCCCGGCACGTTGAAACTGGGCCGGGTCGGTGACGACCTGATCATCGGTGCCGGCGGTATGCGGCGGCGGGTCCGACTCGCCTCGGTGCTGCGGCGGTGCACGGTGATCGACGCGGCACTGCGCGGCACGGAGCTGACGGTGCGTTTCCGACCGAACCCGGAGGTGTGGCCCAAATGACCGGCGTGCACCCCGACCTCGGTGAGCTCGGCCCCGAACTGCGGCGCATCGCCCGGGCCGTCCTCGACGGCGTCGACCCGACGCTGCGGGCGGTGGCCGCCGCCGCCGTCGCGGGGGATCCCGGCAAATGCCAGCAGGTGTGGTGCCCGGTGTGCGCGCTGGCCGCGCTGGCCGGCGGCGAACAGCACCCGCTGCTCGACGTGATCGCCGAGCACAGCGTGGCGCTGCTGACGGTCATCCGCGCCATGGTCGACAACTCCGGGGCCGGGCCGGTCGACGGCGCGCCGGTGGGCGAGGAGCGGGCCCGGACCGGCTACCAACACATCCCGGTGGACGTCGAAGAGTAATCCACAGGTGGCCGGTACCCGCCCGGCGAGTAAAGTTGACCCGCAGAGCACGTGTCGGCGGACGGGCGAATCGGGAGGGGCCATGTGGTACTGGCTATTCAAGTACATCTTCATGGGCCCGCTGCTGAGCCTGCTGGGCCGCCCGAAGGTGGAAGGCCTCGAGCACGTCCCGCCGTCGGGGGCGGCGATTCTGGCCAGCAACCACCTGGCCGTCGCGGACAGCTTCTACCTGCCGCTGGTGGTGCGCCGGCGCATCACGTTCCTGGCGAAAGCGGAGTACTTCACCGGCACCGGCGTCAAGGGCTGGTTCACCCGGTGGTTCTACAGCGTCTCCGGGCAGGTGCCCATCGACCGCACCAGCGCCGACGCCGCGCAGGCCGCCCTGGACACCGCCAAGCGGCTGCTGGAGGAGGGCAAACTGCTCGGCATGTACCCGGAGGGCACCCGCTCACCGGACGGCCGGCTCTACAAGGGCAAGACCGGCCTGGCCCGGCTGGCGCTGGAGACCGGCATCCCGGTGATCCCGGTCGCCATGATCGGCACCGACGTGGTCAACCCACCCGGCAGCAAGATGTGGCGCTTCGGGCGGGTCACCGTCCGGTTCGGCAAGCCGATGGACTTCTCCCGCTTCGACGGGCTCGGCGGTAACCGGTTCATCGAGCGGGCCGTCATCGACGAGGTGATGTACGAGCTGATGGGCCTGTCCGGGCAGGAGTACGTCGACATCTACGCGGCCAGCATCAAAGACGGCAGCCAGCAGGCCCCGGTCGATCAGATCGGCGACCGGATCTCCGAGCAGGCGGCCGGGTAGGGCGCACCGGCGACGCGCCGGGTCGAGCGCCGCTGCCCAAGACGCCCGGAGCGGACTACGTTGCACACATGCGCGACTGGTTGCAGCACGACATCATCGACGGCGGCCGGCTGCCGCTGTTGTGCTGCCTGATCGCGTTTCTGCTGACCTTTCTCATCACCCGGTTCACGGTGCGCTACATCCGCAGCCGGCCCCCCAGCGCCGCCCCGCCCAAGTGGTGGCAGCCGCGCAACATCCACATCGGCAGCGTCCACATCCACCACGTCGTCTTCGGGGTGGTGCTCGTGCTGATCTCCGGGGTCGCCCTGGTCACCGGCGCCGTCGAGGGCGGGGAGGCGCTGATCATCGTCGCCTCGATCGGGTTCGGCATCGGTGCGGCGCTGGTGCTCGACGAGTACGCGCTGCTGCTGCACCTGGCCGACGTGTACTGGGAGGAGGACGGCCGGGCCTCGGTGGACGCGGTGTTCGCCGCCGGCGCGGTGGCCGGCCTGCTGGTGCTGGGGTTCCACCCGCTGACCTTCCTGCTGTCGATCTGGCACGACACGGCGTCGCTGTGGGTGCGCGCCGGGGTGTTCTCCAGCCTGGTGCTCGCCCTGCCGCTGGCGGTGATGGTGCTGTTCAAGGGCAAGGTGTGGACCGGCTTGAGCGGCATGTTCTTCTACCCGCTGCTGGTGGTCGGGGCGGTCCGGCTGTCCCGCCCGCACGCCCCCTGGGCGCGGTGGCGCTACGTGGACCGCCCGGAGAAGATGCGCCGGGCGATGGAGCGGGAACGCTGGCTGCGCCGCCCGGTGGTGCAGGTCAAGCTGTGGCTGCAGGACGCCATCGCCGGCCGGCCGCAGGTTCCCGACGACACCGCCGTCGACGCCGAACTCGACCGGGAGGTGCGGGCGGCCGCGGCGCCCACCATGCCGATCACGTTGCCGCGGATCGTGCGGGTCGCCGCGGCGGACGCCGCGTCGCCGGGCCCGCAGCGCCGGGAACAGGACGCCCGCGCCGCGGCGGCACCGACCATGCCGATCCAGGTCTACCGGCGCCGGCCACCCGGCGGGTACCGGCGGTGACGTCGCGGTGAGGTACTTCTACGACACCGAGTTCATCGAGGACGGACGCACCATCGAGCTGGTCTCGATCGGGGTGGTCGCCGAGGACGGCCGCGAGTACTACGCGGTGTCCACCGAGTTCGACCCGGAGCGGGCCGGCCGCTGGGTGCGCACCCACGTGCTGCCCAAGCTGCCGTCCCCGGCGGCGAAGGTGTGGCGCTCCCGCAGCCAGATCCGCGCCGACCTGGAGGAGTTCTTCGGCCTGGACGCCCGCGACGGCGCCGAGCCGATCGAGCTGTGGGCCTGGATCGGTGCCTACGACCACGTGGTGCTGTGTCAGCTGTGGGGGACGATGCCCGAACTGCCCGCGGCGATGCCGCGGTTCACCCACGAGCTGCGCCAGCTCTGGGAGGACCGCGGCCGCCCCGAGCTGCCGCCGCGGTCACCGGACGCGCACGACGCCCTGGTCGACGCCCGTGACCAGCGTCACCGCTACGCGGTCATCACCGGTGCCGCACCCGGCTGACCCGATCGGTGTCGCGCGGACCCGGTTACCATGAACAGGTGAACTGGACCGTTGACGTACCGATCGAGCAGCTGCCCACGCTGCCGCCG
This sequence comes from Mycobacterium sp. 1274756.6, assembly GCF_001668625.1. Taxonomy (GTDB): domain Bacteria; phylum Actinomycetota; class Actinomycetes; order Mycobacteriales; family Mycobacteriaceae; genus Mycobacterium. The sequence continues at coordinate 20,010 of NZ_LZLJ01000016.1, forward strand.
CTCTCCACGGAGTTGCGGGCCCGGCTGGACGCGGCGCTGGCCAAACCGGCCGCCCAGCAGCCCAGCTGGCCAGCCGACCAGGCCGCCGCCATGCGCACCGTGCTGGAGAGCGTGCCGCCGATCACCGTGCCCGCCGAGGTGGCCCGGCTGCACGACCAGCTGGCGCAGGTGGCCCGCGGCGAGGCGTTCCTGCTGCAGGGCGGGGACTGCGCGGAGACGTTCGTCGACAACACCGAACCGCACATCAAGGCCAACATCCGCACCCTGCTGCAGATGGCGGTGGTGCTCACCTACGGCTCCAGCATGCCGGTGGTCAAACTCGCCCGCATCGCCGGTCAGTACGCCAAGCCGCGCTCGGCCGACGTCGACGCGCTCGGGCTGAAGTCCTACCGCGGCGACATGGTCAACTCGCTGGTCGCCGACGCGGCGGCCCGTGAACACGACCCCTCCCGGCTGGTGCGGGCCTACGCCAACGCCAGCGCGGCGATGAACCTGGTGCGCGCGCTGACCTCGTCGGGGCTGGCGTCGCTGAACCTGGTGCACGACTGGAACCGCGAGTTCGTGCGCACCTCCCCGGCCGGCGCCCGCTACGAGGCGCTGGCCAACGAGATCGACCGCGGCCTGAAGTTCATGGACGCCTGCGGGGTGGCCGACCGCAACCTGCAGACCGCCGAGATCTACGCCAGCCACGAGGCGCTGGTGCTCGACTACGAGCGGGCCATGCTGCGGCTCTCCGAGGACGACCAGGGCGGGCAGACCCTCTACGACCTCTCGGCGCACTACCTGTGGCTGGGTGACCGCACCCGCCAGATCGACGGGGCGCACATCGCCTTCGCCGAGGTGGTGGCGAACCCGATCGGGGTCAAGCTGGGCCCGTCGGTCTCCCCGGAGCTGGCGGTGGAATACGTCGAGCGCCTCGACCCGCACAACAAGCCGGGCCGGTTGACGCTGGTCAGCCGGATGGGCAACGCGAAGGTGCGTGACCTGCTGCCGCCGATCATCGAGAAGGTGCAGGCCACCGGCCACCAGGTGATCTGGCAGTGCGACCCGATGCACGGCAACACCCACGAGGCCTCCACCGGTCACAAGACCCGGCACTTCGACCGGATCGTCGACGAGGTGCAGGGCTTCTTCGAGGTGCACCGCGAGCTGGGCACCCACCCCGGCGGCATCCACGTCGAGATCACCGGCGAAGACGTCACCGAGTGCCTCGGTGGGGCGCAGGACATCTCCGACGCCGACCTCGGCGGACGCTACGAGACCGCGTGTGACCCGCGGTTGAACACCCAGCAGTCGCTGGAGTTGGCGTTCCTGGTCGCCGAGATGCTGCGCGACTGACCCGACCGGGTCACAGCAGGGCGCTCAGGTTGGTGCCCAGCGTCCAGCCCGCGGCGCCGGCCATGCCGGTAGCGGCGATGACCAGCGCCAGCCAGATCAGCACGGTGCGTCGGGAACGCTGCTGCTCCCAAGCGAATTCGCTCAACTCGATGCCGGCGAAGCGCTGCGGCTCCCCGCCGTAACCGTCGTAGTCGTCGTAGCCGTCGTCGTCCTCGTAGTCGCAGTAGTCGCCGTAGTCGCCGTAGCGGTCCGGCGCACCCGCGTCGGGATCGTCGTGGTCCTCGCGGTGGCCGGACGCCCCGCCCGGTGGGGGCCCCGCCCAGTCGTCGGGGTGCATGGTGAACTGGCGGGTGGTGCGGGCCGCGGCGCCCGGGGTCTGCGGGGCCGATCCGGTGGCCGCCGAGCGGTGCTCGGCGGAGTTCCGCGGCGCCGGAACCCGGAAGTCCGGCAGATCCAACTCGGCGGCGACGGCGTCGACCGCCGCGGCCAGCTGCGCCGCGTCGGCGAACCGGCGGGCCGGGTCACGGTCGGTGGCGCGCGCCACCAGGTCGTCGAACTGCCACGGCACCCCGTCGATGGCCGCCCCGGGCGCGGGCACGTCATGATCGAGGCGCTGGTAGGCGACGGCCAGCGCGGTATCGCCCACGAACGGGGTCCGGCCGGTGAGCAGTTCGTAGCACAGGACGCCGACCCCGTAGACGTCGCTGGCCGGGCCGGCGTTGCCGTCGCGGACCTGCTCGGGGGAGAGGTAGGCCGCGGTGCCCAAAATCACGCTGCTGGAGGTGATCCCGGCCTCGGCCACGGCGCGGACCAGCCCGAAATCGGCGATCTTGACCTCGCCGTCATCGGAGATCAGCACGTTCTCCGGTTTGATGTCGCGGTGGACCAGGCCGGCGCGGTGCGCGACCGCCAACGCGCCCAGCACCGGGCGCAGCACCGCCACCACGGCGTGCGGGGGCATCGGGCCGCGCTCGGCGAGCAGTTCGCGCAGAGTGCCGCCGCTGACCAGCTCCATCACCAGAAACGGGTGATCGCCGTCGAGTCCCTGGTCGTAGACCGCCACCAGGCCGGGGTGGTTGAGCCGGGCGATGGCGCGGGCCTCCATCCGGAAGCGGGTCAGAAACTGCCGGTCCCCGGCGTAGCGGGCATCCATCACCTTCAGCGCCACCGGCCGCTCCAGCCGCAGATCCAGGCCGCGGTAGACCGTCGAGGTGCCGCCGGTGGCGATCCGGCGGTCCACCCGGTAGCGCCCGTCCAGCACCGCGCCGTCGAGCAGGGCCGGACCAGTCACGGTGGTCATCTTAGGTGCCCGCCGGTCCCGGCGACGGGCACCGGCGGCGCGCCCGGTGCCTACACTGGGCGCGGTGAGCAGCTTTCCCACCGGCGACGATGTGCTGGATCCCGACGAACCCACCTACGACCTGGCCCGGGTCGCCGAACTGCTGGCGGTGCCGGTCACCAAGGTGCACCAGCACCTGCGGGAGGGACAGCTGGTGGCCATCCGGCGCGACGGCGCGGCGGTGGTGCCGCAGGCGTTCTTCACCGCCGCCGGCGCGTTGGTCAAACACCTGCCCGGCCTGCTCGCCGTGCTGCACGACGGCGGCTACCGCGACACCGAGATCCTGCGCTGGCTGTTCACCCCGGACCCGACCCTGACGATCCTGCACGACGGGGCCGCCGAACAGCGCGGCAACGCCCGACCGGTCGACGCGCTGCACTCCCACCAGGCCCGCGAGGTGATGCGCCGCGCCCAGGCGATGGCCTACTGACCGGGCTCGCCGGCCGGCACCGGCTGCACGCCGGCCGGCCGGTCCTGCGGGGCCCGGCGCAGCCAGTACCAGGCGAACACCGCGCACCCGGTCGCGATGCCCACGTGCAGCCAGGAGTACATGCCGTGGGCGCCGTCGGGCCGGAAGATCACCATCACCCAGGTGGAGAACCCTGCGATGAGCGCCAGCGCCGAGCGTGAGGTGACCAGCGGCGCCACCACCGCCAGCGGCCAGCTGTAGTACCAGGGCAGGGCGGCGGGCACGAACAGCACCACGAACAGCATCGCCCAGGCGATCCCGGTCAGCGCGGCGCGGTCGTCGCGGCGGTAGCGCCACCACAGCAGCGGTAGCGCCACCGCGATGATCAGAATCCCGCTGATCCGGGTGACGTGCAGGATCGCGTAGAAGTCCACCGGCCACACCAGCCCGCCGATCGCGTGGGTGAGGTTGGCCACCGCGGTGGGCACCGAGAGCCAGTTGATGATCTTCACCGAGCCGGCCAGCGCGGTCAGCCAGCCCAGCCCCACCCCGGCCAGCGTGGAGAGCACCGCGAACACCGCGACGAACACCCCCAGCGACGCCGCGGTCGCCACCGCGAACGCCTGCGGCGCCCGGTACCCGCGCCGGTCCTTCAGATGCCGCATCCACACCCACACCAGGAACGGCAGGGTGATCCCGGCCGTCGCCTTGATCGCCGTCGCCACCGCGATCAGCGTCACCCCGGCGAGGTGTCTGCGCTGGAAGGTCAACGCGATGCCCGCCGACATCAGCCCGACCATCAGCATCTCGTTGTGCACCCCGCCCATCAGGTGGATGAGCACCAGCGGGTTGAGCACGCAGACCCACATGGCCGCCGGGCCGTAGCCGCCGACGTGGCGGGCCAGTCGCGGGGTCGCCCACATCAGCAGCGCCAGGCCGGGCAGCATGCACAGCCGCAGCAGCGCGGTGCCGATCACCACGTTGTCGCCGACGAGCATCGTGATCAGCTTGGCGATCAGGATGAACGCCGGCCCGTAGGGCGCGGTGGTCGACATCCAGATCGGGCTGACGTCCTCGAGCAGCGGATTGGGGTTGACCACCGGGCCGACCAGGTAGGGGTCCAGACCGTCGCGCAGCAGCGCGCCCTGCGCCAGATAGGAGTAGGTGTCGCGGCTGAACACCGGCACCGACAACAGCATCGGGGCCAGCCAGAAACCGGTCGTGGCCACCATCGTGGCGCCGGTGGCCGAGCCGTCGAGCACCCGCCGGCCCAGCCGCAGCCAGGCGATCAGCATCAGGCCCACGCCCAGCCACAGCAGCGCCGAGGAGACCACCAGACCGTGCCCGAAGCGCAGCCAGGACAGGTGCGCGCTCTCCAGCAGCGGGTCGTGCAACCGGGTGCTGCCCGCGCCCAGCCCGCCCAGGGTGATCAGGGTGGAGCCGACGAAGCCGAGCAGCGCGGGACGGCCCTCCGGCGCGGTGACGAATGCGATCAGCCGCTGGCCGGCGGTCGGCGACGAGGTGGTGCTGGTCATCGGCGCTCAGGCCGACCTGTCCGCGGCCAGGTTGGCCAGCTCGGACAACCCGGCCCGGGCCGTCGGGTCGATCGGGGCGGCCTGCAGCGCCGCGACCGCGCGCCGGGTCAGCGCCCCGATGCGCTCCTCCACCGCGGCCAGCGCACCGACGTCTTCGATGGCCTGGCACACGGTGGCGACCTGCGCGTCGGTCAGGGCGGTGCCGATCGAGTTGCGCAGCAGCTCCGCGGCCGGCCGGTCGGATGCCTCGGCGCGGGCCAGCGCCTCGGCCAGCAGCACGGTGCGCTTGCCCGAGCGCAGATCATCGCCGGAGGGTTTGCCGGTGACCGCCGGGTCCCCGAACACGCCCAAAACGTCGTCGCGCAGCTGGAACGCCACCCCCAGGTCGGTGCCCAGGTCGTGGAAGGCGGTGAGCACGTCGGGGCGGTCGCCGGCCGCGGCGGCCCCGAACTGCAGTGGCCGGGAAACGGTGTAGGAGGCGGTCTTGTAGGTGTTGACCGCCATCGCCGAGGCGATCGACTCCGCGCCGCTGGCCTCGGCGACGATGTCGAGGTACTGCCCGGCCAGCACCTCGGTGCGGATGTCCGACCACACCTGCTGCACCCGGGTGCGGGCGTCGGCGGGCAGGTCGGCGGCGGCGACGATGTCGTCGGCCCACACCAGCGCCAGGTCGCCGAGCAGGATCGCCGCGGAGATGCCGAACTGCTCGGGCTCGCCGCGCCAGCCCCGCTGCCGGTGCAGGTCGGCGAACTGCACGTGGGCGGTCGCGTTGCCGCGGCGGGTCGCCGAGGCGTCGATGACGTCGTCGTGCAGCAGGGCGCAGGCGTGCAGCAACTCCAGCGCGGAGAACAGCCGCAGCTGCGCCGCGTCGGCGGCCCGGCCGGTCACCGCCCGCCACCCCCAGTAGGCGAACGCCGGACGCAGCCGCTTGCCGCCGCCGAGTACGAAGTCCTCGAGCCTGGTCACCAGGGCGTCGTAGTCGCCGCCGATATAGGCGGTGCCGGCGCGCCGGTCGCGCAGGTACAGCCGCAACTGCTCGGTGATGGCGCCGGCCAGCTCGACTGCCGACGGTGCCGCTGCTTCGACGCTCAGCGCCGCGCCCCTTTCCGCGTACCGGTACCGACTGCGGCCCGGACCGGGCCGCAGGTGCATTCAGAGTAGCGGTGCGGCATCCGGCGCCGTGCAGGTAGCGGCCTGTGGCCCACGGTGTCGCCCCCGCACGGGTCGGTAGGGTGAGGGCGCCCGGCCGCCGGATGCGCGCGGCCCACGACGCGTTGACAGAGGAGCAAGCTGGTGACCCTGAACAGCATCGTGCTGGAGCTGGTGCCGCCGAACGTCGAGCACGGTCGGGACAAGGCGCTGGACGAGGCCGGCAAGGTGCTGCGGTTCTCCGAGGAGACCGGGCTGACCGGCCGGATCGGGCACGTGATGATGCCCGGCATGATCGAGGAGGACCCCGACCGGCCGGTGACGATGAAGCCGAAGCTCGACGTGCTCGACTTCTGGAAGATCATCGGCCCGGAGCTGCCGGGGGTGCGGGGGCTGTGCACGCAGGTCACCGCCTTCACCGAGGACGCGGCGCTGCGCCGCCGGCTCGGCGACCTCGGCGCCGCGGGCATCGAGGGCATCGTGTTCGTCGGGGTGCCGCGCACGATGGCCGACGGGGAGGGCTCCGGGGTGGCGCCCACCGACGCGCTGGCCGCCTACCAGGACGTGGTCTCCGACCGCGGTGTCGTGCTGATCCCGACCCGGGAGGGCGAGCAGGGCCGGTTCCGGTTCAAATGCGACCGCGGCGCCACCTTCGGCATGACCCAGCTGCTCTACTCCGAAGCGATCGTGGAGTTTCTGGCCGAGTTCGCCCGCACCAGCGACCACCGTCCGGAGATCTTGCTGTCGTTCGGGTTCGTGCCCGGCCTCGAGCAGCGGTCGGGGCTGATCAACTGGCTGATCCAGGATCCGGGCAATCCGGCGGTCGCCGCCGAGCAGGAGTTCGTGGCCCGGCTGGCCGCCAGCGAACCGGACCGCAAACGCCAACTGATGCTCGACCTGTACCGGCGGGTCATCGACGGGGTCGCCGACCTGGGTTTCCCGCTGAGCATCCACTTGGAGGCGACCTACGGCGTATCGCGTCCGGCGTTCGAGACCTTCGCCGAGATGCTGGCCTACTGGGCGCCTTAATAGTCCTCGTCGGCGGGCGCGGCGAACCCGGGGGAGCGGTCCCGGCCCTGCCAGGCCAACGCCGCCACCCCGGCGGCCACCGCCAGCGAGACGACCCCGAGCCAGACCGCGGCGCGGATGAACGAGCGGGTGCTCGGGTCGGTGTAGCGGGCCTGCGCGGACATCGTGTTGACGATGCCGGGTTCGAGGTTCCACTGCACCATGTCGTCGCCGACCCGGCTGCCGTCGGTGCTGGTCACCTCGCCGGGGAAGGTCACGGTCAGGCTGACGTCGGCCTCGGAGTCCTCCAGCGAGGTCAGGTCGACCCGCCCTTCCAGGATCACCACGTCGCCGGCGCGGCGCAGGGTCAGACTCATCCCGGCGGATTCGGGGTTCATGCCGGCCAGCTGGGGCAGCTCACCGAAGGTCAGGTTGGAGAACACCGCCTGGGAGCCGACGTAGCCGTCCCGGTTGTACTTCGACACCGCGACCTTGCGGGCGAACGGCAGGTCCGAATCCAGCTGCGGGCCGGTGTCGGAGTCGCTGCGGGGTTTGGCGGCCGCGATGATCTGACCGGAGACGGTGTCGTCGGCCGAGATCGTCAAGGAGGCGCGCACCCGCACACACCCGACGGCCCACGGCACCACCAGCAGCATCAGCAACCCGATGGTGAGCAGGCGGCGGGCACGGGTCCCCGGGCCGGTGGACGACAAGGACCTCAGCTGCACCCGGTCATCGTGCCAGACCCGGCTCACAGCGGCAGCCCGCGGCCCAGAATCGCGAACGGGCGCGGGTCCCCGGCAAAGCGATGGCCGCGGATGACGTCGGCGAATCCCAGCCGGCGGTAGAGCCGCCAGGCGCGGTTGCTCTCCCCGCTGATCTCCGGGGTGGACAGCAGCACGTGGGCCTCACGCCGGTCGGCGAGCAGCCGCCGCGCCAGCGCCTCGCCGAGGCCGCGGCCCTGCGCCGCGGGCCGGATGTGCAGTTCGGTGAGCTCGAAGTAGCTGCCCAGGATGCCGTGGACGGTCGCGGGGTCCGCCCCGGATCGGGTCAGGCCCTGCATGACCTGCTGCTGCCACCACTGGTCGGGGGCGCCGCGGTAGCCGTAGGCCACCCCGAGCAGCTCCCCGGCGCGCAGCGCGGCGGGGGTCGGCGCGTCACCGTCGGCGGTCGCCACCGCGGCCACCGCCTGCCAGCCCGGGCGGCGGGTGTGCTCCAGCCACATCCCGGCCCGCTGGTGCTCGGTGCCCGGCGGGTAGTGCATCGCGTCGACGTAGACCCGCAGGGCGTCGTCGAGCCGGTCGGCCAACTCGGCGGGGGACAGGTCGACGAGAAACGTCGCCATGGCGGTCTTCTCCTCGACGGTCGGTCCGGCGGGGCGCCGGCCGCGGCGCCCGGATGTCATTATCGGTCTCGATTATCGGGCCCGGCGCGCGACCGCCGGCCCGGCCCGCCCCGGAATCGGGTGAACCCAGTGGTACCGCGCCGATTGACCTCGTATCATGGGGTCGGATGCCTGGTGCACCGGGCGGCTGCATGCTTTTTGACCACTGAGGGAACCGTCGGCAAGGAGGGACGAATGCCACTCTCCGATCATGAGCAGCGCATGCTCGACCAGATCGAGAGCGCGCTCTACGCCGAGGACCCCAAATTCGCTTCCAGCGTGCGGGGCGTGCGGTTGCGCACCCCGTCGACCCGGCGGCGGCTGCAGGGGGCGGGACTGTTCGTCGTCGGGCTGGCCCTGTTGGTTTCCGGGGTGGCGTTCAGCGCGACCATGCTCGGCGGCTTCCCGATCCTCAGCGTGGTCGGTTTCGTGATCATGTTCGGCGGGGTGGTGTTCGCCATCACCGGCTCCGCCGACCACGCCGCGGCAGCGGCCTCGGAAACGGAGGCGGGTCCCGGGCAGCAGCGCCGCGCCAAGGGCGCGGGCAGTTCGTTCGCCAGCCGGATGGAAGACCGGTTCCGCCGGCGTTTCGAACCCTGACGCAAAACACCCGCACGCGGGGCGGCCTTCGGGCTGCCCCGCTTTTTTCTGCCCCGACGACCGGGAACGTGACGTAGGACACGCCGAAGAGGCGTCGCGGCACGCCGAAAAACACCCGCCCCCGGTGGCGTCCCCCACTTCCCCCCACCGCGCCGAAACCGTACTGACCTGGGCTCTTGTCCGGGGGCGGCGGGTCGACTGCGGTCATCTACACCCGGATTGCGGCAAAAAGTGGGGATGACACCCAGTTGTTACCGCACGAAATGGTCACGGGTGGGGGGTAGTGGGGTATCGTGGCCGGTGTTGGAGAACGGAGTGCGGCGACTTCGGGTCACGGCGGGAGGTGCGCGATGTTCCTCGGCACCTATACGCCCAAGCTCGACGACAAGGGGCGGCTGACACTGCCCGCCAAGTTTCGCGACACACTGGCAGGAGGGTTGATGGTCACCAAGAGCCAGGACTACAGCCTGGCGGTCTACCCCCGCGACCAGTTCGAGCAGCTCGCCCGGCGCGCCGCCGCGGCCTCCCGCAGCAACCCCGAAGCCCGGGCGTTCCTGCGCAACCTCGCCGCCGCCACCGACGAACAGCGTCCCGACGCCCAGGGCCGGATCACCCTGTCGGCGGACCACCGCCGCTACGCCAACCTCAGCAAGGACTGCGTGGTGATCGGGTCGGTCGACTACCTGGAGATCTGGGACGCCCAGGCCTGGACCGACTACCAGCAGGAACACGAAGAGAACTTCTCCGCGGCCACCAATGACGCGCTCAGCGACATTATCTGAGGCGTCCGCCCGTGCGGCGTGGCCTCTGCCCGAGCCGACCCTGACGTACTTCCCCAACGCCAGGTTCGCGACATCGGACAGGGACCTCGCCGCGCAGGCGGACCGCCCGGCCGGCGGACAAACCCGAGGCAGGCTTTCCGGAGGTGGGGCGATGACCGGCACCCCAGCGGATTTCGGGCACGTTCCGGTGCTGGCCGACCGGTGCGCGGCGCTGCTGGGCCCCGCCCTGACCCGCCGGGACGCCGACGGCAGCGGCGCGGTGCTCGTCGACGCCACCCTCGGTGCGGGCGGCCACGCCGAACGCTTCCTCACCGACCTGCCGGGTCTGCACCTGATCGGGCTGGACCGCGATCCCGCCGCGCTGGAGATCGCGCGGCGCCGGCTGGCCGGGTTCGGCGACCGGGTGACGTTCGTGCGGGCCCGCTACGACGACATCGCCGCCGCGGTCAGCGAATCCGGGCACGCCCGCGATGGCGGGGTCGAGGCGATCCTGTTCGACCTCGGGGTCTCCTCGATGCAACTCGACCAGGTCCGGCGGGGTTTCTCCTACGCCCACGACGCGCCGCTGGACATGCGGATGGACCCCGACACCGCGCTGACCGCCGCCGACATCGTCAACGGATACGACCGTGACGCGCTCAGCGACATCCTGCGCCGCTACGGCGAGGAGCGCTTCGCTCGGCGCATCGCCGAGCACATCGTGCGCCGCCGCGACCGGGCCCCGCTGCGCACCACCGGCGACCTGGTGGAACTGCTGTACCAGGCGATCCCCGCACCCGCCCGCCGGACCGGCGGGCACCCGGCCAAGCGCACCTTCCAGGCGCTGCGGATCGCGGTCAACGACGAGCTCACCGTGTTGCACGACGCGTTGCCCGCCGCGCTCGGGCTCCTCACCGACGGTGGGCGGGTGGCGGTGATGGCCTACCAGTCCCTGGAGGACCGCATCGTCAAGAGGGCGTTCGCCGCGGCGACCGCCTCGCAGACACCGGTGGATCTGCCGGTCGAACTCCCCGGCCACGGGCCGGAATTCGCGGCGTTGACCCGGGGCGCCGAGCGGGCCGGCGACGCCGAGGTGGCGTCGAATCCGCGCAGCGCACCGGTTCGGCTGCGCGCGCTGCAACGCATCGCCGCACCGCGCGGCTCGGCAACCAGAAGGGGTGAACAGTGAAGGTGAAAAGCCAGACGTCGCAACGCCGTTCCGGCGACCGCCGCCGCGGCGACACCGAGCCGCCCCGCTCCGCCGCCCGCCGGCCCCGCGACAGCCGCGGGGTCGCATCGAGCGAGACGCGGGCCCCGCGCACCGGCCCCAAGACCACACCGCGGCATCCGGCGCCGGTGCGCGCCGCCAAGAACAGCAGCCAGGCCAAGGCCCGCGCCAAGGCCCGCAAGGCCAAACGGCCCAAGACGATCCGGGTTCCGCTTCGGGAACGCCTGCTGACCAGGCTGGCCAGCGTCGACCTGCGCCCGCGCACGCTGGCCGCCAAGGTCCCGTTCGTCGTCGTCATCATCGGCTCGCTCGGACTCGGGCTGGGCCTGACGCTGTGGCTGTCCACCGATTCCGCCGAGCGCGCCTACGAACTCGGCCGCGCCCGCAAGGCCAACCAGGTGCTGCTGCAGCAGAAGGAAGCGCTGGAACGCGATGTGCTGGAGGCGCAGGCCGCGCCGGCGCTGGCCGAGGAAGCCCGCAAGCTCGGGATGATCCCCAGCAAGGACACCGCCCACCTGGTGCAGGACCCGCAGGGCAACTGGGTGGTGGTCGGCACCCCCAAACCCGCCGAAGGGCTGCCGCCGCCACCGCTGAACGTCAAACTGCCCGACGAGGATCCGGCGCCACCGCCCCCGCCGGTCAACCCGGTCGAGGTGCCGGTGCGCGTCAGCGCCGACCCGCAGGCGCCGCGGCCCGCCACCGGACCCGAGGTGCTGGTCCGCAGCCCCGACGGGGCGGCCACGCTGGGCACCGAACACCTGCCCCGCCCGGCGGACGCACCGCGCACCGGCCCGCCGCCCGGCCCAGCGCCGGCGGCTCCGCCACCGGCCCAGCCGGAGCCGGCTCAGCTCGCACCGGTCGCGCCGGCCCCCGCGGCCCCGCCCGCGCCGGCCGCGCCCGGCCCGGCCGGGCTGCTCGACCCGCTGATCGCCGGCACCCTGGAAGCACTGCGATGAGCCGGGACAAGCGCACCCGCCGCCCGGGCAAGCCCGCCCGGTCCGCGCCCGGCGCGGGCCGCCGCGCCCGGGCGGCGACGCCTCCGGCATCCCGCGTCCGCAAGGGCAACTCCCCGAAGACCAGCCCCCGCAAGGAAATCCGGCAGGCCACGCCGGAGATGACGGCCGCCCCGGCGCTGGGCCGCTCGGCCCGCAGCCGCCGCACCCGGCCGGCCGAACCGGTCGGCGCCGCCACCGCGGCCTTCGGCTTCCGGCACCGGATCGGCAGCGCCATCATCTTCCTGGTGCTCGCGGTGGTCGCCACCCAGCTGTTCATCCTGCAGGTCCCGCGTGCCGCGGGACTCCGCGCCGAGGTGGCCGGTCAGCTCAAGGTCACCGACAAGGAACAGGCGCTGCGCGGCAGCATCGTCGACCGCAACAACAAGAAGCTCGCGTTCACCATCGAGGCGCGGGCGCTGACCTTCCAGCCGAAGCGGATCCGCGAGCAACTCGCCGAAGCCAAACAGAAGGACCCCACCGCCACCGACCCGCAGCAGCGGCTGCGCGAGATCGCCCAGGGGGTCGCCGGGCGGCTGCACAACAAACCCGACAGCGGCACCCTGCTGAGCAAGCTGCGCAGCAACGAGACCTTCGTCTACCTCGCCCGCGCCGTCGACCCGGCCGACGCCGCCGCGATCACCGCCGAGTTCCCCGAGGTCGGCTCCGAACGCCAGGACCTGCGTCAGTACCCCGGCGGTTCGCTGGCTGCCAACATCGTCGGCGGCATCGACTGGGACGGCCACGGCCTGCTCGGACTCGAGGACGCCATGGACGCGGTGCTGGCCGGCACCGACGGGTCGGTCACCTACGACCGCGGCTCCGACGGGGTGGTCATCCCGGGCAGCTACCGCAACCGCCACCGCGCCGTCGACGGCGCGACCGTGCAACTCACCCTCGACGACGACATCCAGTTCTACGTCCAGCAACAGGTCCAGCAGGCCAAGAACCTGTCCGGGGCCAACAACGTCTCCGCGGTGGTGCTCGACGCCAAAACCGGCGAGGTGCTGGCGATGGCCAACGACAACACCTTCGACCCCTCCCAGGACATCGGCCGCCAGGGCGACCGGCAACTGGGCAACCCGGCGGTGTCCTCACCGTTCGAACCAGGCTCGGTGGCCAAGCTCATCACCGCCTCCTCGGTCATCGAGAACAACCTGAGCAACCCCGGCGAGGTGCTGCAGGTGCCCGGCTCGATCGACATGGGCGGGGTGACCGTGCGCGACGCCTGGAACCACGGCGTGGCCCCCTACACCACCACCGGCATCTTCGGGAAGTCCTCCAACGTCGGCACCCTGATGCTGGCCCAGCGGGTCGGCCCGGAACGCTGGTTCGAGATGGCCCGCAAGTTCGGGCTCGGCCAGCGCAGCGGGGTCGGCCTGCCCGGGGAGAGCGCCGGGCTGGTCCCGCCGATCGACCAGTGGTCGGGCAGCTCGTTCGCCAACCTGCCCATCGGGCAAGGGCTTTCGATGACCCTGCTGCAGATGACCAGCATGTACCAGACGATCGCCAACGACGGGGTGCGCGTCCCGCCGCGCATCGTGAAATCCACCGTGGCCGCCGACGGCACCCGCACCGACGAGCCGCGGCCCGAGGGCGTCCGGGTGGTCTCGGCCGAGACCGCCAAAACCGTCCGCAACATGCTGCGCGCGGTCGTCCAGCACGACCCGATGGGCTACCAGCAGGGCACCGGGCCGCAGGCCGCCGTCGAGGGCTACCAGATCGCCGGCAAGACCGGCACCGCCCAGCAGATCAACCCCGCCTGCGGCTGCTACTACGACGACGTCTACTGGATCACCTTCGCCGGCATCGCCACCGTCGACAATCCCCGGTACGTGATCGGGCTGATGATGGACAACCCGCACCACGCCGCCGACGGCTCACCGGGCACCTCCGGCGCCCCGCTGTTCCACAACATCGCCGCGTGGCTGCTGCAGCGGGAGAACGCGCCGCTGTCTCCGGACCCCGGCCCGCCGCTGACCCTGGAGGCGCTCTAACCCCGGTGACCCGCGTCGGCGGCCGAGCCGGCCTGGATACAGTGTCAGGGCTTGACAGCACAGCGGGGACGGAGGTGATGGACGTGCCCACCGGTCCGCGCCCCGGCGGCGGCACCGCGGTCGGGTTGGCGGCGCTGGCCGCCCAGACCGGCGCGGCACCCGCGGCGGGCGGCACCATCGCCGACCTCCCGATCACCGGGGTGACCCTGCGCGCCCAGGACTGCCGCCCGGGTGACCTGTTCGCCGCGCTGCCCGGCGCCAGCACCCACGGCGCCCGCTACGCCGCCGACGCGATCGCCGGCGGAGCCGTCGCCATCCTGACCGACGCCGCCGGGATCGCCGCCCTGCCCGCCGACGCGGCGGCCGTGCCACTGCTGGTGCACCCGGACCCGCGGGCGGTGCTCGGTGCGCTGGCCGCCACCGTCTACGGCCACCCCGCGCAGCGGATCCCGGTCATCGGCATCACCGGAACCTCGGGCAAGACCACGGTCAGCTACCTCGTCGAGGCCGGCCTGCGCGCCGCGGGCCGGACGGTCGGGCTGATCGGCACCGTCGGGGTCCGCATTGACGGCACCGACGTGCCCAGCGCGCTGACCACCCCGGAAGCCCCGGCGGTGCAGGCGCTGCTCGCCCTGATGGTCGAGCGCGGCGCCGACGCGGCGGTGATGGAGGTCTCCAGCCACGCGCTGAGCCTGGGCCGGGTCGACGGGGTGCGGTTCGCCGTCGGCGCCTTCACCAACCTCTCCCGCGACCACCTGGACTTCCATCCCAGCATGGCCGACTACTTCGAGGCCAAGGCGCGGCTGTTCGATCCGGCCTGCCCGCTGCACGCCGCCGCGACGGTGATCTGCGTCGACGACGACGCCGGCCGGGCCATGGCGGCCCGCGCCGCCGACCCGGTCACCGTCAGCGCCGCCGGCCACCGCGCCGACTGGGGCTGCGGCGCGGTGCGGTTGCTGCCGCAGGGCGGCAGCGAGTTCACCGCCACCGATCCCGCCGGGGTCGACCACCGCGTCGGCATCCGGTTGCCCGGCGACTACAACGTCGCCAACTGCCTGCTGGCACTGGCGATCCTGGACCGGGTGGGGGTCTCACCCGAGCAGGCCGCACCCGGATTGCGCGAGGCCAGGGTGCCCGGGCGGCTGGAGGCCGTCGACCGCGGCCAGGATTTCCTGGCCCTGGTCGACTACGCGCACAAGCCGGGCGCGCTGCGCGCCGTGCTGCAGACCCTGCGGCAGAGCCGCACCAACCCGCAGGGCCGGGTGGCGGTGGTCATCGGCGCCGGGGGCGACCGCGACCCGGGCAAACGCCAGCCGATGGGGCAGATCGCGGCCGAACTGGCCGACCTGGTCGTGGTCACCGACGACAACCCGCGCAGCGAGGACCCGGCCGCCATCCGCCGGGCGATCCTCGACGGCGCGGCCGGCGGACCGGCCCGGGTGATCGAGGTCGGGGACCGGCGGGCGGCGATCGCCGAGGCCGTCGGCTGGGCCCGCAGCGGCGACGTGGTCGTGGTGGCCGGCAAGGGCCACGAGAGCGGGCAGACCGCACACGGGGTGACCCGGCCGTTCGATGACCGCCGGGAACTGGCGGCCGCGCTGGAGGGCAGACGCCCGTGATCGCGTTGAGCCTGGCCCGCATCGCCGAGATCGTCGGCGGCCGCCTCACCGATATCTCCGCGGCGGACGCCGCGGCGACCCGGGTGACCGGCAGCGTGGAGTTCGATTCCCGCCAGGTCGGTCCGGGCGGGCTGTTCCTGGCGCTGCCCGGCGCCCGCGCCGACGGCCACGACCACGCGGCGGCCGCGGTCGCCGCCGGCGCCGTCGCCGTGCTGGCCGCCCGCCCGGTCGGCGTGCCCGCCGTCGTCGTCCCACCCGTGGGGCCGGCCGGAGCGGACCGGCAGGCCGGGGTGCTCGAACACGACACCGACGGCTCCGGGGCCGCGGTGCTGGCCGCGCTGGCCAAACTGGCCGGCGCCGTCGCCGCCGAACTGGTCGCCGGCGGCCTGACGATCATCGGGATCACCGGCTCCTCGGGCAAGACCTCCACCAAGGACCTGCTGGCCGCGCTGTTGGCGCCGCTGGGGCAGGTGGTGGCCCCGCCCGGCTCGTTCAACAACGAACTGGGCCACCCCTGGACGGTGCTGCGCGCCGGCGCGGACACCGACTACCTGATCCTGGAGATGTCGGCGCGCCACCCCGGCAACATCGCCACCCTGGCCGCGATCGCACCGCCGCAGATCGCGGTCGTGCTCAACGTCGGCACCGCCCACCTGGGCGAGTTCGGCTCCCGCGAAGCCATCGCCTCGACCAAAGCCGAACTGCCCCAAGCGGTTCCCGCAAGCGGGGTGGTGGTGCTCAACGCCGATGACTCCGCGGTGGCCGCCATGGCCGAGACCACCGCGGCGCGGGTGGTGCGGGTCAGCCGCACGCCGCGGGCCGGCGCCGCGCCGGCCGACGTGTGGGCCGGACCGGTCGGCCTCGACGGCCTGGCCCGCCCCCAGTTCACCCTGCACGCCGGCGACGCCGCCGTCGAGGTCACCCTGGGCGTGCACGGCGACCACCAGGTGAGCAACGCGCTGTGCGCCGCCGCCGTCGCCCTGGAGTGCGGCGCCCGACCCGACCAGGTGGCCACCGCGCTGGCCGCCGCGCGCCCGGCCTCGGCGCACCGGATGGCGGTGCACACCCGCGCCGACGGCGTCACCGTCATCGACGACGCCTACAACGCCAACCCCGACTCGATGCGCGCCGGGCTGCAGGCCCTGGCCTGGATCGCCCGGGGCGAGGGCGCCCGGCCGCGGCGCAGCTGGGCGGTGCTCGGCGAGATGGCCGAACTCGGCGAGGACGCGATAACCGAACACGATGCCATCGGCCGGTTGGCGGTGCGCTTAGATGTGTCTCGACTTGTTGTCGTCGGAACCGGGAGAGCGATGGGCGCCATGCACCACGGTGCGGTGATGGAAGGGTCGTGGGGAGCGGAGTCGACGCAGGTCGCCGACGCCGACGCGGCCCTGGCCCTGCTGCGCGCCGAGCTGCAACCCGGGGACGCGGTGCTGGTCAAGGCGTCCAACGCGGCCGGGCTGGGGGCGCTGGCCGAGGCTCTCGTCGCCGACGGCGACCCGACCGGCGGAGACGCGCGGGCATGATCCAGATCCTCATCGCCGCCGGGGTGGCGCTGGCGGTGGCCATCCTGCTGACCCCGATGCTGATCCGGCTGTTCACCCGGCAGGGCTTCGGCCACGAGATCCGCGAGGACGGCCCGCCGAGCCACCAGACCAAACGCGGCACCCCCTCGATGGGCGGGGTGGCGATCGTGGCCGGTATCTGGGCGGGCTATCTGGTCGCGCACCTGGCCGGGCTGGCCTACGGCGGCGGCGGCCCGTCGGCCTCGGGGCTGCTGGTGCTGGGCCTGGCCACCGCGCTGGGGGTGGTCGGGTTCGTCGACGACCTGATCAAGATCCGGCTGTCACGCAACCTGGGGCTGAACAAGACCACCAAAACGGTCGGGCAGGTCAGCGCCGCCGTCGTGTTCGGGGTGCTGGTGCTGAAATTCCGCAACCCCGCCGGGCTGACCCCCGGCAGCGCCCAGCTGTCCTACGTCCGCGAGATCGCCACCGTCACCCTGCCGGTCATCGTGTTCGTGCTGTTCTGCGTGCTGCTGGTCAGCGCCTGGTCCAACGCGGTCAACTTCACCGACGGCCTTGACGGTCTGGCCGCCGGAGCGATGGCCATGGTCAGCGCGGTCTACGTGTTGATCACCGTCTGGCAGCACCGCAACGCCTGCGCGATCACCCCGGAACTGGGCTGCTACAACGTGCGCGACCCGCTGGATCTGGCGTTCGTGGCCGCCGCCACCGCGGGCGCCTGCATCGGCTTCCTGTGGTGGAACGCCGCACCGGCGAAGATCTTCATGGGCGACACCGGATCGCTGGCCCTCGGCGGGATCATCGCCGGGCTGTCGGTGACCAGCCGCACCGAGATCCTCGCAGTCGTGCTCGGCGCGCTGTTCGTCGCCGAGATCACCTCGGTGGTGGTGCAGATCCTGGCGTTCCGCACCACCGGGCGCCGGGTGTTCCGGATGGCGCCGTTCCATCATCACTTCGAGTTGCTCGGCTGGGCCGAGACCACCGTGATCATCCGGTTCTGGCTGCTCACCGCCATCGCCTGCGGGCTGGGCGTGGCGTTGTTCTACGGCGAATGGTTTGCCACCGTCGGTGACTGAGATGACCGGGCCGCCCCTGGCGGCGGGCACCCCGGTGCTCGTCGCCGGCGCCGGGGTGACCGGCGCCGCCGTGCTCGCGGCGCTGGCCCCGCTGCAGGTGCGCGCCACCCTCTGCGACGACCGGGCCGCCGCGCTGGCCGGCCCCGCCGAGACCGGGGTCGCGACCCTGCCCGCCGCGCAGGCCGCCGCCCGCATCGACGAATTCGCCCTGGTCGTCACCAGCCCCGGCGTCCCGCCGCCGGCGCCGGTGCCGGCCGCCGCCGCAGCCGCCGGCGTGCCGGTCTGGGGCGATGTGGAGCTGGCCTGGCGGCTGGACACCGCCGGCGTCTACGGGCCGCCGCGCCGCTGGCTGGTGGTCACCGGCACCAACGGCAAGACCACCACCACCGCGATGCTGCACGCCATGCTCACCGCCGCCGGGCACCGCGCCGTGGCCTGCGGCAACATCGGCCGGCCGGTGCTCGACGTGCTGACCGAGCCGGCGGAGATGCTGGCCGTCGAGCTGTCCAGCTTCCAGCTGCACTGGGCGCCGTCGCTGCACCCGGAGGCCGGGGCGGTGCTCAACATCGCCGAGGACCACCTGGACTGGCACGGCACCCTCGAGGCGTATGCGGCGGCCAAGGCGCGGGCGCTGACCGGCCGGGTGGCGGTGGCCGGGCTCGACGACGACCGCGCCGCCGCCCTGCTGGCGGCCGCCCCGGCGGCGGTGCGGGCCGGCTTCCGGCTCGGCGCGCCGGCGGCCGGGGAACTCGGGGTCGACGACGGCTGGCTGGTCGACCGGGCGTTCGCCCACCGGCTGCCGCTGGCCCCGCTGGACGCCGTCGCGGTCCCCGGCCCGGTCGGGGTGCTCGACGCGCTGGCGGCCGCGGCGCTGGCCCGCGCGGTCGACACCCCGCCGGCGGCGATCACCGCGGCGCTGCGCGGCTTCCACGCCGCCCCGCACCGCGGCGCGGTGGTGGCCGTCGTCGACGGCGTTCGCTACGTCGACGACTCCAAGGCCACCAACCCGCACGCCGCCGAAGCCGCGGTGCGGGGGCACCGGCGGGTGGTGTGGGTGGCGGGCGGCCTGCTCAAGGGCGTCTCCATCGACGCCACCGTCGCCCGGATCGCGTCCCGGCTGGTCGGGGTCGTGCTGCTCGGCCGCGACCGCGCCGAGGTTGCCGAGGCGTTATCGCGACACGCACCGGATGTGCCGGTCATCCAGGTGGTCACGGGGGAGGATGCTGATGTGCGTGATACTGGTGAGGCTCCTGTTGCGACTGTGACTCGATTGGTCGACGACTCGGGCGGTGCGCTGGGACCCCGGGTGATGACCGCGGTCGTCGCCGCGGCCCGCGAGCTGGCCCGCCCCGGCGACACCGTGCTGCTGGCCCCGGCCGGGGCGTCGTTCGACCAGTTCGCCGGCTACGCCGACCGCGGCGAGGCCTTCGCGGCCGCCGCCCGCGCCGCAACGAGTTGACCGGCGGGGCGCCATGTTGAACCTGCTCCGCCGCACCCCCAAGGCCGCCGACGCCGCGAGCGCCGACGCCGCCGCGAGCACCGAGACCGGCGAGACCGCCACCCCGACGGACACCGCCACCGTGCCGACCGGGCCCACCGGGCGGGCCCGGCTGCAGGCGTTGGCCGCCCGCACCCGCTTCGGCAGTTGGCTGGGCCGACCGATGACCTCGTTTCACCTGATCATCGCGGTCGCCGCGCTGCTGACCACGCTGGGGCTGATCATGGTGCTGTCCGCCTCGGGCGTGCAGTCCTACAGCGCCGACGGCTCCCCGTGGACGATCTTCGGCTGGCAGGTGGTGTGGACCCTGGTCGGGTTGACCGCCTTCTACATCGCGCTGCGCACCCCGATCTGGCTGATGCGGCGCACCGCCTTCAGCGCCTTCGTGGTCAGCCTGGTGCTGCTGGTGCTGGTGCTGGTGCCCGGCATCGGCACCGTCGCCAACGGATCGCGGGGCTGGTTCGTGATCGCCGGGCTGTCCATGCAGCCCTCGGAGTTCACCAAGATCGCGTTCCTGGTCTGGGGTGCCCACCTGCTGGCCACCCGGCGCATGGAGCGCGCGTCGCTGACCGAGATGCTGGTGCCGCTGGTGCCGGGCGCGGTGCTGGCGATGGGGCTGATCCTGGCCGAGCCCGACCTCGGGCAGACCGTCTCGGTGGGCATCATCCTGCTGGCCCTGCTCTGGTACGCCGGCCTGCCGCTGCGGGTGTTCGTCAGCTCGCTGGCCGCGATCATGGCCGCCGCCGCGGTGCTCGCCGTCGCCGAGGGCTACCGCAGTGACCGGGTGCGCTCCTGGCTGGACCCGAGCGCCGACCCGCAGAACACCGGGTACCAGGCCCGCCAGGCCAAACTGGCGCTGGCCAACGGCGGCTTCCTCGGCGAGGGACTCGGGCAGGGCACCGCGAAGTACAACTACCTGCCGCACGCCCACAACGACTTCATCTTCGCCATCGTCGGGGAGGAACTGGGGTTCATCGGTGCGTTCGGTCTGCTGCTGCTGTTCGGCCTGTTCGCCTACACCGGGATGCGCATCGCGCGCCGCTCGGTGGACCCGTTCCTGCGGCTGCTGGCCGCCACCACCACGATGTGGATGCTCAGCCAGGTCTTCATCAACGTCGGCTACGTGGTGGGACTGCTGCCGGTGACCGGGCTGCAGCTGCCGCTGATCTCCTCCGGCGGCACCTCGGCGGCCACCACCTTGCTGATGATCGGCATCATGGCCAACGCGGCCCGCCACGAGCCCGAGGCGGTGGCCGCGCTGCGCGCCGGGCGCAGCGACCGGGTCAACCGCATGCTGCGCCTCCCGCTGCCGGCGCCCTACACCCCGAGCCGCGCCGAGGCGCTGCGCGACCGGCTGCGCTCGCGGCCGGAGCCGGAACGCAAACCGCGTCGCGGCGACCGGCGCCCGCAACCGGCCCGGACTCCGTCGGCGACCGGCCGGAAGCGCGCCGGTACCGGCAAAACCCGGTCCGGGGGCCGGCCCGCCCGCCGGTCGGGGCATCATGGAGGGGGTCAGCGCTACGCTGACCAGCGTCGCGCCCGCGGCGGGCGCCCACCGGCACTGGAAGGTCATCGTTACGGGTGAACGACTCGGTCTCACAGCCAGCCGACCGCTCCCTCTCGGTGGTGCTGGCCGGTGGCGGTACGGCCGGCCACGTCGAGCCCGCGATGGCGGTCGCCGACGCGCTGCGGGCACAGGACCCGCGGGTGCGGATCACCGCGCTGGGCACCGCCCGCGGTCTGGAGACCCGGCTGGTGCCCGAGCGCGGCTACCGGCTGGAGCTGATCACCCCGGTTCCGTTGCCGCGCAAGCTCAACACCGATCTGCTGCGGCTGCCGCTGCGGGTCCGGCGCGCGGTCGCTGAAACCCGGGCGGTGTTCGACGACGTCGACGCCGACGTGGTGATCGGCTTCGGCGGCTACGTGGCGCTGCCGGCCTACCTGGCCGCCCGCGGCGTGCGCAGGCGCCGCGTGCCGGTGGTGATCCACGAGGCCAACGCCCGCGCCGGGCTGGCCAACCGGGTCGGCGCCCGCGGCGCCCGGCGGGTGCTGGCCGCGGTGCCGGACTCCGGGCTGCGCGGCGCCGAGGTGATCGGCATCCCGGTCCGCTCGGCGATCACCGGCTTGGACCGGGCGGCGCAGCGGGCGGCGGCGCGGGCCCACTTCGGCTTCGCCGACGACGCGCGGGTGCTGCTGGTGTTCGGCGGATCGCAGGGCGCGGCCTCGATCAACCGCGCGGTCGCCGGCGCGGCGACCGACCTGGCCGCCGCCGGGATCTCGGTGCTGCACGCCCACGGCGCCAAGAACACCCTGGAGCTGCCCACCCCGGGCGCCGGTGACCCGCCCTATGTGGCGCTGCCGTACCTGGACCGGATGGACCTCGCCTACGCGGCCGCCGACCTGGCGATCTGCCGCTCCGGGGCGATGACGGTCGCCGAGGTGTCCGCGGTCGGCCTGCCCGCGGTGTACGTGCCGTTGCCGATCGGCAACGGCGAGCAGCGGCTCAACGCCCTGCCGGTGGTCGAGGCGGGCGGGGGAGTGTTGGTCGCCGACGCCGACCTGACCCCGGACTGGGTCGGCCGAACCGTGACCGCCCTGCTCGGTGACGGCACCGGGCTGGCGGCGATGACCGCGGCCGCCGCGCAGGTCGGGCACCGCGACGCCGCGGCCCAGCTGGCCGCGGTGGCGCTGGAGGTGGCCCGCGCGAGCCGGACGGGCCGCCGATGAGCGGCGACGGGCTGCCCCCGCAGCTGCAGCGCGTCCACATGGTCGGCATCGGCGGCGCCGGGATGTCAGGCATCGCCCGCATCCTGCTGGACCGGGGCGGGCAGGTGTCGGGATCGGACGCCAAGGAGTCCGCCGGGGTGCGGGCGTTGCGGGCCCGCGGCGCCCAGATCCGCATCGGCCACGACGCGTCGGCGCTGGACCTGCTCGCCGGCGGCGCGAGCGCGGTCATCACCACCCACGCGGCCATCCCGAAGACCAACCCCGAGCTCGTCGAGGCCCGCCGGCGCGGCCTTCCGGTGCTGCTGCGGCCCGCGGTGTTGGCCACCCTGATGGCCGGGCGCACCACGGTGCTGGTGACCGGGACCCACGGCAAGACCTCGACGACCTCGATGCTGGTGGTCGCCTTGCAGCACTGCGGCTGGGACCCGTCCTTCGCGGTCGGCGGTGAGCTGGGCGAAGCGGGCACCAACGCCCACCACGGCACCGGCAACAGCTTCGTCGCCGAGGCCGACGAGAGCGACGGCTCGCTGCTGGAGTACCGCCCGAACGTCGCGGTGGTCACCAACATCGAATCCGACCACCTCGACTTCTTCGGCAGCGACGAGGCCTACACCGCCGTGTTCGACACCTTCGCCGGCCAGCTCGCCCCGGGCGGCGCGCTGGTGGTCTGCGTCGACGACCCCGGCGCCGCCGCGTTCGCCGAACGGGCCGGCGCCCGCGGGACCCGGGTGCTGGCCTACGGCAGCGCCGGGGCGGGCCTGGCCGGCACCCTGCTGTCCTGGCAGCAGCGCGGCACCGGCGCGCAGGCCGCCGTGCAGCTGGCCGGCGAGCCCGGGCCGCGCACCATGACGTTGTCGGTGCCCGGCCGGCACATGGCGCTCAACGCGCTCGGGGCGCTGCTGGCCGCGGTCGAGATCGGGGTCCCGGCGCAGGACGCGCTGGACGGGCTGGCCGCGTTCGAGGGCGTGCGCCGCCGGTTCGATCTGGTCGGCACCGCCGGCGCGGTGCGGGTCTTCGACGACTACGCCCATCACCCCACCGAGGTCACCGCCACGTTGACCGCCGCGCGCACCATGGTCGAGCAGGCCGGCACCGGCCGGCTGCTGGTGGTGTTCCAGCCGCACCTGTATTCGCGCACCCGGGATCTGGCCCCGCAGTTCGGCGCGGCGCTCGGCGCGGCCGACGAGGTGTTCGTCCTCGACGTCTACGGGGCGCGCGAACAACCGCTGCCCGGCATCAGCGGGGCCACCATCGCCGAGCAGGTCAGCGCGCCGGTGCGGTACCTGCCCGACTTCTCCGCGGTGGCCGACACGGTCGCGGCCGCCACCGGCGCGGGCGACCTCGTGATCACGATGGGCGCCGGGGACGTCACCCTGCTCGGTCCGGAGATCGTGGCCGCGCTGGCGGCCCACGCCGGCCACGACGCGGCGGGACAGCCGTGACCGAGGAGAACCGGCCGCCGGACCCGGCCGCGGAACCGGAGCCGACCGCGGAACCGGAGCCGAGCCCGCAGACCGACGCCGAACCGCCGCCGGCGCCCGAACCCGGCGACGAGGACTTCGAGGGACCGCGGCGGCGGGCCCGCCGCGAGCGCGCCGAGCGCCGCGCCGCCCAGGAGCGCGCCCGGGCCATCGAAGAGGCCCGCCGCGAGGCCAAACGGCGACTGCGCGCCCCGGTGGAGAGCAAAACCGTGCCGCGCGGGGCGGTCCGCGGCCTCAAACTGCTGGTGACCGGCGTGCTGGCGGTGCTGGCCGTGGTCGGCCTGGGCCTGGTGCTGTACTTCACGCCGGTGATGTCGGTGCGCAACACCGTGGTCACCGGCCTGGCCGCGGTCACCGAGCAGGAGGTGCTCGACGCGGTCCGGGTCGCCCCGGGCACTCCGCTGTTGCAGGTCAACACCGATGAGGTCGCCGATCGCGTCGCCACCATCCGGCGGGTGGCCAGCGCGCGGGTGCAGCGGCAGTACCCCTCGACGCTGCGGGTCACGATCGTGGAACGGGTCCCGGTGGCGGTGAAGGACTTCCCCGACGGCCCGCACCTGTTCGATCGGGACGGGGTGGACTTCGCCACCGGCCCGCCGCCGCCGACGCTGCCCTACCTCGACGTGGAACACCCCGGCCCGGCCGATCCGCCCACCCGGGCGGCGCTGGCGGTGCTGGTCGCGCTGCGCCCGGAGGTGGTCAGCCAGGTCGGCCAGATCGCCGCCCCGTCGGTGGCCTCGATCACGCTGACCCTCGCCGACGGCCGGGTGGTGGTGTGGGGGACCGCCGACCGGACCCAGGAGAAAGCCGACAAGCTGGCCGCCCTGCTGACCCAGCCCGGCCAGGTCTACGACGTCTCCAGCCCGGACCTGCCGACCGTCCGCTGAGCCGGTCGGCGCGCCGGCGAAAAAATTCGCGGGCGGCTCACCGGCGCGCCTGCCCGGTAACCCGCGGTCGCGGCTCTACCGTTCTGTTTGCACGAAACTACTTGACATAACTCTAAGCCTCTGGTTGAGGTTGAGGGTTTGCCCGGGGGTTTCGGACCAGACAAACCCGTCAGGGAGGAAGACCAATGATGACCCCCCCACACAACTACCTTGCCGTCATCAAAGTGGTGGGCATCGGTGGTGGCGGCGTCAACGCCGTGAACCGGATGATCGAGCAGGGCCTCAAGGGTGTGGAGTTCATCGCCATCAACACCGACGCGCAGGCCCTGTTGATGAGCGACGCGGACGTCAAGCTCGACGTCGGCCGGGAGTCCACCCGTGGGCTCGGCGCCGGCGCGGACCCCGAGGTGGGGCGCAAGGCCGCCGAGGACGCCAAGGACGAGATCGAGGAACTGCTGCGCGGCGCGGACATGGTGTTCGTCACCGCCGGCGAGGGCGGCGGCACCGGCACCGGCGGCGCCCCGGTGGTCGCCTCGATCGCCCGCAAGCTCGGTGCGCTGACCGTCGGCGTGGTCACCCGGCCGTTCTCGTTCGAGGGCAAGCGGCGCAGCAAGCAGGCCGAGGCCGGCATCACCGAGCTGCGGGAGAGCTGCGACACCCTGATCGTCATCCCCAACGACCGGCTGCTGCAGATGGGCGACGCCGCGATCTCGCTGATGGACGCGTTCCGCAGCGCCGACGAGGTGCTGCTCAACGGGGTGCAGGGCATCACCGACCTGATCACCACGCCGGGGCTGATCAACGTCGACTTCGCCGACGTCAAGGGCGTGATGAGCGGCGCGGGCACCGCGCTGATGGGCATCGGCTCGGCCCGCGGCGACGGCCGGGCGCTCAAGGCCGCCGAGATCGCGATCAACTCGCCGCTGCTGGAGGCCTCGATGGAAGGCGCCCAGGGGGTGCTGATGTCCATCGCCGGCGGCAGCGATCTGGGCCTGTTCGAGATCAACGAGGCCGCGTCACTGGTGCAGGACTCCGCCCACCAGGAAGCCAACATCATCTTCGGCACCGTCATCGACGACTCGCTCGGCGACGAGGTGCGCGTCACCGTGATCGCGGCCGGGTTCGACGCCAACGGCCCCAGCCGCAAACCGGTGATGGGCACCAGCGAACCGGCCTCCGGTGGCTCCGGTCAGTCGATCGCGCCGGGCCAGGCGGGCAAGGTCTCCTCGTCGCTGTTCGAGCCGGCCGAAGCGGCCAGCATCCCGGCGCCGACCAACGGCGCCACGGTCAGCGTCGGCGGCGGCGACGATGACGACGACGTCGACGTGCCGCCGTTCATGCGGCGCTGACCACGCCCCGCCGATGAGCGTGCGCATCCGCCGGGTGACCACGACCCGCGCGGGCGGGGTCTCGGCCCCGCCGTTCGACAGCTTCAACCTCGGCGATCACGTCGGCGACGACCCGGCGGCGGTCGCCGCCAACCGGGCCCGGCTGGTCGCGGCCACCGGGCTGACCGCCGATCGGGTGGTGTGGATGCACCAGGTGCACAGCGCCCGCGTCGCGGTGGTGGACGGGCCGCGCGACACCGCGCTGGCCGACACCGACGCGCTGGTCACCGCGGTGCCGCGACTGGCGCTGGCGGTGGTGACCGCCGACTGCGTGCCGGTGCTGCTGGCCGATGCCCGTGCCGGGGTGGTGGCCGCCGTGCACGCCGGGCGCGTGGGCGCCCAACACGGCGTGGTGGCCAACGCGGTGGCGGCGATGACCGACGCGGGCGCGCACCGCGACGACATCTCGGCCTGGCTGGGTCCGGCGGTGAGCGGCGCCAACTACGAGGTGCCCGCGGCGATGGCCGACGAGGTCGAACGGGTGTTGCCGGGCAGCCGGACCACCACCGCCGCCGGCACCCCCGGGCTGGACCTGCGGGCCGGAATCGCCTGTCAGTTAAGGGCATTGGGGGTGACTGCGATCGACGTCGACCCCCGGTGCACGGTCGAGGACCCGAGTTTGTTCAGTCACCGTCGCGACGCCCCGACCGGGCGGCTGGCGTCGCTGGTGTGGATGGAGCCCGACCGGCGACCGGGAAAATCGGCGTGAACCTCGACGATTCTCCGCGCGTGTCGATACCGCGCTAACCGCCGCCGGACGGTTACGGTCACCGTGAATCGTCACTCTAGTCACATCTTCATCACCGACACCACCGCTTGAGAAGGGCCCCGCGATGAGCACACTCCACAAGGTCAAGGCCTACTTCGGTATGGCGCCCATGGAGGACTACGACGACGAGTACTACGAGGACGACGATCGTGCACCCGCCCGCGGGTATGGCCGTCGGCCCGAGCCCCGGTTCCCCGACGACGAGTACGACCGTTTCGAGCGTGACTTCGACGACCCGCGTGGCCCGCGCCCCGAGCACGACGACTTCCCACCGGGCGGCTACCGGGGCGGCTTCGCCGACGAGCCCCGGTTCCGGCCGCGCGAGTTCGAGCGCCCGCACGACTTGGGCCGCAGCCGATTCGGATCGCTGCGCGGCGCCACCCGCGGCGCGCTGGCGATGGACCCGCGCCGGATGGCGATGATGTTCGACGAGAGCAGCCCGCTGTCGAAGATCACCACGCTGCGCCCCAAGGACTACAGCGAGGCCCGCACCATCGGTGAGCGGTTCCGCGACGGCACCCCGGTGATCATGGATCTGGTGTCGATGGACAACGCCGACGCCAAGCGGCTGGTCGACTTCGCTGCGGGCCTGGCGTTCGCGCTGCGCGGCTCGTTCGACAAGGTGGCCACCAAGGTCTTCCTGCTCTCGCCGGCCGACATCGACGTCAGCCCCGAGGAACGCCGCCGGATCGCCGAGACGGGCTTCTACGCCTACCAGTAGTCGGCCCCCGCGGCACCGCCGCGGCGACTCGGTAGGCTGTGGAACGTCCTGCTGGCCCCGGTCAGCGATGTCCGTTGTTCATCGGTGAGGTCGGTTTAGTGGCGCTGTTCTTCGGGATCCTGGGCTTCGCACTGTTCCTGTTCTGGTTGCTGTTGATCGCCCGGATCGTCATCGAGTTCGTGCGCTCGTTCAGCCGGGACTGGCACCCGCGCGGCGCCACGGTGGTGATCCTGGAGGCGATCATGACCGTCACCGACCCGCCGGTGAAGCTGCTGCGCCGGTTGATCCCGCAACTGACCGTCGGCTCGGTGCGCATCGACCTGTCGATCATGGTGCTGCTTCTGGTCGCCTTCTTCGGCATGGAATTGGCGTTCAACCAGGCGGCTCGCTAGCCGTCGAACCGGGGAATAGACCGGGCGTTGGCAAATATGTGAAAATCGCTCTTAATTATCATCCCCAGCGGCGAACAACGCGTCAGTTGTGACAGGATGGACGCCAGTTAAAGTACGGTAGCGTATCGTCCAGCACGAACGATCTGATCGGTCCGACGGTCCAGAGTTGAGGGGTTAGACCATGCCGCTGACACCAGCCGACGTGCACAATGTGGCATTCAGTAAGCCGCCCATCGGCAAACGCGGATACAACGAAGACGAAGTCGATGCCTTCCTCGATCTGGTGGAAGCGGAACTGGCCCGACTGATCGAGGAGAACTCGGATCTGCGCCAGCGGGTCAGCGAACTCGACCAGGAGCTGGCGTCGGCGCGGTCGAGCGGCGCCGTCCAGCCGGCACCGGCCGCGCCGGTCTACCAGGCGCCCGAGCCCGAGCCGGAGCCGGCCCGCACCGCGGCGGTCTCCGAGGAGCAGCACCTCAAGGCCGCCCGCGTGCTCAGCCTCGCCCAGGACACCGCGGACCGGTTGACCAACACCGCACGCGCCGAATCCGAGAAGCTGATGTCGGATGCGCGCGCCAACGCCGACCAGATCCTCACCGAGGCCCGCCAGACCGCCGAGACCACGGTCACCGAGGCCCGCCAGCGCGCCGACGCGATGCTGGCCGACGCCCAGACCCGCTCGGAGGCCCAACTGCGCCAGGCGCAGGAGAAGGCCGACGCACTGCAGTCGGACGCCGAGCGCAAGCACGCCGAGATCATGGGCACCATCAACCAGCAGCGCACGGTCCTGGAGGGCCGGCTCGAGCAGCTGCGCACCTTCGAGCGGGAGTACCGCACGCGGCTCAAGACCTACCTCGAGTCCCAGCTGGAAGAGCTCGGGCAGCGGGGCTCGGCAGCGCCGGTCGACGCGAACGCCGGTGACAGCGGCGGCTTCACCCAGTACAACCGGGGCGGGAACTGACCCGAGGGCCGGTTCACCCGGTTCAGCGAGCGCGACACGGCTGGAGGTAAGCGGTGCTGATCATTGCGCTGGTCCTGGCGGTGATAGGTCTGGCGGCGCTGGTGTTCGCCGTGGTGACCAGCAACGCCGTGGTGGCCTGGGTCTGTATCGGCGCCAGCCTGCTGGGGGTGTTGCTGCTGACCGCCGACGCGGTGCGTGATCGCCGGCGCCGCACCGCCAGCGCCGCCGAGGACGAACACCCCGACATCGCCGAGGACGATGAGGGCATCCTCGAGGAAGACGACCTCGCGGACGCCGATGAGACCGAAGACGTCGCCGAGGTCACGGACACCGCGGACGCGGAAGCCACCGACGGGGTCGAGGAGAGCTCCGCCGAGACCGCCGAAACCGACCGCGACGAGTAAAGCTCAAGCGGCGCTTCAGGTTTCGCTTTCCAGCAGTCGGCGCACCCCGTCGTCGCCGACCTGGGCGAAATCCGCATAGGCCTGCCCGACCGCCTGGAAATCCGGCGGCGTGCTCACACAGACCACCTCGTCGGCCGCGCCACCGAGGTCGCGGTCGACCGAGGGCGGCGCGACCGGCACCGCCACCACGATCGCAGCCGGCCCGGCGGCGCGGACCGCCTGCACCGCGACCCGCATGCTCGCCCCGGTGGCGATCCCGTCATCGACCAGCAGCACGGTCTTGCCCCGCGGGTCGGCGGGCGGCCGATCGCCGCGATAGGCGGTTTCGCGGCGCTGCAACTCGGCGGTCTCCCGCGCGATGACCGCGTCGAGCTGGTCGCGGCGCACCCCCGCGTTGGCGATCACGGTGTCGTTGAGCACCACCGCCCCGCCGGTGGCCAGCGCCCCCATCGCCAGCTCCGGCCAGTGCGGCACCCCCAGTTTGCGCACCACGAACACGTCGAGCGGCGCGTCGAGTGCGGCGGCGACCTCCCAGGCCACCGGCACCCCGCCGCGCGCCAAGCCCAGCACCAGCAGGTCGTCGCGGTCGCGGTAAGCGGCCAGCAGTTCGGCCAGGGCCTGCCCGGCGTGTCGGCGGTCGGAAAAAGTACGGGTCACGGACGCCCTCGGCTTAGATCACTCCAGACGGTCAATGACCCCATCGTAGGAGCCGGTGCGCCGGTCGAGCCGGGGATTGACCGGGCCGGTACCGGGGCCTTCGACCTAAAGGAGAGAGACGCATGGCGCGACGCATCGTCATCGTGGGCGCCGGCATCGCCGGCCTGGCCACCGCGCTCGGCCTGCAACGAGCGGGCTATGAGATCACCGTCGTCGAGCGGCGCACCGACACCTCGACCGGTGCCGGCATCAGCATCTGGCCCAACGCCCTGGCCGCGTTGGATCTGCTCGGGGCCGGGGATGCGGTGCGCGAGGCCGGTGGTCGGATCACCGCAGGCGCGGTGCGCTGGAAGAACGGGTCATGGCTACGGCGCCCCGCGCCGGAACGGATCGTCCGGGCGCTCGGCGAGCCGCTGGTGGTGGTGCAGCGCTCGGTGCTGCGCGACATCCTCACCGCGGCGCTGACGACCGGAACCGTGGCGTACGGACGGAGCGTCGCCGCGCTGACGGACGCCGCCGCCGGTGTGCGACTTCGCTTTTCCGACGGCTCGGAGCAAACCGTCGATGCGGTCGTCGGCGCCGACGGCACGAATTCGGCCGTGGCCCGCCACCTCAACGGCCCGCTCCCGCAGCGCTACACCGGTTACACCGCATGGCGCGGTATCGCCGAATACGTCATGAACCCGGATCTGTCGGGGTTGACGCTGGCGCCGGGCGTCGAAACCGGCCACGTACCCATGGGCGCGAACCGGACGTACTGGTTCACGACCCAACGGACACCCGAGGGCTCGCAAGCGCCGAACGGGGAGTTGGACTATCTGCGGAGCGAGTACGCCGAGTGGGCCGAGCCGATTCCGGACATTCTCGCGGCAACCGCGCCGGACAACGTTTTGCGCGACGATCTCTATGATCGCGCCACCGCGCGCCAGTGGGCCCGCGGGCCGATCGTGCTGGTCGGCGACGCGGCGCATCCCATGCGCCCGCACCTCGGGCAGGGCGGCTGCCAGGGACTGGAGGACGCCGCGATCCTGGCTGCGTGCGTCGACGACGCCGCCGACCTGCCTTCGGCGTTCGCTCGGTTCGTCGCCGTCCGGCGGCCCCGGTTGCGACGGCTGGTCCGCGAGTCGGCGCGCATCGGCAAGGTGCTCAACGCCCGTCCCGGCTTCCTCGGTGCGGTGTTGACCCGCGCCAGCGTGCTGGTCCCGGAGACCGTGGTGATGCGCCACATGGCCACGGTGGCCGGGCGTTCGGCGTTCGTGTTGCCGACCGGGGCGTGATCATCGGTCTTGTCAACCGGCGCACAAGCGCGCAGTGAGTCACCGATGACGCGACTCATCACAAATGTGTCCGAGGGGGGACTTGAACCCCCACGCCCGTTAATAGGGCACTAGCACCTCAAGCTAGCGCGTCTGCCATTCCGCCACTCGGACCGACCCGACGAGAACGCCGGGGCAGCTAAGGCTATCGGATGGCCGCGGGTCGACCCAAACCCGGCAGGCGGCGCAGTGGTAGACAAGGGACTGTGACCGATGCCCCCAGTGCCGCCGAGGAAGTGGTGGATCTCGTCAGCCGGCTGATCCGGTTCGACACCACCAACACCGGCGAACCCGACACCACGATCGGGGAAGCCGAATGCGCGCACTGGGTCGCCGAGCGCCTCGCCGAAGTCGGCTACCAGCCCGAGTACGTCGAATCCGGCGCACCCGGGCGCGGCAACGTGATCATCCGGCTGCCCGGCGCCGACCCGAGCCGCGGGGCGCTGCTGATCCACGGCCACCTCGACGTGGTGCCCGCCGAGCCCGCCGACTGGAGCGTGCACCCGTTCTCCGGAGCGATCGAGGACGGCTACGTCTGGGGCCGCGGCGCGGTCGACATGAAGAACATGATCGGCATGATGATCGCGGTCGCCCGCCGCTTCCGGCGCACCGGGGTGGTGCCGCCCCGCGACCTGGTGTTCGCCTTCGTCGCCGACGAGGAAGCCGGCGGGCGCTTCGGCGCGCAATGGCTCGTCGAACACCGCCCCGACCTGTTCGACGGGGTCACCGAGGCGATCGGGGAGGTGGGCGGCTTCTCCCTGAGCGTGCCGCGCCGCGACGGCGAACTGCGCCGGCTGTACCTGATCGAGACCGCCGAGAAGGGCATGCGCTGGATGCGGCTGACCGCCCGCGGCCGCGCCGGGCACGGCTCGATGATCAACGAGGACAACGCCGTCACCGCCGTCGCCGAAGCCGTCGCCCGGCTGGGCCGCCACCGGTTCCCGCTGATCCTCAGCGAACCCGTCGAGCAGTTCCTCACCGCGGTGGGGGAGGAGACCGGCCACGCCTTCGACCCGGATTCCCCGGACCTGGAGGGCACCATCGCGAAACTCGGCCCGATCGCGAAGCTGATCGGCGCCACCCTGCGCGACACCGTCAACCCCACCATGCTCGCCGCGGGCTACAAGGCCAACGTCATCCCGGCCGTCGCCGAGGCCGTCCTGGACTGCCGCGTGCTGCCCGGCCGGCAGGAGGCGTTCGAGGCCGAGATCGACGAACTGATCGGCCCGGACGTCACCCGGGAGTGGATCACCGAGCTCGCGCCCTACCAGACCAGCTTCGACGGCGACCTGGTCGACGCCATGAACGCCGCCCTGCTGGCGGTCGACCCGGACGCCCGCGCCGTGCCCTACATGCTTTCCGGCGGCACCGACGCCAAGGCCTTCGACCGGCTGGGGATCCGCTGTTTCGGGTTCATCCCGCTCCGGCTGCCCCCCGAACTCGATTTCGCCGCCCTGTTCCACGGCGTCGACGAGCGGGTACCCGTCGACGCACTGACCTTCGGCACCGAGGTGCTCGAGCACTTCCTGCGCCACTGCTAGGACACCCACCGCAACAGAAAGGACCGACATGGCCACCGTGCCCGACCCCTACGCCGCCCTGCCGCAGCTGCCGGGCTTCACCTTGACCTCCACCTCGATCACCGACGGCCAGCCGCTGCCCAAAGCCCAGGTCAGCGGCATCATGGGGGCCGGTGGTGAGGACCTGAGCCCGCAGCTGAGCTGGTCGGGGTTCCCCGAGGAGACCCGCAGCTTCGCGGTGACGGTCTATGACCCCGACGCCCCCACCGGCTCAGGGTTCTGGCACTGGGCGGTGGCTAACCTGCCGGCCACCACCACCGACCTGCCCGAGGGCGCCGGCGACGGCAGCCTGCTGCCCGGCGAGGCCCTGACACTGGCCAACGACGCCGGCATGCGCCGCTACGTGGGCGCCGCCCCGCCGGCCGGGCACGGACCGCACCGCTACTACGTCGCCGTGCACGCGGTGAAGGTGGAGAAGCTGGACCTGCCCGCCGAGGCCACCCCGGCCTACCTGGGCTTCAACCTGTTCAGCAACGCCATCGCCCGCGCGGTCATCCACGCCACCTACGAACAGAGCTAACCGGCGGCCGACCCGACCGCCTCGGCCAGCGACCGGTGGCCGCCCGCACGCAACCGGGCGGCCACCCCGTCGTGGATCCGCTTGGCCCACAGGCCGCCGCCGTAGACGAACCCGGTATACCCCTGCAGCAGCGACGCGCCGGCGGTGATCCGCTCCCAGGCGTCGTCGGGTGTCTCGATCCCGCCGACACTGACCAGCGCCAGCCGGTCACCGACCCGGGCGTAGAGCCGGCGCAGCACCGCCAGCGACCGGGCCGCCACCGGCGGGCCGGATACCCCGCCGGAACCGAGTTCGTCGACCCCGGTGCTGCGCAGACCGGCGCGGGACACCGTCGTGTTGGTGGCCACGATGCCGGCCAGGCCCAACTCGACCGCCAGGTCGGCGACCGCGTCGACGTCGGCATCGGAGAGGTCCGGGGCGATCTTGACCAGCACCGGGGTGGCGGTCGGGGCGGCCTCTCCGAGCACCGCGGCCAGGATCGGGCGCAGCGACTCGACCGCCTGCAGGTCGCGCAGACCCGGGGTGTTCGGCGAGCTGACGTTGACCACCAGGTAGGCCGCCAGCGGGGCGAGCAGCGCGGCGCTGGCGCGGTAGTCCTCGACCGCCTCCTGCGGCGGGGTCGCCTTGGTCTTGCCGATGTTCACCCCGATCGGGACGTCGGGGTGCTGCTGGGCCAGCCGCGCGGCCAGCGCGGCGGCGCCGTGGTTGTTGAACCCCATCCGGTTGAGCAGGGCGCGGTCGGCGGGCAGCCGGAACAGCCGCGGCGCGGGGTTGCCCGGCTGCGCCTGCGCGGTCACCGTGCCCACCTCGGCGTGGCCGAAACCCATTGCGCCCCAAGTGTTCACACCGACACCGTCTTTGTCGAACCCGGCGGCCAAGCCCAGCGGGCCGGGAAACCGCACCCCGAACACGGTGCTGGCCAGCACCGGGTCGGCGGGCCCGAGCCGCCGGCGCAGGGCCCGACGCAGCGGCGGCGGCGCGGTCGCGCCCCGCAACCCGGCGAACACGACGGTGTGGATGCGTTCGGGCGGCACCGCGAACATCACCCGCCGCAACGCGCGGTAGGCCATCAGTGCTCCGGCCGGTCGAGCAGCTGGGGGGTTTTACGGCGCCGCAGCAACACCCGCCTGCTGCCGTCGGTGTAGAGCCGCACCCGGGTCAACTCCCACCCCCGGTACTCCGCCTCGATCGACAACCGGATCGAGGCGGACAGCCGGGTCACGTCCGGCGGCAACCGCAGCGGCACCCACTCGTAGTCGTCGGAGAGGTCGACCTCCCAGCCGACGGGCAGCCGCGGCGCCCGCGCCGCGCTCACCGGCCGGCCCCGGCGTGTTCGATCACCTGGATGCCGGCGCCGGCGCCGGAGACCACATACAGCGTGTCGGCGGCGTCGTCGAAAGCCAGCGAGTCGGGTTGGCGCACGGTCGGATAACGCACCTTCTCCACGGGGATACCGGTGTCCAGATCGTAGCCAACGACGGTGTTGGTCGCGGTCTGCGACACCCAGGCCAGTCGCGCGGAACCGGCCAGCCCGTAGGGGGAGTCGGGCACCGGGTAGGCCTGCCGCATGATCAGCGGGTCGGTGCCGAAGACCAGCAACTGCCCACCCCGGGTGTCGGCGGCCAGCACCCGCCCGTGCGGGTCGGTGGCCAGCGTCGTGGTGCCCTGCCCGGCCCGCAACGCCTGCCGCATCGCCCCGTCGGGGCCGATCGCGGTCACCGAGGTCTGCCCGCGGTCGAGCACCACGGCGGTGTCGGCGCGGGCGACGATCGCGTCGACCCGGGCGAACGCGTCCTCCCGGTGGGCCACCGCGGTCGGCGAGGACAGGGTGAACACCACACCGTCGGCGCTGCCCAGCACCAGCGTGCCGTCACCGCGCACCGCCAGCGCGGTGAACTCGGTGTCGGCGGCGTCGTCCACCTCGACGCGGCTGGCATGCCCGGCGGCGAGATCCACGACGAAATAGCCGCCCCGGGTGGGCAGATAGGCGGTGCCGTGCCCGTCACCGGCCAGCGCGGCCACCGGGCCGGGCAGCGGGATGCTGCGCGGCGTGTCCGCCCCCGCGGCCAACACCGCCAGCGTGGCCGGATCCTGCGCGTCGGCGCCGGGCACCAGCGCCACCAGCCCGGCGTCGGCGTCGAACAGCGCCCCGGCGGGGCGCCCGGGCAGCGGGTGCACCACACCGGCGGGGCTGGTCGCGGCCGGCGGTGACTGCGCCGGGGTGGCCGGCGGGATGGTGCGCGGCGCCGGATCGAAGCGCTCGGAGGAGCAGCCCGCCGAGGCCGCCGCCAGGACCGTCGCGCACAGCAAACCGATCCAGGCGCGGCGAACTGCGCGGCTACCGAGTTTCAGCAACGGGTCACTCGCGGGGGAGTCGGGGCGGCGGGCATCGTCGACCGATTGTAGGGAACCGGCCCCCGCCGTGGCGAAACGCGCCGCGCGCCACCCCGGCCGGTCTGCCCCCCCGCAGCCCGGTACTGGGGGTATGGTCACGGCTATGACCCTTGCCGCACCCCAGCCTCACACCGGCCAGGCGTTCAGCATCGAAGACATCTCCACCGGCATCTTCGGTAGCGGTTTCGGCGCGGTCGGTGACGGACGCAGCTTCGCCTTCCACGTCGACCACCAGTCCCTGCTCGTCGAGATCTACCGGCCCCGGCTGGCCGGGCCGGTCCCGCAAGCCGAGGACGTCGTCGCCACCGCGACGCGCAGCCTCGTCGGCATCGACGTGACCGACGAGCGCAGCCTGGCCGCCGCGGTGCGTGACGCGGTCGCCGCCGCGCAGCCCGTCACCCGCTAAGCCCCACCCGCCGGGTCCACCGGTACGGTCATCGTCGTGTCTGTGCCCCTGGAGATGTCCTGGCTGCAGACCGTCGTACTCGCGGTGGTGCAGGGACTGACCGAATTCCTGCCGATCTCCTCCTCGGGGCACCTGGCGATCACCTCGCGGCTGTTCTTCGACGCCGACGCCGGCGCCTCGTTCACCGCCGTCACCCAGCTGGGCACCGAAGCGGCGGTGATCATCTACTTCGCCCGTGACATCGTGCGCATCGTGCGGGCCTGGTTCAACGGGCTGTTCGTGGCCGCTCACCGCGGCCCCGACTACCGTCTCGGCTGGTACGTCATCATCGGCACGATCCCGATCTGCGTCGCCGGTCTGCTGTTCACCGACCTCATCCGCTCCGGGGTGCGCAGCCTGTGGGTGGTGGCCACCGCGCTGGTGGTGTTCTCCGCGGTGATCGCCGCCGCCGAGTACACCGGCCGCCAGACCCGCCACATCGACCAGTTGCGGCTCTCCGACGCCCTGATCGTGGGCGGCGCCCAGATGCTGGCGCTGGTGCCGGGTGTGTCCCGGTCGGGGGCGACGATCAGCGCCGGGCTGTTCCTGGGCCTCGACCGCGAACTGGCCGCCCGGTTCGGTTTCCTGCTGGCCATCCCCGCGGTGTTCGCCTCCGGGCTGTACTCCCTGCCCGACGCCTTCCACCCGGTCAGCGAGGGGATGAGCGCCACCGGCCCGCAACTGCTGGTCGCCACCGTGATCGCGTTCGTGGTGGGCTACGCCGCGGTGGCCTGGTTCCTGCGGTTCCTGGTCAACCACACCATGTACTGGTTCGTCGGCTACCGGGTGCTCGCCGGCGCGGCCGTGCTGGTGCTGCTGGGCACCGGGGTGCTGGCGACATGACCGTCCTGCTGCTGCGCCACGGCCGCTCGACGGCCAACACCGCCGGGGTGCTGGCCGGCCGCTCCGCCGGCGTCGACCTCGACGACACCGGCCGGGCCCAGGCCGCCGGGCTGGCCGAACGGATCGGCGCGCTGCCGATCAAGACGCTGGTGTGCTCGCCGCTGCTGCGCTGCGAGCGCACCATCGCCCCGCTGGCCGCGGCGCTGGACCTGACCCCGGTCGTCGACGACCGGCTCAGCGAGGTCGACTACGGCGCCTGGACCGGCCGCAAGCTCGCCGACCTGGTCAGCGAAGAGCTGTGGTCGGTGGTGCAGGCCCAGCCCAGCGCCGCGGTCTTCCCCGACGGCGAAGGCCTCGCCCAGGTGCAGGCGCGGGCCGTCGCCGCGGTCCGCGACCACGACCGGCGGCTGGCCGAGGAGCACGGCGCCGACGTGCTCTGGCTGGCCTGCACCCACGGTGACGTGATCAAATCCGTCGTCGCCGACGCCCTCGGCACCCACTTCGACAGCTTCCAGCGCATCAACGTCGACCCGGCGTCGCTGAGCGTGATCCGCTACACCCGGCTGCGGCCGCTGGTGCTGCACGTCAACCACACCGGCGCCGGGTTGGCCGCCGCGCTCAGCGCCCCGGCCGACCCGACCGGCGACGCCCCGGTCGGCGGGTCGCCCGGCTGAACACCGGTATTTTGGAGTTGCCATGTCCCGCGCCATCCACGTCTTCCGCAGCCCCGACCGGTTCATCGCCGGCACCGTGGGACAGCCCGGCAACCGCACCTTCTACCTCCAGGCGGTGCACGACACCCGGGTGGTCTCGGTGATGGTGGAAAAACAGCAGGTCGCGGTGCTCGCCGAGCGGATCGACGCACTGCTGGTGGAGGTCAACCGCCGGTTCGGCACCCCGATCCCCCCGGAGCCGGACACCGTCGAGGACCTCGACCCGCTGGTCACCCCCGTCGACGCCGAATTCCGGGTCGGCACCATGGGGCTGGGCTGGGACTCCGAAGCCCTGACCGTGGTGGTGGAACTGCTCGCGGTCACCGACACCGAGTTCGACGCCTCGGTGGTGCTCGACGACACCGAGGAGGGCCCCGACGCGGTGCGGGTGTTCCTCACCCCCGACGCCGCCCGCCAGTTCGCCAGCCGCTCCAACCGGGTGATCGCCGCGGGACGCCCGCCGTGCCCGATCTGCACCGAACCGCTGGACGCCGAAGGCCACATCTGTGTCCGCAGCAACGGCTACCGGCGCGGCGCGTGGGCCGATGATGACCCCGGCGCCTGACCCCCACGAGCTGCTGCGGAGCGGCGAGCTGACCGTGCTGGGCCGGATCCGCTCGGCGAGCAACGCCACCTTCCTGTGCCAGGCGAGCATCGGCGGGCACGCGATGCACTGCGTGTACAAGCCGGTGGCCGGGGAGCAGCCACTGTGGGACTTCCCCGACGGGACCCTGGCCGGCCGCGAACTCGGCGCCTACCTCGTCTCCCGCCGATTGGGCTGGAACCTGGTGCCCGACACGGTGATCCGCGACGGCCCGGCCGGGGAGGGCATGGTGCAGCGGTGGATCGACGCGCCCGAGGAGACCGGCGCCCCGGCCCGCGACCTGGTCGACGTGGTGCCCGCCGCCACCGTCCCCGACGGCTACCTGCCGGTGCTGCAGGCCCGCGACTACACCGGGGCGCGGGTCATCCTGGTCCACGCCGATCACCCCCGGCTGTTCCAGATGGCGGTCTTCGACGTGCTGGTCAACAACGCCGACCGCAAGGGCGGGCACGTCCTGTGCGGCGCCGACGGCGCCGTCTACGGGGTGGACCACGGCCTCACCCTGCACACCGAGGACAAGTTGCGCACCGTGTTGTGGGGCTGGGCCGGCAAACCCGTCGACGACACCGTCCTGACCGACATCGCCGCCCTGACCGAGGCGCTGGACGGGCCGCTGGCCGCCGAGCTGGCCGGCCACATCACCGGCGCGGAGATCGCCGCGCTGCGCCGCCGCGCCGAAGACCTGCTCGCCGAGCCGGTGATGCCCGACCCCGACGACCGGTTCCATCCCATCCCCTGGCCGGCGTTCTGATCCCGCCGGTGAGCCGCCGACCCCACCGGCCGCCGCGTTCCGCGCACCGCCGATACTGGGCCGGTGAACTCAGCCGCGGATGACCGGACCGATGCGGCGCTGGCCGCCGACGTGGCCGAGGAGGCCGGGCGGCTGTTGCTGGCCGTGCGCGACGAGGTCGGCTTCGACCACCCGTGGGGGCTCGGCGACGCCGGCGACGCCCGCGCCAACGCCCTCATCCTCGACCGGTTGCGCGCCGCGCGGCCCGGCGACGCGGTGCTCAGCGAGGAATCCCCGGACAGCGCGCGCCGGCTGCACACCGAGCGGGTCTGGATCGTCGACCCGCTCGACGGCACCCGCGAGTTCTCCACCCCGGGCCGCCCGGACTGGGCGGTGCACATCGCGCTGTGGCGCCGCGACGCCGGCCCGCAGGGCGCCATCACCGACGCCGCCGTCGCCCTGCCGGCGATGGGCGAGGTGCACCGCAGCGACACCGCGGCCGCGACGCCCGGCCCCGGCGCCCAGCCGGTGCGGGTGGCGGTCAGCGCCAGCCGCCCGCCGGCGATCCTGCGGTTCATCCACCAGTCGGTGCCGCTGGAGCTGGTCCCGATCGGCTCGGCCGGGGCCAAGGCGATGGCGGTGCTGCGCGGCGACGTCGACGCCTACCTGCACGCCGGCGGCCAGTGGGAATGGGATTCGGCCGCCCCGGCCGGTGTGGCGCTGGCGGCGGGGCTGCACGCCTCCCGCCTCGACGGCTCCCCGCTGCTCTACAACCGCCCCGACCCCTACCTGCCGGATCTGTTGATCTGCCGCCCCGACGTGGCCGAGCCGCTGCTGGCGGCGATCGGTCGGGCGGTTCGCTGAGCCGATGAGCACGGGCCTTAGAGTCGACGGTATGCAGTCGTGGTCGGCGGTCCCGGTTCCGGTGGTGCCCGGACACGGTCCGCAGCTGCGGCTCTACGACACCGCCGACCGGCGGGTGCGCCCGGTGAGCCCCGGGTCGACCGCCACCATGTACGTCTGCGGGATCACCCCCTATGACGCCACCCACCTCGGGCATGCCGCCACCTACCTCGCCTTCGACCTCATCCACCGGATCTGGCTGGACGCCGGGCTGGCGGTGCGCTACGTGCAGAACGTCACCGACATCGACGATCCGCTGTTCGAGCGGGCCAACCGCGACGGCATCGACTGG
Source organism: Mycobacterium sp. 1274756.6 (assembly GCF_001668625.1). GTDB lineage: Bacteria > Actinomycetota > Actinomycetes > Mycobacteriales > Mycobacteriaceae > Mycobacterium. Next base: position 60,196 of record NZ_LZLJ01000016.1, read on the forward strand.
CGCGTGCTGGGCGAGCGCGAGGTCGCGCTGTTCACCGCCGACATGGCGGCGCTGCGGGTGCTGCCGCCGCACGACTACGTCGGCGCCACCGAGGCCATCGCCGAGGTCATCGAGATCATCGAGAAGCTGCTCGCCGCCGGCGCCGCCTACGTCATCGACGACCCGGCCCACCCCGACGTCTACTTCCGCGCCGACGCCACCGCGCAGTTCGGCTACGAATCCAACTACGACCTCGACACCATGCTGGCGTTCTTCGCCGAACGCGGCGGCGACCCGGACCGGCCCGGCAAGATCGACCGGCTCGACGCGCTGCTGTGGTCGGCCGAGCGGCCCGGCGAACCCAGTTGGCCCTCGCCGTTCGGTCCCGGCCGGCCCGGCTGGCACGTGGAGTGCTCGGCGATCGCCCTGGACCGGATCGGGCCCGGCCTGGACATCCAGGGCGGCGGCAGCGACCTGATCTTCCCGCACCACGAGTATTCCGCCGCACACGCCGAATCGGCGACCGGGGAGCGCCGCTTCGCCCGCCACTACGTGCACGCCGGGATGATCGGCTGGGACGGCCACAAGATGTCCAAGAGCCGCGGCAACCTGGTGCTGGTCTCGCGGCTGCTGGCCGACGGCGTCGACCCCTCGGCGATCCGGCTGGGCCTGCTGGCCGGCCACTACCGCGCCGACCGGTTCTGGGACGACACCGTGCTCACCGCCGCCACCGCCCGGCTGGACCGTTGGCGCGCGGCGGCGGCCCTGCCGGCCGGACCCGACGCCGCCGACGTGATCGCCCGGCTGCGCCGCTACCTCGCCGATGACCTGGACACCCCCAAGGCGCTGGCCGCCCTCGACGGCTGGGTCACCGACGCCCTGGAGTACGGCGGCCACGACCCGGCCGCGCCCGGCGCGGTGGCCGCGGCGGTGGACGCGCTGCTCGGCGTGGTGCTCGACCCGGCTGACAGCGCCGCCGGCGGCCGGTAGCTTGGCCGGCATGGGCGGCGGGCGCAGCGGATCGGTGCACGGCAAAACGGTGCTGATCACCGGCGCCGCCGACGGCATCGGCGCCGAACTGGCGCGCCGGCTGCACGCCCGCGGCGCCCAGCTGGTGCTCGTCGACCTCGACGACACCAAACTGACTGCGCTGGCGGGAGCCCTGACCGGCGAGCGGGTGCTCACCGCCGCCGCCGACGTGCGGGATCTGGCCGCTCTGCAGGCCGCGGCGGCTGCCGCGGCGGAGCGGTTCGGCGGACTCGACGTGGTGGTGGCCAACGCGGGGATCATCGGCTACGGCTCGGTGAGCCAGATCGATCCGGTCGCCTTCCAGCGGATTCTCGACGTCAATGTGGTGGGCGTGTTCAACACCGTGCGGGCGACGCTGCCCGCCGTTCTCGAGCGGCGCGGCTACCTGCTGCTGGTGTCCTCGCTGGCGGCCTATGCGGCCGCGCCCGGGCTGGCCGCCTACGCGGCCTCGAAGGCCGCGGTGGAGCAGCTGGCCAACGCGTTGCGCCTGGAGGTCGCCCACCGCGGCGTCGCGGTCGGTTCGGCGCACATGTCCTGGATCGACACCGCGATGGTGCGCGACTCCAAGACCGACCTGTCGACCTTCACCGAGATGGTGGCCCGGCTGCCCGCCCCGCTGAACCGCACCACCTCGGTCGCGGACTGCGCCGCCGCGTTCGTCGACGGCATCGAGCGGCGCCGCCGGCGGGTCAACAGCCCCCGCTGGGTGGGTGCGATGCGCTGGCTGCGCCCGGTGCTGTCCACCCGGGCCGGGGAACAGCCGGTGCGCCGCTTCGTCGCCGACCTGCTGCCCCGGATGGACGCCCAGGTCGCCGCGCTGGGCCGCTCCACCAGCGCCCACACCGAAGGTTTGGAGCGGCGGTAACGGAAGCTTGCGGCCGCGCGGGGGGTTGCACCGACCGGACCGGTCACCGCACCGGATAGCCACAGCGACGACGACACCGAGGAGGGCCGGGGGATGAGTGCACCGCAGGAGCCGCTGATCTGCTCGGCGAAGGGCTGCGAGCAGACCGCGGCCTACCAGGTGGTCTGGAACAACCCCAAGATTCACACCACGGATCGGCGCAAGATCTGGCTGGCCTGCCCGGAGCACCGCCAGTACCTCTCCGAATACCTGGGCCGGCGGGACTTCCTGCGCGAGGTGGTGCCGGTGGACGAGCAGCCCGGCCGGCCGTAGCCGAACCCTCGGCTCAGCCCCGCTAGCTCAAGGTTCGTGCAGCCGGTCAGCGGGCGGGTGCGGAGGCCTCAGCGTCGGCGCCGGCGCAGGTACCGCTCGAACTCCGCGGCCAACGCATCCCCGTCGATCTGGCCGAGCGCCTCGTGCAGGTCGACCTCGGCGTCGCCGCGTTCCTCCAGCGCCGCCACGTAGTCGGCGATCTCGTCGTCCTCGGCCGTCATCTCGCTGACCAGCTGTTCCCACTCCTCGGCCTGGGCGGGCAGGTCGCCCAGCGGCACCTCGATGTCGAGGACCTCCTCGACCCGGCGCAGCAACGCCACCGTCGCCTTCGGGTTCGGTGGCTGCGACACGTAGTGCGGCACCGCCGCCCAGAACGACACCGCCGGAATGCCGCGGCCCACGCAGATCTCCTGCAACACCCCGGCGATCCCGGTCGGCCCCTCATAGCGGGTCTCGGTCAGACCGAACCGGGCGGCCGACTCCGCCGAGTACGCCGCCCCGGAGACCGGTACCGGGCGGGTGTGCGGGGTGTCGGCCAGCAGCGCCCCCAGGATCAGCACCGTGTCGACACCGAGGCGTTCGGCGGTGTCGAGCAGCTCGGTGCAGAACGTGCGCCACCGCAGGTTCGGCTCCACCCCGTGCATCAACACGATGTCCCGGCCGGCGCCGGGCGGGCGACAGTAGGCGATCCGCATCGACGGCCACACCAGCGCCCGGGTCACCCCGTCGACCAGCCGGATCACCGGCCGGCTGACCTGATAGTCGTAGTAGTCCTCGTCGTCGATCTCCACGATCGGCACGCCCGCCCAGACCGTGTCGAGGTGCTCCAGCGCACCGGTGGCGGCGTCGCCGGCGTCGTTCCACCCCTCGAACGCGACCACCACGATGGGGTCGTGCAGGTCGGGCAGCGCAGGGCCATCGGACGGTCGGGTCACGGAATTCAGCCTACGGCGTGCGGCCCGTGCCTTGGAGCCTTCGTGCCGGCGTTCCGCGACGAAGTAGACTCTTCAGGGTCGAGAGGCGTTGCAACGGCGCGCCGGGTTCTATCGGTGGCCGCCACGCTCGACGGAGTTAAAGGACGCCTTCCGTCACGGAGGGAGCCCGCATGACTGACCCTGAGGTCGAAACCTTCGCGCCCAACATCCGGCCGGACTGCACCGACGAGCTGACGGCTGCGCTGCGCAGCCGCATCGTGGTGATCGACGGCGCGATGGGCACCGCGATTCAGCGGGACCGCCCCGACGAGGCCGGGTACCGCGGCGAGCGGTTCAAAGACTGGCCGTCTCCGCTGCAGGGCAACAACGACCTGCTCAACCTGACGCAGCCGCAGATCATCGAGGGCATCCACCGCGAGTACCTCGAGGTGGGCGCCGACATCATCGAGACCAACACGTTCAACTCGACCGCGATCTCGCTGGCCGACTACGACATGGCGGAGTTGGCCTACGAACTGAACTACGCCGGCGCCGCCCTGGCCCGCACGGCCGCCGATGAGTTCAGCACCCCGGAGAAACCCCGCTACGTGGCGGGCACCCTCGGGCCCACGACCCGGACGGCGTCGATCTCACCGGATGTCAACGACCCCGGCGCTCGCAACATCACCTACGACCAGTTGGTCGCCGCCTACCTCGAGGCGGCGGGCGGCCTGGTCGACGGTGGCGCCGACCTCATCCTCGTCGAGACGATCTTCGACTCGCTGAACGCCAAGGCGGCGGTGTTCGCCGTCGAGACGCTGTTCGAGGAGCGGGGGCGCCGCTGGCCGGTCATCATCTCGGGCACCATCACCGACGCCTCCGGGCGCACCCTGTCGGGCCAGGTCACCGAGGCGTTCTGGAACTCGATCCGGCACGCCAAGCCGATCGCGGTGGGCCTCAACTGCGCCCTGGGGGCGCCGGAGATGCGGCCCTACATCGCCGAGATGGCGCGGATCGCGGACACCTTCGTCTCCTGCTACCCCAACGCCGGCCTGCCCAACGCGTTCGGCGAATACGACGAGAACCCGGAGCGGCAGGCCCGCTATATGGCCGATTTCGTCGACGCGGGCCTGGTCAACCTGGTCGGTGGGTGCTGTGGAACAGCGCCGGAGCACATCGCCGAGATCGTCAAGGTCGTCGAGGGCAAGCCGCCGCGTGAGGTGCCCGAGATCGCGGTGGCCACCCGGCTCGCCGGCCTGGAACCGCTCAACATCACCGACGACTCGTTGTTCGTCAACATCGGTGAGCGCACCAACATCACCGGCTCCGCCCGGTTCCGCAACCTGATCAAGGCCGAGGACTATGACACCGCGCTGTCGGTCGCGTTGCAGCAGGTCGAGGTCGGTTCGCAGGTCATCGACATCAACATGGACGAGGGCATGATCGACGGCGTCGCCGCGATGGACCGGTTCACCAGACTGGTCGCGAGCGAGCCGGATATCAGCCGCATCCCGGTGATGATCGACTCCTCCAAGTGGGAGGTCATCGAGGCGGGCCTGAAGAACGTGCAGGGCAAGCCGATCGTCAACTCGATCTCGATGAAGGAGGGTGAGGAGAAGTTCATCGCCGAGGCCCGGCTGTGCCGCAAGTACGGCGCCGCCGTTGTCGTGATGGCCTTCGACGAACAGGGCCAGGCCGATAACCTGGAGCGCCGCAAGGAGATCTGCGGACGCGCCTACCGGATCCTCACCGAGGAGGTCGGTTTCCCGGCCGAGGACATCATCTTCGACCCGAACTGCTTCGCGCTGGCCACCGGTATCGAGGAGCACGCGACCTACGGCATCGACTTCATCGAGGCCTGCGCGTGGATCAAGGAGAACCTGCCCGGGGTGCACATCTCCGGGGGCATCTCCAACGTGTCGTTCTCGTTCCGCGGCAACAACCCGGTCCGCGAGGCGATCCACGCGGTGTTCCTGTTCCACGCCATCGAAGCCGGCCTGGACATGGGCATCGTCAACCCCGGAGCGTTGGTGCCCTACGACTCGATCGACTCCGAGTTGCGGGAACGCATCGAGGACGTCGTGCTCAACCGTCGCCAGGACGCCGCCGAGCGGCTGCTGGAGATCGCCGAACGGTTCAATTCCTCGGAGAAGGTTGACGATTCCGCGGCGGCCGAGTGGCGCAACCTCGAAGTCCGCGAGCGGATCACTCACGCTCTGGTCAAGGGCCTCGACGCCCACGTCGACGAGGACACCGAGGAGTTGCGGGCCGAGATCGCCGCCGCGGGCGGTCGGCCGATCGAGGTGATCGAGGGGCCGCTGATGGACGGCATGAACGTCGTCGGCGACCTCTTCGGGGCGGGCAAGATGTTCCTGCCGCAGGTGGTCAAGTCGGCCCGGGTGATGAAGAAGGCCGTGGCCTACCTGCTGCCGTTCATCGAGGCGGAGAAGCAGCCCGGGGAAGCCGAGCACACCAACGGCACGATCGTGATGGCGACCGTGAAGGGCGACGTCCACGACATCGGCAAGAACATCGTCGGGGTCGTGTTGCAGTGCAACAACTACACCGTCGTCGACCTCGGTGTGATGGTGCCCGCCGACAAGATCCTGGCCGCGGCCAACGAGTACGACGCCGACATCGTCGGACTGTCCGGCCTGATCACCCCGTCGCTGGAGGAGATGGCCGGCTTCGCCGCCGAGATGGAACGCGAAGGCCTGCAGATCCCGCTGCTGATCGGCGGGGCGACCACGTCGAGTGCCCACACGGCGGTGAAGATCGCGCCGCGCCGGAGCGCTCCGGTGATCTGGGTCAAGGACGCCTCCCGCTCGGTGCCGGTCGTCGCCGCGCTGCTCGACGACAAACAGCGCCCGGCGCTGCTGGAGCAGACCGAGGCCGACTACGCGTCGCTGCGGGCGCGGCACGCCCAGAAGAGTGAGCGGCCGATGGTGTCGCTGGAGAAGGCCCGCGCGAACCGGACGCCGATCGAGTGGGACGGCTACACGCCGCCGGTGCCCGCCCAGGGCCTCGGCGTCCGCGAATTCCTCGACTACGACCTCGCCGAGCTGCGCGAGTTCATCGACTGGCAGCCGTTCTTCAACGCCTGGGAGATGAAGGGCCGCTTCCCCGACATCCTCAACAACCCGGCATCGGGGGAGGCCGCCCGTAAGCTCTACGACGACGCCCAGCAGATGCTCGACCGCGCGATCGAGGAGAAGTGGCTGACGGCCAACGCGGTGATCGGGTTCTTCCCGGCCAACGCGGTCGGCGACGACGTCGAGGTCTACACCGACGACACCCGCACCGAGGTGCTGACCAAGTTCTACAACCTGCGCCAGCAGGGTGCGCACCGCGAAGGCATCCCGAACCGGTCGCTGGGCGACTTCATCGCGCCCAAGGAAACGGGTCTGGCCGACTACATCGGCGCGTTCGCCGTCACCGCGGGGCTCGGCAGCGGCGAGAAGATCGCGGAGTTCAAGGCGGACCTCGACGACTACAGCGCGATCCTGCTGGAGTCGATAGCCGACCGACTGGCCGAAGCCTTCGCCGAACGGATGCACCAGCGGGTTCGCAAGGAGTTCTGGGGCTTTCAGCCCGACGAAGCCCTGGACAACGAGGCCCTGATCGCCGAGAAGTACCAGGGCATCCGCCCCGCCCCGGGCTACCCGGCCTGCCCGGAGCACACCGAGAAGGCGACGATCTGGACGTTGATGGACGTCCACGAGCGCACCCGCATCGAGCTGACCGACTCGATGGCGATGTGGCCCGGTGCCGCCGTCAGCGGCTTGTACTTCTCGCACCCGCAGTCCCAGTACTTCGTGATCGGCCGGTTGGCCCAGGACCAGGTCGCCGACTACGCCAAGCGCAAGGGCTGGACGTTGGGTGAGGCCGAGCGCTGGCTCGGCGCCAACCTCGGCTACAACCCGGAGGACTGAGCCCTGCGGGCGGTCCTGTGGGACATGGACGGCACCCTCGTCGAGTCCGAGAACCTGTGGGACACCGCGCTGCAGGCGTTCTACGCCCGCCACGGTGGCCGGCTCTCCGCGGCGGTACGGGAAGCCACCGTCGGCAGCTCCGCGCAGAGCGCGATGCACATCGTGCACACCGACCTGGGGCTGGGACTGGACCCCGCCACCCTCGACGCCTCCGCGCGGTGGCTGCACGACCGGGTCGGCGCGCTGTTCGCCGGTGGGCTGCCCTGGTGCGCCGGGGCCGAGGAACTGCTCGACGCGCTGGCCGCCGCAGCCGTTCCGATGGCCCTGGTCACCAACACCGCCCGGGAACTGACCGAACGCGCCCTCGACAGCATCGGACGTGACTACTTCGCGGTGACGGTCTGTGGTGACGAGGTGCCCCGCGCCAAACCCGCCCCGGACCCCTACCTGGCCGCCGCGACGGCGCTGGGGGTGACCCCCGGTGACTGCCTGGTGATCGAGGACTCGGTGACCGGGACCGACGCCGCGCAGGCCGCGGGCTGCCCGGTGCTGGTGGTGCCCAACGCGGTCGCCGTGCCGACCGGGCCGGGCCGCTACCACGCCGCCGCGCTCACCGATTTCGACGTCGCGGGGCTGGCGGCGGTGCACCGGAGGTTGCGGGCCGGTGAAACCGATGTGACCTCCGCGGATGTGCCATGAAACAATCCCTGCCTGTGAAGACCTTCGAGGAGCTCTTTGCCGAGCTGGGGGAGCGGGCCCGCACCCGCCCGGCCGGCAGCGGCACCGTCGCCGCGCTGGACGCCGGTGTGCACACCGTCGGCAAGAAGATCCTCGAGGAGGCCGGCGAGGTGTGGCTGGCCGCCGAACACGAGTCCGACGAGGCGCTGGCCGCCGAGATCAGCCAACTCCTGTACTGGACGCAGGTGCTGATGCTGGCGCGCGGACTGACTCTCGACGACATCTACCGGAAGCTGTGAACGTGTTGCGAGTCGCGGTGCCCAACAAGGGTGCGTTGAGTGAGTCCGCCGTGGAGATGCTCGGCGAGGCCGGGTATCGACGCCGCGGCGACGCCAAGGACCTCACCGTGCTCGACCCGGCGAACCAGGTCGAGTTCTTCTTCCTGCGCCCCAAGGACATTCCGATCTACGTGGGCTCCGGGGAACTGGATCTGGGCATCACCGGGCGTGATCTGGCGCTGGAGTCCGAGGCGCCGGTGACCGAGCGGCTGGCGTTGGGCTTCGGCCGCTCCAGCTTCCGCTACGCCGCACCGGCCGGGCGGGACTGGTCGGTGGCCGACCTGGCCGGCAAACGCATCGCCACCTCCTATCCGAACCTGGTCCGCAAGGACCTCGCCGACCGGGGGATCAGCGCGGAGGTCATCCGGCTCGACGGCGCGGTGGAGATCTCCATCCAGCTCGGTGTCGCCGACGCCATCGCCGACGTCGTCGGGTCGGGGCGCACCCTGCGGCTGCACAACCTGGCCGCCTTCGGCGCCTCCCTGTGCGACTCCGAGGCCGTGCTCATCGAGCGCAACCCGCCGGAGGAGGCCAAGACCGCCGCCCGCGGGCACCTGGCCGCCCGGGTGCAGGGCGTGGTGTTCGGCCAGCAGTACCTGATGCTCGACTACGACTGCCCCCGCTCGGTGCTCGAGGCGGCCGCCGCGATCACCCCGGGCCTGGAGTCTCCGACGATCGCGCCGCTGGCCGACCCGGATTGGGTGGCGGTGCGCGCCCTGGTGCCGCGCCGTGATGTCAACACCACCATGGACCGGCTCTCCGAGGTGGGGGCGCGGGCGATTCTGGCCTCCGATATCCGGTTCTGCCGATTCTGAACCGTGTTAGCGTCCCGGTGACCGCCGGGACGGCAACGGCAAGGCGCTGGAGGCAATGGTGACCCAATTGATGGTGCTGTCCCTGGCGTTGCTGATCGGCGTGATCGCCGGACTGCGGGCACTCACCGCGCCGGCCGTGGTCTCCTGGGCCGCCATGCTGGGCTGGATCGGCCTCGACGACACCTGGGCCTCCTGGGTCGGCCAGCCGGTGACCGTGGTGTTGCTGACCCTGCTGGCGGTGACCGAACTGGTCGGCGACAAGCTGCCCGGTGCCCCCGACCGCACCATCGTCGCGCAGTTCGCTGCCCGCCTGCTGGCCGGCGCCTTCGCCGGCACCGTGTTGGGCACGGTGTGGGGCTACCGCTGGTCGAGCCTGGGCGCGGGCCTCATCGGCGCCGTGCTGGGCACCCTCGGCGGCTACGCGGGCCGGCAGCTGCTGATCAACGCCACCGGTGGACGCCGGCTGACGGCGGGGTCGATCGAGGACGGCGTCGCCGTCCTCGGCGGGGTCGGGGTGCTGGCGCTGGCCGCCGCGGGCTGATCGGCCCGGCCGACGCCGCCTCGCGCGGCTTTGGCAGGCTAGACGTCCGTGTCCATCACCGGCCCGTTCACCGTGGGCGACCGTGCCCAGCTCACCGACGCCAAAGGGCGGCGCTACACCGTGCTGCTCGCCGAAGGCGGTGAGTTCCACACCCACCGCGGCGCGGTGCGGCACGACGACATTCTCGGCCTGCCCGAGGGCAGCGTGGTCACCTCCACCAACGGCAATCCGTTTTTGGTGCTGCGGCCGCTGCTGGTCGACTACGTGCTGTCGATGCCACGGGGGGCGCAGGTCATCTACCCCAAGGACGCCGCCCAGATCGTCCACGAGGGCGACATCTTCCCGGGGGCGCGGGTGCTGGAGGCCGGGGCCGGCTCCGGGGCCATGACCTGCTCGCTGCTGCGCGCCACCGGCCCGACCGGGCAGGTGATCTCCTATGAGGTGCGCGAGGACCACGCCGAGCACGCCCGCCGCAACGTCGAGACCTTCTTCGGCGAGGCGCCGGCGCACTGGCAACTGATCATCGGCGACGTTTCGCGCACCGACCTGCCGTCGCACTCGGTCGACCGGGTGGTGCTCGACATGCTCGCACCCTGGGAGGTGCTCGACGCGGTGAGCCGGGTGCTGACCCCCGGCGGGGTGCTGATCGTCTACGTCGCCACGGTGACCCAGTTGTCCAAGGTGGTCGAGGCGCTGCGCGAACAGCAATGCTGGACCGAACCGCGATCCTGGGAGACCCTGCAACGCGACTGGGACGTGGTGGGGTTGGCGGTGCGCCCGCAACACAACATGCGCGGGCACACGGCCTTCCTGGTCGCGACCCGGCGGATGGCCCCCGGGGTCACCCCACCGGCCCCCAAACGCCGCAAGCAGCCCCGGTAAAGCCGTGCGGGGCGCGATCACACCTCCGATGACTAGCCCGTCCCGAGCGTGTACTCAGTGCGAAAAATCGCCGAAAACTTCGCAGGGAGTACACATTCGGTGACTCGGCCGGCACCTCAGTCGTCACTGCGGTGCAAACCGCGACCGGCTGAGAGCAACTCGATCTCCGGGCGTTCGGCCACCAGTCGTTCGGCGGCGTCGAGCACCGAGACGACGTGAGCGCGGTCACCGGCGACCACCGCCACCCCGATCCCGGCACGGCGATGCAGATCGACCCGGCCGATCTCGGCCGCCGACACCGCGAACCGGCGTTGCAGTTCGGCGACGATCGGGCGCACCACCGACCGCTTCTGCTTCAGCGAACGCACATCACCGAGAAGGACGTCGAACTCCAGCCACCCGATCCACATCGGTCACCCGGGCGGTTCGGGGGCTTCCGGTTCGGGGTTCTCCGGCTCGGATGGTTCAGGCGAGTCCGGCCCGGCCGGCGCACTGCCCAACAGCATGTCGAAGGTGTCCTGGGACAGCTGCCACTGCTGGTCGGTGCGGTCGAACTCCATCGGCAGCGAGAAGCCGTGCTCCTCACCGTTCTTGGCGATCGTGACGTCGGCCACCACCCCGTCCGGCGGGCCGGCAGCCGACCACACGAGGTTGTCCGCGGTGAAGGTGGCAGGCCGGTAGCCGTTGTCCCGCAACGCCGTGGCGAACCGGTCCAGGGTTTCGGCGTCGGCTTCGGTAGCGCCCTGCACCAGCGGCACCTTCTCGATCCCCGGCACCGCCGGATCCGCCAACCGGTACAGCACGTCGGTCAGCGCCCCCGGATCGGGCAAGCCCGGGTCACGCGGCGGCGTGGTGGTCGTCGACGGCGGCGCCGGCAACGTGGTGTCCACCGGGGTGCTCGCCTGCGGCGCACACCCGGGCACCCACAACACCGCGGCCGCCGCCGGGGCGGCCAGCGCGGCGGTCAGCGTCCGACGCATCTGCTCGCGCTTAACGCACCGACTGCAGCAGCGTCATCGCCGAGGTGCGCGACAGCTTCCAGCCGCCCTGGTCGACGAAGGTCAGTGACTGGGTGATCGCCGGGGTTGAGGGGCCGCTGGCGGTGACGTCGGCGCTGGCCGCGCCGGGACCGGCCGGTGCGATATTGGCCACACTGAACGACAGCGGCAGGCTGCCCTTCTCCGCGGCGCGCTGCAGCGCCTTGTCCGCGGTGCGGGATTCCAGCAGGCCCAGCCCGCCCTCCACCAGGTAGCTCTTGTTGGAGAACGGCACGTTGGGGTCGGCCAGGCCGTTGAGCACCCCGGTCAGTTGGTCGGGGGAGGGCAGCGCCGCGTCCGGCGGCTCCAGCGGCAGCGGCGCGTCGAACACCACCGGCTGGACCGGCGGGGCGGTGACGGCGGCCGGCGAAGTCAGTCCGGTCGCCGCGGCGCCGATGGCGGCGACGGCGGCAACACCTGTGGCTAGGAATTTCACGGTAAAAGTCGTCCTTTCAATCGGTCCGGCTCCGGACCAGCTGAGGATCCAGGTTAACAGTGCCACCGGAGTGTCGGATTTCTCCTGCACGCATGAAACGCTGATCGCCGGTAGCGTTGAACTATCCACTCCGCCGGTTCCGGCGTTGGAAAGGAGGGCCCCATGGGCGAGTCAGAGCGTGACGCGTTCGGCGATCCCCGCAGCCACCCCCTGTCCAGTGACGACGCCGCCGAACTCGAGGAACTGCGTCGCGAGGCGGCCACGCTGCGGGACCGGCTCGAAGCGTCGGGCGGAACGCGCGGCACCCGGGAGGTGCACCAGCTGGAGGCCCGGCTGGATTCGCTGACCGCCCGCAACGCCAAACTGATGGAGACGCTGAAAGAAGCCCGCCAGCAGCTGCTGGCGCTGCGCGAGGAGGTCGACCGGCTCGGCCAGCCGCCCAGCGGGTACGGGGTGCTGCTGGGCACCCACGACGACGACACCGTCGACGTGTTCACCTCCGGTCGCAAGATGCGGCTGACCTGCTCACCGAACATCGAGATCGCCGAGCTGAAGAAGGGCCAGACCGTCCGGCTGAACGAGGCGCTGACCGTGGTGGAGGCCGGCACGTTCGAGTCGGTCGGGGAGATCTCCACGCTGCGTGAAGTCCTCGGCGACGGCCACCGCGCACTGGTGGTCGGGCACGCCGACGAGGAACGCATCGTCTGGCTGGCCGATCCGTTGATCGCCGAGGACCTGCCCGACCACGGCAGCGGCACCCTCAGCGACGATTCGCGGCCCCGCAAACTGCGCCCCGGCGACTCGCTGCTGGTCGACACCAAGGCCGGCTACGCCTTCGAACGCATCCCCAAGGCCGAGGTCGAGGACCTGGTGCTCGAGGAGGTGCCCGACGTCAGCTACGCCGATATCGGCGGCCTGGGCCGGCAGATCGAACAGATCCGCGACGCGGTGGAGCTGCCGTTCCTGCACGGCGAGCTGTACCGCGAATACCTGCTGCGCCCACCCAAAGGCGTGCTGCTCTACGGCCCGCCGGGCTGCGGTAAGACCCTGATCGCCAAGGCGGTCGCCAACTCCCTGGCCAAAAAGATGGCCGAGGTGCGCGGCGACAACGCCAAGGAAGCCAAGTCCTACTTCCTCAACATCAAGGGCCCGGAACTGCTCAACAAGTTCGTCGGCGAGACCGAGCGGCACATCCGGCTGATCTTCCAGCGGGCCCGGGAGAAGGCCTCCGAAGGCACCCCGGTGATCGTGTTCTTCGACGAGATGGACTCGATCTTCCGCACCCGCGGCACCGGCGTCTCCTCGGACGTGGAGACCACCGTCGTGCCGCAGCTGCTCAGCGAGATCGACGGTGTGGAGGGCCTGGAGAACGTCATCGTCATCGGCGCGTCCAACCGCGAGGACATGATCGACCCGGCCATCCTGCGGCCGGGCCGGCTGGACGTGAAGATCAAGATCGAGCGGCCCGACGCCGAAGCCGCTCAGGACATCTTCTCCAAGTACCTCACCGAGGACCTGCCGGTGCACGCCGACGACCTCGCCGAGTTCGACGGCGACCACGCGGCCACCGTCAAGGCGATGATCGAGAAGGTCGTCGACCGGATGTACGCCGAGATCGAGGACAACCGGTTTTTGGAAGTCACCTACGCCAACGGTGACAAGGAGGTCATGTACTTCAAGGACTTCAACTCCGGCGCGATGATCCAGAACGTCGTCGACCGGGCCAAGAAGTACGCGATCAAATCGGTGCTGGAGACCAGCCAACCGGGTCTGCGCATCCAGCACCTGCTGGACTCGATCGTCGACGAGTTCGCCGAGAACGAGGACCTGCCCAACACCACCAACCCGGATGACTGGGCGAGGATCTCCGGTAAGAAGGGCGAGCGGATCGTCTACATCCGCACGCTGGTCACCGGCAAGAGCTCCAGCGCCAGCCGCGCCATCGACACCGAATCCAACCTCGGCCAGTACCTGTAGCCCGGATATTCCGTGCCGGGGGTGCCGGCGGCCGCGTTACCGTTTCCGCATGCCTCAACGCATTCGGCGGCTCGCCCCGCTGCTGGCGGTCCCGCTGGCGAGCGCCTGCTCGATGTGGTTCTCCACCGGCGACAACCTGGACTACGACAAGCTGCAAGCCCAGATCAACGACACCCTCGCCGGGCAGTACCGCGAATTCGGGCACACCCCGTCCGATGTCGAGTGCCCGAGGGTGAAGCCCCCGCCGAAAACCGGGGACACCTTCGAGTGCACCGCCACCGTCGACGGCCACGACGACCAGACGGTCCGCATCGAGGTCACCGTCGGTGAGGAGGGGCACGTGGACTTCCGCACCCTCGACACCCTCTACGACCTGCCGACCGCGGCGGAGAAGCTGGGGGAGCAGCTCACCGCGAACCAGGGATTCGACGTGCGCGTCGACTGCGGTGAGGGCATCAAGATCGTCGCCGCCGGGCAGTCCTTCGACTGCACGGCCACCGACCCGGCCGGCCACGACCGCACCCTGCGGGTGACCGCGGGCGGCGTCGGCAACGACGACCGCTGGGAGTTGCTGCCTGATCCCACCGCCTAGGGTGGGGGTATGCAGCGGATCATCGGAACCGAGGTCGAATACGGCATCTCCTCGCCGTCGGATCCGGCCGCCAACCCGATCCTGACCTCCACGCAGGCGGTGCTGGCCTACGCCGCCGCCACCGGTCTGCAGCGCGGCAAACGCACCCGGTGGGACTACGAGGTGGAATCACCGCTGCGCGACGCCCGCGGGTTCGACCTGAGCCGCAGCGCGGGCCCGCCGCCGGTGGTCGACGCCGACGAGGTCGGCGCCGCCAACATGATCCTCACCAACGGCGCCCGGCTCTACGTCGACCACGCCCACCCGGAGTACTCCGCGCCGGAGTGCACCGACCCGATGGACGCGATGATCTGGGACAAGGCCGGCGAGCGGGTCATGGAGGCCGCCGCCCGCCACGTCGCCAGCGTGCCCGGCGCGGCCAAACTGCAGCTGTACAAGAACAACGTCGACGGCAAGGGCGCCTCCTACGGCTCCCACGAGAACTACCTGATGAGCCGCCAGACGCCGTTCTCCACCATCATCGCCGGACTCACCCCGTTCTTCGTGTCCCGGCAGGTGGTGGTCGGGTCCGGCCGGGTGGGGATCGGCCCCGCCGGCGAGGAACCCGGTTTCCAGCTCACCCAGCGCGCCGACTACATCGAGGTGGAGGTGGGGCTGGAGACCACCTTGAAACGCGGCATCATCAACACCCGCGACGAGCCGCACGCCGACGCCGACAAATACCGCCGCCTGCACGTGATCATCGGCGACGCCAACCTCGCCGAGACGTCGACCTACCTCAAACTGGGCACCACCGCACTGGTGCTGGATCTGATCGAGGAGGGGCCCGAGCACGGCCTGGAACTCACCGACCTGGCGCTGGCCCGGCCGGTGCACGCCGTGCACGCCATCAGCCGTGACCCCTCGCTGCGTACGGCGGTGGCCTTGGCCGACGGGCGCGAGCTGACCGGGCTGGCCCTGCAGCGCATCTACCTGGAACGGGTCGCCAAATTGGTGGACCGGCGCGACCCCGATCCGCGGGCCACCGACGTCCTGGAGACCTGGGCACGCGTGCTCGACCTGCTCGAACGCGACCCGATGGAATGCGCCGACCTGCTGGACTGGCCGGCCAAGCTGCGGCTGCTGGAGGGGTTCCGCCAGCGTGAGAACCTGGCCTGGTCCGCGCCGCGGCTGCACCTGGTCGACCTGCAGTACTCCGATGTCCGGCTGGACAAGGGCCTGTACAACCGTCTGGTGGCGCGCGGCTCGATGCGCCGGCTGGTCAGCGAACAGCAGGTGCTGCACGCCGTCGACAACCCGCCCACCGACACCCGCGCCTACTTCCGCGGTGAGTGCATGCGCCGGTTCGGCTCCGATATCGCCGCGGCGAGCTGGGATTCGGTGATCTTCGACCTGGGCGGGGACTCGCTGGTGCGCATCCCGACCCTGGAGCCGCTGCGCGGCAGCCAGGCGCATGTCGGGGAGCTGCTGGACTCGGTGGACAGCGCCGTGGAGCTGGTGGATCAACTCACGACCTGAGCGCCGCTGAGCGCGGCGCGCCGGGCCCCGGACGGTAGGCTGAAGAAGCTGGCGGACGCGTGATGCGCCCGCCAACGACCAAGCAGGAGGCAGCGATGGCGCAGGAGCAGACCAAGCGCGGCGGAGGCGGGGGTGACGACGACCTGACCGGGGACACCGGTGCGGGTCAGGAACGTCGCGAGAAGCTGGCCTCCGAGACCGACGATCTGCTGGATGAGATCGACGACGTGCTGGAGGAGAACGCCGAAGACTTCGTGCGGGCCTACGTGCAGAAGGGCGGCGAGTGACCTGGATGTTCGGTGACCATCAGGGCCTCCACCTCGCCACGACCGGCTCCGGTTTCACCGAGCTCTCCTCGTTTTCGGATCTGCTGCGCCGCCAGGCGCCCGACCTGCTGCCGATGACCGCGACCGCCGACAGCGTCGGTGACCGGCTGCCGCACGGCACCACCATCGTCGCGCTGAAGTACCCCGGTGGGGTGGTGGTCGCCGGTGACCGTCGCGCCACCCAGGGCAACATGATCGCCGGGCGCGATGTGCAGAAGGTCTACATCACCGACGAGTACACCGCGACCGGCATCGCGGGCACCGCCGCGGTCGCGGTGGAGTTCGCCCGGCTCTACGCGGTGGAGCTCGAGCACTACGAAAAGCTCGAAGGGGTGCCGCTGACGTTCGCCGGCAAGGTCAATCGGCTGGCGATCATGGTGCGGTCCAACCTGGGCGCGGCCATGCAGGGGCTGATCGCGCTGCCGCTGCTGGCCGGCTACGACATCGACGCCGCCGACCCGAACTCGGCCGGGCGGATCGTCTCGTTCGACGCCGCGGGCGGCTGGAACCTCGAGGAGGAGGGCTACCAGTCGGTGGGCTCGGGCTCGCTGTTCGCGAAGTCGTCGATGAAGAAGCTCTACGCCCAAGTGCGCGACGCGGACTCGGCGCTGCGGGTGGCCATCGAGGCGCTCTACGACGCCGCCGACGACGACTCCGCTACCGGCGGACCGGATCTGGTGCGCGGCATCTTCCCGACCGCGGTGACCATCGACGCCGACGGCGCCGAGGAGGTCACCGAGCAGCGGATCGCCGAGTTGTCCCGCGAGATCATCGAAAGCCGCACCCGCGCCGATACATTCGGCCCCGACGGCGCCGCGGGCGAGCGGGGTGAGCAGCAGTGAGTTTCCCTTACTTCATCTCGCCGGAACAGGCGATGCGCGAGCGCAGCGAGCTCGCCCGCAAGGGGATCGCGCGCGGCCGCAGCGTGGTGGTGTCCTCCTACGCCGACGGTGTGCTGTTCGTCGCCGAGAACCCGTCGCGGTCCCTGCAGAAGGTCAGTGAGCTCTACGACCGGGTGGGGTTCGCCGCGGTCGGCCGGTTCAACGAGTTCGACAACCTGCGCCGCGGCGGAATCCAGTTCGCCGACACCCGCGGTTACGCCTACGCCCGCCGCGACGTCACCGGCAGGCAGCTGGCCAACGTCTACGCCCAGACGCTGGGGACGATCTTCACCGAGCAGGCCAAGCCTTACGAGGTGGAGCTGTGCGTCGCCGAGGTGGCGCACTACGGCGAGACCAAACGCCCGGAGCTGTACCGCATCACCTACGACGGCTCGATCAACGACGAACCGCATTTCGTGGTCATGGGCGGCACCACCGAGCCGATCATCACCGCGATGAAGGACTCCTACACCGAGAACGCCGACCTGGCCGACGCGGTGCAGGTGGCGGTGCATGCCCTGCACGCCGACAACGGGGAGGCCGCCGAGCCCCGGGTGCTCGGGCCGGGCACGCTGGAGGTGGCGATCCTCGACGCCGGCCGGCCCAAGCGGGCGTTCCGCCGGATCACCGGGGCCGCGCTGGAGGCGCTGCTGCCCGAGCGGGCGGCGGACAGCACCGACTAGCGCTCTCCCGCCTATCGGCGCGGCCGACCCGCACCGCACCCGCCCACCCAGTAGGCTCAAACCGTGCAGCGACGAATCATGGGCATCGAGACCGAGTTCGGCGTGACCTGCACGTTCCACGGCCAACGCCGACTGTCCCCCGACGAGGTGGCCCGCTACCTGTTCCGCCGGGTGGTCTCCTGGGGACGCAGCTCCAACGTTTTCCTGCGCAACGGGGCGCGGCTCTACCTCGACGTGGGCAGCCACCCCGAGTACGCCACCGCCGAATGCGACAACCTGCTGCAGCTGGTCACCCACGACCGCGCCGGGGAACGGGTGCTCGAAGACCTGCTGATCGACGCCGAACAGCGGCTGGTCGACGAGGGGATCGGCGGCGACATCTACCTGTTCAAGAACAACACCGACTCGGCCGGCAACTCCTACGGCTGCCACGAGAACTACCTGATCGTGCGGGCCGGGGAGTTCTCCCGCATCTCCGACGTGCTGCTGCCGTTCCTGGTGACCCGCCAGCTGATCTGCGGCGCGGGCAAGGTGCTGCAGACCCCCAAGGCCGCCACCTTCTGCCTGAGCCAGCGCGCCGAGCACATCTGGGAGGGTGTCTCCAGCGCCACCACCCGGTCCCGGCCGATCATCAACACCCGCGACGAGCCGCACGCCGACGCCGAGAAGTACCGTCGCCTGCACGTCATCGTCGGCGACTCCAATATGAGCGAGACCACCACGATGCTCAAGGTGGGCACCGCCGCGCTGGTGCTGGAGATGATCGAGGCCGGGGTGGCGTTCCGGGACTTCTCCCTGGACAACCCGATCCGCGCGATCCGGGAGGTCAGCCACGACGTCACCGGCCGGCGCCCGGTCCGGCTGGCCGGCGGGCGACAGGCCAGCGCACTGGACATCCAGCGCGAGTACTACAGCCGCGCGGTGGACTACTTGGCCAACCGGGCGCCCGCGCCGCAGCTCCAGCAGGTCATCGACCTGTGGGGCCGCCAACTCGACGCCGTGGAGAGCCAGGACTTCGCCAAAGTCGACACCGAGATCGACTGGGTGATCAAACGCAAACTGTTCCAGCGCTACCAGGACCGCTACGACATGGAACTGTCCGATCCCAAGATCGCCCAGCTGGACCTGGCCTACCACGACATCAAACGCGGCCGCGGGGTGTTCGACCTGCTGCAGCGCAAAGGGCTGGCCGCCCGCGTCACCACCGACGAGGAGATCGACGCGGCCGTCGACACCCCGCCGCAGACCACCCGGGCCAAACTGCGCGGGGAGTTCATCAGCGCCGCCCAGGCCGCCGGCCGCGACTTCACCGTCGACTGGGTGCATCTCAAGCTCAACGACCAGGCGCAGCGCACCGTGCTGTGCAAGGACCCGTTCCGGTACGAGGACGAGCGGGTGGCGCGGCTGATCGCCAGCATGTGAGCCGCGCGCGATTCCGGGCGATCCGGTCAAAGCCGCCCGCCGACATCGCTCCGCGATTACTGTGCGTCGGATCAGATGCACAGCAAAGGGGCTGTCATGAACCGAATCGTGATCGGAATGGTCTTCGCGGCGGTCGCCGCGGTCGCTGCGGCGCCGCTCGCGCACGCTGATCGCACAGTGACCGTGCGGGAAGCCTGCGAACTGACCAGCGGGCCGGGGTCTTATGCGGTCAAACTCGGTATCGCCGATGTGGGGTGCATGCCACCCGGTGGGGCCCGCACCGGCGGCCCGCCGACCGTCGCGGTGGCCGTGTTGATGGCCCAGCAGTTCCCGGGCTCCTACCGGGTCGGGCCCGGCCCGTGGGCGGATTGGGTGATCCCGGGCTGATCGGCGTGCCGGACCCGACCCTGAGCGCCGCACGCCCATTAGGCTGTGGCCGTGGCGGAATCGAAAGTCGAACGGCTGCTCAACCTGGTGATCGCACTGCTGTCCACCCGCGGGTACCTCACCGCCGAGAAGATCCGCGCCACGGTGGTCGGCTACGACAACTCCAGCGACGACGCCTTTGCCCGCATGTTCGAGCGGGACAAAAGCGAACTGCGCGACCTGGGCATCCCGCTGGAGACCGGCAAGGCGTCCTCATCGAGCCCGGTGGAGGGCTACCGGATCAGCGCCGATGACTACGCGCTGCCCGAGATCACCCTGACCGCGGGGGAGGCCGCGGCGGTGGCGGTGGCCGGCCAGCTGTGGGAGACCCCCGAACTGATCACCGCGACCCAGCGGGCCCTGCTGAAGCTGCGCGCCGCCGGCGTCGACGTCGACCCCGACGCCTCCACCGCGATCGCGCCGGTCACCGAACGGCCCGGCCTGCGCGGTGCGGGCACCGTGCTCGCCGGTCTGCTCGCCGCCATCGACCACGGCCAGGCGGTGCAGTTCGAGCACCGGCCCTCCCGCAGCCAGCCCTACACGCTGCGCACCGTCGAGCCGTGGGGAGTGCTCACCGCCAAGGGCCGCTGGTACCTGGTCGGCCACGACCGCGACCGCGACGACACCCGGGTCTTCCGGCTGTCCCGCATGGGCGACACCGTCACCCCGATCGGGGCGCCGGGCGCCGTCAGCCGCACCGCCGACGTCGACCTGCGACAACTGCTCACCGACGTCGTCGCCGGGTCGGCGACCACGACGACCGCGCGGGTCTGGGTGGCCGAGGACCGCGGGGTGGCGCTGCGGCGCACCGGCACCGCCGTCGAGCAGCGCCGGCTGGGTGAGCGCGACGGCACGGTGTTCGAACTGCCGGCCGACGCGCTGGGCCAGTTGACCCGCACCGTCGCCGGGTACGGCGCCGATGCGGTGGTACTGGAACCGGCCGAGCTGCGCGAGGACGTCCTCGCCCGGCTGCGAGCCCTGGCGAGCGACGACGTGGAGGTGTCCGGCTGATGCGCCCGATCTCCGAACGACTGGTACGGCTGCTCAACATGGTCCCGTACTTCCAGGCCAACCCGCGGGTGCACCGCGCCAAGGCGGCCACCGACCTCGGGGTCACCGAGGAGCAGCTGGTCGACGACCTCAACCTGCTGTTCGTCAGCGGCCTGCCCGGCCACTACCCCGACGACCTGATCGACTTCGTCGACATCGACGCCGACCACATCGAGGTGACCTTCTCCGCCGGGCTGGACCACCCGCTGGGCCTGACCTCCCCGGAGGCCACCGGTCTGCTGATGGCGCTGCGCGCCCTGACCGACATCCCCGGCGTGGTGGAGCCGGAGGCCGCGCGCAGTGCGATCGCCAAGATCGAGGCGGCGGCCGGCGCGGCCACCGCTGACCAGCCCGAAGCGGTGGCCGCCGTCGACGAACCCGCCCCCGCCGAGCACGACGCCGCCGCCGCGGTCCGCCAGGCCGTCACCGACCGCCGCGCGCTGAGCATCGACTACTACGCCGCCTCCCACGACACCCTGACCACCCGGATGGTGGACCCGATCCGGGTGGTGCTGATCGGCAACCACAGCTACCTGGAGGGCTGGTGCCGGGAAGCCGAGGGGGTCCGGCTGTTCCGGTTCGACCGGATCGTGGACACCACCGTGCTCGACGAACCGTCGTCCCCACCGGAGCCGGCCGTGACCGCCCCGACCGACATGTCGCTGTTCACCGCCGACCCGGGCCTGCCGGCCGCCACCCTGCTGGTGGCGCCGACGGCGGCCTGGATGTTCGAGTACTACCCGATGCGGGTGCTCAACGAACGGCCCGACGGCACCTGCGAGGCGGCGATGACCTATGCCTCCGACGACTGGATGACCCGGCTGCTGCTCGGCCTGGGCGGGCAGGTGCGGGTTCTGAAACCGGAGACGCTGGCCGATCAGGTGCGGCAGGCCGCGACCGCGGCGCTGGCCGCCTACGACGCCGCGGGCCTCTCCACCTAACGCTGCCAGCCGGCTGCGGTAGCATCGTGGCGACGTCTGGAGGTAACCAAAGTGGGCAGTCTTAGTCCGTGGCACTGGGCGATCCTGCTGGTCGTGGTGATCGTTCTGTTCGGTGCCAAACGGCTTCCCGACGCAGCACGGTCGCTGGGCAAGTCGTTGCGGATCTTCAAATCCGAGGTTCGTGAACTGCAGAACGAGAGCAGGGCCGAGTCCCCTGCCTCCCCCGCCGCGCCGCCCACCGCGGTGCAGTCCGAGCGCGTCGACCCACCCGCGGCCGACGGACGGGCTTCCTAACCCGGCCTCGACCCCGGCGTGCGGCACGGCCGCACGCCCCGACTTCTGATGGTGCGCACCCAAGGATTGTTCAAACGGCTGGATCCGCGGCAGCGCCGCAGCCGCACCAATCCGGACGGCACCATGGCGCTCGCCGACCACCTGCGCGAACTGCGGACCCGGCTGCTGATCTCGCTGGCGGCGATCTTCGTGACCACGATCGCCGGTTTCCTGTGGTACTCGCACTCGGTGTTCGGGCTGGAGAGCCTGGGCGAATGGCTGCGCCACCCGTACTGCGCGCTGCCGCCGTCGGCGCGGGCCGACATCAGCGCCGACGGGCAGTGCCGGCTGCTGGCGACCGCCCCGTTCGACCAGTTCA
This sequence comes from Mycobacterium sp. 1274756.6, assembly GCF_001668625.1. Classification (GTDB taxonomy): domain Bacteria; phylum Actinomycetota; class Actinomycetes; order Mycobacteriales; family Mycobacteriaceae; genus Mycobacterium. Next base: position 82,422 of record NZ_LZLJ01000016.1, read on the forward strand.
TGCTGCGGCTCAAGGTGGGCCTGGCCGCCGGGGTGGTGCTGGCCTGCCCGGTCTGGTTCTACCAGCTGTGGGCGTTCATCACCCCGGGGCTCTACCGCAAGGAGCGCCGGTTCGCGGTCACCTTCGTGGTCTCGGCGGCGGTGCTGTTCGTCGCCGGCGCGCTGCTGGCCTACCTGGTCCTGGCCAAGGCGTTGCACTTCCTGCTGACGATCGGCAGCGACGTGCAGGTCACCGCGCTCTCCGGCGACCAGTACTTCGGGTTCCTGATCAACCTGCTGCTGGTCTTCGGCATCAGCTTCGAGTTCCCGCTGCTGATCGTGATGCTCAACGCCGTCGGGGTGCTGAGCTACCAGCGGCTCAAGCAGTGGCGGCGCGGCCTGATCTTCGTGGTGTTCCTGTTCGCGGCGATCTTCACCCCCGGCTCCGACCCGTTCTCGATGATCGCGCTGGGCCTCGCGCTCACCCTGCTGCTGGAGTTCGCGATCCAGATCGCTCGCCTGCACGACAGACGCCGGGCGCGACGCGAAGCCGCCACCCTGGCCGACGACGAGGCGTCGGTGCTCGAGGAGCCCGCCCCGGTGCCCGCGCCCGGCCCGATCACCCGCACCGATGACGACGCCACCTGAGTCGCAACTGGCCCGCTTCGCCGCGGACCTGCCGTTCGCCTTGGACGAGTTCCAGCGGCGGGCCTGCACCGCGTTGGAAGCCGGCCACGGCGTGCTGGTCTGCGCCCCCACCGGCGCGGGCAAAACCGTGGTGGGGGAGTTCGCGGTGCACCTGGCGCTGGCCGGCGGCGGCAAATGCTTCTACACCACCCCGCTGAAAGCGCTGAGCAACCAGAAGCACACCGACCTGAGCGCCCGCTACGGCGCCGAGCGCATCGGGCTGCTCACCGGCGACCAGTCGATCAACGGCGACGCCCCAGTGGTGGTCATGACCACCGAGGTGCTGCGCAACATGCTCTACGCGGATTCCCCGACGCTGCACGGGCTTTCCCACGTGGTGATGGACGAGGTGCACTTCCTGGCCGACCGGATGCGCGGCGCGGTGTGGGAGGAGGTGATCCTGCACCTGCCCGAACCGGTGCGGCTGGTCAGCCTGTCGGCGACGGTGAGCAACGCCGAGGAGTTCGGCGGCTGGATCCAGACCGTGCGCGGCGACACCACCGTCGTCGTCGACGAGCACCGGCCGGTACCGCTGTGGCAGCACATGCTGGTCGGCAAGCGGCTGTTCGACCTGTTCGACGCCGACGGCAAACCCGGCGCGGTCGCCCCCGACCTGCTGCGCCACATCAGCCAGCGCCGCGAAGCCGACCGGCTCTCCGACTGGCGTCCGCACCGGCACCGCGGCCCCGGGCCGGTGCGCGCCTTCCGGCCGCCGGCCCGACCGGAGGTGATCGCCGCGCTGGACAGCGCCGGGCTCCTCCCGGCGATCACGTTCGTGTTCTCCCGCGCCGGGTGCGACGCGGCGGTGCGCCAGTGCCTGCGCTCCCCGCTGCGGCTGACCACCGAGGCCGAGCGGGACCGCATCGCCGAGGTGGTCGAGCGGCGCTGCGCGCACCTGGCCGACACCGACCTGGGGGTGCTGGGCTACTACGAATGGCGCGAGGGGCTGCTGCGGGGCATGGCCGCCCACCACGCCGGGATGCTGCCCGGCTTCCGGCACACCGTGGAGGAACTGTTCACCGCCGGGCTGGTCAAGGCGGTGTTCGCCACCGAAACCCTGGCGTTGGGCATCAACATGCCCGCCCGCACCGTCGTGCTGGAACGGCTGGTGAAATTCAACGGGGAGGAACACGCCCCGCTCACCCCGGGGGAGTACACCCAGCTGACCGGGCGGGCCGGGCGGCGCGGCATCGACATCGAGGGCCACGCGGTGGTGGTGTGGCAGCCCGACATCGAACCCGCCGACGTGGCCGGGCTCGCCTCCACCCGCACCTTCCCGCTGCGCAGCTCGTTCGCGCCGTCCTACAACATGACGATCAACCTGGTCTCGCGGATGGACACCGAGCAGGCCCACCGGCTGCTGGAACAGTCCTTCGCCCAGTACCAGGCCGACCGGTCGGTGGTGGGCCTGGTGCGCGGCGCGGAGCGGGGCCGGCGGATGCTGGCCGAGATCGCCGCCGAACTCGGCGGCACCGACGCGCCCATCCTCGACTACGCCCGGCTGCGCGACCAGGTCTCCCAGCGGGAGAAGGCGCAGGCCCGCGCCGGACGGCTGCAGCGGCGCCGGGCCGCCAACGACGCGCTGGCCGCGCTGCGCCGCGGCGACATCATCACGATCAACGACCGCCGCCGCGGCGGGCTGGCGGTGGTGATCGAAGCCGCCCGCGACGAGCTGGACCCGCGGCCGCTGGTGTTGACCGAGCACCGCTGGGCGGGCCGGATCTCCTCGGCCGACTACTCCGGGGCGACGCCGCCGCTGGGAACGATGCGGCTGCCCAAGCGGGTGGAGCACCGCCAGCCGCGGGTCCGCCGGGACCTGGCGTCGGCGCTGCGGTCGGCGGCCGCCGGGTTGCCGCTGCCCGGCCGGCGCCGCGGCCGCGACGACGAACCGGCCGACCCGGAACTGACGGCGCTGCGCACCAAGCTGCGGGCCCACCCGGTGCACCACGCCGCCGACCGGGACGAGGGACTGGCCGCCGCGCAGCGCTACCTGCGCATCGAGCGGGACAACGCCCAGCTGGACAAGAAGGTCGCGGCGGCGACGAACTCGCTGGCCCGCACCTTCGACCGGATCGTCGGGCTGCTCACCGAACGCGGCTACATCCGCCGCGGCCCCGACGGCGAGCTGTCGGTCACCGACGACGGCCGGCTGTTGGCCCGCATCTACAGCGAAAGCGACCTGCTGGTGGCCGAATGCCTGCGCACCGGCGCGTGGCAGGGTCTCAAACCCACCGAGCTGGCCGCGGTGGTCTCGGCGGTGCTGTTCGAGACCCGCGGGGACGGCCACGGCGGCATCCACGGCGCCGACGCCCCGTCGGCCGGGGTGCGGCGCGGCTTGCAGAACACGCTGCGGCTCTCCGCGCAGCTGCGCTCCGACGAGCAGCGCCACCGGCTGGCCACCGGCCGTGAGCCCGACGACGGTTTCGCGGCGGCGGCGTACCACTGGGCCCGCACCGGCGACCTGGCCACCGCGCTGGCCGCCTCCGATGTGACCGAGACCGGCAGCCCGCTGTCGGCAGGGGATTTCGTGCGCTGGTGCCGCCAGGTGCTCGACCTGCTCGATCAGGTCCGCAACGCCGGCCCGCAAGCCGAACTGCGCCGAACCGCCCAACAAGCGATCGGCGCGGTTCGGCGCGGCGTCGTCGCGGTGGACGGGGGATAGGCCGGTAGGGTAGGCGCGAACAGCGAGGCGAACGCAGTACACAGGGAGATGGCATGAGCGGACCGCAGGGACCGGACCCGACGGAAGCCTGGCAGCCCCCGGCTGAGCCGGCGGAGAGCCCCCAGCAGGCCGAGTCGGGTCACCAGGACGCCGCGGTGCCGCCGGCCGAGCCGTCGCCGTGGCAGCCGACCGGTTACGAGCAGGAGTACCCGCCCACCTACCCGGCGGTGCCCGGCTACCCGCAGCCCGAGCAGTACGGCCAGCCCACCCCCTACGGTTCGCCCGGTCAGCCCTACGGCCAGACCGCCGAATACCCGCCGCCGGGCCAGTACGGGCATCCCACCCAGTACGCCCAGCCCGGCCCGTACGGCCAACCCACCGACTACAGCGCGACGGGCCCGTACGCCCAGCCCGGTCAGCCCCCGGCGCAGCCCGGCGCTCCCGCCGGCCACGAACACCACCTGGTCTCCGACGCCCGCAAGAAGTTCCTCGGCATGCCGATCAGCGGGCGCGCCGCGGTCACCCTGGCCGCGCTGACCGGCGCGATCATCGTCGCGGTGCTGGTGTTGGGGCTGCTGTGGCCCGGCTTCCTGGTCACCACCAAACTCAACATCGACAAGGCCCAGGCCGGCGTGCAGCAGATCCTCAGCGACGAGACCAACGGCTACGGCGCCAAGAACGTCAAGGACGTCATCTGCAACGAGGGCAAGGGCAACCCGACGGTCAAGAAGGACGGCACCTTCGACTGCGAGGTCAGCATCGACGGCACCAAGCGCAAGGTGACGGTGACCTTCCAGGACGACTCGGGCACCTACGCCGTCGGCCGGCCCCGCTGACCGGTCAACCGGTGCGGGCGGCGGTCTGCAGCGCGGTCTCCAGCCGCCGCACCGACGAGCCGACCCCGTACCGGTCGGCAAGGGCGGCAACACGATCGGCGTCCACCGCCCGTTCCGGCAGCGCGTCGGTGGCCCGGGACAGTTCCACCGCGGCGTCGGTGACCACCCGCACCACCGGGCCCGCGGTCTCGATGTAGTCGCTCGCCGCGACCAGCTTCGCCCGGATCCCCTTGGCCATCGGCGAGCTCGGATCGGCTGCGGCGGCCCGCACCGCGGCCAGCGAGCCGTGCTCGGCCAACAGCCGCGCGGCGGTCTTCTCCCCGATCCCCGGCACCCCGGGCAGTCCGTCGGACGGGTCACCGCGCAGCAACGCCAACTCGGCGTAGGCGGCCCCGGCCCGCGCGGCGGGCACCCCGTAGCGTTCGGCGACCTCGGCCGGCCCGAACAGGGTCGCCTTGGCCAGCCCGCGCCCGAGGTAGAGCACCCGCACCGGCACCGGGTCCTCGGCGACCACCTGCAGCAGATCCCGGTCCCCGGAGACCACCACGACCGGGTCGGCCGTCTCGGCGGCGGCCAGGGTGCCCAGCACGTCGTCGGCCTCCAACCCCTCCGCGCCGCCGGTGGCGATCCCGAAGGCGTCCAGCACCTCCAGGATCACCTCCACCTGCGGGCCGAGCTCGTCGGGCATCTCCTCGACGTCGGGGGCATCGGCCTCGACCTCCTCCACCCGGTGCGCCTTGTAAGACGGCAGCAGCGCCACCCGGAACTGCGGACGCCAGTCCAGATCCAGGCAGACCACCAGGCGGCGCGGCCGCTGTGCGGTGACCAGGGTGGCCACCGCGTCGAGGAAACCGCGCACCGCGTTGACCGGCATCCCGTCGGGTGCGGTGATCGACGACGGCACCCCGTAGAAGGAACGGAACCACATCGAGGCGCCGTCGAGCAGCAGCAGCGGAGCGGGCATGCCCGCCATGCTATTTCCCGCCCGGATCGACCGCCGCCCCACCCGATAGCCTGGGGAGGTGACTTCCCGGTTCGACAGCTCCGTCTACGCCCGCCGGCTGGCCGCCGCGGCCGCCGCCACCGCCGAGGCCGGACTGGCCGGGCTGGTCATCACCCCCGGACACGACCTGCGCTACCTGCTGGGGTCGCGGGCGGAGACCTTCGAGCGGCTCACCGCGCTGGTGCTGCCCGCCGACGGGGAGCCGACGATGGTGGTGCCCAGGCTGGAGGTGCCCGCCCTGGCCGAATCCGCGGTCGGCGACCTGGGCATCACGGTGCGGGACTGGGTGGACGGCGACGACCCCTACCGGCTGGTCGCCGACGCGCTGCCCGGGACCACCGCGGCGGTCACCGACGCGATGCCCGCCCTGCACCTGGTGCCGCTGGCCACCCTGCTGGGCGCCCCGCCGGAGCTGGCCACCGCGGTGCTGCGCCGGCTGCGGATGCGCAAGGATCCCGCCGAGATCGACGCGCTGCGCCGCGCCGGCGCCGCCATCGACCGGGTGCACGCCGCGGTTCCCGCGCTGCTGCGGGCCGGCCGCACCGAAGCCGACGTCGCCGCCGATATCGCCGAAGCTATTGTGGCCGAAGGGCATTCGGAGGTGGCGTTCATCATCGTCGGGTCCGGGCCGAACGGCGCCGACCCGCACCACGCCTGCTCGCAGCGGCAACTGAGCCACGGCGACATCGTGGTCGTCGACATCGGTGGGCCCGTCGAGCCCGGCTACTACTCCGACTGCACCCGCACCTACAGCGTCGGCGAACCCGGCCCCGAAGTGGCGCAGCACTACGCGGTGCTGCAGCGCGCCCAGCGCGCCGCGGTGAGCGCGGTGCGTCCGGGGGCGACCGCCGAGCAGATCGACGCCGCCGCCCGCGACGTGCTGGCCGAGGCCGGGCTGGCCGAGTACTTCGTGCACCGCACCGGGCACGGCATCGGCCTGTCGGTGCACGAAGAGCCCTACCTGGTCGCCGGCAACGACCTGCCGCTGGCCGCCGGGATGGCGTTCTCCGTCGAACCCGGAATCTATTTCCCCGGCCGATGGGGCGCCCGCATCGAGGACATCGTCATCGTCACCGACGACGGCGCGGAACCGGTCAACACCCGCCCCCACGAGCTGGTCGTCGCCGGCTGAGCCGTGGCCGGCGTGGCCGGCTAATCGGTGTCGCGGTCGAGCAGCGTCGAGGAGCCCAGCACCCGCTGGATCTGCACCTCGATGACCACCCGCTGCGGATTCTCCCGCGGGGTGCGGTAACGCTGCGCGTAGCGCAGTTCGGCGTCGCGCACCGCATCGGCGTCCGCGCTCACACTGGCCCGACCCTCCAGCGACAGCCAGCGCGCCCCGTCGACCTGGGACAGCACCGCCACCCCGCCGCGCTCGGCGTTGAGCGCCTTCTGCGAGCCGCCGTTGGTGATCACCCGTGCGATATGGGTTTTCGGGTCGAAGGTGAATCCGACCGCGACCACGTGCGGCGAGCCGTCGGCGCGCAGCGTGGTCAGCATCGCCAAGTGCCGCTCGGTGAGAAACGAGTGCGCGTCGTCGGTGAGCCGGGTCGTGGTGTTCGCCATCACGGCCCACGCTAGCGCAGGACATAATCGCTGGCGTGGAGGACACGAGAAACCCACCGGTGGTCATCTTCGGCGGGCGCAGCGAGATCGGCGTCGAGCTGGCCGGCCTGCTGGCGCCGGGCGCGACGGTGGTGCTGGCCGCCCGCAACGCCGACCGGCTCGACCCGCAGGTGGCCGCGGTGCGCGCCGCCGGCGCCGCCGCGGTGCACACCGTCGAGTTCGACGCCGACGACCTCGCCGGGCACGGGCCGCTGGTCGCCGAGCTGGTCGCCGAGCACGGGCCGTTGGGCACCGCGGTGCTGGCGTTCGGGGTCCTCGGCGACCAGGCCCGGGCCGAAACCGACGCCGCGCACGCGGTGGCGATCGTGCACACCGACTACGTCGCCCAGATCAGCCTGCTCACCCACCTGGCCGTCACCATGCGCGCGGCCGGGCGAGGCGCGCTGGTGGTGTTCTCCTCGGTGGCCGGGGTGCGGGTGCGGCGGGCCAACTACGTCTACGGCTCGGCCAAAGCCGGCCTGGACGGGTTCGCCGGCGGGCTCGCCGACGCCCTGCACGGCAGCGGGGTGCACCTGCTGGTCGCCCGACCCGGCTTCGTCGTCGGCCGGATGACCGAGGGGATGACCCCGGCGCCGCTGTCGAGCACCCCGCGGCAGGTCGCCGCCGCGACCGCCCGCGCGCTGGCCCGCCGCCGTCACACGGTGTGGATCCCGTGGGCACTGCGCCCGCTATTCGCCGGGATGCGGCTGTTGCCCCGTGCGGTGTGGCGGAGGCTGCCGCGGTGAGCCGGATCGTGGTGATCGGCATCGGTGCCGACGGGATGGGCGGCCTGGCCGAGCGATCCCGTACCGAATTGCGCTCCGCCACCGTGGTTTACGGGTCGGACCGGCAACTCGGGCTGCTCGACGGCACGGTTGCGGCGGACCGGCGGAGCTGGCCGTCGCCGCTGCTGGAGGCGCTGCCCGCGCTGCTCGACCAGCCGCACGACGTGCACGTGCTCGCCAGCGGCGACCCGCTGCTGCACGGCATCGGCGTCACCGTCATCCGGCTGTTCGGCCCGCAGCGGGTCACGGTGCTGCCGCACGTGTCGTCCCCGGCGCTGGCCTGCGCCCGGCTGGGCTGGAGCGTCGCCGACACCGAGGTCATCAGCCTGGTGAGCGCGCCGCCGCACACCGCGGTGCGGCGCGGCGGGCGGGCGATCGTGCTCTCCCGCGGCCGGTCCAGCCCGCCGCAGCTCGCCGCGCTGCTGTGCGAGCACGGCCGCGCCGACTCGCAACTCAGCGTTTTCGAGCAACTCGGCGGACCGGCCGAACGCCGCCGCGACGGCACCGCCCGGGAGTGGGCCGGCGCCGCCGAGTCCGACCTCGACGACCTCAACGTCATCGCCGTGCGCTACCTGCCGGACGAGGCCGGTGTCCACCTGCCCGACAGCGCGTTCGAAACCACCGGCCAGCTGACCAAATACGGCATCCGCGCGGTCACGCTGGCCGCGCTGGCCCCGCGGCCGGGCGAGCGGCTGTGGGACGTCGGGTCGGGATCGGGCAGCATCGCGGTGTCGTGGGCCCGCAGCGCGCCGGGGTGCACCGCGGTGGCGTTCGAACACGACGAGGCCCGCCGCCGCGACATCGCGCGCAACGCGGCCGGCGCCGGCGCCCGGGTCGAGGTGCGCGGTGCCGCGCCGGAGGCCTTCGGCGGCGCCGCCGCCCCCGCCGCGGTGTTCATCGGCGGCGGCCTGACCACACCGGGGCTGCTCGAGGGTTGTCTGCAGGCCCTGCCCGCCGGCGGCAGGCTGGTCGCCAACACGGTCACCGTCGAGTCCGAAGCCGTTCTGTTGCAGGCGTATTCGCAACACGGAGGGGTGTTGCGACGGCTGGAGCACCACCGGGTGGAACCGCTGGGGGCGTTCCGCGGCTGGCTGCCGCACCGCCCGGTGACCCAGTGGGAGCTGACCCGATGACCGTGTACTTCATCGGCGCCGGACCCGGCGCCGCCGACCTGATCACCGTCCGCGGCCAGCGGCTGCTGGCCGCCTGCCCGGTCTGCCTGCACCCCGGATCGATCATGTCCGACGACCTGCTGGCGTTCTGCCCGCCCGACGCCCGCATCGTCGACACCGGCCCGCTGACCCTCGACGAGATCATCGCCGAGATCACCGCCGCCGCCGCGGCGGGCCACGACGTCGCCCGGCTGCACTCCGGGGATCCGTCGCTCTACAGCGCGGTCGCCGAACAGTGCCGCCGCCTCGACGCGGCCGGCGTCGACTACCAGATCGTGCCCGGCGTCCCGGCCTTCGCCGCCGCCGCAGCGGAACTCGGGCGCGAACTCACCGTGCCGGGCGTGGCGCAGACGGTGACCCTGACCCGGGTCGCCACCCTGTCGACCGCCATGCCCGCCGGCGAGGAACTCACCGCGCTGGCCAAACCGGGCGCCACCTTGGTGCTGCACCTGGCCGCCGCCCAGATCGACACGATCGTGCCGCAGCTGCTGGCCGGCGGCTACCGTCCCGACACCCCGGCGGCGGTGGTCGCGTTCGCCAGCCGCCCGCAGCAGACGGTGCGGCGCGGCACCCTGGCCGACATCGCCGAGCAGATGCACGCCGCCAACATCACCAAGACCGCGGTGATCTTCGTCGGCGACGCGCTGGCGGCCGCCGGCTTCACCGACAGCTACCTGTACTCGGCCGGGCGGCGGCGGGGGAGCGGCCCGTGAAGGTCCTATTGCTCGGCGGCACCGGGGAGGCCCGCGAACTGGCCGCCGCGCTGCAACCCGACATCGAGGTGATCAGCTCCCTGGCCGGCCGGGTGCCCGACCCGGCGCTGCCGGTCGGGGCGGTGCGCATCGGCGGGTTCGGCGGGGCCGAAGGACTGCGCTGCTGGCTGGCCGAGTCCGCCGTGGACGCCGTGGTCGACGCCACCCACCCGTTCGCCGCCACGATCACCGCCAACGCCGCCGCGGCCTGCACCGAGCTGGGGCTGCCGCACCTGGTGCTGGCCCGGCCGGCCTGGCCCACCGACGGGGCCATCCCGGTGGCGTCGAATCGGGGGGCCGCCGAGGTCATCGCCGAGCACGGCTACCGGCGGGTGTTCCTGACCACCGGGCGCTCCAGCGTCACGGCGTTCACCGGCGTCGACGCCTGGTTCCTCATCCGGGTGGTCACCGCGCCGGAGCCCGGCGCGCTGCCGGCCCGACATCGGCTGCTGCTCTCCCGGGGCCCCTACGGCTACCCGGAGGAGGCCGCGCTGCTGGCCGAACACCGCATCGACGTGCTGGTCACCAAGAACAGCGGCGGGCAGATGACCCGCGCGAAACTGACCGCCGCCGCCGATCACGACATCCCGGTGGTCATGGTGCAGCGGCCCGCCCTGCCCGCCGGCGTCGACACCGCGCCGGATGCCGCGCGGGCCGCCGCATGGGTGCGCCGGCTGGCCGCTACCCGGTGAGTTCGTCGGAATCCGGGTCGGCCAGCAGGGCATCGCGGGCCCGGGCCACCCGGGACCGGATGGTGCCCACCGCGCAGCCGCAGACCGCGGCGGCATCGGCGTAGGACAGCCCGAGCAGCTGGGTGAGCAGCAGCGCCTCGCGCTGGTCGGGGGAGAGATCGGCGATCATCGCGGTGACCTCGACGACGTCTTCGAAGCCGCGGCTGGTGTGCGCCCGGTCGGCCAGCTGCGCCGGATCGGCGCCATACGCCGAGCGGGGCCGCGACCGGTTGTGGCGGATGTGGTCGGCGACCACCCGCCGCGCGATCGACAACAGCCAGGTGCGGGCGCTGGACCGGCCGGAGAACCGTTCGATGGCGCCGATCGCGCGCAGGAAGGTCTCCTGGGTGAGATCGTCGGCGCTGCCCACGTCGGCGAGGTAGGCGACGAACCGCCACACGTCCTGCTGGGTGGCGCGGATGAAGGCCTCCAACGCGCGGCTGTTGCGCCCGGCGGCGGCCAGCGCCAGCGCCGTCACGGCCTCGTCGTCGTTGCGCGCGGTCATCGCGGCCAGTCTACGACGCGCAGTCGTAGGTCAGTGCGGGGTGTGGTCATGCCGCCGCCCGGTTCACCGGCCGCAGGTGATCCCGCCGCCCCGGCTCCGGCCACGGGACCGGCGGGTCGGCCTCGGCGGTCCCGCGATCGCGCCGCGGCGCCCCGAACCGGTCGCGCACCACCAGCAGCACGAAGACCAGCCCGAACAGGATCGGGATGTGGCTCAGCGCCCGGGAGGCGGTCACCTGCCCGGTCACCGCGTCGACCACGACATAGCCCAGCAGCGCCACCGTGTACGCGCCGGTGATCGCGGCCACCCCGACCGCGGCGACCGTCCAGATCCCCGCCGCGATCATCGCCACCCCGAGGGCGACCAGCCAGGCGGTGGACTCGTGCAGCAGGTGCGCGCCGGTCGCCGCGCCGTGCCCCTCGGTGTGCACCATCCCGAAGTCCAGCCCGGCGATCTGCGCGGCCGCCAACACCAGCTGCCCGACCCCGATAACGATCAGCGCACCGCGCCACCACAGCGCCGCGGTGCCGGCCGCGCGGGCGCGCGCACCGGCGAGGATCTGCTCGGTGAGGTCCGGGCCGCGCGGCGGGCCGGCCACCGCGATATCGCGGGTCTGCGCCGCCGCCGCGATCAGCCACTCCCGGCAGCCCCGGCAGCCGCGCAGGTGGGCGTCGAGCTGGTGGCCCAGCACCGGCTGGGCCTCGCCGTCCAGACGCGCCGAGAGTGCTTCACGCGCGACCTCGCAATTCACCACCTCATCCTGACAAATCGACCTCGGCGGACAAAACCCCGCACCGCCGGGAACTAACCCGGCCCGCGATCCGACTACTCATCTGACGGCGCCTACCGGGCAGGCCGCCGCGAGCTGACGGAAAAAGGGGGTGCCGGTCGCGATGATCGCGCCGATCTGGCTGGCCTCACCCCCCGAGGTTCATTCCGCGCTGCTCAGCTCCGGGCCCGGAGCGGGCCCGCTGGTCGCAGCCGGGTCGGCGTGGGCGCAGCTGGCCGCCGAGTACACCGCCGCGGCCGAGGAACTCACCGCCGACCTGGCCGCCGTACACGCGGGCGCCTGGCAGGGCCCCACCGCCGCGCGCTACCTGGCCGCCCACGGCCCCTACCTGGCCTGGCTGGCCGAGAGCGCCGCCAAGAGCAGCGTCGCCGCCGCCGCGCACCAGACCGCGGCAGGCGCGCACAGCGCGGCCCTGGCCACCATGCCCACCCTGGCCGAACTCGCCGCCAACCACGCCCTCCACGCCGCGCTGGTCGCCACCAACTTCTTCGGGATCAACACCATCCCGATCGCGGTCAACGAGGCCGACTACGTGCGGATGTGGGTACAGGCCGCCGAGACCATGGCCGGCTACCAGGTGGTAGCCCAGACCGCACTGGCCACGGTGGCGCCAACCATCCCGGCCCCCCCGATCGTGGCGCCCGGCGCGGAGGCCGCCGCCGCGGCAACCGCCGGCACCGACGGGGCCGGCGCGGGCCGGTCCGGCGAGGCGGGAGCGCACCTGCGGGCCGCCGACACCACCGCTGACAGCCAGGCCGCCACCGGCTGGGAGCAACAGATCAAAGACCTGCTGACCAACATCAACATGGGGGTGCTCGACCCGGTGGCCAAGCAGCTGTGGAAGCTGCTCGGGGTGGACGGGTATCCGCTGCCCGCCTACGAGACGGCGACCCAGTTCGCCCAGCTGTTCGGCATGATCCCGGGGATGTCGCCGGTGCTCGCCGGCGCGCTGGGCTGGTCGGCCTACCACACCCTGATGCTGATCTGGCCGATGGGACAGATCGCGGTGCAGCTGGCGATCCCGGTGCTGGTCGGCGCCGCACCGCTGCTCGCCGGGGCGATGGTGGGGTCCGCCGGGGTGGCTGGCATGGCGGGTGCGGCCGGCCTGTCGGGGCTGGCGGGCATCGGCGCCCCCGCGGAGTTGCCGGTGGCCGTCGGCGGCGTCGCACCCGCCGGGGTCGCGGGCGGGCCGGCGCCGAGCGCCATGACATCGGCGGGAAGCGCTTCGGCCGGCACCGCGCCGGCCGGGGCGCCCGCACCCGGGGCGGCGGCGACGGCGCCCGGACCGGGCGGGGGCGGGCCGGGCGCCGGGTTCGGGCCCACCGCCGCGGAGGGCACCGGCGCGCCGATGAGTGATCCGCTGTTCGTGGCAACGGCGAGCGCACTGTCGGCGCAGCGGTCGGCCGGCAGCCGCCGCGCCGCCCGGCGGTCCGCGGCGGAGGGCGCCGAAACCGACGCCCCCAACCCGGCGCAGGCCGGCGCGGCGCTGCGCAGCCGGATGAGACACCGGCGCCGGCGTCCGGGCGTGGCCACCGAACGCGGCTACCGCTACGAGTTCCTCGACGCCGAGTCGCTCGCCGACCCGGCGCCTCCCGAACCGGCCGGGGTGGCGGCCTCGACGCGAAGCGCGGGCGCGTTCGGGTTCGCCGGGGTGGCCGCAACCGACCGGGCATCGTCGGCGGTCGGCCTGATCACCGTCGACGACGAGGACGACATCAGGGTGCCGATGCTGCCGGGAAGTTGGCGCGGCTAACCCGGATAGCGCCGGGGGGTGAACACCCGATCCGCCGAATCCTGGGCGTACCACTGCGTTCGGGACGATCCCACGATCAGCAGGCAGCGCATGTCGACGGCCGCCGGATCCAGGTCGCCCAACCGCACCACGCTCACCTGCTCGGCCGGGCCGGACACGTCCCGCCCGATCACCACCGGAGTCTCGGGGGAGCGGTGCTCCAACAACAGTTCCCGCATCGCGCCGACCTGCCAGGTGCGGCTTTTGGAGGCCGGGTTGTAGATCGCCAACACCAGATCCGCGGCGGCGGCCGCGCTGATCCGGGCGGCGATCACCTCCCACGGTTTGAGCCGGTCGGACAGCGAAAGCACGGCGTAGTCGTGGCCCAGCGGCGCACCGACCCGGCTGGCCACCGCCTGCGCCGCGGTCATCGCCGGCACCACCTGCACCGTCACCCCCGGCCACTGCCGGGCCTCCTCGAGCACGGCGGCGCCCATCGCGAACACGCCCGGGTCCCCGGAGGACACCACCGCCACCGTGTGGCCCTGCTCGGCCAGCTCACAGGCCAGCCGGGCGCGTTTGGGCTCGTCGGTGTTGTCGCTGGGGTGGCGCCGCTGACCGTCGCGGGTGGGCACCCGGTCCAGGTAGGGGCCGTACCCGATCAGGTCGGTGGCGGCGGCCAGCACCCGCCGGCTCTCCGGGGTCATCCAGTCGGCGCTGCCCGGCCCCAACCCGACCACGGTGACCATGCCGGTGGTCGTGCGGCGGCGCCGTCCGCCGGGCAGCAACGCCAGCGAGAAGTACGGCACGTCGGCGGGGTCGACGTCGGCGGCCGGCAGCACCCGCTGCGCCGCGGTGGAGGCCCGCTCCACGTAGTAGGCGTCGTCGAGTTGCCCGGTGCGCGACAGCGCCTCCCGCACCGCCGGGTAGGAGCGACCCAGTTTGAGGATCACCGCGGCGTCGACGTCGGCGAGCCGGCGGCTCAACTCGGTGACGCCCATGGTGCCCGGCAACACCGACAGCACCTCCTCGCCGGCCACCAGCGGGGTCGCCAACGCCGCCGAGGCGGCGCTGATCGAGGTCACCCCGGGCACAATGACCGCGTTGAAACGCTCGGTGAGTCGGGTGTGCAGGTGCATGTAGGAGCTGTAGAACAGCGGGTCGCCTTCGGCGAGCAGCGCCACGTCGCGCCCGGCGGCCAGATGAGCGGCGATCCGGTCGGCCGCCGAGCGGTAGAAATCCGCCATCGCGCCGGCGTAGCCGCCCGGGTGGTCGACGGTCTCGGTGGTCACCGGGTAGACCAGGTGCTCCTCGAGCTGGCCGGGGCGCAGGTAGGGCTCGGCGATCCCGCGCGCGATGCTGCGGCCGTGCCGCGCGCTGTGGTAGGCGACGACGTCGGCGGCGGCGATGATGCGCGCCGCCTTCATCGTCACCAGCTCGGGGTCGCCGGGGCCCAGGCCGACCCCGAACAGCGTGCCGGGCGCGCTCATTCGGCGCTGCTCGCGATCGCGTTGACGGCGGCGGCGGCCATCGCGCTGCCGCCGCGCCGGCCGCGCACCACCAGGTAGGCCAGTCCGCGCGGGCGGTCGATGAGCTCCTGTTTGGACTGCGCCGAGCCGACGAAGCCGACCGGCCCGCCCAGCACCGCGGCCGGGGCGGGGGCGCCCTCGTCGAGCAACTCCAGCAGCCGGAACAGCGCGGTCGGGGCGTTGCCGATGGCCAGCACGGCCCCGCCGAGACGGTCCGCCCACAGCTCCACCCCGGCTGCCGAACGGGTGGTGGCCGACTGGTGGGCGCGTTCGGCGGCCTGCGGGTCGGCGACCAGCGACACCACCGCGTTGTCCGCGGGCAGCCGCGACCGGGTGATGCCGGCCGCCACCATCGAGGAGTCGCAGAGCACCGGCGCACCGGCGGCCAGCGCCGCGTGCGCCCGGGTCACCACGTCGTCGGTGTAGGCGATGTGGTCGACCAGGTCGACCTGTCCGCAGGTGTGGATCAGTCGCACCACGACCCGGGCCACGTCGGCGGGGAACCGGGCCAGGTCCGCCTCGGCGCGGATCGTGGCGAACGACTGCCGGTAGATCTCGGCGGCATCGCGCAGGTAGTCCAGCACGCGCTCACCCTACGGCGTGAGCTCCCGGTATCCGTCCGCGGTGGCCACCAGCACCCGGGCGCCCGGTGGGCTGCCGCAGGCCCGCTCGCAGCCGACGAAGTGGCGATGGTCGTCCGCCGACTCGTCCAGGCGGGCGGCGGCGTCGGCGCGCACGTCGGCCGCGGATCGCGCGCACCCCGGGCTGCCGACACAGGCGCTGACGGTCAGCCACGGGGAGTGCGCGTCGAAGACCAGCCCGAGCGGCGCCAGCACCCGCACGACGGTGTCGGCGGCCGGCTCGTCGAGGTCGCAGATCAGCACCGAGCGCCACGGCGTCACCACCAGGGGAGCCTCGATCGCGGCGAGGTACTCGGCAACCCGGGCCGACAGCACCCCCAACGGCACCGCGGCGCCGAGGGTCACCCGCCCGTCGGTCTGGTCCAGCCAGCCGACCGGCGGCCGGGTCTGCGGCGCCCAGGTGGCGCCCGGCTCGGCAGTGATCTCCAGCCCGGTCAGCAGCGCCTCGGGTGCGGCCAGTTCGGTGATCCGCCAGGCGTCGCCGCGGACGGCGGCGAACCGGGCGGCGACCGCGGTCAGCGCGGGCACCGCCGCGGCACCCGGCAGGCGCACCCCGCTGTCCCGGCCGGCCAGCAGCAGCGCCGCGGTGTCGGGGCCGAGCCACAGCGCGGCGACATCGGGCCGTAGCCCGGCGACGTCACCGCGCCCGTCGTCCAGCCCGAACCAGAACCGGCCGGGCAGCTCGGCCAGCCGCGGCTCGGCCCGGATCGCGGTGTCCAACCGCGTCACGTGCGCGCGCAGGTCGACCGTTCCGCCGACCCGGCCGGTCAGCGGCGACGCGACGATGTTGCGGACCCGTTCGTGGCTGGCCGAGGGCAGCAGACCCGCGGCGGCCACCGCCTCGGCGACGGCCACGGGATCGGTGATGCCGCGCAGCTGAACATTCCCCCGGGAGGTGAGTTCGAGCGCCGGCGCGCCGAATTCGACGGCGGTGCGCGCCAGCGCCGCCAACTGCGCGGCGCTGATCTGCCCGCCGGGCAGCCGGATCCGGGCCAGGGCGCCGTCGGCGGCCGGATGGGTCTGCAGCGCGCCGGGGCAGGCGTCGGTGTCGCGGGCGCGGCTCATTCACCCAGCCTAAGGGCGTGCGCAGTGCCGTGCGCCCGGTGGCGGCGAAGCCGCCCGACGGGTTCTCACCCGAATGGATGAAACGTGGCATTCCTCTTTCTATTTCATCCATGCGGTTGAGGATGGGGCAGTGCCGGCGGTGGTTTTCTTTCGGTGAAAGCACACACACGAAAGGAACCCCGACGATGTTCAATGTGTTAGCCGCCCCATGGTTCGGCAGAATTCATTCGGCTGCAGTCGGCCACAAAAATGTGCCGGCCCCGCAAAAGCGACGGAGCGTTCCGCCGCGTGAGTCGGTGTTCATCCAGGACGCGAGAATGACTCGCGAGCTACGTCACCTCTGACCTCATCGTCGCCGTCATCGGCCCCGTCGTCGTTCTGGGCCGGATGGAGGCAGGGGCCGTGGTTGAGCAGCAACCGGACCAGTTCGGCCTGCCGGTGGGTGTCGGTCTTGTCGAAAACATGCTGCAGGTGGGTCTTCACCGTGGCCAACGAGACCGACAGGGTTTCGGCGATGGTCTTGAGGCCGTGCCCGCGCAGCACCATGACGGCGACCTCGGCTTCGCTTCGGGTCAGGCCGTAGAGTCGCCGTAACAAGCCGGCAGGCGGCAGCTGCTGCAGTTCGGGGTCGACGATGATGACCATCCGGCGCGGCGACCGGGTGAAATCCGGGACGGGCTGGGTCGTCGGAACGACATGGATGATGTACGAACGTTTCCCGGACGGGCGTGGGCACAAGAAGGATCCGGCCAGCTTCGCCGGATCGGCGCGCAGATATTCGGCTTCGACCCGGGCCAGTTGGCGCCGTAGCCCGTCATCGAGGCGCAACAGACCCTCGGCGGCGGAGTTCGCGTGCAGGATCCGTCCGCCGGCGGCGAGAATCACGACACCGTGCTGCAAGAACTCACCAGCCAGCGCCAGATCCCTGTTGTGACAGTCGAGTTCGTCGAGCTGCTCACGGGTGCGAAGGGCCTGGCGCAGGTGCGGCACTAGTTGCCGGAGCAGCGGGGCGCCCGACCCGGCGGCGGACACGCCGATGCTTTTCGGCACCTTGACCGCGATGCTGGTCGGTCCCGGTGTCGTGGTGAGGAGCGCGAAGTAGACCTCACGGAATCCGTTCGGCAGACACCAGTCCGCGTCGATCTCCGTCCTGCCGGGCCGCTCGACCAACTCGGCGCGGGTCCGCACCACCCCCACCGGCCCCGCCTCGACGGCCGCCATGAGCGGGTCGCGGCGGGCGTAATACCGGTTATAGGTGTCCGATATCGCCGCCGGCAGATTCGCGTGGGTGATTTGCCGGCCGAAGCCATTGAGCGGAGCCAATAGCGCCGTTTCCGAGTCACCGATCGTGTGTCCGATGTCGGTAACGACAGTCTCCCACAGCGCCGGTGTCAGAATCGTCGCATAAATCTCCGACACCAATCGGGAGAAGTCGTCGCTCATCGGATCAGGTCTGCAGTTTGGCCATTTTCGCGGTGTCGCCGAAAAGGTCGCTGCGCACGACCTTGCCCGCACCGTCGAATTTGAGCACCTGGGCGAACGGTGTCTGCGCGGTGCCCTTGGCGTTGGTGAACCGTTGGGTGCCCAGCACGATCACGTAGTCGTCGGCGGCCAGGTAGGTGCTGGGCTCGATCGTCACCTCCGACCAGTGGTCGGGGATGCGGGACATCATCTCCAGGATGGCGTCCGCGCCGTGCAGCTCGCCGCCCAGCGGTATCTCGTCGGAGGAGTACCAGGTGGCGTCGTGGGTGAAGAGGTCTTTCAGGCCGCCCATATCGCCGGCGCGGTACATCGCGTAGGCGCTCCTGGCGGTGTCGGTGTTCGACATGTCGGTTCCTCCTCGACGGTATCCAGATCCTGGTGCTTCGACTCTCCCGCTGCGGCCGGCGGGGCGATAGGGCAGCCGGTTACCCGTTTTCCGGCACGTCAGGGTGCGGGATTCTCAGCCGTTCGGATGAGGACGCCCCGCGACGGCAGCACCGGTTCGCCGGCCCGGGGGGTCAGCGGAGCCGGGCGGGAAAGTGCCGTGCGGTAGGAAGTAGGCGTGTCCGCTGCACCCGAAGTCACCGATGCCACCGTCCTGCTGCTGTCGACCTCCGACACCGACCTGATCACCGCGCGCGCCAGCGGCGCCGGCTACCGCTGGGCCAACCCGGCGCGGCTGCTCGACGAGGAGCTGCCGGAGCTGCTCGCCGGTGTCGACGTGGTGGTGGTGCGCATCCTGGGCGGTTACCGCGCCTGGGAGGAGGGGATCGACGCCGTCCTGGCCAGCGGGGTGCCGGCGGTGCTGGTCAGCGGGGAGCAGTCGCCCGACGCCGACCTGACCGACCGGTCCACGGTTCCGGCGGGGATCGCGTTGCAGACCCACCTCTACCTGGCTCACGGCGGGGTGGCGAACCTGCAGCAGCTGCACGCCTTCCTCAGCGACACCGTGCTGATGACCGGCATCGGGTTCGCCCCGCCGGTGAGCACCCCCACCTGGGGAGTGACCCGCGAGCCCGCCGAGGACGGCCGGCCCGTCGTCGCGGTGCTCTACTACCGCGCCCAGCACCTGGCCGGCAACACCGATTACGTCGACGCGCTGTGTGCGGCTGTCGAGGCCGCCGGCGGCACCCCGATGCCGGTGTTCTGCGCGTCGCTGCGCACCGCCGAACCCGAGCTACTCGACACCCTCGGGCGCGCGGACACGATGGTGGTCACCGTGCTCGCCGCCGGCGGCACCAAACCCGCCGGCGCCTCGGCCGGTGGGGACGACGAATCCTGGAACGTCGAACACCTTGCCGCGCTGGACATCCCGATACTGCAGGGGCTGTGCCTGACCACCTCGCGTGCGCAGTGGGAGGCCAACGACGACGGGCTGTCCCCGCTGGATGTGGCCAGCCAGGTCGCGGTCCCCGAGTTCGACGGCCGCATCATCACCGTGCCGTTCTCGTTCAAGGAGATCGACGACGAGGGCCTGATCTCCTATGTCGCCGACCCGGAACGCTGCGCGCGGGTCGCCGGGCTGGCGGTGCGCCACGCGCGGCTGCGCGCCATCCCCGCCGCCGACAAGCGGGTGGCGCTGGTGTTCTCCGCCTACCCGACCAAGCACGCCCGCATCGGCAACGCGGTGGGGCTGGACACCCCCGCCAGCGCCATCGCCGTGCTCAACGCGCTGCGTGCGCACGGCTACCGGGTGGGGGAGTTGCCCGGTGTCGCGGCCGGGGACGGGGACGCCCTGATGCACACCCTGATCGAGCACGGCGGCCAGGACCCCGACTGGCTCACCGAGGGCCAACTGGCGGCCAACCCGATCCGGGTGCCGGCAGCGGACTACCGCGCCTGGTTCGCCACGCTGCCCGCCGGATTCGCCGCCGCCGTCGAACACCACTGGGGCCCGCCGCCGGGACAGTTGTTCGTCGACTACAGCCGCGACCCGGCCGGCGAGATCGTCATCGCCGCGCTGCAAGCCGACAACGTGGTGGTGATGGTGCAGCCGCCGCGCGGATTCGGGGAGAACCCGGTGGCGATCTACCACGACCCCGACCTGCCGCCCAGCCACCACTATCTGGCCGCCTACCGCTGGCTGGGTGCCGACTTCCCGGACAGTTTCCGCGCCGACGCGATCGTGCACCTGGGCAAGCACGGCAACCTGGAGTGGCTGCCGGGCAAGACGCTGGGCCTGTCCGGGTCGTGTGGCCCGGATGCCGCGCTGGGCGATGTGCCGCTGATCTACCCCTTCCTGGTCAACGACCCGGGCGAAGGCACCCAGGCCAAACGCCGCGCCCACGCCGTGCTGGTCGACCACCTCATCCCGCCGATGGCCCGCGCGGAGAGCTACGGCGACATCGCGCGACTGGAGCAGCTGCTCGATGAGCACGCCAACATCGCCGCCCTGGACCCCGGCAAGCTGCCCGCGATCCGCCAGCAGATCTGGACGCTGATCCGCGCGGCCAAGATGGACCACGACCTGGGCCTGGAAGAACGCCCCGACGACGAGCAGTTCGACGACATGCTGCTGCACGTCGACGGCTGGCTCTGCGAGATCAAGGACGTCCAGATCCGCGACGGGCTGCACATCCTCGGCCAGCCGCCGACCGGCGAGCAACAACTCGATCTCGTGCTGGCGATCCTGCGCTCACGGCAACTGTTCGGCGGCGAGCAGACCGTGCCGGGGCTGCGCCAGGCCCTCGGGCTGGCCGAGGACGGCAGCGCCGAACGCGTCACCGTCGACGAAGTCGAACAGCAGGCACGTGCCCTGGTCGCCGGGCTGGCCGACCGCGGCTGGGATCCCGCGGCGGTCAACGACCTCACCGACGACCCGGACGTCGCCGCGGTGCTGCGCTTCGCCGCCACCGAAGTCGTCCCGCGACTGGCCGGCACCGCCGCCGAGGTCGATCAGGTGCTGCGCGCCCTCGACGGTCGGTTCATCCCCGCCGGGCCGTCCGGCTCGCCGCTGCGCGGGCTGGTCAACGTGCTGCCCACCGGGCGCAACTTCTACTCGGTGGACCCCAAGGCGATCCCGTCCCGGCTGGCGTGGGAAACCGGTGTGGCCATGGCTGATTCGTTGCTTGCCCGCTACCACGAGGACCACGGCCGGTGGCCGGAGTCGGTGGGCTTGTCGGTGTGGGGAACCTCGGCGATGCGCACCGCGGGCGACGACATCGCCGAGGTGCTCGCCCTGCTCGGGGTCCGGCCGGTCTGGGACGACGCCTCCCGACGCGTGGTGGACCTGGAGCCGATCGAGCCGGCCGAGTTGGGCCGGCCCCGCATCGACGTCACCGTGCGCATCTCCGGGTTCTTCCGCGACGCGTTCCCGCACGTGGTGGCCATGCTCGACGACGCCGTGCAACTGGTCGCCGGGCTCGATGAGCCGGCCGAGGACAACTACGTGCGCGCGCACACCCAGGCCGACCTGGCGGCGCACGGCGACCAGCGGCGCGCCACCACCCGCATCTTCGGCTCCAAGCCGGGCACCTACGGGGCGGGGTTGTTGCAGTTGATCGATTCCCGCAACTGGCGGGACGACGCGGATCTGGCCGAGGTCTACACCGCCTGGGGCGGGTTTGCCTACGGGCGCGGGCTGGACGGCGCGCCCGCCGCCGACGACATGAACCGCAACTATCGGCGGATCGTGGTGGCGGCCAAGAACACCGACACCCGCGAGCACGACATCGCCGACTCCGACGACTACTTCCAGTACCACGGCGGGATGGTCGCCACGGTGCGGGCGCTCACCGGCCGCGACCCCGCCGCCTACATCGGGGACAACACCCGCCCGGACGCGGTCCGCACCCGCACGCTGTCGGAGGAGACCACGCGGGTCTTCCGCGCCCGGGTGGTCAATCCGCGGTGGATGGCAGCGATGCGCAGACACGGCTACAAGGGGGCGTTCGAGATGGCCGCCACCGTCGACTACCTGTTCGGCTACGACGCGACCGCCCACGTGATGGCCGACTGGATGTACGAACAGCTCACCGAGAGCTACGTCTTCGACGACGAGAACCGCAAGTTCCTGGCCGAATCCAACCCGTGGGCCCTGCACGGCATGACCGAGCGGCTGCTGGAGGCCGCCGGCCGCGGCATGTGGGCCGCGCCGCCGGAGGACACCCTGGACCGGTTGCGTCAGGTGATGCTGGAGACCGAAGGCGACCTCGAGGGCTGACCGGCGGGCCGCGTCGGCGTCCCGCGGTCGCACCGGATTGCTGCTGGGCACACCGGCGAACACTGGACACACCGCCGGTGATCGGGCGTAAAATTCCACACCACCTTCCGTGCGGAGGCAGGGGGTCCGGTGTCGGGTGACGCGGGGCCGCGGCTCGGCTGGCCGATCGTGGCCCGCGATGACGAGCTCCGCCAGGCGTTGGCGGCGCTCGACCCGAGCGCGGACTTTCGCGGGGCGGTGTTGTACGGCGCCAGCGGCGTCGGCAAATCGACGCTGGCGCGGGCGGTGGCCGGCAGCATCGAGGCGGCCGGCCGCCCGGTGCGGTATGCGGTCGGCACCGAAACCGGTCGGGCGGTGCCGCTGGGCGCGTTCTCCCGTGCGGTGACCGTCACCGTCACCAAGCAACCGGCGGCGATGTTGGCCGCGGCGCATGCCGCGCTGGCCGAAGCCGAGGACCTGACCGTCGTCGTCGACGACGCCCAGTTGCTCGACCCGCTTTCGGCCCTGCTGGTACACCAGCTGGTCACCGAGGGAGACGCCCGGGTGATCGCGACGATCGGACCCGATGACGGCTTGCCCGACGCGGTCAGCGCGCTGGTGACCGACCGCCGGCTCCGGACCCTGCGCATCGAGGCGTTCACCGCCGAGCAGGTCGAGGAACTGGCCCGCGCGGTACTCGGCGGGCCGGTCGACGCCGGTCTGGTCGACGAGTTGTACCGGCGCACCGGCGGGAACCTGTTGCTACTGCGCGGATTGCTGAGCGCCGGGCGGGAGAGCGGGGTGCTGGTTTCGTCGGCGAGCGGCTGGCGGCTGCACGGGCCGCTGCGCCCCGGCCACGAACTCGATGACCTGCTGGAGTTCCGGCTGCGCTCCCTCGACTCCGCCGAACGGGAGGTGGTCGAAGCCCTCGCTGTCGGTGAACTGCTGGATTGGGACGTGCTGCGGGAACTCTGCGATGCGGCGGCGGCGGGCCGGCTGGAGCGGCGCGGGCTGATCCAGGTTTATGCCGACGGCTCGCACACGTTGGCGCGCCTGAACCACCCGATCATCGGTGATGCGGCCGTCAAGCTGGCCGGGGTGGTGCGGTGCCGTCAGCTGAACGGCCGGCTGGTGACCATCCTGCACACCAGGCTGCAGTCCGGTGGCGAACAGACTCGGCTACCGGATGCGCGTGGGCGAATCCGGTTGGCGCAGTATGTTATCCGCAGCGATCTCGAACCGGATCTGGAGTTGGTCACCGCGGCGGCGGCCAGTGCGGTGGCGATGTCCGGGCTGGACAAGGGCGAGGAGCTGGCCCGGTTCGCCCTCGACCGCGGTGGCGGCTTGCCCGCCGCACTGGTGCTGGCCGAAGCACTCAGCTGGCAGGGCCGGGGACGGGAGGCGGACGCGGTTCTCGCCGGGATCGAACCGACCGGACCGGCCGAACAGGTGCGGTGGGGCTGCGCGCGCGCCGCCAACCTGTTCTGGGGTCTGGGCGACGTCGACGCGGCCCAGCGCCTGCTCGCCGGGATCGCGCCCGCCGCTGAGGCGGCGGTACTCGACGACGTGGTCGCCGCGCTGGGGGTTTCGTTCGCGTTCTTCGCCGGTGACGTCACGGCCGCGATCGACGCCGGACTGACGATCTGCGCGACGGACACCCACCACCGAGCGCTGGCCTGGACCGCGCTGACGATGTCCACCGCGTGGGCCTCGGCGTTGGTCGGCCGGTTCGGTGCGGCCAACCTGGCGGCGCGGGCGTCGCGGCCGATCGCCGAGCCGGGCCGCATCGGCATGCAACCACTGGCCACCGGATTGGCCGACGTCGTCGCCACCCTGGCGGCCGGCGACCTGCCCGGAGCGGAACAGCTCGCCCACCGCTACAGCGAATCGAGCGCCGGCGCACCCGGCGGCGACGCCATCATCGAAACGATGCGCGGTCGAGTGCTGGCCGCCCGCGGCGAGTTGGGTCCGGCGGCCGCCGCCTTCGCCAAGGCGGTGGCGTTGATGGCGCAGGGCTTCCCGCCGGGCTGGCTGATGCCCGTGGCGGCCTGGGCCGCCCAGACCGAAGGGGCCCGCGGCGCGGGCGGTGTCGCGGCGGAGTTGGTGCGCCTGGCGGAGCAGGCCGACGGCCCGCAGGTGGCGGTGTTCCGTCCGGAACTCGAACTGGCTCGCGCCTGGGAGCGCGCGGCCGCCAACGAGACCACCGCCGCGCAACAGCATGCGGCGACCGCGGCGCAGCTGGCGCGGCGCAGCGGGATGTGGATGCTCGAGATCGCGGCGCTGCATGCGGCCGTGCGATTCGGCGACCGGGCCCGGGCGGCCCGGCTGACGGAGCTGGCGGCGATCGTGGACACCCCGCTGGCGGCGGTGATGGCGGCCCAGGCGCGGGCCCTCACCGGCCACGAAGGCGACCTGCTGGACGCCGCCGCGGAGCGGTTCATCGAGCTCGGCGCGACCGCGTTGGCGGCCGACGCGGCGGCGCAGGCGGCGCGCGAACACGCCCGACGCGGCCAGTACAGCAAGGAACTCGGGTCCGCGGGCCGGGCGCACGCCCTGGCCGCCCGCTGCGACCTGCGGTCGCCCGCGGTGGTCGCCACCGCCCATCCGCTGCCGATCACCGACCGGGAGCGCGAAATCGCGATGCTGGCGGCGGCCGGGATGTCCAATCGCAAGATCGCGGACCAACTGTGCGTTTCGGTACGCACCATCGACGGGCACCTCTACCGCATCTTCACCAAGCTGGGTATCGAGCGGCGCAGCCAACTGTTGAGTCTGCTTGCCGCGCAACCACTGGCCGATTAGACGCCGGGCGGTGCGCTCATCGCTGCAGTCTGGCCATCTTGGCGCTGTCGCTGTGAAACTCGCCGCGCACCGCCTTGCCGGATCGGTCGAATTCAACGATGTTGACGAACGGTGCCTCCGCGCTGCCCCGATCGTTACCGAACCGGTGGGTGCCCAACACCACGACGTACGCCCCGGCATCGAGGTACTCGCGCGGTTCGAGGCTGAACGTCGACCAGTGCTCCGGCACCTGCGCCATCATCTCGACGATCGCGTCGCGGCTGTGTTTTTCGCCGCCGGGGGTGACCTCGTCGGAGGAGTACCACACCGCGTCGTGGGCGTAGAACTCCTTGAGGGCGGCCAGATCTCCACTGCGGAAAGCCTGGAAGGCAGAGCGCGCGGTATCGACGTTGGACATGGCAACCTCGTTTCGTTGCGACTGAATCCCCGGATTCGTCCACTGTTCTGGCCCGCGCAGGGGGTGGCTAGGGTAGCCCGCTACCCGAGCGGGCGCGGGCACGCAGTGGGGTAGCCGGCTACCCTACGGCGCGTCGGCGGCACGGCCGGATACTCAGCAGATCACGGAGATTCGGAGGCCGCTGATGGCGATCGCACTGATCGACACCGTCAACCGCGCAACGGTGACGGTGCGTAACCCGATCGACGGAACGGTCGTGGGCGAAGTGCCGGACCACACCGGCGCCGCGGTGGCGGCGATGGCCGAGCGACTGCGCGACAGCCAACCCGAGTGGGAGGCGATCGGTCCGGCAAACCGCCGCAAATGGCTGCGAAGATTTCAGGACTGGGTCCTCGACAACGCGGACCATCTCGCCGACGTGATCCAGGCGGAGAGCGGCAAGACCCGCGCCGAAGCCTGCACCGAACCGATCGTCGCCGCCGACGTATTGCACTACTGGGCCGCCAACGCCAAGCGGTTCCTTGCCGATGACCGACCCCGGCAGCCCGGTCCGCTGGGGCTCACGAAGAAACTGATCACCGCCTACCGGCCGTACCCGCTGGTCGCGGTGATCAGCCCGTGGAACTTCCCGCTCCTGCTCCCGGCCCTGGATGTGGTGCCGGCGCTCGCCGCGGGTGCGGTGGTGTTGCTCAAACCTTCGGAGTTGACCCCGTTTGCGGCGGTCGCCTTCGTGGACGGCTGGGCCGAGATCGGTGCTCCTCCGGTTCTGGCGCTGGCCACCGGCGCCGGTGCGACCGGCGCCGCGGTGCTCGCGCAGGCCGATTTCGTGCAGTTCACCGGCTCGACCGCCACCGGGCGGAAGATCGCGGTCGCCTGCGCGGAACGACTCATCCCGCACAGCCTGGAGTTGGGTGGAAAAGACCCCGCCATCGTGCTGGCCGACGCCGACGTGGACCGCGCCGCCAACGGCATCGCCTGGGGCGGGATGGCCAACTCGGGCCAGGTGTGCATCTCGGTGGAGCGGGTCTACGTCGAGGCGCCGGTCTACGACGAGTTCGTCGCCAAGCTCACCGCGGCCGTCGCGACGTTGCGGCAGGGCCGCGACGGCGGTCGCTGCGATCACGACGTGGGCCCGCTGGCCAGCACGGCGCAGTGCGCCATCGTGCAGCGCCACGTCGAGGAGGCCGTCGCCGCCGGGGCCGTGGTGGCCACCGGGGGCCGGCCGACCGGCGTCGGCACCTTCTTCCAGCCCACCGTGCTGGTCGACGTCACCCAGGCGATGACCTGTATGACCGAGGAGACGTTCGGCCCCACCCTGCCGGTGCTGAAGGTCGCCGACGAGGAGGAAGCGATCCGGTTGGCCAACGATTCCTGCTACGGGCTGTCGGCCACCGTGTGGACCGCCGACAAGCGGCGCGGCGAGCGGGTGGCGCGCCGGTTGCAGGCCGGCGGAGTCAACGTCAACGACGTATGGAGCAACGCCTTCGCGCACGCCCTGCCGATGGCCGGCTGGAAACAGTCCGGCATCGGAGCCCGCTCCGGTGGCGCGGCCGGCATCCGCAAATACTGCCGGCCGCAAGCCATCACCGTGCCGCGGACGCCGACCGGCAGCCGAGAGCCGCTGTGGTTCCCGTCCACGCCCCGCCGGACGCGGGTCGCGCTGGGCGTCTTCCGGCTGACCGCGGCGCGCGGACGGCGCCGATTCGGCTTCACCCGCCGGGGTGCCGCCCGATGACGCAGGCCCCCCGACCCACCGGAACCGGGTGATCGGCGCCCGGCCCGGATCAACCGTGGCATCATCGGCGGCAGCACCCGGCTTCGTCCGGCGGGAGGATCAGATGGTGCCCAGCACAGTTCGACCGGTGCGCGTCGCGATCATCGGGGCCGGCATGTCGGGGCTGTGCATGGCGATGAAGCTGCGTGACGTCGGCATCGACTCCTTCACCGTCTTCGAACAGGCCGACGACGTCGGCGGAACCTGGCGGGACAACACCTACCCGGGGCTGACCTGCGACGTGCCGTCCCGCTATTACAGCTACTCGTTTCGGCCGAACCCGGACTGGTCGCGGCTGCTGCCGCCGGGACACGAGATCCAGGCGTATTTCCGGCAGGTCGCCGACGAGCGCGGTCTGCGGCCCCACATCCGGTTCGGCACCGCGGTGACCGCGGCGCACTACCGCGATCAGCGCTGGTGGCTGACCGCCGCCGATGGCGACGAGGAAGCCTTCGACGTGCTGGTGACCGCCACCGGGGTGCTGCGGATTCCCCGCTACCCCGACATCGCCGGCCGGGAGTCCTTCGCCGGACCGGCGTTTCACTCCGCCCGCTGGGATCACACGGTGTCGCTGCCGGACAAGCGGATCGGGGTGATCGGCACCGGGTCGACCGGGGTGCAGATCGTCGCCGAACTCGGCGGCAACGTGCGGCAGTTGACCATGTTCCAGCGCACCCCGCAGTGGATCTACCCGATGCCCAACCCGCGCTACTCGGCGCTGAGCCGCGCGGTGCTGCGCCGGTGGCCGGCGTTGAGCGCGGTGGGCTACCGCGGCTGGGGCACCTTCTTCCGGTCCCTGTTCGGGCGGGCGGTGGTCCAACCCGGACTCCAGCGGCGCATCGTGCAAGCCGTGTGCCGGTGGAATCTGCGCCTGTCGGTGCGCGACCCGCAGCTGCGCGCCAAGCTGACCCCGACCGACCAGCCGATGTGCAAGCGGTTGATCGCCGCCGCAAACTTCTACCGGGCGGTGCAGCGACCCGGCGTGCAGCTGGTCACCGAGTCGATCGACCGGATCGAACCGCAAGGCGTGGTCACCGCCGACGGCACCCGGCACGAACTGGACGTGCTTGTCTACGCCACCGGATTCGACGCCCGGGCCTACGTGCGCCCACTGGCGGTGACCGGCGAGGGCGGCCGCACCCTCGAGGAGGTGTGGGCCGACGGGCCGCACGCCTACCGCTCGGTGGCGGTGCCGGGTTTCCCGAACCTGTTCATGCTGATGGGACCGCATTCACCGATCGGCAACCAGTCGCTGGTGCCGATCGCCGAGGACCAGGCGGACTACGCGCTGTGGTGGATCACCCGGATCCGCGACGGTCGATTCACCACCGCCGCCCCCACCGCGCAGGCCACCGAGCGCTACAACCAGGAGATGAAAGCCGCTATGCCGCAGACGGTCTGGGTGACCGGCTGCAACAGCTGGTATCTGGGCGCGGACGGGCTGCCCGAACTGTTCCCGTGGACACCGCAACGACACCGCGAATTGCTGCGCCGGCCTGAGCTCACCGATTTCGACGTCCGCTGACCCGGTAGATTGGCCGGCGTGGCTCCAACGTTTGCCGATCTGTCCAAAGCCGATTACCTGCTGCTGACCACGTTCACCAAGGACGGTCGGCCCAAACCGACCCCGATCTGGGCCGCGCCCGACGGCGACCGACTGCTGGTGATCACCCGCGCCGACGCCTGGAAGGTCAAGCGGATCCGCAACACCGCCCGGGTGACCCTGGCCGTGTGCGACGTGCGGGGCCGGCCCAAAAGCGCGGCGACCGAGGCCGTCGCCGCCATCCTCGACCAAGCTGAGACCGGGGCCGTCTACGACGCGCTCGGCAAGCGCTACGGATTGATGGGGCGGGCGTTCAACTTCGTGAGCAAACTGCGCGGCGGCATGCGCCACAACATCGGCCTGGAGCTCCGGGCCGCCTAAGCGGGCAGGTGCTCGCCGAAGAAAGCGAACACCCGCCGCCAGGCGTCCTCGGTGGCCGCCTCGTTGTAGCCGAACCCGGCGATCCGCAACAGCGGCTGAGCGGGCAGTTGGTTGGCGAAGCTGTGTCCGGCACCGGGATAGACCTTGATGTCGGCGCGGACGCCGTTGGCCGCGACGGCGCGCTGCAGCCGGGCCGGAGCCCCGATGCCATAGAGGTCGCGCCGGCCGAAGCTGGCCACGACCGGGCACGCACCGCTGAGCGTTTCGTCGAGATGGCGGGGCAGCGGCGTGCCGTAGAAGGGCGCCGCCGCGGCGAAGCCCTGCGGCGCGAGCACCAGCGCGAACTGCCCGCCCATGCAGAATCCGGCCACCGCGACCCGCCCGGAGCACTCCGGCAGCGCCTGCAGATGGTCGCGGGCGGCCAGAATGTCGTCGAGGGCGCGGCCCCGCTGGGTCAGTAGCTCGCGGAAGACCCGGGGGATGCAGCGGGCCCGCCCGCCGCGGGCGTACAGGTTCGGGGTGATGGCCAGATAACCCGCCGCTGCGATGCGCGCCGAGATCGCTTCCTTGTCCGGGCCGTAACCGAACGCGTCGTGGACCACCACCACCCCGGGGAAGGGGCCGTCGCCGGCGGGTCGGTCCAACAGGGCGTCGATCGGCCCGTCCGGGCAGTCCACGGTGATAGTCGTCACACCGTCAACCTAGGGGCTCGGCTCCCGCGGCGGAACCCCGGCACGCCGTCCGACGTTGTCACTGCATGTTGTCGCGGGTGTTGCTGGCGTATGTGCTGGTGGAGATCGCGGTTCTGATCGCGTTGGTCACCACGATCGGTGCGGGGCGGACCGTGCTGGTGTTGCTGGCGACGTTCCTGCTGGGTCTGCTGGTCGCCGGCGCGCAACTGCGCCGGCAGGCGCTGACCCTGCTGCGCGGGCTGCGCGATCCGGCCAAAACGCTCACCGACAGCGCCCTGGTGGCCCTCGGCGCGGTGCTGGTCGTCGTTCCGGGCCTGGCCAGCAGTGTCGCCGGAATCCTGCTCCTGTTGCCGCCCACCCGCGCGGCCGTGCGCCCGGTGCTCAGCGCCGTGGCGCTCGGGCGGCTCGCCCGGCCCGCGGCCCGCAGCGGGGGCGGTGCGGTGATCGACGGTGAGGTGGTCGACGGCGAGGTCGTCACCGAGGACGCCGCGACACCACGTGCGCTGCCCGCCGGCCGCACCCCGTAACTTTGCGACGTGACCACACTGCTCCTCGGTGGGCGCATTCACAGCGCCACCCACCCCGACGCGACCGCAATGGCGGTTCGCGACGGTGTCGTAGCCTGGCTGGGCTCCGACGCGGTCGGCCGTGAGCAGTTCCCCGACGCCGATGTGGTCGATCTCGACGGCGGTTTCGTCGCGCCCGGTTTCGTCGACAGCCACGTCCACGTCACCGCCACCGGGCTGACCCTGACCGGTCTGGACCTCGGGGGCGCCACCTCCCGGCAGCACTGCCTCGACCTGCTCGCCGAGCACGCGGCCGCGCACCCCGACGCGCCGATCTGGGGGCACGGCTGGGACGAGAGCCGCTGGCCGGAGCGCACCGCGCCGACCACCGCCGACCTCGACGCCGTACTCGGCCGCCGGCCGGCGTATCTGAGCCGCGTCGACGTCCACTCGGCGCTGGCCTCCGGCGCCCTGCGTGACCGCACCGCCGGCTTGAGCAGCGCGGCGGGCCACCGTGCGCAGCAGCCGCTGACCGGTGATGCCCACCACCGGGTGCGGGCCGCCGCACGCGATCTGCTCACCGCCGGCCAGCGCGCCGCGGCCCGCACCGCCGCGCTGGACGCGGCGGCCGCCGCCGGCATCGTCGCCGTGCACGAGTGCGCCGGCCCCGACATCGGCGGCCCGGACGACTGGCGGGAACTGCGCGCCACTGCCCACGGCGTGCAGGTGACCGGCTACTGGGGCGAGGCGGTGCGCACCGCGGCGCAGGCCACCGAGCTGGTGGCCGAGACCGGCGCGGCCGGGCTGGCCGGCGACCTCTTCGTCGATGGATCGCTGGGATCGCGCACCGCCTGGCTGCAGCAGCCCTACACCGACGACCCCGACTGCACCGGCAGCTGCCACCTGGACCCCGAGGCCATCACCGACCACCTGCTGGCCTGCACCGAGGCGGGGGTGACCGCCGGATTCCACGCGATCGGGGATGCGGCGGTGACCGCCGTCGTGGCCGGATTGACCCGCGCCGTCGACCGGTTCGGGGTGCCCGCGATCGCACGCTGCGGCCACCGGGTGGAACACCTGGAGATGGTCACCGCCGAGCAGGCCGCCCAGTTGGGGGCGTGGGGGGTGATCGCGAGCATGCAGCCCGGGTTCGACGCGCGCTGGGGCGGCGCCGACGGCATGTATGCGCAGCGTCTCGGCGCCGAACGCGCCGGTAACCTCAACCCGTTTGCGCTGTTAGCATCCCAAGGCGTGCCCCTCGCCTTCGGTTCCGACGCCCCGGTCACCGCGCTGAACCCCTGGGCCACCGTGCGAGCCGCGGCCACCCACCGCACCGAGGGCAGTGCCCTGTCGGCGCGCGCCGCCTTCGCCGCCGCCACCCGCGGCGGGTGGCGCGCCGCCGGGATCCACGACGGGCTGACCGGGACGCTGGCGCCGGGCGCGCCCGCTTCCTACGCGATCTGGGAGACCGGGGAACTCACCGTCGCCGCGCCCCGCGACGCGGTGCAGCGCTGGTCCACCGACCCCCGGTCCCGGGTGCCGGCGTTGCCGCAGCTGGCGGCCGAGGCGGAGTTGCCGCGCTGCCGGAGCACCGTCCACCGGGGTGTGGTCATCCATGGCTGACCGACCGCGCCGCCGCCACGAAGCCACCGAGATCATCCCGGTGGTGCGCGACGACGACACACCGCACTCCCCGCATTTCGAGCTGGACACCGACTACGACCCGGTCGGCGATCCCGAGCCGCTGCCCGACCTCAGCGACGAGAACGACGAGAACGACGACGACCACAGCGACCACAGCGACCACAGCGACGACGACACCGACCACACCGACCACACCGACCGCGACGATCACTACGGCGCCGGTGCCGCCGATGCCGCCGATACCGCCGGGGCGTCCGAGAACGACGGGGCCGACGACCCGGCGGCACCGCGCGCCGGCGCGCAGCTGGGCGCCCTGGTGCGGGGCTGGCTGGTCGCACTGCTGGCGCACCTGACCAGCTGGGGGCGGGCCGGGCTGGCCCGGCTCGGCCGGCTCGGCGTCGCAGCGGTGCCGCGGCTGCCCCGGCTGGTCGCCGCCGCGGCCGGCGGGGCGCTGCTGTGCGCGGCGTTCCCGCCGCGGGGCTGGTGGTGGGCGGCGGTCATCGCGCTGGCCCTGCTGAGCTGGGTGCTGACCCACCCCGGCACCACCCGCGCCGGCGGGTTCGGCTACGGCCTGCTGTTCGGCCTGACCTGCTATGTCCCCCTGCTGCCCTGGATCAGCGGGCTGGTGGGCGCGGTGCCCTGGCTGGTGCTGGCGCTGGTGTGCGCACTGTTCCCGGCGCTGTTCGGCCTCGGCGCCGTCCTGGCGCGGTCGCTGCCGGGCTGGCCGGTCTGGTTCGCGGCCGTGTGGGCGCTGCAGGAATGGCTCAAGTCCGTCTTCCCGTTCGGCGGGTTCCCGTGGGGCGTCGTCGGGTTCAGCCAGACCGACGGGCCCTTCCTTCCGTTGGTCTCGCTCGGCGGTGTCCCGCTGCTGTCGACCGCGATCGTGCTGCTCGGCTGCGCGCTCACCGCGCTCGGGATCGAGATCGTCCGCTGGTGGCGGCAGGACCCACCGGCGCAGACCGCCGGAGCCCCGCCGGCGGTGGTGTTGCCGGGCGTATGCATCTGCCTGGTGCTGTTCAGCACGGTCGCGGTGTGGCCGATGGTGCGCCGCGCCGGATCCGGGGCGGAGAACAGCCCGGCGGTCACGGTGGCCGCCGTGCAGGGCAACGTGCCGCGTCTGGGCCTGGACTTCAACGAGCAGCGCCGCGCGGTGCTGGACAACCATGTGCGCCAGACGCTGCGCCTCGCCGAGGAAGTCCATGCCGGACGGGCGCCGCAACCGCAGTTCGTGGTCTGGCCGGAGAACGCCTCGGACATCGACCCGCTGATCAACTCCGACGCCGCCGAGCAGATCACCATGGCCGCCCGGGTCATCGGCGCGCCGATCCTGGTCGGCACCGTGCTGCGCGCGCCGGGCTGGAGCCCGGACAACCCGGTGTCGACCAACTCGGTGCTGGTCTGGGATCCGGCCGTGGGGCCCACCGACCGGCACGACAAGCAGATCGTGCAGCCGTTCGGCGAGTATCTGCCGTGGCGGAGCTTCTTCCGGCACCTGTCGCCCTACGCCGATCGCGCCGGCTATTTCGTCCCGGTGGCGGGCAGCGGGGTGGTGCAGGCCGCGGGCGTACCGGTCGGCGTCGCCACCTGCTGGGAGGTCATCTTCGACCGCGCGCCCCGCGAATCGGTGCGCAACGGGGCTCAGCTGCTGGTGGTGCCCACCAACAACGCCACCTTCGACGCGGCGATGAGCACCCAGCAGTTGGCCTTCGCCAAGGCCCGCGCCGTCGAACACAACCGCTATGTCGTGGTCGCGGGCACCACCGGGATCAGCGCCGTCATCGCCCCGGACGGCCGGGAACTGGGCCGCACCGCGTTCTTCGAACCGGCCTTCCTCGACCAGCAGGTGCATCTGAAAACCGCGACGACCGCGGCCACCCGCTGGGGTCCGGCGGTGCAATGGCTGCTGGTCGGGCTGGGACTGGCCGCCCTGGTGGCGGCGATGCTGCAGAATAAACCCTCGCTGCGTGCCTGGCCGCCACGTCTGCCACGCCGCACGCCACCCGACCCCGGCTCCGAGGCCGACGGAGCCGCCGACCCCGACGACGCTGTCCCGGCCGACAGCGCCGAGACGTCCCCGGAAGACCCCGCACCGGATAGAGGAGCCCCATGACCGCCGGCAGCCCGCCTGCAGACCCGCGCCCCCGCCCGACCGGGCGCAGACTGGTGATCATCCCGACGTTCAACGAGCGCGACAACCTGCCGCTCATCCTCGGGCGGGTCCGCAAGGCGGCACCGGAGGTCGACGTGCTCATCGTCGACGACGGCAGCCCCGACGGCACCGGCGAACTCGCCGACGAGCTCGCGCTGGCCGACCCCGACGCCGTCTACGTCATGCACCGCACCAGCAAGGACGGCCTCGGCGCCGCCTACCTGGCCGGGTTCGCCTGGGGGCTGGAACGCGGCTACTCGGTGCTCGTCGAGATGGACGCCGACGGCAGCCACGCCCCCGAGCAACTGCACCGGCTGCTCGACGCGGTCAACGCCGGCGCCGACGTCGCGATCGGCTCGCGCTACGTCGAGGGCGGCGAGGTGCGCAACTGGCCGCTACGGCGCCTACTGCTGTCCAAGACCGCCAACACCTACTCGCGGCTGCTGCTGGGCGTCAAGATCCGCGACATCACCGCCGGCTACCGCGCCTACCGGCGTGGGGTGCTCGAAGAGATCGACCTCGACGCCGTGGACTCCAAGGGCTACTGCTTCCAGATCGACCTGAGCTGGCGGGCCCTCAACCGCGGCTTCACCATCGTGGAGGTGCCGATCACGTTCACCGAACGGGAACTGGGCGTCTCCAAGATGAGCGGATCGAACATCCGCGAGGCGATGGCCCAGGTCGCGCGGTGGGGGATCGGCGGCCGGTGGGATCGGGCGCGCGGCGCGGTGCGCTCCTGATCCGATAGCCGCCACTGCAGGTCAGTCGGTCGGGCACTTCCCGCCGTTGTCTTCGTAGTAGCCGGGATGCCCGGGGCACGGATGCGACCAGTTGTCCGGGCCGGGCGGGATCAGCGGGCACGGCTGATCGGCGGCGACCTGCTTGAACCAGCAGTACTTCATCGCCGGCGGATCCTTCTTGGGCGGCGAGGCCGGCGGCGGATCGGCTGGCGGCGCATCCTCTTTCGGCGGGTTCTGCGCCGGTGGGTCGGCGGGTGGCGGTGCCGCCGGCGGCGGTGCCGCGGGCGGCGGGTTCTGGACCGGTGGCGGCGGGACCTGCACCGGCGCCGGGGGCGGGGCGGCGAGCGGAGGCGCCTGCACCGGCGGCGGCTGATACTGCACGACCGGCGCGTCGGCCGGCGGCGCGGCCGGCTGCGGCGCGGCCGGCGGCGGCGCGACCGGCGGACCGGCCGCGGTATTGAGATCGGGCTGCACCCACGCGGGCGGCGGCGGGACGGTGCTGTCGGTCGACCCCCCGGCCAACAGGTAGGCCAGCCCGCCGGAGCCCAGCGCGGCCAGCGCCACCGCGGAGGCCGCGATCAGCAGCTGCGGACGCCGAAACCAGGGATCGTGGGCCGGTGCGGGCCGGCCTCGCCGCGAATCGGCGGGGCCGGGGTAGCGGTTCGGTTCGGCGGCCGCGTCCTCCTCGGACCAGGCCAGCGCGTGAAACGTCGTCGACCAGTGGTCACCGGCTCGGGACGCCTCGGTGCGGGCGGTGGCCGGGGCGGCTGCCGCGGTGGTCGGCGGTTGCTGGCCGGTCGCGTCGCGGCGGCCTCGGCCGCGGACGGTTTTCGGGTCGGGGGAGCTCATCGGCTTGCCTTTCCGGTCGGGCACACCGAGACACGGTGCTTCGCTCCCTCGACTATCGACCGGTGCAGGCGGGGCTAACATCCGCCAAAGCGCGTAGAACCCGCGCCCGGATGCCGTAGATCGGTCGTGCGCGCTAGCCCGGCGCGCCGATCGGCGGCGGGATCACCGGCGCACCCGACCGGCTCACGCTTTAGCCGCGTCGACGCGACTTGATCAGCGCCAGCCGCTCTTTGAGCAGCTCCTCGAGCTCCTCGATCGAACGCCGCTCCAGCAGCATGTCCCAGTGGGTGCGCGGCGGCTTGACCTTCTTCGGCTCCGGCACCTCACCCTCGATCAGGGTGCCCTCCATGCCGTTGCGGCAGATCCAGGTGCCGGGGATCTCGGCGTCGTCGGCGAACGGGACGTCGAACTCCTCGCCGTTCTCGGTGCGGTACCGCGCCACCTGCCGCGGCGCCAGATCGTGGTCCCGGTCGGTTTCGTAACTTACCGCTCCGAGCCGGCTTCCTCGAAGAACACGGTCGGCCATCGGACCTCACCTCTCAACACAATGCTCAGCGCTCAGCGATTCCGCGAACACAATTCTCGACACAAACTCGTCAGGTCAACGCGTCGGCCGGCGGGAAAAGTTCCCCGCACCGCCGGCACCATCGCCGGCGCGGCCACTGATGATACCGCGACCGGGGCCGGGGGCCGACTACACTCGGCAGCCGTGACGCGCCGCCCACCCCAGCCCTGCCGCTGGTGCGGCCGGGACGTACCGGACACCCCGACCGGGCGCCGCCGCCAATACTGCCGCCAGTCCTGCCGCCAGCGCGCCTACGAACAGCGCACCCAACTCGGCGCAGCCCACGGCGCGGTGCTGCCCCACGACGCAGTCGTGCTCTCCGCGGACGAGGCGGCCGCCCTCGCCGACCGGATCTACCAGGTGCGCTGCGCGGCGGAGGACGTCGCGACCGCGCTAGAGGAGGGCGCCGACCCGGCTGAACTGCGCGAACTGTGCGCGCAGATGCTGCAGGCGGCCGCCGCCGCCGACGGCTGGCGCTGACCCGGAACCGGTCAGCAGGCGAATTTCAGCCCCACACCCTCCGGCGCCGGCTGCAGGCACCCGAACGGTGCCACCCCGGCGGCCGACATCCGCACCGCCGACTGGTGGGCGTAGTTCACGCAGTACAGGTCGCTGTCATGCGCCCGACACCGGTAGTCCCCGAAACGCAGCGTCTGCCCCTCGGGCAACGCGGCGCCGTCGCCCTTGCCGAACGGGCCCGGATCACCGTGAACCGAACCGACCTGCAACTCCGCGCCGGTGTAGTCGACCCAGCCACCGATCCACTCGCCGTAGGCGGTTTCGGGCTTGGCGGGCGGATCGGCGAGATCGACCAGGCACATCAGGGTGTCCGCGGCGTAGCGCTGATCGGTCATGCAGCGGGTCTTTCCGGAGGTGAACGCGATGTCGTCGCCGAGATCGCTGGTGGCGCCGTCGCGCGTCGCGCTGTGGAACGGGGCGGTGTCGATCTGTTCCCCGACCTCCACCCAGGCGATCACGTCGATCGCCGCGGCCCCGTCCGGCGGCGGCCCACCCGGTGCGGTGCTCTGCGGCGCTCGCGCGCTGCTTGGCACGCCCGATGACGTGGTGGACGTCTCGGTCTCCGGGTGGCCGGTGATGGTGTGCGAGCACCCGGCGATCAGCACCACCGTTGCCAGCAGAACAGCACAACGCATGCGGCAAGGCTAACCGGCACGGCGGGGATTCGCGGGCAGGGACGGGCCGGGACACGACGGTTTCGATACGGTCTGTGCATGCACCAACGGACGGTCCGCGCCACCACCTCCGCCGGCGTCGTCGAGGGATTCACCCGCGACGGGGT
Source organism: Mycobacterium sp. 1274756.6 (assembly GCF_001668625.1). Classification (GTDB taxonomy): domain Bacteria; phylum Actinomycetota; class Actinomycetes; order Mycobacteriales; family Mycobacteriaceae; genus Mycobacterium. The sequence goes on from NZ_LZLJ01000016.1 coordinate 119,860, forward strand.
GCACCGGTGGCGTTCCATCCCGTACGCGCAGGCCCCGGTGGGGCCGCTGCGCTTCCGGGCGCCGCAGCCGGTGCAGCCGTGGCCGGGAGTGCGCCACTGCCACGGGTTCACCAAGTGCGCCCCCCAGCAGCGCCGCTACACGATGCTGTCGGTCGGCAAATATCAGCCGATGGGGGAGGACTGCCTGACCCTCAACGTGGCCACCCCGCAGGAGCCCCAGCCGGGCCCGCTGCCGGTGATGGTGTTCATCCACGGCGGCGGCTACATCCTGGGCAGCTCCGCGACCCCCATCTACGACGGCGCGGCACTGGCCCGCCGCGGCTGCGTGTACGTGTCGGTCAACTACCGACTCGGTGCGCTGGGCTGTCTGGACCTCTCCGCGCTGTCGACCCGCCAATACCCGCTGGAGAGCAACCTGTTCCTGCGCGACATCGTGGCCGCCCTCGGTTGGGTGCGGGACAACATCGCCGCGTTCGGCGGCGACCCGGGCAACGTGACGGTCTTCGGCGAAAGCGCGGGCGCCCACGCGGTCGCGACTCTGCTGGCGGTGCCGTCGGCGGCCGGCCTGTTCCACCGGGCGATCGCAGAGAGCCCCGCAGCCGGCATGGAACGCTCCGCGGAGCTGGCGGCCGAGTTCGCCGGACGGTACGCCGAGCTGCTCGGTGCCCGCCGCTCCGACGCCGCCCACGCGGTGATGTCGGCGACCGCCGCGCAGCTGGTGACCGCCCAGGACAAGCTGATCGACCAGGGCGTGGAAGACACGCTGGGCGCCTTCCCGATCGGGCCGGTCTACGGCGATGACGTGGTGCCGGTGGAACCGGTGGAGGCGATGGACCGCGGCCTCGCCCACCGGGTGCCGCTGATCGTGGGCTCCAACGCCGACGAGGGCCGGCTGTTCACCCGGTTCCTGCGGCTGCTGCCCACCACCGAGGCGATGATCGAGGATCTGTTCGACAACGTCGACGCCGCCACCCGCGAGCGGATCCTGGCCGCCTACCCCGACTATCCGAAGCCGGCGGCGTGTGTCCGGCTGGGCGGCGACTTCGCGTTCAACGCCGCCGTCTGGCAGGTCGCCGAGGCACACAGCGGGCACGCGCCGACGTTCGTGTACCGCTACGACTTCGCGCCGCGGATGTTGCGCTGGTCGGGGCTGGGCGCCACCCACGCGACCGAACTGTTCGCCGTGTTCGACGTCTACCGCACCGGACTGGGCAACGTGCTCACCGCCGCCGGCGACCGCCGCGCCGCCCTGCGGGTCAGCAACGAGGTGCAGAACCGTTGGCGGGAGTTCGCCCGCACCGGCCGGCCCGGCCAGGTTTGGCCGGCCTACACCCCCGACGAACGCGCCGTCCTGGTCATCGACCGGCGCAGCCGGATCGAGCACGACCCGCACCGGGACCGCCGGCTGGCGTGGCGGGGGTTCTCCCTGACCGGCTGACGGTTGCCGGACGTCAGGTCCGCACCACCGCGGTGCCACCGGCGAAGTCGTCGTGCTTGCCCTGCTTCGTGGGGCTGTCGAAGGCGGTGACGGCGATGACGACCACCGCGATGAACATCAGCGGACCCCCGGCGAAGGGCAGCACGGGCAGCAACGTGAACGCGTTGCGGATCGCGGCCTGTTTGGCATCCGGATGGTCGGCGCCGGCCGGGCCCCGCACCCGCAACCCCAACAGCGCCTTGCCCGGAGTGGCGCCCCGGGTCATCTCGAAGAACACGAAGTAGCCGAACATCAGCACCCCGGAGAACAGCCCGGTCACCAAGAACCAGTAGTCGCTGTCCCGCAGCAGCAGCGACAGCAGCACCGCGGCGATGTTCACCAGCACGCCGTCGATGAACCGGGCGAAAAACCGGCGGAGCAGACCACCCGGGTTCCCGGAGGTAGCGCTGAAAGCGTTTTCCGTCATGAACGCCAATGTACCGACCGCGGGCCGCGAGTAGAGTGCCGGGCGAAACCGGTGCGCGAGGTGTCGAGGCGATGTACCAGATCGTGGTGGCGACAACGATCTTCGCGCATTTCGCGTTCCTGGCCTACCTGGCGGTGGGCGGCTTCCTCGCGTTGCGTTGGCGGCGGAGCATCTGGCTGCATGTGCCGGCGGTGATGTGGGGGGTGGCCATCACCGTCTTCGACCTCAACTGCCCGCTGACCTGGCTGGAACGCTGGGCCCGAAACCGGGGCGGGCTGGCCCCGCTGCCGCCGGAAGGGTTTGTCGCCCATTACCTCACCGGCGTGCTGTATCCGGCGGGCTGGCTGGACGCGGTGCGGGCCGCGGTCTTCGCCGGCATCGCGGTGTCCTGGCTGTGCTACGCGGTGCAGCACCGGCGGAGCCGACGGTGAGCGAGCAGGGACTGGCGCTGCGCGTGGCTGGCGATACGGTGGGTTGATGCGGGCGCTGATCATCGTCGACGTGCAGAACGATTTCTGCGAGGGCGGCGCACTCCCGATCCCCGGTGGTGCGGAGGTGGCCGGCGCGATCAGCGGCTACCTGGCCATCGAGGACCGCTACCGGCACGTGGTGGCGACGGCGGACCGCCACGTCGACCCCGGCGACCACTTCTCCGACAGCCCCGACTACGAGACCGCGTGGCCGCCGCACTGCCTGGCCGGCACGCACGGCGCCGAACTGCATCCCGCGCTGGCGTCGGCGCCGATCGGCGCGGTCTTCGCCAAAGGTGAGCATGACGCCGGATACAACGGATTCGAAGGCGTCGACGACGCGGGCGTCCTGTTGCCCGACTGGCTGCGGGCCCACGGTGTGGACGCGGTCGACGTGGTCGGGATCGCCACCGAGCACTGCGTGCAGGCCACCGCGGAGGCGGCGGCGCGAGCCGGATTCACCACCCGCGTACTCGCCGACCTCACGGCCGGGGTTGGCCCGGAGTCGACCGCGGCCGCACTGGCGGCGCTGCGCGCCGACGGAATCGAGGTGCTCGACACCGCGACCGCCGACCGCGAGCACCAACTGCTCGCCGCGGTGGAACAGTCGCCGCGGGCCGCCGGTGCCCATGACCGGCCGGCCTGGGTCGGTTTGTTCACCGCCGACGGCCGGGTGGAGGACCCGGTCGGGTCGCGCGCCCATGTGGGCACCGCGCAGATCGGGCGTTTCTACGACACCTTCATCGGCCCGCGCGACATCACGTTCCACCGCGATCTGGACATCGTGCGCGCCACCACGGTCATCCGCGACCTGGATCTGGAAGTGGCGATGGGCGACGGCGTGGTGATGAACATCCCCGCTTTTCTGCGCTACGACCTGCGTCGGGTCGACGATCGCTGGCGGATCGACGTGCTCCGCGCCTACTGGGAGTTGCCGGCGATGATGGGCCGGTTCCTGCGCAACGGCTTGCGGGCGCTCCGGCCCGCGCTGGCATTGGCCGGCGGGCTGGGGCGCAACCAAGGGCCGTCCGGCGCGGTCGGCTTCCTGACCGGTTTCCGGCGGGTCGGGGCACGCCACAAAGGGGCGGTTCAGACCTTCCTCAGCGCGGTGGCGCGCGAAGACACCGCGATGGCCACGCGGCTGCTGATGCCCGGCGCCGCGATCAGTCTCGGCGATGACGAGCCGGTCACGCTGAGCGAGTTCGTCGAGCACCTCAGCGGCGCCGGCTATACGAAAGTGATCGGAGCGGGGGACACGGTGGTGGTCTCGGTCTTCTGTGACACCGGCCGCGGCGTGCTCTTCGCCGAACTGCGCGGCCACCGGATCTGCCGCATCCGCTATTTCAGCGGGCACTGATCAACGGCCGGGCACCTCGACCACCACGTTGGTGGCCTTGACCGACGCCACCGCCAGACTGCCGGGCTCCAAACCCAATTCGTCGGCGGCTTCCCGGCTCATCAGCGAGACCATCCGAAACGGGCCGGCCTGGATATCGACCTGCGCCATCACGGTATCCCGGGTCACCTTGGTCACCAGGCCGACCAGCCGATTCCGCGCTGAGGCGCCAAGCACCGGGCTGCGCGTCAGCCGCTCCCCGGCCGGGCGCTGCTGCACGAACTCGGCCAGCGCCGCGCCGTCGACCGCGCGGGGACCGTCGCCGGGGGCCACCGGCAGCCGTCCGGCGTCGATCCAGCGCCGGACGGTGTCGTCGCTGACCCCGAGCAGTTCGGCCACCTCGGAGATACGGAAACTCGGCACCAACCCACCATAGGGTGTGCCGGGCGTTGCGTCGTCCGCAATCGCTGCGGCGGGGGAGAATCGGAGGCGTTATGGAGCCGCACACCTTCTCCCGCCGGACGTGGCTGCGCGGCGCGGCGACACTCGGCGCGGCCGCGGCGGGCGGCTGGACGGCCGGCTGCGGCCGCGACGACGACGCGTTGACCTTCTTCTTCGCCGCCAACCCCGAGGAGGCGGACGCCCGCGGCCACATCGTCGACGCGTTCCGGCGCGCCCACCCCGACATCGCCGTGCGCACCGTGCTGTCGGGCCCCAATCCGATGCAGCAGGTGTCGATCTTCTGCGCGGGCGGGGTGTGCCCGGACGTGATGATGGCGTGGGAGTTCAGCTATGCCGGGCTGGCCGACCGCGGGGTGCTCGCCGACCTCAACGGCTTCCTGCGGGCCGATCCCGACTTCGCGACGAGGCTGCGGAACGACAGCATCGACCGGCTCTACGAGACGTTCACCTTCGACGGCGGGCAATACGCGCTGCCCGAACAATGGTCGGGCAACTTCTTGTTCTACAACCCGGCACTGTTCGCCGAGGCCGGCGTGCCACCCCCGCCCTCGCGATGGGACCGGCCCTGGAGCTTCGACGAATTCCTCGATACGGCAAGGGCACTGACCAAACGGGACCGCTCCGGCCGGGTCACCCAGTGGGGCTTCGTCGACACCTGGGTCGCCTCCTACTCCGCGGCGCTGTTCGGAATGAACAACGGCGCCCCGTGGTCGGTTCCGCGGATGAACCCCACCCACCTCAACTTCGACGACGAGGCCTTCCTGGCCGGCGTGCAGTTCTACGCGGACCTGTCGAATCGGCACGGCGTCGCACCGGCGGCCTCCGACGTGCAGTCGATGTCGACGATGGACCTGTTCTCGGCGGGCCGGGCCGCCATGGCCCTCGGCGGGCACTGGCGCTATCAGACCTTCGCCCGCGCCGAACGGTTGGCTTTCGACGTCACCGTCCTGCCGACCGGCCCGGACGCCCGGCGGGCCGGCTCGAACATCGGCACCACCGGCCTGGCGATCGCCGCCGACAGCACCCGAAAACAGCAGGCGTGGGAGTTCGTCAAGTTCGTCGCCGGCCCGGCCGGTCAGAACCTGATCGCCGAATCCGGGCTCTTCGTCCCCGTGCTGCCGTCGGCGATCGGCTCCCGCGGGTTCGCCGATGCACACCCCGGGATAGCCAACCTTGCGGTGCTCACCGGCGGGCCGGCCCATTCCCAGGGGATGCCGGTCACCCCGGCCTGGGAGAAGGTCAATGCGTTGATAAACCGCGCATTCGGGCCGGTGCTGCGCGGCGCCCGGCCGGCGAGCAGCCTGAGCGCGCTCACCGGGCCGGTCGATGAGGTGCTGGTCCGGCCATGAGCGGACGGCTGCGCCAACGCGCCCGGGCGGGGCGCTTGTTCATCGCACCCAACCTGGCCGCGGTCGCGGTGTTCCTGCTGTTCCCGCTCGGGTTCTCGCTGTACATGAGCCTGCAGCGCTGGGATCTGTTCACCGCACCGGAGTTCGTCGGCCTGGCCAACTTCCGGACCCTGCTCAGCGCGGACCCGCTGTTCCTCATCGCGGTGGTCAACACGGTGGTGTTCACGCTCGGCACCGTCGTGCCGACCGTGCTGATCGGCCTGGCCGTGGCCGCGGCGCTGAACCGCCGGATCGCGGGCATCGGATTTTTCCGCAGCGTCGTGTTCATGCCGCTGGCGGTGTCGGCGGTGGTGATGGCGGTGGTGTGGCAGTTCGTCTTCAACACCGACAACGGGTTGCTCAACATCATGCTGGGCTGGGCCGGCATCGACCCGGTCCCGTGGCTGCAGGAACCGCATTGGGCGATGGTCGCGTTATGCGTGATCAGCGTGTGGAAGAGCGTTCCGCTGGCCACAGTGATCCTGCTCGCCGCCATGCAGGGCGTGCCCGAAAGCCTGTACGAGGCGGCACGACTCGACGGGGCCGGGGAGATCCGCCGGCTGCTGTCGATCACGGTCCCGATGATCCGCGGCGCGGTCTGGTTCGTGGTCGTCATCTCGGTGATCGGCGCGTTCCAGGCCTTCGACCAGGTGTATGTCCTCACCGGGGGCAGCGGCGGGCCGGAGACCGGGACCTATGTGCTGGGGATCATGCTGTTTCAGCACGCGTTCGCGTTCCTCGATTTCGGCTACGCCTCGGCACTGGCGTGGGTCATGTTCGCCGTGCTGCTGGGACTGACGGTGCTGCAACTGCGCCTGGCGCGACGCAATGCGGGGGAGCGCTGATGGCGGCGCCAAAGCACGGCACCGCCGTGCGGATGGTGCGCGGGATCGCGGTGTACACGCTGCTGGCCGCGATGGCATCGTGCGCACTGTTACCGGTCCTGTGGGGCCTGTCGGGATCGCTGAAGAGCGAAGCGGAGGTCGCCGAACCCACCTTGCTTCCGGCCAGCCCACAGTGGTCGAACTACCGTGAGGTGTTCGCGTTGATGCCGTTCTGGCGGATGCTGTTCAACACCGTGCTCTACGCCGGTGCGGTGACCGTCGGCCAGGTCTTCTTCTGTTCGCTGGCCGGATATGCGTTCGCCCGCTTGCGGTTCCGGGGTCGTGACACCTTGTTCGTGCTGTACCTGGGCACTCTGATGGTGCCACTGACGGTGACCGTCATCCCGCAGTTCATCCTGATGCGGGCGTTCGGCTGGACCGACACGATGTGGGCCATGATCATCCCCGGCCTGTTCGGCAGCGCCTTCGGCACCTACCTGATGCGTCAGTTCTTCGTCACGCTGCCAACGGATCTGGAGGAGGCCGCGGTGCTCGACGGCTGCTCACCGTGGCAGATCTACTGGCGGGTGCTGTTGCCGCACGCGCGACCCGCGGTGATGGTGCTGGTGGTGCTCACCTGGGTCAACGTCTGGAACGACTTCCTGTGGCCGCTGCTGATGATCCAACGCGACTCGATCGCCACCCTTACCCTGGGCCTGGTGTGGATGCAGGGCCAATACGTGGCGCGGTGGCCGGTGCTGATGGCCGCCTCGATGCTGATCCTGTTGCCGCTGGTCGCCCTTTATGCGGTGGCCCAACGCACCTTCGTCCGCGGGATCGCCACCACCGGATTGGGCGGGCGATGACCGCCGCATCGAGAAGCGCGGCGGCGGTGCGCTTCGACCACGCCACGCGCCGCTATCCCGGCACCGACCGGCCCGCACTCGACCGGCTGGACCTCACCGTCGACGACGGTGAATTCCTGGTGCTGGTCGGACCGTCCGGCTGCGGGAAGACCACCTCGTTGCGCATGATCGCCGGCCTGGAACCGGTGGACGGCGGGCGCATCCTCATCGGGGACCGCGACGTCAACGACGTCGACCCGAAAGACCGCGACGTGGCCATGGTCTTCCAGAACTACGCGCTGTACCCGCACATGAGCGTGGCCCAGAACATGGGGTTCGCGCTCAAGATCGCTCGGACACCCAGGGCGGAAATCCGCGACCGGGTGGTACAGGCAGCCCGATTGTTGGACCTCGAGGAACTGCTGGACCGCAAACCCAAAGAACTCTCCGGCGGTCAGCGCCAGCGGGTCGCGATGGGCCGGGCGATCGTGCGGCACCCCAAGGTGTTCCTGATGGACGAGCCGCTGTCCAACCTGGACGCCAAACTGCGGGTGCAGACCCGCAATCAGATTGCCGCCCTGCAACGCCGGCTCGACACCACCACCGTCTACGTCACCCACGATCAGGTCGAGGCGATGACGATGGGGGACCGGGTGGCGGTACTCGCCGACGGTGTGCTGCAGCAATGCGCTACTCCGCGAGAGCTCTACCGTGCCCCGGCCAACGCATTCGTCGCCGGCTTCGTCGGCTCACCACCGATGAATCTTTTCCCGGTCGCCGTCGAGCACGGCGCGGTCCGGCTGGGCGACTGGGTGATCGCGCTGCCCCGCACGGTCAGCGCTGCCGCCGACCGAATCCTGGTCGGGGTCCGGCCGGAACATCTCCAGATCGCCGACGGCGGCGTCGAGGTCACCGTCGACGTCGTCGAGGAACTCGGCGCCGACGCCTATCTGTACGGCCGGTTCGCCGGGCCGGCACCAGCGAATCGCGCGCCCGTGGTGGCCCGCACGGCCGGCGGTTGTGCGCCCGCCCGGGGCGCACAGCTGCACCTGCGCGCGCCGGACGAGCGGCTGCACTTCTTCGGCGCCGACGGCCGGCGACTCGCCTGAAACCGCTGGGGTCAGGGCGTGTTGGTCCAGATCAGCAGATCCCGGTTGTCGGCGCGGTAGACCACCCCGTCGGGTTGGGCGCCGATCACGTCGAAGTACAGCTTGCCCTGGGAGTGGTCGGGCGCGCAGATCGTGCGTGGGCTGATCCCCTGTGGCGCATTGGCCGTCGCCAGCACCTGGTAGGTCTCACCGTCGCCGGCGCGGGCGTTGAAGTTGGAGATGATCGGTAGCGGGCAACCCCGCACCGCCTCGACATTGGCGTTGGCCTCCCACAATTGGCCCTGTACCGGCCAGCCGATCACATCCGAACTGGGCTGGAGATTGCTCACCGTCCATTCCTGCGAGACGCCGCCGTCGGCATCAACGAGGCCTTGTTGCGCGCCGAAATGCTGTATGCCGGGCTCATTGTCGGCGAGAGCTGCGGGTGCGGCGGCGATGCCCGCTCCGGCCAACCCCGCTGCCGCCACAGCGCTGAGCACTGCGTTGCGAATGGTCATGGTTCGTCTCCTCTCCTATGCACCGTGGCTGTGTGGGTGCTGAAGGTCGATTAGCCGGGCGAGAAGTGCTTTAAACCAGAGCGAAACGCGCCGTCCCGGGCCTACGGTTGGGCCATGAGCGCGGTGCAGCCGCGGCAGGCCGATCTGGTCTGCGAGGGCGGCGGGGTACGCGGGGTCGGCTTGGTCGGCGCGGTGCACGCGCTGGCCGATGCCGGCTACGACTTCCCGCGGGTGGCCGGCTCCAGCGCCGGAGCGGTCGTCGCCGCCCTGGTCGCCGCGTTACAGAAGGCCGGCGAACCGGTGACCCGGCTGTCGGAGATCATGCGCGGTATCGACTTCAGCAAGTTCGCCGACCCGAGCCTGATCGGGCGGCTGCCGCTCATCGGCGGCGTCGTCTCGTTGCTGACCTCCGAGGGGCTCTACCGGGGCGCCTACCTCGAACGGCTGCTCGCCGGCCTGCTCGGCGACCTCGGGGTGCGCACCTTCGGTGATCTGCGCACCGGGGAGCGCCCCGAGCAGTTCGCCTGGTCGCTGGTGGTGACCGCCAGCGACCTCTCGCGGCGCCGACTGGTGCGCATCCCCTGGGATCTGCAGACCTACGGACTCGATCCCGACGAGTTCCCGGTGGCCCGCGCCGTCCGTGCCTCCTCGGCCATTCCCTATGTTTTCCGGCCGGTCCGGGTGCAGGGCGCCACCTGGGTCGACGGCGGCCTGCTGTCGAACTTCCCGGTGCAATTGTTCGACCGCGCCGAACCGCGGTGGCCGACATTCGGAATCCGGCTCTCGGCGCGGCCGTGCCAGCCGCCCACGACGCACCCGGTGCGGGGGCCGGTCTCGTTGGGCCTGGCGGCAATCGAGACGCTGGTGAGCAACCAGGACGCCGCGTACATCGATGATCCGTGCACGGTGCGCAGGACGATTTTCGTGCCGGCCCAAGAGATCAGTCCGATCGCCTTCGATCTCACGCCAGCGCAACGCGAATCCCTCTACGCCAGCGGACTCGCGGCCGGTGCGCGGTTCGCGGCCACCTGGGACTACACCCGGTACCTGGCGCTTTGCCGGCCGGCGAGACCGGGTCGTGACCGGACCAATACCAGTTCTTAACGAAGCTTTATGGCTTACACCCGGGCACCTTAACTTGGCCCCCTAGCTTGGGTGTCAGGTCGAGGTGACCGCCTCGTACCGGACAGTTGAGTAACCAGTGAGGTGGGGAGGCCAACATGACTTCCACGAGTGCGCACAAGGCTCGGAAATTCGCCCACAGGTACGGTAACCCCGTCACCGAGTACGACGGTGCCGAATTGCGCGGGCAATGCCGTCAACTCGCCACGGTGGTGACGATCAGCGGTCGCATCGACGAGAAGAACATCGAGCGGGTCCGCCAATACGCAAAGCGTTATGTTCTGGCGGAAAAGCCATTTGTTCTCGACCTGAGTGAGGTCACGTTTTTCACCTCGCAGGGTATGTCGCTCCTACATTGCGTCGACGAAACGTGCTCCACTGTGGGAGTGGAATGGTGTCTGGTCCCGAGTCAGTCGGTGACGGGGATGCTGCGGGCGTTCGATGGTGAATCGGCCTTCCCGACAGCGAAATCGACCCCGGACGCGCTGAATCGATTCCTCGACGCCATGCACGAACGCCGTCGTCTGCTGCCCCTGCTGACCAAGATCGCATAACAAAGGAAGAATGAACAATGTTGATCGACATTCGTTGGCTGAGGTTTCTGCTGACCCATTGGCGGAGCCACGCCCACACCGAGTCCACGCCGGTGCCGCACACGCCGGTCCGCGCCGCCGCCTGAGCGCGCCGCAGTAGCTTTTCGGCGCGCCGGCCCCGCAGAGGACGCAGCCGCGCACGAGTCACAGAACACCCGCCCGGTCTTCCGGGCGGGTTTCTTTTTGTCTGCGTACGGCTGAGCAGACACCATCGGCACCCGGGCGCGCGGCGCCCGCCAGAGCGTGGATGCGCAACCAAGGTTGCGATATAGTGCGCAACTGCGCCTGAAACACGCGATAACAGCCGTACTCACGGATCGCTCTCGTGTGTTGCAGGCTCGCGGACCGCCTACCAGCAGTCCCAGTCCGCGTCGATGATGCCGCGTTGGCGATGTTCGGTGGGCTTCGGTGAGAGGAGCCCTGCGACCGATGTGCAGACGAACCCGGCCCCGTCCCGTCGTCGAGTGTCCGCGATGACGGCGCCGGTGTGGATGGCCAGCCCGCCGGAAGTGTGGTCGACGCTGCTGTCCAGCGGCCCCGGGCCGGGCTCACTGCAGGTCGCCGCCGCCCAATGGCACGCCCTGAGCGTCCAGTACGCCGAAGCGGCCCACGAACTCACCGCGCTGCTCGGTGAGGTGCAAGCCGCCGCCTGGCAGGGAACCAGCGCGGCGCGCTATGGCGCTGCGCACCTGCCCTACCTGGCCTGGCTCGCCCAGGCCAGCGCCGACAGCGCCGCGGCCGCGGCCCGGCATGAAGCCGCGGTCGCCGCCTACGCCGCCGCGTTGGCGGCCATGCCGACGATGCCGGAACTGATCGCCAACCACGCCCTGCACGCGACGCTGGTGGCCACCAACTTCTTCGGCGTCAACACCATCCCGATCGCCGTCAACGAGGCCGACTACCTGCGGATGTGGGTCCAGGCGGCGGTGACGATGACCGGCTATCAAACCGCGAGCACCGCGGCGCTCGCCGCCACCCCGCAGACACCGCCGGCACCGATGATCATGACGGCCGAGATGGGGGATATGCCGGGCGGGAAAGACGGTATGAGCCACGGCGGCGGCGGAACCGGGATGCCCGGTGCGGGGTATAACGGCGGTAAGCCGCCGATGTGGTGGATGATGGGCGACCACATTCCCCAAACGCCCGAAGATTGGTACCACGCGCTTTTCCCGCCGCAATTCAATCCGTTCGACCCGAAATCGTTCGGGATGATGTACCCCAGTCTGGAGAAGTTCCTGCCCCGAATCGGGGAAATGTTCAACGCCTACTCCGGAAATCCCGCGCAACTCGCACAGGCGATGCTTTTTCTGGGCGCCCAATTCGTCGTGCACCGCACGTTGTTCTTGAGCTGGATCGTGCTCAACAACCCCGCGATGCTGGGGGCGTTCATCGCGGCCAACCCGGTCTATTCGGTGGGGCTGGCCGCAGGCGCCGCCGCGCCGGCCGCCGCCGCACCCGTGGCGGCCAGCGGGTTGACCGGCCTGGCGGGGCTCGCGGGGGTCCCGGCGCCGACGGCACCGGCGGTCGCGCCGGCCGCGCCCATGCCGTCTCCGCCGGCCACCCCGCCGACTCCGGTCACCCCCCAGGCCGCGGCGGCGCCCACGCCACCCGCCGCCGGCCCGGGGGCACCGGTCGCCCCGGCCGCCCCGCCGGCCGCGGGCGGGCCACCCCCGGCGCCGGTGCTCGGGCCGGAAGGCGCCATCGGCGCCCAGAACGCGGTCTACCCGTATCTGGCCACCGCGGTCACCGCGGGTTCGGAGACCCGGGCGCGGCGCCGAACACCGTCGCGGCAAGCCGATCCGGCGGCAGCCCCCGCACCGGACGCCGTCGCGGCAGCGGAGCAGGAGAAGCAACGGCGGGCCCGGCGCAAGAAGATGGACATGCTCGGCCGCGGCTACGAGTACATGGACCTGGAGCCCGATGTCGAGGATGTCGAGTCCATCGCGGCTTCGGCCCACGGCGCCGGCCCACTCGGCTTCGCCGGGACCGCTACCACCGCAGCGGCACCGCGGGCCGGCGGCCTCGCCGCGCTGACTGCCGACACCCGCGACGCCGGGCCGCGCACGCCGATGATGCCCGGCACCTGGCTCCCCGGCTCAGCACCGGAAAACCCGAGGCGATAGTCGAGCGGTGACGCCGGGTTTCAGCGCGTGTCGCCGGCCGGCTCGGTGTAGCGCTGCCGCAGCTTGCCCTTGACCAGTTTCCCGGTCGGCGTGCGCGGCAGCGCATCGACGAAATCCACGCTGCGGGGCGCTTTGTAGTGCGCGAGCCGATCGCGGACGTAGCCGATGATCTCCTCGGCGAGACCGGCGTCGCCATCGGTGCCGTCGCGCAACTGGACCACCGCCTTGACCTGCTCGCCCATCTCCGGGTCGGGAACACCGATGACGGCCACGTCGTGGATCGCGGGATGCAGCGCGAGAACGTTCTCGATCTCCTGGGGATAGATGTTGACCCCGCCGGAGATGATCATGAACGACTTACGGTCGGTGAGGAACAGGTAACCGTCGTCGTCGACATAACCCAAATCGCCGACGGTGGTCCAGTTTTCGTGCCGCGGATGTTGCGCGGAGCGGGTCTTCTCCGGCGCGTTGTGGTAGATGAACGGTACGGTGTCGCGTTCGAAGTAGACGGTGCCGACCTCGCCGGTGGGCAGTTCCCGGCCGTCGTCGTCGCAGATGTGGGCGACGCCGAGCACCGCCTTACCCACCGATCCGCGCTTGGTCGTCCACTCCGCGGAGGTCATCATGGTCATGCCGTGCGCCTCGGTGGCGCTGTAGTACTCGACGAGGATCGGACCCCACCAGTCGATCATCGCGTCTTTGACCTCCGGTGGGCACGGCGCCGCGGCGTGCAGCGCGAGCCGCAGCGAGGACATGTCGTAACGGGCCCGGACGTCGTCGGGAAGCTGCAACAGCCGCACGAACATCGTCGGAACCACCTGCGTCATCGTCGCCCGGTAGCGCTCGATAGCGGCCAGCATCGCCTCGGCGTCGAAGCGTTCCATCAGGACCACGGTGCCGCCCAGCGCCTGGATCCCGGCGCAGTACTTCAGCGGCGCGGCATGATAGATCGGCGCCGGTGACAGATACACGGTCTCCGGCCCGACCGCGAACAGCGCTTCGAGCAACGCGATGAGCGGCTCGCCGGGTTCGTCGACCTGGATCGGCAACAGGGGTGGCTTGATGCCTTTGGGGCGGCCGGTGGTGCCCGAGGAGTACAGCATGTCCGCGCCGCGCGGCTGGTCGGTCAACGGGGGAGCATCGGCGTCGAGCAACTCCTGATAACTCGAATAGCCGACGACGTCGCCGTCGAAAGCGTAGCGGCGCACCGAATCCGGGATCTCAGCGATGATCCCGGCGGCCAGGTCGGCGAGGTGTCCGGACGCGAACAGCACGCGTGCGCCGCTGTCGGTGACGATATAGCCGGCCTCCGCCGCGCTGAGGTGGTGGTTGATCGCGGTGAGGTAGAGCCCGGAACGGATGGCGGCCCAGTAGATCACGAACGCCTCGGCGGTGTTGTCCGACAGCATCGCGACGACATCGCCGCGCCGCAGCCCCAGCTTGTACAGCGCCGCGGCCAGCCGAGCAGACCGCTCGTCGAGCTCACCGTAGGTCAGTACGGCGCCGCTGGCGGCCATGATCACCGCGGGTCGGTCGGGGTTTTCGGCTGCGTGGTTGCCCGGGAACATGGCCCTCCTGTGGTGATGGCCGGTCGCTGCGGCTCGCCGCACCAGCTAACGGTAGGTAGGCTAACCTAATGCTGCGTGTGTGTGGGGTGACCCGGATTTTTCACTCCCGCACCGACCCCGTCCACGCCTTGCGAGGCGTTGATCTCGACGTAGCCGAAGGCAGCCTGACCGCCGTCCTGGGCCCGTCCGGATGCGGGAAGACGACCCTGCTGCGGGTGATGGCCGGCTTCGATCGCCCCGACCGCGGCGAGGTGCGGCTGGACGGCCGACTGGTCGCGGGCCCGGGGGTGTTCGTGGCTCCCGAACGGCGCAGCATCGGCGTCGTCGCGCAGGAGGGTGCGCTGTTTCCGCACCTCAGCACCGCCGCCAATGTCGCCTACGGGCTGCCGTTGCCGCCGCGCCAACGCCTGTCGCCGTCCGCGCGGGCGGCGCGCCGCGGCCGCGTGGAGCAGATGTTGGCGCTGGTCGGTCTGCCGGGAATGGGGGAGCGGCGCCCCGACGAGCTCTCCGGCGGCCAACAACAACGGGTGGCGCTGGCCCGGGCGCTGGCGCCGGAGCCCGCGGTGCTGCTGCTCGACGAGCCGTTCTCTGCCCTGGACGCCGCGCTGCGGGTGGAGTTGCGCGAAGAGGTCCGCGACCTGCTGCGGTCCATCGGGGCCACCGCCGTGCTGGTCACCCACGATCAAGCCGAGGCGCTGTCGCTGGCCGACCGGGTGGCGATGATGCGCGACGGCAGGGTGATCCAATTCGGCACCCCGGCAGCGGTCTACGCACACCCCGTCGACCCGGAAGCGGCCGCGTTCCTCGGTGACGCGATGGAGCTTCCCTGCCGGGTGGCGACCGCGGTTCCCGGCACCGACCTGGTGGACCTGCAGTGCCCGTTGGGTGCGGTAAGGGTGGCGGCCACCGCGGTCTATCCGGGCGCCGACGGAGCGGATACCGGCCGATTGGTGCTGCGGCCCGAGCAGTTGTTGTTGGCCGAGTCCGGCATCCCCGCGGTGGTCGCCGCGACCAGCTATTTCGGGCACGACGGGCTGGCCCAGCTGGATCTCGCCGACGGCACCCGGCTGCTGGTCCGGCTCGACGGCCGCCGGATCCCGCCGGTCGGCGCCGAGGTGCGGGTGCGGGTGTCGCCGGAGCTGGAAGCGATGCCCGGTGTTCCGGCGTGACGGGGTGCGGGCCGCCGGCCCCCGCTGCAGCGGGTTGGCTAGCCTGGCGACGGCCGGCGTCCGGGCAGGAAACACGTCACCGGAGACGAGCGGAAACGGATGAGGACAATGAACAGATCTGCGCTGACCAGGATTCTCGCGTTCGCAGCCGCGGTGGCTCTCACCGCCGGGCTGGCCGCGTGCGCACCGCAGGACGACGCATCTGGCGACGGCACCCGCCTGACCGTGTACTCGGGTCAGCACGAGGAGTTGGCCAATGCGCTCGCCGAACGCTTTGAGGCCGAGACCGGAATCGGCATCGACGTCCGGGCGGGCAAAGACGCCGAGATGGTCGGGCAGGTCATCGAGGAAGGGCAGCGCTCCAACGCCGACATCGTGATCACCGAAGAACCCGGCCCCATCGGCGATCTCGACGCCCGCGGCCTGCTGGCAGCAGTGCCCGCCGACGTGCTGAGCGTCCCCGACCAGCGGTTCGTGCCGTCCACCGGGAACTGGCTGCCCTGGGCGGCCCGGTCGCGGGTGTTCTTCTACGACCCGGACCTGATCGCCGAGGACGAGTTGCCCAAAAGCATCCTGGACCTCTCCGACCCGCAATGGAAAGGCCGCTTCGCCTACGCGCCCTCCGGGGCCTTCAAGTCCACCACCGCCTACCTGATCAACACCATCGGCGCGGACGCCACCCTGGACTGGCTGAAAGCGGTGAAGGACAACGGGATCAACGAGCAGAAGAACGGCAAGGTGCGTGACAGCGTCGAGGCCGGCCAGCACGCTTTCGGGCTGAGCAACCACTACTACTGGTACATCCTGGCCCGCGACCGCGGCGGTGAACAGAATCTGACCTCGCGGGTGTTCTTCCTCAACAGCGACGACGCCGGTGCGCTCATGCTCGCCTCCGGCGCCGGAGTGCTGGCTTCCAGCCGGCACCAGGAGGAAGGCCGACAGTTCCTGCAGTGGTTGGCCGCGCCCGACGGGGGACAGCAGGTGGTCGCGCAGGCCAGTCCGCAGTTCCCGCTCACGCCGGGTGTCCGTAGCGACTACGGTCTGCCCTCGATCGACGAACTGACCTTCCCGCAGTTCGACCAGGCTTCGCTGGAGAACGTCGATGAGGCCAACGCCTTGTTGATGCAGAGCGGAATCATCTGATCGCGTCGGCATCGGACCGGAGTGCGGTGCGGTGAGCCTGAGCGACCCGGAAACGATCCAGAACACGGTCGCGCTCGACGGGGCGGTGCCGCCGCGTTCGGCATCCCCGGTGCGGCGGCGATCGCCGCTCACCCTGACCGTTCTGGGGCTGCTGATCGCGGCCGCCGCGATCTCGCCGGCCGCCTATCTGCTGCTTCGGGCCGGTTTCAGCATCCCGCTGCTGCGCAGCCAGTTGGCGGCGCCCACCACCGTCCCGCTGATCTGGAACACGTTGTGGCTGTTGATCCTCGTCTGCGGGTGCACCGCGGTTCTCGGGCTCGGCCTGGCCGTGCTCATCGCGCGCACGACGCTGCCGCTGCCGCGGCTGTGGACGGTGCTGTTCACGCTGCCGTTGGGAGTGCCGACCTTCGTCGGGTCCTACGCCTGGGTGGCCTTCTTCTATGAGTATTTTCCGCGCTCCGAGCTGATCTTCGGGCTGGGTGGGGCAGCGGCGGTGTTGACCGTGACCTTGTTCCCCTACGTCTTCCTGCCGGTCCTCACCGCGCTGCGCCGTCTCGACCCCGCCCAGGAGGAGGCGGCCCGGGCGCTGGGCCGCGGTCCGGTCTCGGCCTTCCTGCACATCACGCTGCCGCAGCTGCGGCCGGCCATCGCGACCGGGGTGTTGATCATCGGCCTGCACGTCCTGGCGGAGTTCGGTGCGGTGGAGATGCTCAACTACTCCACCCTGACCACCGCGATCGTGCAACGCGCCACCGTGCTGGGCATGCCGGAGTCCGCGCGGGCGCTGGCCGTCGTGCTCGCCGGCGGCGCGATCGTTCTGCTGCTGCTCGATCGGCTGTTGCGGGGCCGGGCCTACCCGCTGCGCAGCGGCAGGGGAGCGGCCCGCCCGCCGCTGCGCTGGCGGCTGGGGCCGACCGCACCGCTGTTCGTGGTGGCCTGTTCGGCGGTGGCGGCCGGAGCGCTGGCGGTGCCGCTGTGGGTCACCGCCAGCGGCTTGGTGCGACGGGCGGGCGGTGCGGGTAGCGCCCTGGATTGGGCGGCGCTGGCGGCGGCGACCACCAACACCGCCCAGTGGGCGGGCGCGGCGGCATTGGTGGCGACGGCCGCCGCGCTGCCGGTCACCGTGCTCGCGGTGCGCTATCCGGGCCGGTTGTCGACGGCGATCGAACGGGCGACCTGGATCGCTCACGCGCTGCCGGGCGTGATCATGGCGCTGGCGTTGGTCTACCTCGCCGTGCGCTGGGCCTACCCGCTGTATCAGACCAGTGCGCTGCTGGTGGCCGGTTACGTGGTGATGTTCCTGCCGTTGGCGATCGGGGCTCAGCAGGTGGGCATCGCCCAGGCCTCCCCACGGCTGGAGGAGATGTCGCGGTCGCTGGGCAAGGGTCCGTTGCAGACCTTCGCGCGGGTCACCGCGCCGCTGGCGCTGCCGGCGATCGGGGTGGGCGCGCTGCTGGTCGCGCTCGATGCGGGCAAGGAACTGACGACGACGCTGTTGCTGCGGCCGACCGGGGAGCATTCGCTGGCCACCGCGTTGTGGTCGACCACCGAGGGGGAGGTGCTCGACTTCACCGCCGCCGCCCCCTACGGTCTGGCGCTGTTGATCATCGGCGCCGTCCCGGCGGGGCTGCTGGCCCGGACGACGCTGCGCCGCTAACTGTGATGTCCGGGGAGGTTGGTCAGTCGGGTGACCGGTGGCCGGCCTCCGAGGGCGGAGTGGGCTCGGTGGTGATT
>NZ_LZLJ01000017.1 GCF_001668625.1 Mycobacterium sp. 1274756.6
CGCCCCGGCGATCGCTTCGCCACCTCCCCCGGCGGTCCCTAACCCCGTCGCCCCTGTTCCGCACTCTCCCACCGTGCTGCAGAGCTTCGAACAAGGGTTGGTCGCCGGGCCAACACCAGCCCCCGCGCTGAGCGCACCGGCCCCACTGCCTGCACCCGTGGAGGCTCACGTGGCAGCCGGCCCTCCCGAGACAGCCCCGTCGGCAGCCCCCGCCGTCGCCGTTGATTCGCCGCCGCCCGTCACGCCGGCCATATCCACCGACGCAGCAACGCCCTACGTGCCGGTGCCGCCGGTTCCTGCCGGGCCGCCGGCCGTAGCGCCGGCTCCGCCCGTCGCGGCCGCTCCGTTGCCTGGCTATGGCGCGGACCTGCGTCCCGCGAACCCGGCTGCGGCGACCACTCCAGCCGCGCCGCCGTCTGCTGCCCCGACTTCGGCTCCGGTCACCGCGTCGAACCACGCCAACGTCGGTCAACCGGCGGTGGTGCGACGCACCACTTCCCCGCCGCCGATCGCGGTCGCCGAGCAGGCCCTGCCCGCAACCGCGAGCGGTGCGGTGGCCGGCGCAATATCCGACCAGGTGGCGACCGTGGGTCGGCTGCGTACTCTCGTGGAGGTAGTCGCCCGCCAGGAGTCCCGGTTGCGCTGGTCGGTCGGTCAACGCGACGATGGCAGCACCCTGCTGGTCACCGATCTCGCCTCTGGCTGGATTCCGCCGCACGTCGACATCCCGGACGCCGTACGTCTGCTGGACCCCGCCCACCGAAACGGCGATGCGGCGGCGCTACTCGGCGCGGTGACCGCCGCCGCCGATTATCGGCCCGGACAGCACTTGGCTCCAGTTGAGCGCGACGAGGCGGTATCGACGTCGCACCGCCCGCGCTACGGTCCGACCGTGGCCGAGCTGGGTTGGGAGCTGCGCCGGGCCACTCGATGGCGAGACGGTCTACCGAGACTCGCCCACACCCTGGTCCACGCCGTCTACGCCCAGACCGGCGTGCTGGCTAACGAAGTCGCGCTGCTGCGAACGTATCTCGAACAGTCCCGCGCAGCGGTGCTCGCCGACTATCCGGAAAAGACCCCGATGGCGGCGGTCGAGAATTGGCAACTGCTCGCGGCGATCGCCGCACTGATCGCCGAAGATCTCCGCCTGGCGATGTACCACTATGCGTGGTTCCGCGTGTGTTGCCCTGAGGTGGGGCCCTGATGGATCCGGAACTGGTGGCGGTCATCGAGGAGTACCTGCGTGCGCATGGCATGAACGTCCCTCCCCCGCAGGTGATGTCGGATCTGGTCTCGGGCGTCGGGTCGACCATCGACGGTCTGTTGGCCACCCTGGGCATGGCGGCGAACATCGGTGACCCCGCCGACGACGCCGAGGCCCAGATGGGCCAGGAAGAGCGCGACGCCGGCCTTTTCGATGCCCAGGCGAAGTTCTCCGCCAATGAAGCAGAGTCGGCTCAGCTGATGCAGTCCTTGCCGCAGTCGGCAGCCGGGATCGCCGCCGCCGTCGGCGGGGTCTTCAGCGGGCTGCTGCAAGGCTTCACCCAGATCCCGCAACAGATCGGGCAAGGAGCACAGCAAGCTCTGCAAACGGGATTGGGAGCTCTGCAACAATCGGGAGCCGAACTGATCGGCGACCCCCTCGATGACGCCGCCGAAGAATTCACCGAGGACACGCCCGACGATCTCTTCTCGGATGACACGGCGATGCCCGCCGCCGAAGCAGGCGGCACCGGGGCGATAGAGGAAACCGCCCCGACCGGTTATCTCGGGCCGCCGCCCACACCATCGCCGGGCACCGCCCCATCCTCCGCCCAGGCCGTCTCCCCCGCCGCACCCGCGCCATCGCCTGCCTCGACGGGCCCGCGCGGCGGCATGAGCGCCATGCCGTTCGTGCCACCCGGGGCGATGTACGGCAGCCACCCCGACGGCGAGACCAAGACCGACACCAAGCGGGTTGTAGCCCCGTCGGTGAAAAACGGTGCTCCGGTCCAGGGCCGCATCACCGTCCCGCCGCCAGCGGTCACCAAGCGGATCGCCGGCAAGCCGGTCGCCACCCGCCACGTCGTGACCAGCACCCAACGGGACGTCGAGGAACCCGAGCGCTGAATGTCACCTGCGCGGGCGTGGCGGAAGCCGCAGCAACTGCATCCAGAGCACCACGTAGGCATAGCCGAGCGCCCAGCCGGCCACCACGTCCGACGGGTGGTGCACATTGAGCGCCACCCGCCCGAAGCCGACCGCGAGAACAATCAGGACGCCTGCCGCGATCGCCACCCGCTTCGCCACCGCACCCACCATCGGAAGCAGAACCACCAGCAGAGCCACCACCCCCACCACCGAGGCCAATGCATGCCCGGACGGGAACGACGTCGATGACGCCGGCGACAAGGCGGTCAGCGGCCGTGGCCGGTCGGCCAGGTTTTTTGCGACCTGGATGATCACACCGGATAACTGAACGGTCAGGATCAAGAACACCGCGGTCCGCACGTTGCGCTGCACCAACGCGACCACGATGACGGCGGCGGCGAAGACCCGAAGCCCGGTCGGGCCGAACACCGTGCACACCACTTCCCAGCAGCGCACCCACAGCGGGTGCTTGATGCCGATCTCGTACAGGGCCGCCAAGCTCGACGAGTCGACACCGTCGAACCAGCCCTGCCGATAACCCAGCCACAGCACCGCGTATCCGGCCACCGCGATCAACGCGCTGACCGGCAGAATCAGCCGGCGAAGGTTGCCTGTAGACACGCCTACACGCTTATCACGGGTGGGCAGATCGGGTCCGGCGGGGATACTGGGTCCATGGCCGTGTATCTCCGCAAGTTGCTCGGCATCGGCAAACTGCCACCGAACCTGCGTGAACAGGTAGAAGCCGAGGGCATCCTTCACTTTGTCGACTACGTCCCGGTCACCCGTCGTTTCAACGGCGCCATCCCCGGAATGCGGTCCTCCCACAGCGTCGCCAGCTACGTCGGCTCGATGGCATTCACCTCGCAGCGGATCCTGGCGACCCTGTCGGCGTTGCCGAAAGTGGCCGGCCGTACTGTCGACGTGCGCTGGGACCAACCCCAAACGGGTGCGGCCACCGTCGCGGTCTCCGAGAGCGGGCTGCTCGTCGAAGTCAACCTCGACGACACCGCACCCCGGTTTCACGGGCACCTCTCGCTGCACTACAAGACCGAGATTCCCGAGACGGTGCTCGCCCAACTGCCTGGACGCACGATGACCTTCGACCCACCCGCGGAATACATATTCCGTGCGGTCGGCGTGGCCTACGACCCGTGACGGAACAGGCCGCGGCACCCCTGCCGCACGCATTCACCGACGTCGAGCGCAGCGCGGTCTATCGCGCCATCAACGAACGCCGCGACATGCGGCGCTTCGTCGCGGGTGCCGCGGTGCCCGAGGAGGTGCTCGCCCGCCTGCTGCAAGCCGCCCATGCCGCGCCCAGCGTCGGGCTGATGCAGCCGTGGCGGTTCATCCGCATCACCGACACGGCATTGCGACGACGTATCCACACCCTCGTCGACCAGGAGCGGCATCGAACCGCGCAGGCACTCGGTCGTCGGGAACAGGAATTCCTGGCCCTCAAAGTCGAGGGCATCCGCGATTGCGCCGAGCTGTTGGTGGTGGCCCTGCGCGACGGCCGCGAGCAACACATCTTCGGACGTCGCACCCTGCCGCAGATGGATCTGGCGTCGGTGTCCTGCGCCATCCAGAACATGTGGCTGGCCGCCCGCGCGGAGGGGTTGGGCATGGGCTGGGTTTCGCTATTCGAGCCGCAACCGCTGGCAGAGCTCCTGCACATGCCCGACGGCGCCGAACCGGTGGCGATCCTGTGCCTCGGCCCGGTGCCGGACTTTCCCGACCGCCCCGCCTTGGAGCTCGACAATTGGGCACTCGCTCGTCCACTCTCCGAATTCATCAGCGAAAACACTTGGGACGCACTCGAACCGGAAGGTATGCGATGAATCCGTCGAGCAAACCGGACCCCGGGTTGGATGACGAGAGCGATCAGGTTCGCGCCATCTGGTCCCAGCTCAGCCTGCCCGGGATGATCGACGTCCACACCCACTTCATGCCCAAACGGGTCATGGACAAGGTGTGGGACTACTTCGATTCGGCAGGCCCGCTGCTGGGCCGCCATTGGCCGGTCACCTATCGCAGCGACGAACGGGAGCGGGTGCAGACGCTTCGGCGCTTCGGCGTTCTCGCTTTCACCTCACTCGTCTATCCCCACAAACCCGACATGGCCGCCTGGCTCAACCAGTGGGCCGTGCAATTCGCCCGCGACACACCCGACTGCCTGTCGACCGCCACTTTCTTCCCCGAACCCGGAGCGGGCCACTACGTCGCCGACGCGCTGCGCGCCGGCGCTCGCGTGTTCAAAGCCCATCTCCAAGTAGGCCGCTACGATCCGAACGATCCCCTGCTCGACGAGGTCTGGGCGATGCTCGAAGACCGCCGGATCCCAGTGGTGATCCATTGCGGCTCCGGCCCGGTGGCCGGCGAATACACCGGCCCTGCCCCGACCCGCCGTCTGCTGGAGCGATTCCCGCGCCTGGTGCTGATCGTCGCGCATATGGGAATGCCCGAGTACGCCGAGTTCCTCGACCTCTGTGACCGTTTCGAGCATGTCCGTCTCGACACCACGATGGCGTTCACCGGGTTTGCCGAAGAGATGATGCCATTCCCGCCGGCACACCATCGCCGCCTGATCGACCTCGGGGACCGGATTCTGTTCGGCAGCGATTTCCCCAACATCCCCTACGGCTACCCGTCGGCGATCCGCGCCCTGGCCGACCTTCCCGGCACCGACGAGGCCTGGCTGCGCCGCGTGCTCTATGCCAACGCGGCCAACCTTTTCGGCCTCGACCCGTAGGTTCAGTCCAGCTGACCGGCGGTCAGCAGGGTCGCCAGGAAAACAATGCCCAACGATCCGGTCAGCGCCGCGATGGAAGCGATCCGGGCGAAGCGGGGCCGCCGGCTGCGTTGCAGAAATCCGTGCACGGTCGAGGCGCCCATGACGGCGACGAAGAGGCTGACCTTGACCGCCAGCACCCGCCCATACCCGGGCTGAAGCAACGACTCCCAGGTGACCCCGTGTGCATAGGCCAGCAGAACACCGGTGGTGACCTGCAGCGGGATGAACACCGTCCAGGTCACCGATGCGAAGCGCAGCCCCACGTTGCGCACCAGTTGGGCTCGTTCGGGCATCGCCAGCACCGCATAGACCGGGGGCAACACCACCACGGTGATCGTCAGGAGCCCGCCCACCCAGATGATCGCGCCGATCACATGCAGGAAACGCACGGCCGTCCACAGGTCGACCACGGCTACTCCGTCACCGTGACCGTGCCGCGCGCGCCGCCTTCGGAGTGCCGTAGATCGTGGTCCATGATCATGTAATTGCCCGGTTCGGGGAAGGTGAGTTCGACGAAACCGCCTTGCGCGGGAGCGAGATCCAGCACCTGCGAACCACCTGACGGGGCGGCAGGATCCCCGGGGCGCAGCCGCCAGGCGCCCTCTTTGTAAACGGTGTCGAACTGGGTGCCCACGATGTGGAAGGCGATCGAGTCGCCCGGCCCGGCATTGACCAGCCAGAAACGGACTCGCTCACCGGCGCGGACCCGCAGCGGAGCGTGCTTGTACTGGTCGGCTGTCCCGTTGAACATCCACCCGTCGGGTTGACCGGCGCGGATCGCCAGCGGCTTCTCCTCGCTCTCCGGGTCGCCGAGGTACAACTGCGCACCGACGAAGACGAAGTCGTGGTCGACGGCAGGCAGGCCGGGCGGGTCGATGATCACCGCGCCGTACATGCCGTTGGCGATGTGCAGGGAGATCGGCTCGGTGCTGCAGTGATACAGCCACGCTCCCGCCCGGGTCGCGGTGAACCGGTACACCAACCGCTCGCCGGGCTCCAGGGTGCGCATGGGCTGGTCCGGGGCGAGCGCCCCGGCGTGGAAGTCGATGCCGTGGCCCATGCTGGCGTCGTTGATCAGGGTGATCTCGAACTTGTCGCCCACCTTGCCGTGCAGGATCGGTGCGGGCTCGGTTCCGCCGAACGTCCACCGCGCCTCGCGGCGGCCGGGTGCGACCTCCAACGTCTTGTCGACCGCACGCAACTCCACGCGGTGCAAACCCGGCTCGGCCGGCGCCAGCACCGGATCGTAAGGCTGCCAGCCCGGCGAGGGGTCCGCTCCCAGGTTCAGTTGGGTCGGCGGCGTTGCGGGGGAAGGGTGGTCATGGCCGGAGTCGACGGCTTTGGGCTGCCCGCCGACGGCGTTGATCTTCATCGTCATGCCCGCGGCTTTGTGGCCCGGCACGTCGCACCACAGGTCGATGTCGTGCTGCACCACACCGAGGTCGAGCATCGCGGTCTGCCCACGGCGCAGCCGGGGTGTGCGCTCTCCGCTCTCCGCGCGCAAATCGTGCGGCAGCGCCACCTCGTTGGTCACCCGCAGCACCAGCCGCGTACCGGCCGGCACGTCGAGGACCGCCGGAGCGACCCGCATGTCCTGCAGCGCCACGTCGATGACTTCGGCTTCGCCGGGAACCGCGTCCTGGTCCTGGCCTGCTCCGGTCCCGGTCGCCGCGGCCACCGCAACCACCACCGCGGTCAGTCCCGCCACCATCCCGGTCATCGTGCCGGGCAGGCCGCGCTCGAGCCCCTCGACGTTCATGTCCCGGCGCAGCAGTGCCGGCACCGTCAGCCGCAATGCCAGCCACAGGAACCCGGCGACGCCGATCGCCGCCATCGCCCACCCGATGGTGCGGACCGGACCCGGAAGGTGAACAGCGACCAGCGGCACCGCCAGGTTGAGGACGACAAGCCGGGCCTGCCAGCCTTTCGCCAGATGGGCGACCACGGCCTTACGTTCGGCGGGGCCCTGCGCCACGACCACCGGCAGCATCTGGGTCAGCGCGCCGATGAGTATTTGTGCGACGAACCCGACCACCAGCAGAGGCATGATCGATCCCTCGATCAGCCCGGGCAACACATCCAGGGATCCGTTGACGACCGCCGCGACCACCTCGACCAGTAGCCCTGCGGCCAGCCAGCCGGTGGCAGCGGCCAGGTTCCACGACCCGACCTCGCGGGGCTTCTTGCTGGGCCACAGCGCCACCGCGGTGATCACCACGCCGGTGGCATAGCCGAGCAGGCCGGCCGCGGTGATCCACACGTTCGGGATCAGCAGGCCGGCGACTGCCACCGCCAGGCTCACGATGAGGGTGGGCAGGGTGCGCTTGGCGGCCCGGATGCTCTGTTCGGTGATCCGCACCCCGGAGGCCACGGGCCACAGCGTGTAGAGGGTGCCGATCACGGTCAGCCCGATCCAGCCGTAAAGCATCACGTGCACATGGGTCGACCACAATCGCGCGTACCAGCCGTCGGCGCCCAACGCCAGGGTGCCGCCGACCACAGCTCCGATCAGCAGGGCCACGCCCGAGGCGATGTAGAAGCTGATCAGGTATTCGAAGCGCGCCTGCAGCGCGGCCTTCCGCATCCGGACCAATTGCACGGCATGCACCACCGCGATCACCGCGACCGCCACGCCCGCTACCGCGGTGAGTCCCATGACGCCGGTGTAGACACCGGTGAGGGCCATGATCGCGGCCACGTTGAGCACCGCGAGTTTGGCGCCGAGCTGCCACGACGGTGGGTCGGGCGCGCG
Organism: Mycobacterium sp. 1274756.6; assembly: GCF_001668625.1. Taxonomy (GTDB): domain Bacteria; phylum Actinomycetota; class Actinomycetes; order Mycobacteriales; family Mycobacteriaceae; genus Mycobacterium. The sequence continues at coordinate 7,680 of NZ_LZLJ01000017.1, forward strand.
GCACAACGTGGCAGCGAAGTGTTCCGACCAGATCACGATCGCGTTGGTCGCCGCGCCCAGCAGCAGCGCATGCACCGGTAGCCAGACCGATTGCCCGAGTTCGCCGTAGCTGATCAGCAGGGCCACCGCAACGGCCAGCCAGCCCAGCACCACCGCGTTGCCGATGACGAACACCGGCCGCCGTGGTCCGCCCGGGCGTCCGGGCTTGATGGGCGGCGGCTTCGAACTGGACGGCGCCACCTGGATCATGATCGCCAGCGTACGGTCGCGAAGAAACCGCCGGTGCTCACCGAAGTCCACCCTTTCCGGGACCAAAGGCCCTGCCGTCGGACACGGGCGCGTGGCCATCGACGCCGATTTTGAGCATATCGGTTCGGTTTTTAACGATCCGGCCAGGTGGGCTCGTGCCGCCCGCCGGCCAGGGTCTGTCGCGACGCCCCGTGCGGCCCATGCTCCTCCACGTATCCGGGCAAAGCGGGTTACCATCCGGTTGGTTGAACAGGTACCGCTGTCCTTCGAGCCTGCCCAGAAAGGCCGCCATCGTGACCACCAGCACCAGCCCGGTCGACCCTGCCCTACCGGTTCCCGATGTCCCCGGCGGTGAAGCCGACGCCCGCGGACTGCCCGACCACTCCGCATTGACCCTCGGCCAACGTGCCGTGGTCGATGTCTCCGCAATCGCCGACCTCGGCCTGCGCACCATGGTCGCCTCGCTGGTCGGAGCGGCGATGACGCCCCCGCTGTTGACCACCGCGCTGCGCGGAAGTCGCGCCACGGTCGAACGGGAAAATTTGCGGTTCTACGCCGAATTGGCCGCTGAGAAGGATCCGGCGAAGTCGTTTCCCGCCCCCACCGAAATCCCGCGGGTCACCTCACGGCTGGCCAACCCCTTCGCCGAGCGCATCGCCCGCGGCAACGTCGACAACATCTCCTTCGCCAGCACGTTCCGGCCGGTCAACCCCGCAATGCGCGACCTGTGGCGCAGTTTACGGCGCAATAATGTGGTCCGCGCCCAACATTGGCATCACGACGACGGCCCGCGTCCCACCCTGTGCGTCATCCACGGCTTCATGGGATCGCCGTATCTGTTCAACGGACTGTTCTTCTCACTGCCGTGGTTCTACCGGTGCGGCTACGACGTGCTGCTGTTCACCCTGCCGTTCCACGGCCGCCGTGCCGAGAAGTTCTCCCCGTTCAGCGGTTTCGGCTATTTCGCCAACGGGATGTCAGGCTTCGCCGAGGCGATGGCACAAGCCGTGCACGACTTCCGTTCGCTCATCGACTATCTGCACCACACCGGCGTCGAGCGCATCGCGTTGACCGGGATGTCGCTCGGCGGCTACACCTCGGCGCTGATCGCCTCGGTCGACGACCGGCTGGAGGCCGTGGTGCCCAATGTCCCGGTGGTGTCGGTACAGGACGAGGTCGATGACTGGTTCCCCGCCAACAAGCTCTTTGATCTCGGCCGACGGCTCGGCCACATCGATCACCAGGAGTTCGCCGCTGCCACCGCGTTTCACTCGCCGTTGAACTACGCGCCCCTGGTGCCCAAGGAGCGCCGCCTGATCATCACCGGACTGGGCGACCGGTTGGCCCCGCCCGAACAGTCCACCATGCTGTGGGAGCACTGGGATCGCTGTGCGCTGCACTGGTTCCCGGGCAACCACATCCTGCACGTCAGCCAGCCGACCTACCTTCGGCGCACCAACCGGTTCCTGCGACCGTTCATGTTCGACTGAGTTAACCCGGGGTCAGGCCGCGGCGTGCCGGCGCTTCTTCGGACTCCCGGGGCGGCGACTACTCGGCCAGCGCAGCCGGTTCAGCGCGTCGGGAGTTACCGAAGCATGTCCGTCCAGGCGGTCCCCGGTCAGCGGGCTGATCGCCTTGAGCACCGCCCGGTGAATTCCGCGCTGTGGGGTCAGCCCCGACAGCGGGGCTGCACCCTGCGGTCGCTTCCCGGTGCGGAACGCGCACGCGGCTGCGATACTCGGGTCGGCGGCGCTCCCGGTGATCTGGACGGTGGTCCACGTTTCCTCGGCCGGGTGGGTCCAGACCGCCCGCAAGGTCTCGAGCAACTCGGCGTCTACCGTGACCCGGTAGGCGGCAAGGTATCCCGCGTCGCTGTCCACGGCGCGCCACCGTTCACGGTCTTCGGGCTCGACCAGCGCAGGCACCGCTTCGCCGTCGACGATGGCGGCCTCCCAACCGGTTTCGCGCAAGTGATCGACGAGTCGGCGGGCAGCCACCCGAGCCGTCTCCACCAACGGAATCGATGCCGACCGGGCTTCCAGCGCGGCCAGATTGTCTGCCGCCGACAGGGTCAGTCCGATCCAGGTGTCGCGGGCGGTGCTCCCGGCGGTGTCGCGGCTGGTGATCTGGATACTGTCGGCCCGGATCCCGTAGCGGTCCAGGTAACCGGCGAGCAGCGGCAACGGCAGCACGTCGTCGCCCGGTTGGCTCGATTCGATCCCGAGCACCACCGTCGCCCAGTCGGCATTCTGGTTGACCGAGCGCTTGGCCCGGTTACCGAGAAGCATCCCGACGCTGCGGCGCAACATCGTGGTCAAGTGCAGGCCCCGCCACCACACCAGCAGCAGCAGGACGATGGCCACCGCGATGCCGAGGATCCAGCGGTCCCGCACCGTCTGCCACGGGTAGGCCATCACCGCCGGGATCACCGCCAGCAGCACCAGGGTCAGGCGGGCCGGTCCGGGCCACACCATCGTCGGTCGGTTCACGGCTATCCGATCTCCTTTCGCCGGCGCGCCACGACGGCGCCGACAGCGGCAACAGCAAGTAGCAGGGCGGCCGTTCCGGCCAGGGCCACGATCCGCGGCGCCGGGTCGGTCGGTTCGGGCGCCGGCGGCGCCGGCACCGGCTTGGTCGCCGCCGGGTCACCCGGGCGGGGCAGCTCCCAGGTCAGCGCGGCAACCGGATCCACGGTGCCGGCACCGACCATGTTGGAGGGTGTCCGCGCGGCGTTCTGGGCTGTGGCGGTGATCCGGTTGACCACCTGCGTCGCGTTCAATTCCGGAAACCGGCTGCGCACCAGGGCCGCCACACCGGCGACATAGCCGGCGGCGTAGCCGGTGCCGCTCAGCGGCACCAGTTGCTGCTTCTGGCCGACCATCGCATTGGCCAGCCCGCCGTCTTCCCGGTTGCTCACCGAAGCGATGTCCTCACCCGGTGCGGCGATTCCGACCCACGGTCCGGCCATGGTGAACGCCGACGGTTGGCCGGTCGGGGTCAACGACCCGACCGAGAGCACGTAAGGCTGCCAGTAGGACGGCAACGACAACGCTCCGACGCCCTCCCAGTTGCGCGGGTCGGGTCGGCGTAGGTCGGTGAGCGGATTGGTTTCACAGGCGCCGCCGCCGAATGCGCCGGTGGAGCCGTTGTCGCCGGCTGCCGCAACCACCACGGCGTCCTTCTCGACCGCCGCGTAGCGCAGCGCAGCGCCCAGTTCGGTCTGGTCGATCGGCCGGTCGGCGGGCAGGCAGGCGGTAGCCGAGACCGTGATCACCCGCGCACCCAGGTCGGCGGCGCGGACGATCGATTTGGCCAGCGCGGTGACCGCGGCGGCGGCATGGGCCATCGTCGGGTCTTCGTCCTGCGCGCGCGGCGAGTACCGGCTGGAAGCCACCCGGATGGCCAGCAGCTCCGCACCGGGGGCGACGCCGGAGAATCCGTCGTCGCCGGGCTGGCCGGCCACGATGCCGGCGACCAGGGTGCCGGTGCCGTCACAGTCGGTCAGCCCGTCGGTGGTGTCGACGTAGTCGCCGCCGGCCTCCACCGCAGGCAGCCGCGGGCCCGGCCGCACGCCGGAGTCGATGATCGCCACCTTCTGGCCGTCACCGCGGGAGAACTGCCACGCGGCGGGCAGGTTCAGCATCTGTTGGCTGGCGGTGGGCGCTCCGGGGTCGGTGCCGGGCAGCGCCTGCGTATCGGCGCACGCACCGAACTGCGACATCTCCGCGACCGGGCCGGGGGTGCCGTCCGGAGGTGCGACCGCCGCGTCGATCTCCGGCGGGGGGACGGCGCCTGCGGACGGGCACACGACCATCCCGGCCGTCAATGCCGCGGCCAGCCAGCTGGTTCCGGCACGGGTCATCGATCGAGAATCCAGGCGAACAAGCCGACCAGGTAGGCCATCACCGGGATCAGCGAGGCGTCCAAGCCCGAGGCGACGAACCCGAGCACCCGGCGCATCGGCAGCGAGTAGCTCTCCGGCTCGGCGATCACCGGGTTGAGGGCGACCACCGCCCATGCCAGGCCAAGCACCGCCAGGGCCAGCAGCGCCCAGGCCGCGGCGGCGAAGCAGCCGGTGGCCGCGTAGATCACCAGCAGCGCGGTGCCCAGCAGGTAGGGCTGGGCGAGCAGCCACGCCTTGCAGGCCGCGGAGTCCCACACCCGGGCGCGCAGGACGCTGGCCGCCGCGGTGGCGCCCACCAGGTACCAGCCCCAGCCGGGCACGGTGCCGGGGGTGGCCGCCACGGCGACCGAGCCCAGCACGCTGAGCACGACCGCACCGGCGACGAAGCCGTTCTGGTGCGAGTCGCTGGTGCGCACGCGGCGCGGCAGGTCTTTCAGCAGGCGCTGGGCCGGCGGCGCGGGGGCGGGGTCACCGGGTGCCGGAATGACCGGCAGCGGCAGACGGGCGCACAACGCGGAGAACTGCGGCGCGGAGATCGTGACGATCAGCGACAGCACGATCAGCCCACATCCCAGGCTGGCGATCGGCAGGTCCCACAGCAGGGTGGCGCCGGCGGCCAGCAGCACACCGAGAGCGACCACGGCGGTGGCCGTGAAGAACGCGACCGCACGCGGCTGGTCGCGTCGCGGCACGATCAGGCTGATCAGTGACCAGGCGAGAACACCGGCGGCACCGAACACCAGGTGTGCGCCGCTGAACTGGCCGGGTACCGCCAGGAGGCAGGCGGCGGCAATCGGGGCCAGGGCCGCGATCGACAGCGCCAGGGCAACCCGGCCGGAACGGGCCCGACCGACCAGCGCCGCCACCACGGTCAGCGCGGCCAGCGCTGCGGTGCCGAACAGTCCGGCCAGGTCTCCGGTGACGGCTTGGTAGGCGGTGGCCAGCCCGGTCGCCGCGAGGATCACCGCGATCACCGCGCCCAGGGCGCCGCGCTGGATGTGGGCGGTCTTCCACGGGTTGGTCCGCGACGAGGAGAAGATCACCGCCGCGTCGGCGATGTCCTCGACGATCCCGGGTGCCGGCGGGCCGGCGGGAACCGGCTGCAACGCCAGCAGGTCACCGTCGACCACGCCGACCGTGTCCAAGGTGGCGTCGAGGCTGAACGGCGCGCCGCCGATCGGAGCCAGGCTCAGCCGCGCGGCGGAGTGGTCGTCGGCATCGTCGGCGGCGGGCGCCACGAGTTGCTGGACGGCGGGCAGGATCTCGCGCAGCGGTAGTTCCGCCGGCAGCGCCATCTCGGTCAGCCGGCTCTCGGAGAGCACGGCGACCCGAACGATCGGCATGACAACGTCGGGCAACACCGAGGTGTCGGTCATGAGTTATCTCTTCTCTGCGGGGCCGGGATCGGCCGGTTACAAACGTCAGGGCGGGTGCGGTCAGGTGTGCGGGACGGAGAAATCCCGGGCGAGGCGGACCTCGGGGAACCACCGGCCGTCGGGCAACAGGTCGGTGAGATGGTCGACCGCGGTGGCGATCGCCAGCGGGGTGCCGGGGCTGAAGGTGGAGACCCATTCCCCGTCGAACGCCCGGGACGGGCTGACCAGCACGCGTCCGGCCGTGGCGTCGACGATGCTCATCCCGACCTCGGTGGTGTCGTGGCGACCGTCGCGGCGTTGCCCGGCGACGATCTCGACATAGCTGCGCGGCCCGGTGAACACCGATTCCACCACCGGTCGCGCGGCACGCGGAATGCCCAGGTACTCCAGGACTTCCGGCAGGGCGGTTCCGGCGCGCAGCCGTTCGTCGGCGCGGGCGCCCACCCGCGCCGGCATGCTGAACTCGGGGAAGCGGGCCGGTGCGCGACCGGTCAGCCCGGCGCCGAGCACCGGCGCCAGATCCCTCGGGTCGTTGATGTCCATCGCGGTGAACGTGACTAACTGGGCGTTGCGCAACGCGACCACCGTCTGGCGGCCGCGTCGCGCCACGATCCCACGCAGTAACTCCTCCGGGCTGGAGGAGGGACCGACGTAGCGAAGGTCCAGCCAACGGTCCGGGAAGCACACCACCCGAATCCAGTCGGCT
>NZ_LZLJ01000018.1 GCF_001668625.1 Mycobacterium sp. 1274756.6
GTGCCACGGCCGCCGAGCAGGGCGCCGGGGGCGCTGCCGCGCCCGGTGCGCCGGCGGCCACCGGCGCGGGAACCCGGAGCGGTGCGGGCTCGACGGCCGGCGGGCCCCCGGGTGCGGGGGTGGGGGCCGGCGCCGCGGTGACGCCGGCCAGCCCGGCGAGCCCGGCCAGCCCGCCCAGGCTCGCGATCGACAGCATCAGCGCCGGCTGCAGCAGCGCGGGCGCGAACTGCAGTGCGGTGGAAAGCAATTGGGTGGCGTGGAAGGTCAGGTCCGCCATCACCATCGGCAGGTCGGTCAGCAGCGCCGCGGGGTTGGTGAACAGGTCGGTGAGCAGCAACTGGAAGTTCTTGAGCTGTTCGGAGCCGACGTCGATCCACCACCGCGGGTCGGTCGGGTTGAGATCCCCGCCGTGGGCGCCGTCGTCGTGGTCGTGGCCGTCGTGCTCGGCGTTGACGATGCGCGGCGCCGCCGGGGTGTGCGGGGTGGCGGCCAGGGCGCCCTGGCTGGTGGCGGCGTAGGTGGTCATCACGGTGGCGGCCTGGATCCACATCCGGGCGTAGTCGGCCTCGTTGAGGGCGATCGGGATGGTGTTGATGCCGAAGAAGTTGGTGGCCACCAGCACGCCGTGGACGGCGTGGTTGGCGGCGAGTTCGGCCAGGGTCGGCATCGCCGCGAGGGCGGCGGTGTAGGCGGCGGCGGCGGTCTCGTGCTGTGCGGCCGCGCCGGCCGCGTCGGTGCTCGCCCGGGTCAGCCAGGCCAGATAGGGCAGGTGGGCGGCGAGATAGCGGGCGGCGGACGGGCCCTGCCAGGCGCCGGCCTGGGTGGCGCCCAGCAGCGCGGTCAACTCCCCGGCGGCGTCGGCGTACTCGGCGCTCAGCGCCGACCACGCTCCCGCGGCCGCCTGCAGCGCGGCGGGGCCGGGCCCGCTGCTCAGCGCGCCGGAATGCACTTCCGGTGGCAGAGCCATCCAGACCGGCGCGGTCATCCACCCTCCCGACGATAATGACAATCGTTTTCGACAAGGACTACGGTAACCGGCCGGCACCCGATTTGAAAACCGTTTTCAACAGTGTCGCGGGATTCGGGGCGACCGCGCGCCCGGATCGCCGCCCCGCCGTGGCGCGTTGGGACGGCAGTGACAGGATGGTCGGCAGAATCGACCTCAGTTTCCGCCCCGATCCACAACGCTGTGGTAAGCCAGAGGTCGAGCCTGTGTTCAGCCGACCGATCGAGGAGTCCAGACGATGTCCTTCTCCGTGCAGATGCCGGCACTCGGCGAGAGCGTCACCGAAGGCACCGTCACCCGGTGGCTCAAAAAGGAGGGCGACACCGTCGAGGTCGACGAGCCGCTCCTGGAGGTCTCCACCGACAAGGTCGACACCGAGATCCCCTCACCGGCGGCGGGCGTGCTGACCCGGATCATCGCCGAGGAGGACGACACCGTCGAGGTGGGCGGCGAGTTGGCGGTGATCAGCGAGTCCGGTGAGGACACCGGCGGCGACACCGACAAGGACGCCGACGCCGACGCCGGCTCCGCCGACACCGACGGTGCCGACGAGCCCGCCGCCGACAGCGGCGCCGAGTCCGACGACTCGGCCGACGACTCGGGCGCGCAGTCCGGCGATTCCTCCGGCGACTCCTCCGGTGGCTCATCCGGTGCTGAGGGCCAGGCGGTGGTGATGCCGGAGTTGGGTGAATCGGTCACCGAGGGGACCGTGACCCGCTGGCTGAAACAGGTGGGCGATTCGGTCCAGGTCGACGAGCCGCTGGTGGAGGTCTCCACCGACAAGGTCGACACCGAGATCCCCTCGCCGGTCGCCGGGGTGCTGTTGTCGATCACCGCCGAGGAGGACGACACCGTCGAGGTCGGCGGCGAGCTGGCCCGGGTCGGCTCCGCCGGTGCGGGCGGCGGCGAGAAACCCGCACCGAAGTCCGAACCGAAGCCGGAACCGAAACCCGAACCGGAACCGGAACCGGAACCCGAGCCCGAACCGGAACCCGAGCCCGAGCCCGAGCCCGAACCGGAGCCGGAGAAGAAGCCCGAGCCCGCCCAACAGCGGGAGCCGGAGAAGAAGCCCGAACCGCAGGCGCCGCGGGAGAAGAAGTCGGCGGGCACGCCGCAATCCGGTGTCCCCTACGTCACCCCGCTGGTGCGCAAGCTGGCCACCGACCACGACGTCGACCTCAGCCAGGTCAAGGGCACCGGGGTGGGCGGCCGCATCCGCAAGCAGGATGTGCTCGAGGCGGCCGAACGCCAGAAGCAGCCCGCCGCCGAGCCGGCGGCCCCGTCGGAACCGGCCGCGTCGCGGCCCACCCCGGCGCCCGCCCTGGCCCACCTGCGCGGAACCACCAAGAAGGCCAACCGGATCCGGAAGCTCACCGCGAAGAAGACCCGCGAGTCGCTGCAGGCCACCGCGCAGCTGACCCAGACCCACGAGGTCGACATGACCCGGGTGGTGTCGCTGCGGGCCCGCGCCAAGGCCGACTTCGCCGAGCGGGAGGGCGTCAACCTCACCTACCTGCCGTTCATCGCCCGCGCGGTGATCGACGCGTTGAAGACCCACCCGAACGTCAACGCCAGCTACAACGAGGAAACCAACGAGATCACCTACTACGACGCCGAACACCTCGGCATCGCGGTCGACACCGAGCAGGGGCTGCTCTCCCCGGTGATCCACAACGCCGGCGACCTGTCGCTGGGCGGGCTGGCCCGGGCCATCGCCGACATCGCGGCGCGGGCCCGGTCGAACAACCTGCGCCCCGACGAGTTGTCCGGCGGCACGTTCACGATCACCAACATCGGCAGCCAGGGCGCCTTGATGGACACCCCGATCCTGGTGCCGCCGCAGGCGGCGATGCTGGGGACCGGCGCCATCGTCAAACGCCCGCGGGTCATCGTCGACGACGCCGGCAACGAGTCGATCGGTGTGCGGTCGGTTTGCTACCTGCCGCTGACCTACGACCACCGGCTCATCGACGGCGCCGACGCCGGGCGGTTCCTCACCACCGTCAAACAGCGGCTGGAAGAAGGGGCGTTCGAGGCCGACCTGGGGCTTTGACGAGGTGTCCGACGCCGTCATCGCGATCGCGGGCTCCTCGGGGCTGATCGGCACGGCCCTGGTCGCCGCGCTGCGCTCCGCGGACCAGCATGTGGTGCGGATCGTGCGACGCCCACCGGCCAACTCCGACGAGCTGTACTGGAACCCGGACAGCGGCGAGTTCGACAGCGGCGCGCTGGCCGGGGTCGACGCCGTGGTCAACCTGTGCGGCATCAACGTCAACCGGCGCCGGTGGTCGGGCAGCTTCAAACAGCAACTGCGCGACAGCCGGATCACCCCGACCGAGGTGCTGGCCACCGCGGTCGCCGAAGCGCAGGTCGGCGTGCTGGTCAACGCCAGCGCCGTCGGTTATTACGGCAACACCCGCAGCCGGGCGGTCGACGAGACCGACCCGGCCGGGGCGGGTTTCCTCGCCCAGCTCTGCCAGGACTGGGAGGCCGCGACCGGACCGGCCCGCGCGGCCGGCGCCCGGGTGGTGCTGGCCCGCACCGGGTTGGTGCTGGCCCCCTCCGGCGGCGCGCTCAAACCGCTGCGGCTGCTGTTCGGGCTCGGCGCCGGCGGCCGGCTGGGCAACGGCCGCCAGTACATGTCCTGGATCAGCCTGGAGGACCAGGTGCGGGCGGTGCTGTTCGCGCTGTCGCACGAGGAACTGGCCGGGCCGGTCAACTTCACCGGGCCGGCGCCGGTCACCAACGCCGAGTTCACCGCCGCCCTCGGTCGTGCCGTGGACCGGCCCAGCCGGCTGATGCTGCCCGGCTTCGCGGTGCGGGCCGCCATCGGCGAGTTCGCCGACGAGGGGCTGCTCATCGGCCAGCGGGTCATCCCGGCGGCGTTGGAGCGGACCGGATTCCAGTTCCACCACAACACCATCGGTGAGGCGTTGAGCTACGCCAACGCCCGGCACTGAGCACGGGTAGCGTCGCTGTGGTGAGCACCTCGATCCGATCCGGCGCCGCGCCGCTCGCCGTGCGCCAACTCGGCACCCTCGACTACCACGCCGGCTGGCAGCTGCAGCGCGAACTGCTCGAAGCGCGGGTGGCGGGCGGCCCGGACACCCTGTTGCTGCTGGAACACCCGGCGGTCTACACCGCCGGGCGACGCACCCTGGACCACGAACGGCCGACCGACGGCACGCCCGTCGTCGACACCGATCGGGGCGGCAAGATCACCTGGCACGGTCCCGGCCAGCTGGTGGGATATCCGATCGTCGGGCTCGCGGAACCGTTGGACGTGGTGAATTACGTTCGGCGCCTTGAGGAAGCCCTGCTGCGGGTCTGCGCCGACCTCGGTGTCGAGGCGATGCGGGTGGAGGGCCGCTCCGGGGTGTGGTGTCCCGGCGGCCCGGGCCGGCCGGCCCGCAAGATCGCCGCGATCGGGGTGCGGGTCTCCCACGCCACCACGCTGCACGGGTTCGCGCTGAACTGCGACTGCGACCTCGGCGCCTACGCGGCGATCGTGCCGTGCGGCATCACCGACGCCGGGGTGACGTCGCTCTCGGCCGAGCTGGGCCGACCGGTGCCGGTCGACGCGGTCCGCGAGCCGGTTGCCGCCGCGGTCGCCGACGCCTTGGACGGGCGACTGGCCCTGTCCTGGCGGCCGCCGGAGCCTGCTCGCGTAGCATCGCAGTCGTGAGTGTCGCTCCGGATGGCCGCAAACTGCTCCGGCTGGAAGCACGCAACGCGCAGACCCCCATCGAGCGCAAACCATCGTGGATCAAGACGCGCGCCAAGATGGGCCCGAACTACACCGATCTGAAAGGTCTGGTCCGCCGGGAGGGACTGCACACCGTCTGCGAGGAGGCCGGCTGCCCCAACATCTACGAGTGTTGGGAGGACCGCGAGGCCACCTTCCTCATCGGCGGTGAGGTCTGCACGCGCCGCTGTGCGTTCTGCCTGATCGACACCGGCAAGCCCAAACAGCTCGACCGCGACGAGCCGCGCCGGGTGGCCGAGAGCGTGCAGACGATGGGGCTGCGCTACTCCACCGTCACCGGCGTGACCCGCGACGACCTGCCCGACGAGGGCGCCTGGCTCTACGCCGAGACGGTGCGGGCGATCAAAGCGCTCAACCCCGAGACCGGCGTGGAGCTGCTGATCCCGGACTTCAGCGGGAAGCCGGAGCTGCTCACCGAGGTGTTCGAGTCCCGCCCGGAGGTGCTGGCCCACAACGTCGAGACGGTGCCGCGCATCTTCAAGATCATCCGCCCGGCGTTCAACTACCAGCGCAGCCTCGACGTGTTGACCCGGGCCCGCGACTTCGGGCTGGTGACCAAGAGCAACCTGATCCTGGGGATGGGCGAGACCGCCGAGGAGATCCGGTCGGCGTTGACCGACCTCTACGAGGCGGGCGCCGAGCTGGTGACCATCACCCAGTACCTGCGGCCGTCGGCGCGACACCATCCGATCGACCGGTGGGTCAAACCCCAGGAGTTCGTCGAACACGCCCGCTTCGCCGAGGAACTCGGCTTCGCCGGGGTGATGTCGGGCCCGCTGGTGCGGTCCTCCTACCGGGCGGGCCGGCTCTACCAGCAGGCCATGGAGCGCCGCGCGGCCGCGCGCAACTAGACCACCTCGCGGCTGGTCTCGGTGCCGTCGCGCACCTAAGTATCCTTGGGTGCTATGCCGAAACGTCGTTCTGCCGCCGAAACGAAAGCCGCCCGCGCCGAGGCCAAGGCCGCCCGCAAGGCCGCCGCCCGCCAACGCCGCAGCCAGCTGTGGCAGGCGTTCAACCTGCAGCGCAAAGAGGACAAGCGGCTGCTGCCGTACATGATCGGCGCGTTCGTGTTGATCGTGGGCGCGTCGGTCGCGCTGGGGTTCGCCGGCGGCACCTTCTCGCGGGTGACGATGATCCCGCTGGGCGTGGTGCTCGGCGGTCTGGTCGCGTTCATCATCTTCGGTCGCCGTGCCCAGCGTTCGGTCTATCAGAAGGCCGACGGCCAGATCGGGGCGGCGGCCTGGGCGCTGGACAACCTGCGCGGCAAATGGCGGGTCACCCCGACGGTGTCGGGCACCGGCAACTTCGACGCCGTGCACCGGGTGTTGGGCCGCCCCGGGGTGATCCTGGTCGCCGAAGGCTCCCCCAGCCGGGTCAAGCCGCTGCTGGCCCAGGAGAAGAAACGCACCGCCCGGCTGGTCGGCGACGTGCCGATCTACGACATCATCGTCGGCAACGACGAGGGCCAGGTCCCGCTGGCGAAGCTGGAACGGTATCTGAACAAGCTGCCGGCCAACATTCCGGTCAAGCAGATCGACGCGCTGGAGTCCCGGATGGCGGCGCTCGGTTCGCGGATGGGTCCGGCCGCGATGCCCAAGGGGCCGCTGCCGCCCGGCGCGAAGCTGCGCGGCGTGCAGCGCACCGTGCGCCGCAAGTAGTAGTCGCTCAGCGCCGGACCACCGCGGTGGCGGTCAGCCGGTCCTGGAAACCGCGGCCGTCGAGGTCGGTGAACAGCGCCGGGAAGACCAGCGCGATCAGCGCCCCCCGCGACAGCGCGCGCCCGATCCCGACGTGTTTGCGCCCGTCCACCGAGGCCACCCGCAGGCCCACCGCCAGCTGTCCGGGGCTGAACCCGTAGAGCCGTACCGACACCGCGCCCACCAGCAGCCAGGCCACCAGCACCGCCAGGGACAGCTGCGGCTGGCCGATCAAGCCGGCGGTCATGGCCAGCGCCGCCAGCCCGTAGCCGATCAGCCAGTCGACGATCAGCGCCAGCAGCCGCCGCCCCATCCCGGCCAGTGCGCCCGATCCGTCCTCCGGCAGCCCCAGCGACTGGCCACGGTATGCGTCGTCGTTGTCCGGCCCGACCGGCCCGGACAACCAGGAGGAGCTGCTACGGGTCATGGGTCCCACAGTAGGCGGCCGGGTGCGGGCGGGTGGCGGCGCGCCCGGCTCGGCCGCTCGGTGCGGGCCGAGGACCGTTGCGTAACGTCTGTGAAACATCCGGTTAAACGCTGAGAAATATGCTCTTCTTAGCGTCAGCCGGAGACGACGCTAAGGAGACTCCCTTCCGTGACTGATAAGACGGCGGACGACATCATCAAGCTCATCGCCGACGAGAATGTCGAATACGTCGACGTCCGGTTCTGCGACCTGCCGGGCACCATGCAGCACTTCTCGATCCCGGCGTCGGCGTTGGAGGCGGAGGTCTTCGAAGACGGGCTGGCGTTCGACGGGTCGTCCATCCGCGGGTTCCAGTCGATCCACGAATCCGACATGATCCTGCTGCCCGACCCGAACACCGCGCTGATCGACCCGTTCCGGGCCGCCAGAACCCTGAACATGAACTTCTTCGTCCACGACCCGTTCACCCGCGAGCCCTACTCGCGCGACCCGCGCAACGTGGCCCGCAAAGCCGAGAAGTACCTGGCCAGCACCGGAATCGCCGACATCGCCTACTTCGGCGCGGAGGCCGAGTTCTACATCTTCGACTCGGTGGCGTTCGATTCGCGCACCAACGGCTCGTTCTACGAGGTCGACTCCCGCTCCGGATGGTGGAACACCGGCAACCGCACCGAGGCCGACGGCAGTCCCAACCTGGGCTACAAGACCCGGCTCAAGGGCGGCTACTTCCCGGTCGCACCCAACGACCAGTACGTGGACCTGCGCGACGAGATGACCACCGCCTTGATCAACTCCGGGTTCACCCTGGAGCGCGGCCACCACGAGGTGGGCAGCGGGGGTCAGGCCGAGATCAACTACAAGTTCAACACGTTGCTGCACGCCGCCGACGACCTGATGCTGTTCAAATACATCATCAAGAACACCGCCTGGCAGCGCGGCAAGACCGTCACGTTCATGCCCAAACCACTGGTGGGTGACAACGGTTCGGGCATGCACGCCCACCAATCACTGTGGAAGAACGGCGAACCGCTGTTCTACGACGAGGCCGGCTACGCGGGGCTGTCGGACATCGCGCGGCATTACATCGGCGGCATCCTGCATCACGCCCCCAGCCTGCTGGCGTTCACCAACCCCACGATCAACTCCTACAAGCGGCTGGTGCCCGGCTACGAGGCGCCGATCAACCTGGTCTACTCGCAGCGCAACCGGTCGGCCTGCGTCCGGATCCCGATCACCGGGAACAACCCGAAGGCCAAGCGGATGGAGTTCCGCTGCCCGGACTCCTCGGGCAACCCGTATCTGGCGTTCGCGGCGATGCTGATGGCCGGCATCGACGGGGTCAAGAACAAGATCGAGCCGATGGCGCCGGTGGACAAGGACCTCTACGAACTGCCGCCGGACGAGGCCAAGGAGATCCCGCAGGCGCCCACCCAACTGGCCGAGGTGATCGACCGGCTGGAGGCCGACCACGAATACCTCACCGAGGGTGGGGTGTTCACCGAGGATCTGATCGAGACCTGGATCCACTACAAGCGCAGCACCGAGATCGAGCCGCTCAACCTGCGGCCGCACCCCTACGAGTTCGCGCTCTACTACGACTGCTGAGCCGGCCGGTCACACCTGCTGGCGGGCCTTGAGCTCAAGGAAGACCGGCACCATCCGGTCCCGCTCGACCGCGCTGAGGTCGGTCAGTTCCAGCCCGTAACCGGTGGGCGGTTCGCTCTGCCGCTGCCCGAGCAGCCGGTCTCGCTCGACCGTGGCCAGCCCGGCCCACCAGTGCTCGAGCTGAAGCTGCTCCTCCTCCAGCAGGGCCACCCCGGGGGCGGCGAGGGCGGCCGGGCCGTGGCCGGCCTCGATCCAGTAGCTGCCCAGCGCCCCCTGAAGCTGGCGGGAGGCGCTGCTGCGCGCGCCCGCGTCCACCGAGAACTCGGAATCGGGGTTGGCGAGCAACCACACCTTGTCGTCCATGGACAGGCTGTGAAACCACTCGAGGAACTGACTGATGCCTGTTGTCATGACTCGACGCTAGTCGGGTTGGGCGCGCCGCGAAACCGAACGCCACCTTCGAGTCACTGATAGGCGCCTGCGTGGCAGGCTCGGCGCCATGGCATTCACCGTCTATCTCAACGAACCCAAACGCCCCAACGAGCCCGAAGTCCCGGCCGACCGGTACCAAAGCGACGCCATCTACCACTTCCACGAGGGCGGCGTGCTCGGGGTGCGGCGCAGGTCCGGGGCGATGACCTACTACGCGCCGTACCGCTGGCTGTCCATCCAGGCCGATCCGGGCCACGGACCCGGCCAGATCAGCGGTTGATCCCGACGACCAGTCGGCGGCCAACCCAACTGTGGACAACCGCTCCCCCGTCCGCCCCGGCGCCCGTGGCAGTATCGCGGCCATGCGTGTTCTGCTCCAACGCGTCACCGCGGCGCGGGTGCTCGTCGAGGGCGCCGTCGTCGGCGCCATCGACCCGCGGCCCCAAGGCCTGCTGGCGCTGGTCGGGGTCACCCATGACGACACCGCCGACATCGCACGGCGACTCGCCGAGAAACTGTGGCGGTTGCGCATCCTCGACGATCAGCGTTCGGCCGCCGAGGTGGACGCACCGGTGCTGGTGGTCAGCCAGTTCACCCTCTACGCCGACACCGTCAAGGGCCGGCGGCCGTCCTGGAACGCCGCCGCGCCGCGGGAGTTCGCCGAGCCGCTGGTGGCCGCGTTCACCGCGGCGCTCCGCGACCTGGGCGCGACCGTGCAGACCGGTGAGTTCGGGGCACACATGCAGGTCGAGTCGGTCAACGACGGCCCGGTGACCCTGCTGCTGGAGAACTGAGCCCAACCGGGCACTGGGTAACCTCAGCGCATGACAACCGATCTCGAGGCGCGGCTGACCGGTTACAGCCCGGCAGCGCTGAGCGTGTTCCGGGTGGTATTCGGGTTGCTGTACTGCGCGCACGGCACCGCGAAACTCTTCGACTGGCCGGTCACCATGAACCTGCCGACCGGCCATTGGCCGTACTGGTGGGCCGGGCTCATCGAGTTCGTCGCCGGACTGCTGATCCTGACCGGGCTGTTCACCCGCGCGGCGGCCTTCGTCGCGTCCGGGCAGATGGCGGTCGCCTACTTCTGGGAGCATCAGCCGTTGGCGCTGTGGCCGATCGACCCGGCCCAGGGCGGCCACGGCGGCGGTGAGCCGTCGGTGCTGTACTGCTTCGGGTTCCTGCTGCTGGTGTTCACCGGCGGCGGCAGCTACGCACTGGATCGGCTGCGCAACCGCCCCCAGTAGGGTGCAGTTCATGACGATCAAGCGGCAACCGTCCTGGTACGACGACGAGGTCCGGGCGCTCTACGAGCTGGCGTCGGGGTTCTTCGAGCGGGAGGTGGTGGCCCACGTCGAGAAGTGGGACGCCCAGCGCCACATCGACCGCGAGGTGTGGCTCAAAGCCGGCGAGCTGGGGCTGCTGCTGTGCTCGATCCCGGCCGAATACGGCGGCGGCGGTGGCACATTCGCCCACGACCTCGCCGTCTTCGACGCGCAGGGCTACTCCGGTGACCTGTCGCTGGGCATCGCGGTGCACAGCGGGATCGTGCCGCACTACATCGCCGCCTACGGCACCGAGGAGCAGAAGCAGACCTGGCTGCCGCCCATGGCGCGCGGGGAGGTGCTCGGCGCGATCGGGATGAGCGAGCCGGAGGCCGGCTCGGACCTCAAGGCGCTGCGGACCACGGCGGTGCGCCGCGGCGACGAGTACGTGGTCAACGGCTCCAAGACGTTCATCACCAACGGCGGCTCGGCCGACATGGTGGTCCTGGCGGTCAAGACCGACCCCAAGGCCGGCGCCCGCGGCATCTCGCTGCTGATCGTCGATCTGCGGGACACCCCCGGCTACCAGGTGACCCGGGTGCTCGACAAGGTGGGCCAGCACGGCGCCGACACCGCCGAATGGTCGTTCACCGATGTGGTGGTGCCGGCGTCGAACCTGCTGGGCCCCGAGGAGGGCAAGGGTTTCGGTCAGATGCTGACCCAGCTCGCCCAGGAGCGGCTGATCGTCGGCGCCCAGGCCGTCGGCGGCACCGAACGCGCCGTCGACGAGACCGTCGCCTACACCCGGTCGCGAAAGGCGTTCGGCCAGAGCCTGTTCGAGTTTCAGAACACCGCGTTCGAGCTTGCCGAGTGCGCCACCCTGGCCCGGGTCAGCCGCACCTTCCTGGACAGCTGCATCGAGGCGCACCTGCGCGGCGAGCTGGATGCGACCGACGCGGCGATGGCCAAGTACTGGCTCACCGACCAGCAGTGCGCGGTGATCGACCGGTGCGTGCAGCTGCACGGCGGCTACGGCTACATGCGCGAATACCTGATCGCGCGGATGTATGAGGACGCCCGGGTGCAGCGCATCTACGCCGGGGCCAACGAGGTGATGAAGCAGATCATCGCCCGGTCCCTCTAGGACTCTCAGCCGTCGAGGCGGTAGTCGGCGCGGAAGCGTTTCATCCCCTCGACCTTCTCGGCCAGGCTGGCCTGCGGGCCGGTGTAGAACATCCACGGCATGGTCAGGATCCCGGTGATGCCGGCCGCCTCGGCGCGCTGGTAGTCCTCGATCCGCAGCGCGTCGGTGAGCGGGGTGAGGATCGTGAAATCCTCGACCGGCAGGCCGTTTTCGGCACGCAGTTCGCGCAGCCGGCCGGCGACTTCGATGGCGCGGTCGGTTTTGATCAGGTCACCGATCCAGCCGTCGTTGCGGGCGGCGCGCCGCAACGCGATGTCGCTGAGACCGCCCACGTAGACGGGGATCGGCGGCGGCGTCGGCGTCATCTCCAGTTTCGGCGTGGTGTAGAACTCGCCGTCGAACTCCGTCCAGCCCGGCTCCCAGAGCTTGCGCATCAGCGCCAGCATCTCGTCGGTGCGCCGCCCGCGGCGGTCGAACCGCTGGCCCATCAAGGTGAACTCCTCTTCACACCAGCCGACGCCCACCCCCAGTTCCACCCGCCCGGCCGCCAGGTGGGCGGCGGTGCCGATGGATTTGGCCGCCGAATAGGGGTCGCGCATCGCCGGGATGTAGACCGTGGTGACGAACTTCAGCCGCTCGGTCACCTGGGCCAGCGCCCCGACCAGCACCCACGGGTCGGGCCAGTCGGTGAACGGCTGCCAGCGGCGCTGGCCGTCGCGGGTGTAGGGGTAGGGCGTCTGCAGGGTCTCCAGGTTCACCACGTGGTCGGGGATGCCGACCCCGTCGTAGCCGAGTTCGTCGGCGGCGCGGGCGACTTCGACGATCTCGCGGGTCTCCAGGAAGGCGGTGGAGATGTAGTACTTCACCGGGCCTCCCGCGCCCAGGCCGGCATGACGAACACGCCCTCGGCTTCCACGGTGATCCCCTCGGCGTCGCTGAGGGTCCCCCGGGCGAACGCCTTGATGCCCTCGGTGCGTTCGATGTCGGCGTCGACGCGCACCCGCCCCAGCGGGGTGCCGCGCCGGTACCGGCAGGTCAGCGTGCCGGTGAAGTACGGCTTGTTCAGGCCCTCGCTGACCGCCTCGCCGAGCACGTGGTCCAGGATCAGCGCGCAGATCCCGCCGTGCACCCAGCCGGGCGGGCCTTCGTAGGCGACACCGAGGTCGAATTCGCTCCAGCAGTGGCCGCCCTCGTGGTGGATCAGCACCGGCGGCGCGATCGGGTTGCGGGTTCCCACCACCGGGTTGCCCCAGGCCACCGGCAGGCCGGTCTCGGCTTGGCGCAGGGTGCGGGTACCGTTGCGGCGGGTGCGGCCCAGCGCCCGGTTGACGGCCTCGATCGCGGCTTGCGCGTCGCGCACCGTGGCCTCGTCGGCGTCGGTGTGGATGGCGGTGTCGATCAGCTCGCGGATCGCCTGGGTCAACGGGTTGTGCAGCGCCTGCAGCCGGTCGAGTTCGTCGGCGGCGATGGCGTCGAAGGGGAACTCCACCCGTCCTTACTAACACCACCGCCCGCCGCGGCCGCCGCCCGGTGGTGGTTACTCGTCGAACACCCGACGCACCACCGTCTTGGCGCGCCGGGTCACCCGAAGGTAGTGGTCCAGGAATTCGCCGCCGTCGCCGTTGTGCCAGCCGGCGGCCGCTGCGACCGCGTTGAGCTGGCGCCCGGGTCCGGGCAGCTGGTCGGTGGGTTTGCCGCGCACCAGCACCAGCGCGTTGCGGGCCCGGGTCGCGGTGAGCCAGGCCTGCCGCAGCAGCTCCGCCTCCTCGGCGGGCAGCAGGTCGGCCGCCGCGATCGCGTCCAACGACTCCAGGGTGGAGGTGTTGTGCAGCGCCGGGACGCGGTGGGCGTGGCGCAGCTGCAGCAGCTGGACGGTCCACTCCACGTCGGCCAGCCCGCCGCGGCCGAGTTTGGTGTGGGTGTTGGGGTCGGCGCCGCGGGGCAGTCGCTCGGCGTCCACTCGGGCCTTGATCCGGCGGATCTCACGCACCGCCTGCTCGGAGACACCGTCCGGGGGGTAGCGCGTCTGGTCGATCATCAGCAGGAACCGGTGTCCCAGGTCGGCGTCACCGGCCACGGTGTGGGCGCGCAGCAGCGCCTGGATCTCCCAGGGCTGCGCCCACTGGGCGTAGTAGGCGGCGTAGGAGCCCAGGGTGCGCACCAGCGGTCCCGAGCGGCCCTCGGGCCGTAGGTCGATGTCGATGTCCAGGGGCGGGTCGACGCTGGGGGTGCTCAGCAGGGCCCGCACCTGCTCGGCCATCGACGCCGCCCAGCGCACGGCGGTGGAGTCCTCGACGCCGGCGACCGGTTCGCAGACGAACATCACGTCGGCGTCGGAGCCATAGCCGAGCTCGCGGCCGCCGAGACGGCCCATCCCGATCACCGCGATGCGGGCCGGCGGCTCCTCGCCGCCGGTGAGGTTGGCCCGGACCACCACGTTGAGA
The DNA here is from genome assembly GCF_001668625.1 of Mycobacterium sp. 1274756.6. GTDB lineage: Bacteria > Actinomycetota > Actinomycetes > Mycobacteriales > Mycobacteriaceae > Mycobacterium. The sequence goes on from NZ_LZLJ01000018.1 coordinate 13,787, forward strand.
GCGGCCTGCAGCACCGCCGCCCACACCGAGGTCAGCGCCGCGCACACCTCCCGCACATCGAGCAGGCCGAGCAGGTCGGCGGAGCCGATGCGGGCCAGTTCGTGGCGGCGCAGCGCCCGCGCGGTGGCGATCGCCCGCACCGGATCGGCGTAGCGTCCCGCCGAGCGGATCAGCGCCCCGAACACCGCCTCCGGGTCGGTGTCGAGCAGTTTCGGGCCGTCCGGGCCGTCGCCGTAGGCCTGCAGCACGTCCGGGGCGCGCATCAGCAGTTCCGGGACATAGGCGGAGGTGCCCAGCACCCGCATGAGCCGTTTGGCCACCGCGCTCTCGTCGCGCAGGGTCGCCAGATACCAGTGCAGGTTGCTGAGCGTCTCGCTGAGCCGGCGGTAGGCCAACAGCCCGGTGTCGGGGTCGGGGGTGTCTGAGAGCCAGTCCAGCAGCCCGGGCAGCAACACCGCCTGCACGGTGCCGCGCCGCCCGCTCTGGTTGATCAGGGCGTCGAGATGGGTCAGCGCGCTCTGCGGCGCCTCATAGCCCAGCGCGGCCAGTTGTCGTTCGGCCGCCTCGGCGGTCAGGCCGTCGGTGAACTGCAGTTCGGTGCGCGCGACCAGCTCCAGCAGCGGCTGGTAGAAGAGTTTGGCGTGCAGCCGCGACACCCGCAGGTTCTGCCGTCGGATCTCCGCGCGCAGCACACCCAGGGCGTCGCGGCGGCCCTCCGGGCGGATGTGGGCGGCCCGGGCCAGCCAGCGCAGCGCCTCGTCGTCGTCCAGGGCGGGCAGCAGGTGGGTGCGTTTGAGCCGCTGCAGCTGCAGGCGGTGCTCCAGCAGGCGCAGGAACTCGTAGGAGGCCGCCAGGTTGGCGGTGTCGTCGCGGCCGACGTAGCCGCGGGCGCCGAGCGCGGCGAGGGCGTCCATGGTCGACGCCACGTGCAAGGATTCGTCGGTGCGGCCGTGCACCAGTTGCAGCAGCTGCACGGCGAACTCCACGTCGCGCAGCCCGCCGGTGCCCAGTTTGATCTCGCGGGCCCGCACGTCGGCCGGCACCAGCCGCTCCACCCGCCGTCGCATCGCCTGCACCTCGGCGACGAAATCGGGGCGCTCGGAGGCGGTCCACACCATCGGCCGCAGCGCCGCCAGGTACTGCTCCCCCAGTTCGGCGTCGCCGACGGCCGCCCGCGCCTTCAGCAGCGCCTGGAACTCCCAGGTCTTGGCCCAGCGCTGGTAGTAGGCGATGTGGGAGTCCAGGGTGCGGACCAACTCGCCCTGCTTGCCCTCTGGGCGCAGCCCGGCGTCGACGGCGAAGAACGTCTCGGAGGCCAGCCGCATCATCTCCCCGGCCACCCGCGCGGCCACGCTGTCGGCGTGTTCGGCGACGAAGATGACGTCGACGTCGCTGACGTAGTTCGGTTCCCGCCCACCGCATTTGCCCATCGCGATCACGGCCAGCCGCGGGCGGGGCCGGTCACCGCAGACCGTCTCCTCGGCCAGCAGCAGCGCCGCGGCCAGCGCCGCGTCGGCCATGTCGGCCAGGTGCGCGCCGACCGCGGTGAACGGCACCACCGGTTCGTCCTCGACCACCGAGGCCAGATCCAACGCCGCGAGCACCAGCAGCCGATCCAGGTACAGCAGCCGCAGCCGCTCCAGCCGAGTCTCGACATCACCGCCGGAGCCGGCGCAGTCGGTGAATGCCGTCCGCAACTCGTCGCGGGTGGGCAGCGCGACCGGCCCGCGCAGCAGTCGCCACGATCCGGGGTGGGCCACCAGGTGGTCGCCGAGCGCCAGCGAGGACCCGCAGACCGCGAACAACCGGCCGCGCAGACTGCGGTCGCTCGACAGGGCGTCGTCGAGTTCGGCCCAGTCCGCGCCGAGGGTTTCGGCCAGCCGGACCATGGCCAGCAGCGCCGCGTCCGCGTCGGGCGCGCGCGACAGCGACCACAACAGGTCGACGTGGGTGCCGGTGTTCCATCCCAGCCGGGCCAGGTCGGCCTCCGCGGTGGGGTGGACCAGCCCGAGCCGACCCACGCCGGGGACCGCGCGGCGGGCATCGGCAGGTCTGGTCACGACTAGTACGGTACCGGCGCAATTGCGGCGTTGCGCACGGTCTTCGGGCCGCAGCGATCGGTGCGGGCGTTTAGCGCACCGCCGCGCGGGTACGACCGTGGGTACGGGCTATGTGCCCGAGTGTTCCTACGACGGATGGGTTTGATCATGATCGTGCGTACGACCGACGAGATCACCGGCACCGACCGCGAGGTCAGCGGCGACAACTGGGTGTCCAAGCGCATCATTCTCGCCGACGACGACGTCGGCTTCTCCTACCACGAGACGACGGTGCGGGCCGGGACCCAAACCCCGCTGCACTACCCGGATTACATCGAGGCGGTGTGGCTGATCGAGGGTCACGGCAGGCTGATCGACCGGGAGAACGACAAGGAGTACCCGCTCAAACCGGGCACCATGTATCTGCTCGACGGTCACGAGCGGCACACCATCGTCGCCGACGAGCAACTGCGGATGTACTGCGTGTTCGCGCCGGCGGTGCCGCCCGGCAGCGACTGAGCTTTCGGCGTTACAGCGACAGGTAGGTGCGCAGCTCGTAGGGGGTCACGTGGCTGCGGTAGTTGGCCCACTCGGCCCGCTTGTTGCGCAGGAAGAAGTCGAATACCTGCTCCCCCAACGCTTCTGCCACCAGCTCGGAGTCCTCCATCGCGTGCAGCGCCCGGTCCAGGCTGCCGGGCAGTTCCCGGTAGCCCATCGCCCGGCGCTCCCCGGGGGTCAGGTCCCAGACGTTGTCCTCGGCTTGCGGGCCCAGCACGTAGTTCTTCTCCACGCCGCGCAGTCCGGCGGCCAGCAGCACCGCGAAGGTCAGGTAGGGGTTGCACGCCGAGTCGGGGCTGCGCACCTCGATCCGTCGCGACGACGTCTTGTGCGGGCTGTACATCGGCACCCGCACCAGCGCTGAGCGGTTGGACGCCCCCCACGACGCCGCGGTCGGCGCTTCCCCGCCGTGCACCAGCCGCTTGTAGGAGTTCACCCACTGGTTGGTGACCGCGCTGATCTCGTGGGCGTGTTCGAGGATGCCGGCGATGAACGACTTGCCGATGTCGGAGAGCTGCAGCGGGTCGTCGGGGCTGTGGAAGGCGTTGACCTCCCCTTCGAACAGGCTCATGTGGGTGTGCATCGCCGATCCCGCGTACTGCCCGAACGGTTTGGGCATGAACGTCGCCCGCACGCCCTCGTCGATGGCGACCTCTTTGATCAGGTAGCGAAACGTCATGACGTTGTCGGCCATCGACAGGGCGTCGGCGTAGCGCAGGTCGATCTCCTGCTGACCGGGCGCGGTCTCGTGGTGGCTGTACTCCACCGAGATGCCCATCGACTCCAGCGCCTCGATGGCGTGCCGACGGAAGCCGGACGCGGAGTCGTGCACGGCCTGGTCGAAGTAGCCGGCGTCGTCGGCCGGGACCGGCTCGGAGCCGTCGTCGGGGCCGGGCTGGAGCAGGAAGAACTCGATCTCGGGGTGCACGTAGCAGGTGAACCCCAGGTCGCCGGCCTTGGCCAACTGCCTGCGCAGCACGTGCCGGGGGTCCGCCCAGGCCGGGGAGCCGTCGGGCATGGTGATGTCGCAGAAGATGCGCGCCGAGTGCGGTTGGCCGGCGTGGTCGGTCCACGGCAGCACCTGGAAGGTGGACGGGTCGGGGCGGGCGACCATGTCGGACTCGAAGACCCGCGCGAAACCCTCGATGGAGGACCCGTCGAAGCCGACCCCTTCCTCGAAGGCGCCCTCAAGTTCGGTGGGGGCGATGGCCACCGACTTGAGATAGCCGAGTACGTCGGTGAACCAGAGGCGGACGAAGCGGATGTCGCGTTCCTCCAGGGTGCGGAGCACGAACTCCTTCTGCCGATCCATGGGGGAAGCGTATGTCACCGGCTGTTAAATCGGCGTTACGAACGCGGTCAGCAGGCCAACTGCGCCGGCGGCACCACACCGTTGATCAGGTACCGCAGTACGGCGGTGTCCACGCAGCGGTTTCCGTTGAACACCACGGTGTGCTGGGTGCCCTGGTAGCTGATCAGCGGGGCGCCGAGTTGGCGGGCCAGGCTCACCCCCGCCGCGTACGGGGTGGCCGGGTCGTGGGTGGTGGAGACGACGACCACCTTGCCGGGCGCGGCCGGGCCGACGGTGTGCGGCGCCGCGCCGGCGGGCACCGGCCACAGCGCGCAGATGTCGCGCGGTGCGTAGCCGGTGAAGCTGCCGTAGCTGAGAAACGGTGCCTGCTGCCGGATCTGGCGGTCGGCGGCCACCCAGGGCGCGGGGTCGGTGGGCGCTTGGGCGTCCACGCAGCGCACCGCGTTGAAGGTGTCCTGGATGTTGCCGTAGTGGCCGGTCTTGTCGCGTTCGTGGTAGTCGTCGGCGAGCAACAACAGCTCATCGGCCGGGGCGCCGGTGGCCAGCGCGGTCAGGCCGCCGGTCAGGTACTTCCAGAACTGCGGCGTGTACAGGGCGTTGAAGGTGCCGGTCATCGCGTCGGCGTAGCTGAGCCCGCGCGGGTCCCTGGTCGGGGCCGGGGTGGCGACCAGTGGGTCGACCAGCGCCCGGAAGCGGGCGACGGACCGGGCCGGGTCGGTGCCCAGCGGGCACGAGGCCGAGCGCGCGCAGTCGGTGGCGTAGTCGTTGAAGGCGACCTGGAAGCCGGCCATCTGGGTGACGTAGCCCTCGACCGGCCCGACACTGGGATCCACCGCGCCGTCGAGGACCATGGTGCGCACCCGGTCGCCGAAGTGCTCCAGGTAGGTCGCCCCCAGTTGGGTGCCGTAGCTGTAGCCGAGGTAGTTGATCTGTTCGTCGCCGAGCAACCGGCGGACCATGTCCATGTCGCGCGCGGCGGCGACGGTGCCCATGTTGGCCAGGAAGTCGGCGCCCATCCGGTCGAGACAGCGCTGCGCGATCTGGCTCAGGCGTTGCTCGATGCGCGCCACGCCGGCCTGGCTGTAGTCGACCATCGGGTCGCGCCGGAAGTCGTCGAACTCGGCGTCGGTGCGGCAGCGCACCTGCGGGGTGGAGTGGCCCACGCCGCGGGGGTCGAACCCGACCACGTCGAAGTGCTCGGTCACCGGAGTGTCGGCCAGCGCCGCGCCCATGCTCGCCGCGGCATCGACCGCCGAGGCGCCGGGCCCGCCCGGGTTGATCAGCAGCGCCCCGAGCCGCTTGCCGGTGGCCGGGATGCGCAGCACCGCGATATCGGCTTGCGTTCCATCGGGTTTGGTGTAGTCCACCGGGACGGGCAGCATCGTGCAGCGCGCCGTCGGGATGGCGCGGGCATCGCCGATCAGCCCGCCGCAGTCCGCCCAGTCAACCTGCGCGCTGCGGGCGTCGCGGGCTTGTCCGGCACCGGAATCCGGGGCGGCCGCGGCCGGTGGCGCCGTGCCTGCCAGCAATGCGATGGCGAACAGCGTTGTACCCCATCGCCTCGCACGACCCATGGTTTGTGATCGTGGCAGACCAACGCTGCGAAACGATCACGCCCGGGTTGGTTTGCTGTAACGGTGGTTCAGCTGCCGGCGCAGCGGGCGTCCTCCGGCGGCATCGTGCCGTCGATCAGGTAGTCGCCGGCCATCTCGTCGATGCACTCGTCACCCTGGAACACCACCGTGTGCTGGGTGCCCTCGTAGGTGATCAGCCCGCCGCCCAGCTGTTCGGCCAGGTCGACCCCGGCCTGGTACGGGGTCGCCGGGTCGCCGGTGGTGGAGACCACGACGACCGGGGGCAGGCCGGGCGCGGAGATGGTGTGCGGTTCGCTGGTCGGCGGCACCGGCCAGAACGCGCAGGTGCCCAGCGGTGCGTCACCGGTGAACTCGCCGTAGCTCATGAACGGCGCCACCTCGCGGGCCCGCCGGTCCTGCTCGATCACCTTCTCCCGATCGGTGATCGGCGGCTTGTCGACGCAGTTGACCGCCACCCGCGCATCGGTGGCGTTGGTGTAGTGGCCGTTCTTGTCCCGGTTCATGTACAGGTCCGACAGCAGCAGCAGGGTGTCGCCCTTGCCCTCGACCAGTTCGTTGAGCCCGTCGGTCAGGTGCGTCCAGAACGCCGGGGAGTACAGCGACAGGATGGTGCCGACCACCGCGTCGTTGTAGCTCAGGCCGCGGGGGTCGCGGGTTTTGGCCGGCTTGTCGACCAGCGGTTCGACCAGGCTGAGGTAGACGTCGACCGACTTGGCCGGGTCGTCGCCCAGCGGGCACGCCGGTCCGGCCGCGCAGTCGGCGGCGTAGTCGTTGAACGCGTTCTGGAAGGCCTCCAGCTGCCGCAGGTCGGCCTCCAGCGGGTCGGCGTTGGGGTCGACCGCGCCGTCGAGGATCATCGCCCGCACGCGGTCGGGGAACGCCTCGGCGTAGGCCGAGCCGATCCGGGTCCCGTACGAGTAGCCCAGGTAGGTCAGCTTGTCGTCGCCGAGCGCGTCGCGGATGGCGTCGAGGTCACGCGCCACGTTGACGGTGCCGACGTTGGCCAGGAACTCCTCGCCCACCTTGTCCACGCAGCGCTGGACGTACTCCTTGGTCTCGTCCTCGATCTTTTTGACCCCTTCGGGGCTGTAATCGACCTGCGGTTCGGCGCGCAGCCGGTCGTTGTCGGCGTCGGAGTTGCACCACACCGCCGGCCGCGAGGAGGCCACGCCGCGCGGGTCGAAGCCGACCAGGTCGAACCGCTGGCGGACCCGGTCGGGAATGGACTCGAGCAGGCTGACCGCGGCCTGGACCCCGGATTCCCCGGGGCCGCCCGGGTTGATCAGCAGGGAGCCGATCTTGTCGCCGGTGGCGGGGAACCGGATCAGTGCCAGGGTGGCGACGCCGGCGTCGGGGTCGTCGTAGTCGACCGGGACGGCCACCTCGCCGCATTCGGCGCCGGCCGGCAGTTTCGCCGCCGTTCCCGCCGAGACGCGGCAGCGGTCCCATTTCACCTTCTCGCCGATCTTCGGCGAGCCGGGCACCGCCTGGCCGTCGACGACGCGCACACAGCCGCCCAGCAACAACCCGACGGCGACCAGCACGGTCCAGACCAGCATGGTGCGCCCAACCCCGGCGCGATGGCTCCTCATGGGCGTCCATGCTGCCATGAACGCGCCGGGGGGCCGGGTCGCCGGGTGGTCAGCGGGTCGCGGCGAGCAGTTCGTCGAGCGCGGGCGCGAAGCCGTCGGCCAACTCCCACAGGTCCGGCAGCAGCTCCGGGCAGCCGATCAGGCCGACGTTGAGTTTGCCGTCCAGCGACATCACGGTGATGTTGAGTCCCGAGCCGTGGAAGATCGGTCCGATCGGGTACATCGCCCGGATCTCGCAGCCCAGGAAGTACAGCGGCTCCTGCGGGCCGGGCACGTTGGAGATCACCAGGTTGTGCACCGGGCGGCTGCTGGTCAGCCGGGTGCGGGCGTACAGCCGCATGGCGGCGCCGAAGACGGCCGGCCCGGCGAACTGCGACCAGTCCTGCAGCAGGGTCGCGCTGATCGCCGAGCTGTGCTCCTTGGCCACCGAGTTGGCCTCGGCGATCGCTTCCAGCCGGTTGACCGGGTCGGCGATCTGGGTCTCCAGCGGGGAGAACATCCCGGAGACCTGGTTGCGGCCGGGCCGGTCGGACTTGCCGTGCACCGACACCGGCACCATCGCGACCATCGAGGAGGCCGGCAGCTGGCCGCGGTCGAGCATGAAGCGCCGCAGCACCCCGGAGACCAGCGCCATCACCACATCGTTGACCTTGACGTCGAAGTGGTCCTTGACCGTCTTGACGTCTTCGAGGTCGAGCTGGGTGAACGCGATGTTGCGGTGCGCGGTGATGCTGGCGTTGAACGGGGTGCGCGGGGCGGCGAACGGCCGCGCCATGGTCAACCCGGTGCGGGCCCGGTCGAGGGTGTTGACCACCGAGGACACCGTGGACGGCAGCATGCCGAGCAGGTTCAACGGGCGGGAGGCGAATCGCATCAGCCCGCCGGCGGCGATCTCGAGTGCGGTGGCGCCGCCGACGCCCTGCTCCGGCGGCGGGGCGGGCGTGTCGGGCTCCAGGCTGCACAACGTGGACATCAGGTTGGAGCCGGTCACTCCGTCCACCGCGGCGTGGTGCACCTTGGTCATCACCGCCAGCCGGCCGCCCTTGCCGGCCTCGACGCCGTCGATGCCCTCGATGACCCAGGTCTCCCACAGCGGCCGGCTGCGGTCCAACGGCAGGCCCGCGAGGTGCCCGCAGATCTGGGCGAGCTCGTCGCGGCCGCCGGGCGGTGGTAGCCCGATGCGGTGCAGGTGGCGCGAGACGTCGAATTCGGTGTCCTCCACCCACACCGGGTGGTCGAGGTTCAGCGCCGTGTTGGCCAGCTTCTCCCGGAACTGCGGCATCGCCGCCATCCGTTCCGCCAGCGCGTCGCGGAACGCCTCGAAGCTGTATCCGCCCGGCATCGTGGCGGTGTCCAGGTCGAGGATCGAGCAGACGTGCAAGGGTTGGGTGGAGGTCTCCAGGTAGAGAAAACTGGCGTCGAGTCCGCTGAGCCGCTGCATCCGCCGATCGTATGTGAGAAATTCCACTGGAGCTCACGGTTCAGTCCCGTTGCGATAAATGGCACACTGGCAGCGTCCGACGAACCCGGGGACCCGCCAGGGCCTCGAAGATCGTACCGATGATCGTTGAAGGACAGTGATGTCTGAGCACACCGTGTACGGCGGGACGGCTCCGCGTACCCAGACCCGCACCCACCACCTGCAGAAGATGAAGGCCGAAGGGCGGAAGTGGGCGATGCTCACCGCCTACGACTACTCCACGGCCCGCGCATTCGACGACGCCGGCATCCCGGTGCTGCTGGTCGGCGACTCGGCGGCCAACGTCGTCTACGGCTACGACACGACGGTGCCGATCTCGGTCGACGAGTTGATCCCGTTGGTGCGCGGCGTGGTGCGCGGTGCGCCGCACGCCCTGGTCGTCGCCGACCTGCCGTTCGGCAGCTACGAGGCCGGCCCCGCCGCGGCGTTGGCCGCCGCGACCCGCTTCATGAAGGAGGCCGGGGCGCACGCGGTGAAGCTGGAGGGCGGCGAACGGGTCGCCGAGCAGATCGCGACGTTGAGCGCGGCCGGAATCCCGGTGATGGCCCACATCGGCTTCACCCCGCAGAGCGTGAACACGTTGGGCGGCTTCCGGGTTCAGGGCCGAGGCGATGCCGGCGAGCAGACCGTCATCGACGCGATCGCGGTCGCCGAGGCCGGTGCGTTCTCGGTGGTGATGGAGATGGTGCCCGCCGAGCTGGCCACCCAGATCACCGGGAAGCTGACCATTCCGACGATCGGGATCGGTGCGGGCCCGAACTGCGACGGGCAGGTGCTGGTCTGGCAGGACATGGCCGGCCTCACCACCGGGAAGACCGCCCGGTTCGTCAAGCGGTTCGGCGCTGTCGGCGACGAATTGCGGCGTGCTGCAAGCCAGTACGCCGCCGAGGTGGCCAGCGGCGAGTTCCCCGCCGAGGAGCACTGCTTCTAAAGGCGCCCACCCGTGCCCGACGCCGCCGGGCCGCAGCCCGCACAACAGTTGGAGATCGAGCGGAAATTCGACGTCGATCCCGCTACCGCCGTGCCGAGCTTCGTCGCGGTCGGCCCGGTCGCCCGGATCACGGAACCACCGGCGCAGCTGCTGGACGCGGTGTATTTCGACACCCCGAGCCACGACCTGGCGGCTCGCCGCATCACCCTGCGCCGCCGCAGCGGCGGCGCAGACGCCGGCTGGCATCTGAAACTGCCTGCCGGCGCGGACGCGCGCACCGAGGTGCACGCCCCGTCCGGTGACAGCGCGCCCGGCGAGGAGGTGCCCGCCGCGCTGCGCGACCTGGTGCTCGCGATCGTGCGGGACCGTCCGTTGCTGCCGGTCGCCCACATCACGACCACCCGTGCCGTTCAGGTGCTCTACGACGCCGACGATGTGTTGCTCGCGGAGTTCTGCGACGACCGGGTGACCGCCTCCGCGCCGGACGCCGCGACCGGGCCGCACCGCTGGCGGGAGTGGGAGCTGGAGCTAGCGGCCGGGGATGTGGCGCTGCTGGATCAGCTCACCCGCCGGGTGCGCGACGCGGGTGCGACACCGGCGGCGCACGGCTCCAAGCTCGCCCGCGTTCTCGGGCAGGCCGCTCCCCCGCCGTGCCACGACGCCGACCCGATCCGCGCCGCGGTGGCCGAGCAGGTCGAGCATCTTTTGGCCTGCGATCGCGACGTGCGCACCGGTGGTGACGACGCGGTGCACCAGATGCGGGTGGCCATCCGCCGGCTGCGCAGCCTGCTGCGGGCACAACTCGGCGAGCCGGAGCGGTGGCTGCTGACCGAACTGCGGCAGCTCGCGGCCGTGCTGGGGCGGGCCCGCGACGCGCAGGTCCTCGCCGAGCGCTATCGCGCGGCGCTCGACCGGCTGGCGCCGGAGGTGGTGCGCGGGCCGGTGCGCCAACGCCTGGTCGACGCCGCGGTACAGCGCTACGACGAGGGGTGGCGGGAATCGCTGGCGCTCATGCGCTCGCCGCGCTATTTCCGGTTGCTCGACGGCCTTGAGGACCTGCTCACCGGAGCGTCGGTCTTCGACGGGAGCCCGCCGGATCTCACCGCGGCGCGGCGGCGGGTCACCAAGGCCGCCAAGGCCGCACGCCACACCTCCGGGGCCGACCGCGACGTCGCGTTGCATCGGGTTCGCAAGGCCGCCAAGCGGTTACGTTATCTCGCGGACGCCGCCGGAGCCGATTCGCCGGCCCGCGAGGCCAAGGCGGTGCAGAGCCTGCTCGGCGATCATCAGGACAGCGTGGTCAGCCGGGGCAATCTGCTTGAGCAGGCGGCGGCCGCCCACCGCGCCGGGGAGGACACCTTCACCTACGGGATCCTCTACCAGCAGGAGGACGAACTGGCCCGACGGCGTCGGGCCCAGATGGGCCCGGCGCTGGCGCGGCTGCGCCGGGCGGGCGAACGAGTTGGCCTGTAAGCCGGATTCTGTTCCGCGCCCCCGCAATACGGTGGCGCGGCGGCGACCATCCATCTGGACACACCGTCGCCGGGTGCCTCAAGCGGCCTACCCGCAGACTCGGGCGAGCAACCCTCGAACGTCTGCGCGACCGCAGCCAGGCTGCGGCCTTCTTGGCCTTGCTTCGGGTGGGGTTTGCCAAGCCATCCCGGTCACCCGGAATGCTGGTGCGCTCTTACCGCACCGTTTCACCCTTACTACCAGGTAGCGGTCTGTTTTCTGTGGCACTTTCCCGCGGGTCACCCCGGATTGCCGTTAGCAATCACCCTGCTCTGTGAAGTCCGGACTTTCCTCGACCCGGCTGGTTGACCAGCGTGGGCCGCGGCCGCCCGGCCAACTCGTCCGCGCTGCATACCGTACCCGCTGCACCGGGTTCCGGCCAGTGTCGGCGGTGGCTATGCCGCGCGCATCTCGATCAGCGCGGCGTGCAACGCCTGTTCCATTTCGCTGAGCTCCGGTGGCGGTCCGGTCGACACCGGCGGCGCGGTGCTCCGGTAGTACGCGCCGGTCGGGGTGACGTATTCGGCGCGGTGCCGCCCGGTGGCCGCGTCGGTGCCGGCGCTGACCCGCCAGCCGTCGGCCTCCTTGGTCTGGTTGCACCGCTCGCACAGCCCCAGGCCGTTCTCGGCGGTGGTCGGCCCGCCGCGCCGGTGTGGTTCGGCGTGGTCGCGGTGGCGGATCGGCGCATCGCAGTAGGGAGTACGGCAGCTCTGGTCGCGCAGCCCGATGAAGTCGGACAGCCCGCGGGGAAACAGCCTGGCTCGCGACTCCAGCGCCACCAGCGCACCCGAGGCGGGGTTGGCGTAGAGACGTCGCAGGGTCGCCCGCGAGCGCTTGTCGCTGAGCGCCGCGTCGATCATCCGCTCGGCGATCGCGACCGGGATCGGCCCGTATCCGGTGAGGACGGCCGAGCCGGGCGCCCCGGCGAGCAGCACCTCATCGGAGATCACCAGGTTCACCGCGACCGACGCGGGCTCGGTGGCCGCACGCCCGGTCACCCGCTCGATCAACGTGTCGGCCATGACCTGACCGCGCGAGCGCCCGTCGCCGCAGGTGTCGGCGGCACGACGCAGCGCGGCATACACCGAAACTCCCTGCGCGACCGGCAACAGCGCCGTCAGATAGGTCATGGTGTCCGGTGCGGGCCGGATCGTGACCCGCCGGTCCGCTTCGGCTTTTGCGCACCGGCCGACGACCGCGTGCGGATCCAGCCGGTAGGCGATCGCCTTGGCAGCCGCGGCCAACCGGGCGTCACCGACGCCCTCCAGCGCGGCCACGTCCGCACACAGCTCGCTATCCAATTGGCGCCGGTCGGCCACCTCCAGGCAGGCCGATTCACGCACCACGATGGTGGCCCGCCATTCCGAGAGGGCACCGGCCTCCAGCGCCGCGAGGGTGTGCGGCATCTCGTGGACGAGCGCTTTGGCGAACCCGAGATGCCGGCTCCCGCGGGCCGGGGAATCGTGCCGCGCCAGCGCCACTTCGGCGGCCACTCCCCGACCGCGCCGGGCCGACGGCACCCCGGCCTGGGCCTGCGCCGACCGCCGGGCGGCATCCAGCGCGGCCGCGGCCCGCGCCTGACCGGCCGCCGCCGCGGCCTTGACCCGCTCCAGCACCGCGATGCGCTCGACCAGATCGCGTTCGCCGAGCCCCGCCTCGACCGCCGCCATCTCGGTCGAGATGCTGCTCATGGTGGCCGAATCGATCATGGTGCAACCCTATGTTGGGGGTCGGACATCTAGCCTTTGAGCGAGTCCGCGACCGCGCGAAGGAGACCGGCGATGACGGTGACACGGTGGCGCAAACGAGTCGACGGCGCGGATTGGCCGGCCGTCGCCGCCGCACTCGACGCCGACGGCGGCGCGGTGCTGCCCCGGCTGGTCACCGCCGCCGAGGCGGCGCGGCTGCGTCGTCTCTACGACCGGGACGAGCTTTTCCGCAGCACCGTCGACATGGACCGACACCGCTACGGCGCCGGCCAGTACCGCTACTTCGACGCCCCGCACCCCGAGCCCGTCGACGCGCTCAAGGCCGCGCTGTACCCGCGGCTGCTGCCGATCGCCCGCGACTGGTGGACCAAGCTGGGGCGCGCGACCCCCTGGCCGGACGACCTCGACGATTGGCTGGCGACCTGTCACGCCGCCGGACAGACGAAATCCACCGCGCTGCTGTTGCGCTACCACGCCGGTGGCTGGAATGCGCTGCACCGGGATCTCTACGGCGACTTGGTGTTTCCGTTGCAGGTGGTGATCAATCTCAGCAACCCGGATAGCGATTACACCGGCGGGGAGTTCCTGCTCGTCGAGCAGCGGATGCGCGCCCAGTCTCGCGGCACCGCCACCCAGATCCCGTTCGGGCACGGCTACGTCTTCACCACCCGCGAACGGCCGATGCGGTCCCAGCGCGGTTGGTCAGCGGCGCCGGTGCGGCACGGAGTGTCGACGGTGCGCAGCGGCGAGCGGCTCACGCTGGGCCTGATCTTCCACGACGCGGCCTGACCACCCCGGACCGCTCACAAGTAGGCGGTCTGGTTGACCAGCCGCACCGCCGCGCCCCCGTCGGGGAAGAACTCCGCGATGCTCAGCGACGCCAAATCCAGGTGCAACCGGTAGAGGATCCCCGGGCCGGCGTCCAGGGCCATCCGCAGCAGCGTCTTGATCGGCGTGACGTGGGAGACCACCAGCACCGTGGCGCCCCCGTGCTCGGCGATCAGGCGGGTGCGGGCCCGCCGGACGCGGTGGGCCACCGCGTCGAAACTCTCCCCGTCCGGCGGTGTCGTCGCGGTGTCCGCCAGCCAGGTGCGGTGCAGCTCCGGGTCGCGTTCGGCGGCTTCGAGGAAGGTCAGCCCCTCCCAGGCGCCGAAATCGGTCTCGGTGAGGTCCTCGTCGACGGTGACCTCCAGGCCCAGCGCGTCGGCGGCGACGGCGGCGGTGTCGCGGCACCGCTGCAGCGGTGAGCTGACCACCGCGGCGATGCCGCCGCGCTGCGCGAGGTAGCGGGCTGCCGCGTCGGCCTGCTGGCGTCCCACCTCGGTCAGCGGCGGGTTGCCGCGGCCGGAGTAGCGCCGCTGCACCGACAGTTCGGTCTGCCCGTGGCGCAACAGCAGCAGCCGGGTGGGGGTGCCGCGGGCCCCGGTCCAGCCCGGCGCGACGGGTTTCTCGGCGGGTTTCGCCGCGGGTCGGTCCGGCGCCGCACCGGCGGCTGCGGCGTCCATCGCCTCGTTGGCCAGCCGGTCGGCATGGGAGTTCTTCTCCCGCGGAATCCAGGTGTAGCGGATGTGGTCGAAGCCGTCGGCCAGCGCACGCGCCTGCCGGTGGAGTTCGGCCAGGTCGGGATGCTTGACCCGCCAGCGCCCCGCCATCTGTTCGACGACCAGCTTGGAGTCCATCAGCACCGCGACCTCGGTGGCACCCAGTTCGGTGGCCTCCTGCAGCCCGGCAATCAGACCGCGGTATTCGGCAACGTTGTTGGTGGCCCGGCCGATGGCCTGCTTGGTCTCGGCCAGCACCGTCGACCGGTCCTCGGTCCAAACGACGGCGCCGTAGCCGGCCGGACCGGGATTACCCCGCGAGCCACCGTCGGCCTCGACGATCACCTTCACGCGCCGGCACCCTTGGCCCGCAACAGGATCGCCCCGCATTCCGGGCAGCGCACCACGTCGTCGTCGGCGGCCGCCGCGATCCGGGCCAACTCGCCGCGGTCGATCTCGATGCGGCACGCTCCGCAGCGCGGCCCCTGCAAGGGTCCGGCCCCCACGCCGGTGCGGCTGCGCTGCCGCTCGTACAGGGCGAGCAGCGCCTCATCCAGCCCGGCGCTGACGGTGTCCCGCCGAGCGCGGCGCTCGGCGCGGGTCCGGTCGAGTTCGGCGACGGCGCCATCGAGCGCGCTCTGCGCCTGGGCCAGCTCCGATCCGAACGCGTCCCGGGTCTTCTCCTCGGCGTCGGCCTGCTCCTGCAGTTCCTCCCGCCGTTCCATGACGGCCAGCAGCGAGTCCTCCAGGGACTGGCGGCGCCGCTGCAGGGTCTCCAGTTCGTGCTGCAAGTCGGTGAGCTGTTTGGCGTCGATCGTGCCGGAGTCCAGCAGCCTGCGGTCCCGGTCTTCGCGCTGGCGCACCCCGTCGACGTCGGACTCGAACCGGGAGATCTCGCTGTCCAGGTCGTCCAGAGCGAGGCGCAACGCACCCAGCCGGTCTTCGGCGGCGCTGTGCTCGGCGCCGATCCGGTCTCGCTCCGCCTGCTCGGGCAGGTGTGCCGCACGGTGGTCGAGGCGCGCGAGCTCGGCGTCGAGTTCGGCGACTTCGGACAGGGAGCGCTGTTGCGCCACTTCAGCTTTCATGGCTCTCCTTCTGCGGCTCGGCCTCGACATTCCACGGGTCGGTCCGGGTCGCGCTGACCCGCACCGGCAGCCGGTCACTGAACTCGGCGCGCAATATCTCGGCGGCTTGGTGGCACCAGGGGTACTCACTGGCCCAGTGTGCGACATCGACCAACGCCACCGGCGAGGCGCGGCGGTGTTCGTCGGCCGGGTGGTGGCGCAGGTCCGCGGTGACGTAGGCGTGAACCCCGGCGGCGTCCACCGCGTCGAGCAGCGAGTCACCGGCGCCGCCGCAGACCGCCACCCGCTCGACCGGGGCGTCCGGGTCGCCGGCGGCCCGCACCCCCCAGGAGGTGGCGGGCAGGCGGGAGCGGACCCGGGCGACGAACCGCGCCAGCGGCTCGGGTTCGGGCAGTACGGCGATGCGGCCCAGCCCGACGTCCGCCGGCGCGGGCACCAGGCTGAAGATGTCGAACGCCGGTTCTTCGTACGGGTGCGCCGCGCGCAGCGCCGCCAGCACCCGGCCCCGGATGCGGGCCGGTGCGATCGCCTCCACGCGGTCCTCGGTGACCTGTTCGACCGAGCCGACGCTGCCGATCGCGGGGTCGGCGCCCTCGTGCGGCAGGAACTGCCCGGTGCCGGTCACACTCCAGCTGCAGTGCGAGTAGTCGCCGATGCGGCCCGCACCCGCGGCGAACACCGCTTCGCGGACCGCGTCGGCGTTCTCCCGCGGCACGTAGATCACCCATTTCTCGGTGTCGGGGTCGGCGGGTGCGGGCTGCAGCACCCCTTCGACGGTCAGCCCGAGGGTGTCGGCCAGCGCGTCGGAGACTCCCGGCGCGGCCGAGTCGGCGTTGGTGTGCGCGGTGAACAGCGCCCGGCCGGTGCGGATCAGGCGGTGCACCAGCGCGCCCTTCGGCGTGCTGGCCGCCACCGTGTCCACCCCGCGCAGCAGCAGCGGATGGTGCGCCAGCAGCAGGGACCGATCGGGCACCTCGTCGACCACCGCCGCGGTGGCGTCCACCGCGACCAGCACCGAGTCCAGCAGATCGTCGGGATCGCCGCAGACCAGCCCCACCGAATCCCACGCCTGGGCCAGCTGCGGCGGGTAGGCCCGCTCCAGCGCGCCGATCACGTCGGCCAACCGCACCGTCACGAAATCGCTCTCCTTTCCGGCATCTCCGCCAACGCGGCCACCAGCTGCGGCCACTCGGGGCGGACCGCCGCCCTCAGGTAGTCGCCGTCGAGGCCGACGAAGGTGTCGCAGCGGCGCACCGCGATGTCGCGGGCCGCCAGATGCGCGCGCGCCCGCGTCGCATCCCTCACCTTGAACAGTACGAACGGCGCCGCGCCGGCCACCACCGCATGGCCGGCCGCCTGCAACCCGGCGACCATCTGCCGGCGCAATCCGACCAGCCGCTCGGCCTCCGCCGCCGCTTCGGCCACCGCATGCGGTGCGCAGCAGGCGGCGACGGCGGCGAGTTGCAGCGTGCCCAGCGGCCAGTGCGGGCGGCGGGCCGCGAGCCGGGCCAGCACCGCGGGTGGGCCGAGCGCGTAGCCGACCCGCAGCCCGGCCAGCCCCCAGGTCTTGGTGAGACTGCGCAGCACCACCACGTCGGGCAGCGACATCTCGGCCAGCGAGTCCGGCTCGCCGGGGATGGCGTCGGCGAACGCCTCGTCGACCACCACGATCCGGCCCGGCCGCCGCAGCGCCAGCAGCTGCGCGCGGCGATGGGCCACTGCGGTCGGGTTGGTCGGGTTGCCGATGACCACCAGGTCGGCGTCGTCGGGGACCACCGCGCCCGGCAGGGTGAACGGCGGCGCCAACACGACGTGGCGGTAGGGCACCCCGGCCGCGTCGAACACGGCTTGCGGTTCGGTGAAAGACGGGGCGACCAGCGCGGCCAGCCGCGGGTCGAGCTGCGGCAGCAGGGCGAACCCTTCGGCCGCCCCGGCCAGCAACAGCACCTCGTCGGGGTCGCGGCGGTGCCGGGCGGCGACGGCCGCCACGGCGGCCCGCTGTTCGGCCTCGCCCGGGTAGCGGGCCAGCTCCGGCAGCCGGTCGGCCAGCCGGTCGAGCAGCCAGGCCGGGGGCCGGCGGCGTCGCACGTTGACGGCGAAGTCCAGCATTCCGGGCGTGACGGCCTGATCACCGTGGTAGCGCGGCGCGCTCACATCCAGACTCGCCACACCCGCAAACATAGTGCTCCTGGCAGCGGGCCGGTCGGGCACATCGGGGAGAATGGGCACGTGACGCGCCCGCACTTGGTCATCTTCGATCTGGATGGCACCCTCACCGACTCCGCCGCCGGGGTGGTGTCGAGCTTCCGGCATGCGCTGGACCACGTCGGGGCCGCCGTCCCGGCCGGGGATCTGGCGGGCGCGCTGGTCGGCCCGCCGATGCACCACACCCTGACCGCGATGGGCCTGGGGGCGCGCACCGACGCCGCGATCGCCGCGTATCGCGCCGACTACTCGCGCCGGGGCTGGGCGATCAACCGCGTCTTCGACGGGATCGAACCGCTGCTGGCCGACCTGCGGGCGGTCGGGGTGCGGCTGGCGCTCGCCACCTCCAAGGCCGAGCCGACCGCGCGGCGGGTTTTGGAGCATTTCGAGCTGGACCACTATTTCGAGGTGGTCGCCGGGGCCAGCCCGGACGGGTCCCGCGCCGTCAAGGCCGACGTGGTGGCCCACGCGTTGGCTCAGCTGGCCCCGCTGCCGGACCGGATCGTGATGGTCGGTGACCGGCGGCACGATGTGGACGGTGCCGCCGCCCACGGCATCGACACCGTCGTCGTGGAGTGGGGTTACGGGCAGTCGGATGTCTTCGGCGACTCCCCCTTCGTCGCGACACGTGTCGCGACGGTCGCCGAGCTACGGGAGGT
The DNA here is from genome assembly GCF_001668625.1 of Mycobacterium sp. 1274756.6. Classification (GTDB taxonomy): domain Bacteria; phylum Actinomycetota; class Actinomycetes; order Mycobacteriales; family Mycobacteriaceae; genus Mycobacterium. The sequence goes on from NZ_LZLJ01000018.1 coordinate 32,005, forward strand.
ACTCGATGTCACAGGCCGCTGATCGGCGTCTGCACGTCACGTTCATCTGCACGGGCAACATCTGCCGCTCGCCGATGGCCGAGAAGATGTTCGCCCACCAGATCAGCCAACGCGGCTTGCACGACGTCGTGCGGATCTCCAGCGCCGGGACCGCCGACTGGCATGTCGGCAAGGGCGCCGACGAACGCACCAACCAGGTGTTGCGCGCCCGGGGCTACCCCACCGAGCACCGGGCCGCCCACGTCGGCGCCGACCACCTGGCCGCCGACCTGCTGGTGGCGGCCGGACGCAACCATGTCCGGCTGCTCCACCAACTCGGCGCCGCGACCGGCCGGGTCAAAATGCTGCGGTCGTTCGACCCGCGGTCGGGCGCGGTGGCGCTCGACGTCGAGGACCCCTACTACGGGGACCTGACCGATTTCGAGGAGGCGTTCACCGTCATCGAAGCGGCGCTGCCGGGGCTGCACCGCTGGGTCGACCAGCGACTCACCGACGGCGAGGGGGGTTGATGCGGCGGTTGGGATTCCTACTGCGGCCGGGCTGGCTGGCCCTGGGTGTGGTGGTGGTCGCGTTCACCTATCTGGCGTTCACCGTGCTCGCGCCGTGGCAGCTGGGCAAGAACACCGAGACGTCGCGGGAGAACAGCCAGATCGCGCACTCGCTGACCGCCGATCCCGTCCCGGTGACCACGCTGCTGCCCGAGCAGGATTCGGCCGCACCCGAGGAACGCTGGCGGCGGGTGACGGCTACCGGCCATTACCTGCCCGACAAGCAGGTGCTGGTGCGGATGCGGGTCATCGACGGCCAGCCCGCCTTCGAGGTGCTGACCCCGTTCGTGGTCGACGCCGGCCCGACCGTGCTGGTCAACCGCGGCTTCGTGCGCCCCGAGCAGGGCTCGCAGGTGCCGCCGATCCCGGCGCCCCCGGCGCAGACCGTGTCGATCACCGCGCGGCTGCGCAACCCCGAGGGGGTGGCGCCCGGGAAGGAGCCGCTGGTCGGCGACGGGTTTCCGCAGGTGTACACCATCGACACCGGGCAGGTCGGGGAGCTCACCGGGGTGCCGCTGGCCGGCTCGTATCTGCAGCTCGTCGACGACCAGCCCGGCGGCCTGGGGGTGCTGAGCCTGCCGCAGCTGGACGCCGGGCCGTTCCTGTCCTACGGCATCCAGTGGATCGCGTTCGGGATTTTCGCACCGATCGCGTTGGGCTACTTCGCCTATGCCGAGCTGCGGGCGCGTCGCCGCGAGCGGGCGGCCGCCGCCGCGCCGCCGCAGACGGTGGAGGAGAAACTGGCCGACCGCTACGGCCGTCGGCGCTGAGCCGCCAGCGCACCGGCGATCAGCACGGCCGCGGCCTGCACCGCCCGGGACAACCGCACCGCCCGCCGCAGATCGGTCACCTGCGGGGCGGGCCCGTCGCCGAGGGTGGGCCGGATCTCCAGCCCGTAGCGGTACGGGGTGGGGCCCCCCAGCCGGATGTCCAGCGCTCCGGCGAACGCGGCCTCCACCACCCCGGCGTTCGGGCTGGGATGACGTGCCGCGTCCGACCGCCAGACGGCGAACGCGGCGCCGGACCGCCCGTCCACGATCGGCGCGCACACCGCGGTGAGCACGGCGGTCACCCGGGCGGCCAGATGGTTGGCGAGGTCGTCGAGACGTGCTGCCGCCCAACCGAATCGAGCGTAACGCGGGGAGCGGTGCCCGATCATCGCGTCCAGCGTGTTGATGCCGCGGTAGGCCAGCACGGCGGGCACCCCGCCGAGCGCGGCCCACAGCAGCGGCGCCACGTGCGCGTCGGCGGTGTTCTCCGCCACCGACTCCACCGCCGCCCGGGCCAGCCCTGCGGCGTCGAGGGCCGCCGGGTCGCGGCCGCACAGGGATGGCAGCAGCCGGCGGGCGGCGTCGAGGTCGCCGGCGTCGAGCAGGTCGGCCATCACCAGTCCGGTGTTGCCCAGCGTGGTGCCGCCCAGGGCCACCCAGGTCGCCGCGGCGGTGGCGATCAACTGGCCGGCGGCCGTCGGCCGGGCCCGCCCGACAGCCCAGCCCAGCCCGGCCAGGCCGCCGATCAGGACGGCGACGTGCGCCGCACCCGCGAGCCGGTTGTCACGGTAGGTCGCGCGTTCCAGCACCGCGGCGACCTGCCCGAATCCGGCGACCGGGTGACCGCGTCGGGGGTCGCCGACCGCCGCGTCGAGCAGGTAGCCGAGGGCGATCCCGGCCGCCCGCGGTTGCTGTTTGGGCGCAAACACCCCGGCAGCGTCTCATATTTGATGTACTCGGGATCGTGGAGCGACGTCGATGACGACGACCGCCACCAGGGTCGTCGACCTGCTCACGCCGGCCGGGCTGCTGTTGCCCGCGGCGAACGTGATCATGCAGTTGTCGCTGCCGGCCGTCGGCTACGGGGTGCAGGAGAGCCGGGTCGACAGCGGCAACGTCTACCTGCATCCGTTCAAGCGGGCGCGTACCACCGGCACCTATCTGGCGGTCGCCACCCTGGGTAGCGACGCCGAGCGAAACCGTTACCGCGAAGCGGTCGACGTGGTGCACCGCGAGGTGCGTTCCACCCCGCAGAGTCCGGTGCGCTACAACGCCTTCGATCCCAAACTGCAGCTGTGGGTGGCGGCGTGCCTCTACCGCTTCTTCGTCGACCAGTACGAGACGCTGCACGGCCCGCTCGACGCGGCCACCGCCGACGCGGTCTACGCCGACGCGCAGCATCTGGGGACCACCTTGCAGGTGCGTCCGGAGATGTGGCCGGCGGATCGGGCGGCGTTCGAGGAGTACTGGCAGCGGACGCTGGCCGACCTGCGCATCGACCCGCCGGTGCGCGACCATCTGCGCGGGGTGGCCGCGATGGTGTTCTTGCCCTGGCCGCTGCGGCTGCTCGGCCCGTTCAACCTCTTCGCGACAACCGGGTTTCTGCCGCCGGCGTTCCGGGAGATGATGGCGCTGGACTGGACGCCCGCCCAGCAACGCCGCTTCGAGTGGCTGGTGACCGCACTGCGGCTGGCCGACCGGGTCATCCCCCGCAAGGCGTGGCTGGTGAGCTACCACGCGTTCCTGTGGGACATGCGGCTGCGCAGGCGGCTGGGCCTGCCGCTGGTGTGATCACGCGTCACCCGGCGGTGCGGGGCGGCAGCGGCGCGATCGCGGTCACCGCATCGGCGATATGGGTGCGGTGGCCCTCCGCGTCGATGAAGACCAGGGTGCCGTGCGGCACCTCGCCGGGCCGGCCGTCCGGGGCCACGACCGCAAGCCGGCCGCCGGCCAGCGGAAGGGCGAGGATCGCCGGGCCGCCGGTGTCCAGTTGGGACCAGCTGCCGTCCTGGTAGGCCCAGACCGACGGGGGTGGGCCGTCGTCGCCGTGGTCGGTGCCGCACCGGGTGGGTGTGTAGGCGACGTAGGCGGTGCCGTTGTTGCCCCACCACGCGCGGGTGGCGCGCAGGTGATCTCGCGGGTCGGGTGCCGGCGGGTGGATGCGGGTGGTCTGCGCGGAGGGCAGGTCGATCAGGTCCACCGGCGCGTAGCCGGGGGCTGCGGCGCAGCCGCCGGGCTGGCCGGCCGGCGCTACGCCGTTGAGCACCACCCGGTCGCCGTCGGGGTTCAGCACCGCCCAGACGTCGATCGCCCGGTCGAATCCGCCGTATCGGCCCAGGCCGGTGGTGGTCCCGTCCAGCCGCGCCCGGAACAGCGTCTGGGGGTGCGCCCACGGTTGCCCGTCGACCGGGATTTCCGGGTCGAGACCGAAGAAGAGGTACTCCCCCGGCGCGGCGTCGAGGAAATAGGAGTACGGGGTGGCCCGCGGTTCGGCCGGAGGCGGCTGGGGCAGCTGAATCCACCCGAGGGTGCGCAGCGTCGGCTCGGGTGCGGCGAGATCGATCGCGCGTACCTCGGCCCGCTCGGCCTGCCCGCCGTCGGGGTCGGCGGCGAACCAGCCGATCAGGCTGGCGCCCAGCGCGACCGGCGCACACGGAGCGGTACACGGAATCTCACGGTGGTGCAGGCTTCGGGTGTCGAGCACCGAGATCGAGGAAGTCCCCGCCGCGTAGAGGAACCGGCCGTCTTTGGTGAGCGGGATCCGGTCGGCGCCGGTCCCGGTGGATTCGCGCTGCAGGCGCGCGACCACGGTGACGCCGTCGACGACGACGAGTTCGCGGTCGGTTTGGAACACGAATCGGTCGGTGCCGTCCGCCGGTCCCGGGCGATCCCTGTCCTGGCAGCCGACCAGGCTCGCGGCCGCCAGCAACAGCGTCACCGCCAGCCGCAGCCACACCGTCACCCCGAGATCATCGCATCACCGGCGACGCGCTCATGCCGCATCGCCGGAAGCGAGCCGGCAACCGGCGCGCGGGCCGAATATCCGATCGGTTGACGAAGGTTTACCGCCGGAGACCTCGGGTATGTCCCGCGCACAGCCAGTTCCGACCAAGCCCTTCCGCCCGTTCGGGGCGGGCAGGGGAATGGAGGCGTCCGGTGGCGAGAAAACAGGACAAGTCGAAGAAATCCGGGAACTCCACCATGGAGACGGCGTCGACCCCGGCGACCGAGACGTGGGTGTCATCGATGATGCTGACCCCACGCGAGACCGAGAAACTGATCATCTACCAGGTGGCCGAGTTAGCGCGCCGGCGCAAGGAGCGCGGCACCAAACTCAACCTGCCCGAGTCGATCGCGTTGATCTGTGAGGCGCTGTTGGAGTCGGCTCGCGACGGCGCGTCGCTGGCCGACACCCAGGAACTCGGCAAACGGATCCTCACCCGCGACGATGTGATGCCCGGCGTGCCGGAGATGGCGACGCTGGTTCAGGTGGAAGCCACCTTCTTGACCGGAACCCAACTGATTTCGGTGCAAAACCCCATCTCTTGACCGCTCGCCGGCAGGAGTTTCCCCGCTATTGGAGGCCACGACATGATCCCTGGTGAATGGTTGCTCTCCGACGAGCCCGTCGAGATCAACGCGGGGCGCCCCACGGTGTCCCTGACTGTCCACAACACCAGCGAACGCTCGGTTCAGATCGGTTCGCACTACCACTTCTTCGAGGTCAACAAGGCGTTGGACTTCGACCGCGACCAGGCGTTGGGCAAGCGGCTGAACGTTCCGGCCGGTCAGGCCGTCCGGTTCGAGCCCGGGGAGACCAAGGAGGTCGAGCTGGTCGACTACGGCGGTGCGCGCCGCATCGTCGGGTTCAACGGGCTGGTCGGCGGATCGACCGTCGGGCACCACGTCCGAGCACGCGCCCACCGCAAGGCGGCCGAACTCGGCTTCCTGGGTGTGCAGGACCCGAGCACCGCCGACACCACGAAGGAGTCGAAATGAGTTCGCTGGAACGGAAAACCTACGCCAAGCTGTACGGCCCGACCGCCGGGGACCGCTTCCGGTTGGCCGACACCGACTTGCTCGCGTTGGTCGAGCGCAGTCTGCTCACCCCGGGCGAGGAGTTGGTGTTCGGGGGCGGCAAATCGGTGCGTGACGGCATGGGTCAGGTGGCCGGGGTCCGCAACGTCGACGGGGCGCTGGACATGGTGATCACCTCGGTGATCGTGATGGACCCGGTGATCGGGATCGTCAAGGCCGACCTGGGCATCAAAGACGGCCGCATCGCCGGCATCGGGCAGGCCGGCAACCCGTTCGTACAGGCCGGTGTCGATCCGAACATGGTCGTCGGCGCGGGCACCCAGGTGATGTCGGGCGAAGGACTGGTGGCCACCCCCGGCGGCGTCGACACCCACACCCACTTCATCTCCCCGCAGCAGGTCGGCCACGGGCTGTCCAACGGGATCACCACGCTGGTCGGCGGGGGCACCGGCCCCGACGACGGGTCGCGGGGAACCAACTGCACACCGGGCACCGGCAACCTGACGCGGATGCTGCAGGCCACCCGCGACTACCCGGTCAACATCGCGTTGCAGGGCAAGGGCAACAGCAGCATCCCCGAATCGCTGGTCGAGCAGCTGGAGGCCGGCGCGTGCGGGTTCAAGGTGCACGAGGACTGGGGCTCCACCCCGGCGGTCATCGACAGCGCGCTGAGCGTGGCCGATCACCACGACGTGCAGGTGGCCATCCACACCGACTCGCTCAACGAGTCCGGCGACGTCGACGACACCATCGACGCGATCAACGGCCGGGCGATCCACGCCTACCACATCGAGGGCGCCGGCGGCGGCCACGCACCCGACGTGATGCGGATGGCCAGCCTGCCCAACGTGATGCCGTCGTCGACCAACCCGACCCGGCCCTACACCACCGACACCGCCGACAACCTGTTCTACATGACCACGGTCACCCACCATCTGGACCCGGACAGCCCGATCGACAGCGCCTTCGCGAAGTCGCGGATCCGCACCAGAACGCAGGCCGCCGAGGACGTGCTCAACGACCTGGGGGCCATCTCGATCTACAACTCCGACTCCCAGGCCATGGGCCGCATCGGCGAGGTCACCACCGCCGCCTGGCGCAGCGCCGACAAGATGAAGCGGATCCTCGGCCCGCTGGACGGTGACACCGCCGAGCACGACAACAACCGGATTCTGCGCTACCTGGCGAAGTTCACCATCAACCCGGCCATGACCCACGGCATCGGTCACGTGTGCGGGTCGCTGGAGCCGGGCAAGATCGCCGATATCGTCATCTGGCCGACCAACACCTTCGGGGTGAAGCCCAAATTCGTCATCAAGGGCGGCATCGTGGCGTGGGCGTCGCTGGGCGACCCCAACGCGTCGATCCCGCCGCCGGAGCCGACGCTGATGCGGCCGATGTACGGCAGCGAGCCGCTGGCGGCGCGGCACACCTCGATCACCTTCATGGCCCACGCCGCGGTGGAGGCGGGTGTGCCCGAGCGGATCGGCCTGGACCGCTGGGTGGAGCCGGTGCGCGGTTGCCGCAGCATCGCCAAGCACCACATGGTGCGCAACAACGCCACCCCCGACATCCAGGTCGATCTGGAGACCCACGACGTCTACGTCGACGGCGAACTCGCGTCCGTCGAGCCGGCCGACCGGGTGCCGATGTCGCAGCTGTACTACGTGGTGTGAGCCCGGCCGCCGGTCAGTGCGCGCCGCAGCGGCGGGCGAGGGTGACGGCTTCGTCGATGCCGTGGTCCCAGCACCGGCCGTGGCCGGGCAGCACGTGTTTGACGCCGGTGGCCCGCAACGTCTCCAGCGACCGCAGTGCCTCCGGGCTGTCGGAGGTGGCCGCACCGGAGATGATCTGCGGGCCGCGCTGTCCGCTGTAGAGGTCCAGGGTGACCAGGGCGTCGCCGGTGATCACCGCGTCGCGGTCGGGGAAGTGAAATGCGGTGTGGCCGAAGGTGTGCCCCGGCGTGAACAGCGGTCGCGGCCGGCCGGGAACATCCAGCGGGCCCCCGTTGCCGAACACCTCGACGTCGTCGACGCCCTTGACGAACAGGGCGCCGGCCAGCGTCGCCCGCGCCAGTATCGGCCAGGAACGCGGATGGCGCAGCGGCACCGCCAGCCGGTTGTGCTCGTGCTGGTAGCTGTAGGGCCGGGCCGCCAGCTCGGCGTCCTTGCGGTGCACCCACACCGGGATCCGCCAGTCCCCACGTAGCTTGTGCGCCGCCCCGACGTGGTCATAGTGGGCATGGGTCAGGATCAGTGCGCGCACCCGTTCGGGCGCGGCGCCCACGTCGGCCAGAACCGCCGTCAGCTGCGGCCAGACCGCGGGGAAGCCCGCGTCGACGATGGTGATGTCCCCGTCGTCGCCTTCCACCAGATACAGGTTCACGAACGCGTGGTCGACCCGGTGAATCCCGGGAGCGACGTCGCGCTCGACGGTGGCTGTACGCATGCCGATCCCCCACTCGTCGTCGGATGGGGGCCGCCTACCCGCCGAGGCCCGGGGTAAACACCGGCCGGAGGTGTCCGGTGGGCGCGGACGGTATCGAACCGCCGACCGCTGGTGTGTAAAACCAGAGCTCTACCACTGAGCTACGCGCCCCTGCGTGGGGCAGGTTACCCGGCGCGGTGGCGCGCCCCCAAAACGCCGGTCAGCTCTCCGCGGCGGCCAGCGCGTCGACCCACACCTGCTGGTCGCGGGCTTCGCCGGGTTGCTTCATCTCCGCGAAGCGGACGATGCCGGTGCGGTCGACCAGGAAGGTGCCGCGGTTGGCGAAACCGGTGTCGGCGTTGAACACCCCGTAGGCCTGGCTGACCGCTCCGTGCGGCCAGAAATCCGAGAGCACCGGGAACAGGAAGCCGCTGTCGGCGGCCCACACCTTGTGCGTCGGCGGCGGGCCGACCGAGATTGCCAGCACCGCCCGGTCGTCGTTTTCGTACCGGGGCAGGTTGTCCCGGATCTCGTCGAGTTCGCCCTGGCAGATCCCGGTGAACGCGAGCGGGAAGAACACCAGCAGCACGTTCTTGCTGCCGCGGAAGTCGGTGAGGCTCACCGGCTGCTGGTTCTGGTCGCGCAGCGTGAAGTCCGGAGCGGCGGCACCCACCGCCAGCATCAGCGCTTCCCGGGCCGCGACTTCGGCTGCACCAGCCGGCTGGCGCTCCACTCACCCAGGTTGACCGACGAGGTCGGCATCAGCCCGGCGGTCGGCGCCGACTCGGCGATCTCGGCGGGCTGGACGTGGCCGGGCCGGCCGGTCTTGGGCGTCACCACCCAGATCACCCCGTCGTTGGCCAACGCGGTGATGGCGTCCATCAGCGTGTCCACGAGGTCGCCGTCGGTGTCGCGCCACCACAGCAGCACCACGTCGACCACCTCATCGGTGTCCTCGTCCAGCAGGTCGTTGCCGCACGCCTCTTCGACAGCGGCACGGATGGCCTCGTCGATGTCCTCGTCCCAGCCCCATTCCTGGATTATCTGGTCTTTCTGGATGCCCAGCTTGCGGGCGTAGTTCGAGGCGTCGTCCGCCGCGACCACCTGGGACCTCCTTCACCTGTCAACGCGATCTGCACCATCGTTGCACAACCCACCCCATCTCCTCGCCTCACCTCGCCGATACCCGGGCGCGTCACCGCTGGGGCACGATGGAGGAAGATGGCAGATGACCGGTGACCGGGACATGGCCGCCGGGCTATCCGAGATCGACCGCCAAACGAGGAGCGGAAGTTGACTACCGAGTTCGTGCGCCAAGACCTGGCGAAAAACTCAATCGGCTCAACCGAATCCGACCGGGTTCGGGTGATTCGTGAAGGAGTTGCGTCCTACCTGCCCGACATCGACCCCGAGGAGACATCGGAGTGGCTCGAGTCGTTCGACGCGATGCTGGACCGCTCCGGACCGTCCCGGGCCCGCTACCTGATCCTTCGGCTGCTGGAACGCGCCGGGGATCAGCGGGTGTCGATCCCGGCGCTGACCTCCACCGACTACGTCAACACCATTCCCACCGAATCCGAACCGTGGTTCCCCGGCGACGAGGACGTCGAACGGCGCTACCGCGCCTGGATCCGCTGGAACGCCGCGGTGATGGTGCACCGCGCCCAGCGGCCCGGGGTCGGCGTCGGCGGGCATATCTCGACCTACGCCTCCTCGGCGTCGCTGTACGAGGTGGGGTTCAACCACTTCTTCCGCGGCAAGTCCGACCCCGGCGGCGGTGACCACATCTTCATCCAGGGCCACGCCTCCCCGGGCATCTACGCGCGGGCCTTCCTGGAGGGCCGGCTGTCGGTGCACCAGCTCGACGGGTTCCGCCAGGAGCACAGCCACCCCGGCGGCGGTCTGCCGTCCTACCCGCACCCGCGGCTGATGCCGGACTTCTGGGAGTTCCCCACCGTGTCGATGGGGCTGGGCCCGATGAACGCGATCTATCAGGCGCGGTTCAACCACTACCTGAAAGACCGCGGCATCAAGGACACCTCCGATCAGCACGTGTGGTGCTTCCTCGGCGACGGCGAGATGGACGAGCCGGAGAGCCGCGGTCTGCTGCACGTGGCCGCGTTGGAGGGTTTGGACAACCTGACCTTCGTGATCAACTGCAACCTGCAGCGCCTCGACGGCCCGGTGCGCGGCAACGGCAAGATCATCCAGGAACTGGAGTCGTTCTTCCGGGGCGCGGGCTGGAACGTGATCAAGGTGGTCTGGGGCCGCGAATGGGACGCGTTGCTGCACGCCGACAAGGACGGCGCGCTGGTCAACCTGATGAACGCGACACCCGACGGGGACTACCAGACCTACAAGGCCAACGACGGCGGCTATGTGCGCCAGCACTTCTTCGGGCGCGACCCGCGGACCAAGGCGCTGGTGGAGCACCTCACCGACGACGAGATCTGGAGCCTCAAGCGCGGCGGTCACGACTACCGCAAGATCTATGCGGCCTATCGCGCGGCGCTGGACCATCAGGGCCAGCCGACGGTCATCCTGGCCAAGACGATCAAGGGCTACAGTCTCGGCTCCTACTTCGCGGCGCGGAATGCGACGCATCAGATGAAGAAGTTCCGGATGAACGACCTCAAGGAGTTCCGGGACAGCATGCGCATCCCGATCTCCGACGCCGAACTCGACGAGAACCCGTATCTGCCGCCCTACTACCACCCCGGCGAGGACTCCCCCGAGATCCGCTACCTGCTGGATCGCCGGCACAGCCTGGGCGGGTTCGTGCCCGAACGGCGCACCACGAGCAAGGTGTTGACGCTGCCGCCGAGCAAGGTCTACCAGCCGGTCAAGGACGGTTCGGGAACCCAGGAGGTCGCCACCACGATGGCGACGGTCCGGGTGTTCAAAGAGTTGTTGCGCGACAAGGAGATCGGACCGCGGATCGTGCCGATCATCCCCGACGAGGCACGCACGTTCGGGATGGACTCCTGGTTCCCGTCGCTGAAGATCTACAACCCCAACGGCCAGCTGTACACGTCGGTGGACGCCGAGCTGATGCTGGCCTACAAGGAGAGTGAAGTCGGCCAGATCCTGCACGAGGGCATCAACGAAGCCGGCGCCGCCGCCAGCTTCATCGCCACCGGCACCTCCTATTCCACCCACGACGTGCCGATGATCCCGGTCTACATCTTCTATTCGATGTTCGGCTTCCAGCGCACCGGCGACGAGCTGTGGGCCGCCGGTGACCAGATGACCCGCGGGTTCCTGCTGGGCGCCACCGCCGGGCGCACCACCCTGACCGGGGAGGGACTGCAGCACGCCGACGGGCATTCGCTGCTGCTGGCCAGCACCAACCCGGCGGTGGTCGCCTACGACCCGGCGTTCGCCTACGAGATCGCCCACATCATCGAAAGCGGGCTCGCCCGGATGTACGGCGAGGACCCGGAGAACGTCTACTTCTACCTGACGATCTACAACGAGCCCTACGTGCAGCCGGCCGAGCCGGAGAACCTCGACACCGAGGGTCTGTTGCGCGGCATCTACCGCTACCAGGCCGCGCCGGAAGACCGTCGTCACCGCGCCCAGCTGCTGGCCTCCGGCGTGGCGATGCCGTGGGCGCTGCGCGCCGCGGAGCTGCTGGCCGACGAGTGGGACGTCGCTGCCGACGTGTGGTCGGTGACCAGCTGGAGTGAGCTGCACCGCGACGGTGTCGACATCGAGCGGGAGCGGCTGCGCCACCCCGATCAGCAGGCCGCCGTCCCCTACGTCGAGCAGGCGCTGGCCGATGCGAGCGGGCCGGTGGTGGCGGTGTCGGACTGGATGCGTGCGGTGCCCGAGCAGATCCGGCCGTGGGTGCCGGGCCGCTACGTCACCCTCGGCGCCGACGGGTTCGGGTTCTCCGACACCCGCCCGGCGGCGCGGCGGTTCTTCAACATCGACGCGGAGTCGCAGGTGGTCGCGGTGCTCGAGGCGCTGGCCCGCGACGGCGAGATCGACCCGTCGGTGCCGGCCGAAGCGGCACGCAAGTACCGGATCGACGATGTGCTCGCGGCGCCCGAACAGACCTCGGACTCCGGGGTGGCGTAGGACGCGCGGCCACCCGCGCACCCACGTTTAGGGAGAATCGCCAGAAACCCCGCGTATCTTTTAGGGATGCCCGACAAACCGCTGGCGGCTGCTCGCTCCCCGCTGGTCCTGCTGGACACCGTGCCCGACTCGCTGCTGCGCCGGCTGAAGCAGTACTCGGGCCGGCTGGCCACCGAGGCGGTGACCACGATGGGCGACCGGCTGCCGTTCTTCGCCGACCTGGAGGCCTCCCAGCGCGCCAGCGTGGCGCTGGTCGTGCAGACCGCGGTGGTGCAGTTCGTCGAATGGATGCGCAATCCCACCGACGGCGTGGGCTACACCGCGCAGGCCTTCGAGCTGGTGCCCCAGGACCTGACCCGCCGGATCGCGTTGCGCGACACCGTCGACATGGTGCGGGTCACCATGGAGTACTTCGAGGAGGTGGTGCCCGCGCTGGCGCGCTCGGAGGAGCAGCTCACCGCGCTGACCGTCGGGATCCTCAAGTACAGTCGGGATCTCGCGTTCGCGGCGGCCTCGGCCTACGCCGACGCCGCCGAGGCCCGCGGCACCTGGGACAGCCGGATGGAGGCCAGCGTCGTCGACGCCGTCGTGCGCGGCGATATCGGGCCCGAACTGCTGTCCCGGGCGGCCGCGCTGAACTGGGACACCACCGGGGCGGCCACCGTGGTGGTGGGCACCCCCGCACCCGGGCGCGACGAGGCGCCGGACCCGCACGCCAGTCAGGAGGTGCGCGACGCGGCGGCGCGGCACGGGCGTGCCGTCCTCAGCGACATCCACGGCACCTGGCTGGTGGCGATCGTCTCGGGCAAGCTCTCCCCCACCGAGCGGTTCCTCGCCGACCTGCTCGCCGCCTTCTCCGACGGCCCGGTGGTGATCGGCCCCACCGCACCGATGCTCACCGCCGCCCACCACAGCGCCACCGAGGCGATCGCGGGCATGAACGCGGTCGCGGGCTGGTCCGGGGCGCCGCGCCCGGTGCTCGCCCGCGATCTGCTGCCCGAACGCGCGCTGATGGGCGACCAGGCGGCGGTGGCGGCGCTGCACACCGATGTGATGCGCCCACTGGCCGATGCCGGGCCGGCTTTGACCGAGACCCTCGACGCCTACCTGGACTGCGGCGGGGCCATTGAGGCGTGCGCCAGGAAGTTGTTCGTTCATCCAAATACCGTCCGCTACCGGCTCAAGCGCATCACCGACTTCACCGGACACGATCCGACCCAGCCGCGCGACGCCTACATCCTGCGCATCGCGTCCACGGTGGGCCGACTCACCGTCCGACCTCCTAAAATCGAGGTCGCACCCGGCCCGTGAGGCGATTCGTGCAGCCGGTCAATATTGCGGCACGATCTCAGCAACGTTGCATCACGAGCCCTTTTGTGGAATCTCCACAAAAGCATAAGATGAGGTTTATGTTCTGTTACACCGCGCAAACCCGTCTTCACAGTGTTCTCTTAAACACGTGATTGCTTTGCTCGCACCCGGGCAGGGTTCCCAGACCCCCGGGATGCTGTCGCCCTGGCTGGAACTGCCCGGCGCCGCCGACCTGATCGCCTCGTGGTCGACGGTCAGCGGGCTGGATCTGGCCCGCCTCGGCACCACCGCGGCAGCCGAAGAGCTGACCGACACCGCGGTCACCCAGCCGCTGGTCGTGGCCGCGACGCTGCTCGCCCACCGGGAGCTGACCCGTCGCGGCCTGCTCGCCGACGCCGAGCTGGTGACCGCCGGACACTCCGTCGGCGAGATCGCCGCCTACGCGATCGCCGGGGTGTTCTCGTCCGATGACGCGGTGAAGCTGGCCGCCACCCGCGGCGCGGAGATGGCCAAGGCCTGCGCCAAGGAGCCGACCGGCATGTCCGCGGTGCTCGGCGGCGACGAGGCCGAGGTGCTCGCGCGCCTCGAGCAACTCGATCTCGTCCCGGCCAACCGCAACGCCGCCGGCCAGATCGTCGCCGCGGGCGCGCTGGCCGCGCTGGAGAAGCTGGCCGAGGACCCGCCCGCCAAGGCCCGGGTGCGCGCCCTGGACGTCGCCGGCGCGTTCCACACCCACTACATGGCGTCGGCGCTGGACGGCTATGCCGCCGCGGCCGCGGCCATCACCCCCGGCGAGCCGACCATCACGCTGCTCTCCAACTCCGACGGACAGCCGGTCACCAGCGGGGCCGAGGCGATGGAGAAGCTGGTCGCCCAGCTGACCCGCCCGGTGCGCTGGGACCTGTGCACCACGACCCTGCGCGAACGCGGCGTTACCGCGCTCGCGGAGTTCCCCCCGGCGGGCACCCTCACCGGTATCGCCAAGCGGGAGTTGCGGGGTGTCCCCGCACGCGCCATCAAGGCGCCCTCAGACCTGGACGAGGTGGGGCAGCTCTAAGCCGACTCTCGCCAGTTACAACCACATAAGTACGTCCAGTTAGTAACCAACCGAACGAAAACGAAGGGAGCCACACTGTGGCCGCCAGCCAGGAAGAAATCATTGCCGGTCTCGCCGAGATCATCGAAGAGGTCACCGGGATCGAGCCGTCCGAGGTGACCGTCGAGAAGTCGTTCGTCGACGACCTGGACATCGACTCGCTGTCGATGGTCGAGATCGCGGTGCAGACCGAGGACAAGTACGGCGTGAAGATCCCCGACGAGGACCTGGCCGGTCTGCGGACCGTCGGTGACGTCGTCGCCTACATCCAGAAGCTGGAAGCGGAGAACCCCGAAGCCGCCGCCGCGCTGCGCGAGAAGTTCGCCTCGGAGAACCAGTGACCAAGCCGTCCACTGCCAACGGCGGTTACCCCAATGTTGTGGTGACCGCCGTTGAGGCGACCACATCGTTGGCAGCGGATATCGACACCACCTGGAAGAGCCTGCTGGCCGGTGAGAGCGGCATCCACGTCCTCAAGGGCGAGTTCACCGAGAAGTGGGACCTGGCGGTCAAGATCGGCGGCCAGCTCAAGGATCCCGTCGACGACCACATGGGCCGGCTGGACATCCGACGGATGTCGTACGTCCAGCGGATGTCCAAGCTGCTCAGCGGGCGGCTGTGGGAGAAAGCCGGCAGCCCCGAGGTCGACAAGGACCGGCTCGCGGTCGTCATCGGCACCGGCCTGGGTGGCGGCGAGAAGATCGTCGAGACCTACGACCTGATGAACGAGGGCGGCCCGCGCAAGGTGTCGCCGCTGGCCGTGCAGATGATCATGCCCAACGGCGCCGCCGCGGTCGCCGGGCTGCAACTCGGCGCCCGCGCCGGGGTCATCACGCCGGTGTCGGCCTGTTCCTCGGGCTCCGAGGCGATCGCGCACGCGTGGCGCCAGATCGTCATGGGTGACGCGGACATGGTGGTCTGCGGTGGCGTCGAGGGCGGTATTGAGGCGCTGCCGATCGCGGCGTTCTCGATGATGCGCGCGATGTCGACCCGCAACGACGAGCCGGAGAAGGCCTCGCGGCCGTTCGACAAGGACCGTGACGGCTTCGTGTTCGGCGAGGCCGGTGCGCTGATGATCATCGAGACCGAGGAGCACGCCAAGGCGCGCGGGGCTAAACCGTTGGCCCGGCTGATGGGCGCCGGCATCACCTCCGACGCCTTCCACATGGTGGCCCCCGGCCCGGACGGTGTGCGGGCTGGTCGGGCGATGACCCGGGCGCTGGAGTTGGCCGGCTTGTCCGCCAAGGACATCGACCACATCAACGCCCACGGCACCGCCACACCGATCGGCGACACCGCCGAGGCGAACGCGATCCGCGTAGCGGGTTGTGAGAGCGCCGCGGTCTACGCGCCGAAGTCGGCACTCGGTCACTCCATCGGAGCGGTCGGTGCGCTGGAGTCGGTGCTGACGGTGCTCACGCTGCGTGACGGGGTCATCCCGCCGACGCTGAACTACGAGACGCCGGACCCGGAGATCGACCTCGACGTCGTCGCGGGCGAGCCGCGCTACGGCGACTACCAGTACGCGATCAACAACTCATTTGGATTCGGCGGGCACAACGTCGCGCTCGCGTTCGGAAAATACTGAACGAAAGGTCCCGAATGGCAGCGTTGGCCACGGGGAACGGTTTCCCCAATGTCGTTGTCACTGGCATTGCCATGTCCACTGCTTTGGCAACCAACGCGGAAGACACCTGGAAACTGCTGCTCGAAGGCAAGAGCGGGATTCGCAAGCTCGAGGATCCCTTCGTCGAGCAGTACGACCTGCCGGTCCGGATCGGCGGTCACCTGCTGGAGGATTTCGAGGACGAGCTGAGCCGCATCGAGTTGCGGCGACTGTCCTACCTGCAGCGGATGTCGACGATCCTCAGCCGGCGGGCGTGGGAGAACGCCGGCTCGCCCGAGGTGGACACCCGGCGGCTGATGATCTCTATCGGCACCGGGCTCGGGTCGACCGAGGAACTGGTGTGGGGCTACGACGCCATGCGCGAACGCGGCATCAAGGCGGTCTCCCCGTTGGGTGTGCAGAAGTACATGCCCAACGCCGCCGCCGCCGCGGTCGGGCTGGAGCGCAAGGCCCGCGGCGGGGTGCTGACCCCCGTCTCGGCGTGCGCGTCCGGCTCGGAGGGCATCGCCCAGGCCTGGCGGCAGATCGTTCTGGGCGAGGCGGATATCGCGATCTGCGGTGGGGTGGAGACCAAGATCGAGGCGGTGCCGATCGCGGCGTTCGCCCAGATGCGCATCGTGTTGTCGACCACCAACGACGATCCCGCCGGTGCCTGTCGGCCTTTCGACAAGGACCGCAACGGTTTCGTGTTCGGCGAGGGCGGCGCACTGCTGGTCATCGAGACCGAGGAGCACGCCAAGGCCCGGGGCGCCACCCCGCTGGCCCGGCTGATGGGGGCGGCGGTCACCTCCGACGGCTTCCACATGGTGGCTCCGGACCCCAACGGTGAGCAGGCCGGCTACGCGATGACGCGGGCGATCCAGTTGGCGGGGCTGCAGCCCACCGACATCGACCACGTCAACGCGCACGCCACCGGCACCCAGGTCGGCGACGTCGCCGAGGGGAAGGCCATCAACAACGCGATGGGCGACCACCGGCCGGCGGTCTACGCGCCGAAGTCGGCGCTGGGTCACTCGGTCGGGGCGGTCGGTGCGGTGGAGGGCATCCTCACGATGCTGGCGCTGCGCGACGGCATCATCCCGCCGACTCTGAACCTGGCCAACCTGGACCCCGAGATCGACCTCGACGTGGTGGCCGACAAGCCGCGCCAGGGTGACTTCCGGTACGCAGTGAACAACTCGTTCGGCTTCGGTGGCCACAACGTCGCCACCGTGTTCGGACGGTACTAAGCGGAGGAATCGCAGCCGGCGCGGGCACACCCGCTCAGCAATTACAGGAGACGGAGACACGGAGATGACCATCACCGCACCCGAGACAGTTGACGAGTCCGTGGACCCGCGCGACCCGCTGCTGCGGCTCTCCGCCTTCTTCGACGACGGCAGCATCGAGTTGCTGCACGAGCGCGACCGCTCCGGGGTGCTGGCCGCGGCCGGCACCGTCAACGGAGTGCGCACCATCGCGTTCTGCACCGACGGCACCGTGATGGGCGGCGCGATGGGTATCGAGGGCTGCCGCCACATCGTCGACGCCTACGACACCGCTATCGGCGAGCAGAGCCCGATCGTGGGTATCTGGCACTCCGGCGGGGCGCGACTGGCCGAGGGCGTCAAGGCGCTGCACGCGGTCGGGCTGGTGTTCGAGGCGATGATCCGGGCCTCCGGGTACATCCCGCAGATCTCGGTGGTGGTCGGGTTCGCCGCCGGGGGCGCCGCCTACGGTCCGGCGCTGACCGACGTGATCGTCATGGCGCCGGATTCGCGAGTCTTCGTGACCGGTCCCGACGTGGTGCGCAGCGTCACCGGTGAGGACGTCGACATGGCGTCCCTCGGCGGCCCGGACACCCACCACAAGAAGTCCGGGGTGTGCCACATCGTCGCCGACGACGAGGTCGACGCCTACGAGCGCGGCCGTCGGCTGGTCGGGCTGTTCTCCCAGCAGGGCCATTTCAACCGCTCCAAGGCGGAGGCCGAGGAGATCGACCTGCAGGCGCTGCTGCCGGAGTCGCCGCGGCGGGCCTACGAGGTGCGTCCCCTCGTCGACGCGCTGCTCGACGACGACACCCCCTTCGAGGAGTTCCAGGCCCGGTGGGCGCCGTCGATGGTGGTCGGCCTCGGCCGGCTCTCCGGGCGCACCGTCGGGGTGCTCGCCAACAACCCGCTGCGGCTGGGCGGGTGTCTGAACTCCGAGAGCGCGGAGAAGGCGGCGCGCTTCGTGCGGCTCTGCGACGCGTTCGGGATCCCGCTGGTGGTCATCGTCGACGTGCCGGGGTATCTGCCCGGCGTCGACCAGGAATGGGGCGGGGTGGTGCGCCGCGGCGCCAAGCTGCTGCACGCCTTCGGTGAGGCCTCCGTCCCGCGGGTGACCCTGGTGACCCGCAAGATCTACGGCGGGGCCTACATCGCGATGAACTCCCGTTCGCTGGGCGCCACCAAGGTGTTCGCCTGGCCGGACGCCGAGGTCGCCGTGATGGGCGCCAAGGCCGCTGTCGGCATCCTGCACAAGCGCAAGCTGGCCGCCGCCCCCGAGGAGGAGCGGGAGGCGCTGCACGACGAGTTGGCCGCCGAGCACGAGCGCATCGCCGGCGGGGTGGACGCCGCGATCGACATCGGGGTGGTCGACGAGAAGATCGACCCGGCCCACACCCGCTCGAAGATCACCGAGGCGCTGGCCGAGGCGCCCGCCCGGCGCGGACGCCACAAGAACATCCCGCTGTAGCGGTCCGCGGGCCGCGGGC
The DNA here is from genome assembly GCF_001668625.1 of Mycobacterium sp. 1274756.6. GTDB lineage: Bacteria > Actinomycetota > Actinomycetes > Mycobacteriales > Mycobacteriaceae > Mycobacterium. The sequence continues at coordinate 50,639 of NZ_LZLJ01000018.1, forward strand.
GGTGCGCGGGTCGCGGGCGGTGCGCCGGTCGCGCCGAGCGTGCGTCGCGTAGCCCCGCGCCCAACGTGCACGCACTGCGAAAAATCGCGCCGGATCTCGCAGTGGGTGCACGCTGGACGAGGCGAGCCAGCGAGCCGGGCTAGCCGGCTGGGCTAGCGGGCTGGGCTAGCGGGTCGTGTAGCCGCCGTTGGCGAACAGGGTCTGCCCGGTGATCCAATGCCCGTCGCCGAGCAGGAACACCACCAGCGGCGCGATGTCCTCGATCTCGGTCAGCCGGTTGCCCATCCCCTGCGACTTGTGGAACTCCACCCGTTCGGGGGTTTCCTGCGGGTAGAAGAACGGAGTGTCCATCGGCCCGGGTGCGACGCTGTTGACGTTGATGCCCCGAGTCCCGAATTCCTTGGCGGCTGCCCGGGTGAAGTGCTCCACCGGGCTCTTGGACCCGGCGTAGGTGGAGTAGCCGTCGGTGAACGCCGCGAGCAGTGCGGTCACGATCGTGACGACCGATCCGTTGTCGGCCAACCGCTTGCCCGCCTCCTGCAAGAAGAAGTAGGCGGCCTTGGCGTTGATGTCGAACATCGAATCGTATTCGGCTTCGGTGGTTTCCAGGATCGGCTTGCGCAGCACCTTGCCGACGGTGTTGACCGCGAAGTCCACGCTGCCGAAGGCTTCGGTCGCGGTGTCGAACAGCGCTGTCACGTTGGCGGGCTTGGTGAGGTCACCCGAGGCGGTGATCGCTTTGACACCGGCGTCCCGGACCGCGGCGGCGGTCTTCTCGGCGTCGGCTTCGCTGCTCGGGCTGTGGTAGTGCACGGCGACGTTGACGCCCCGTTCGGCGAGCGTGGTGCTGATCAGTCCGCCCAGGTTCTTGGCGCCCGCGGCCACCACCGCGGATTTTCCGGCCAGGTCCGTCATCGCGGGGTCCCTCCTTCACTTCTGTTTTCGACGCCGCTCTGCGCCGCCCTGTGCTGCCGAAGCTACGCCCGCTCTGCACAAATGAACAACACATAACGACGCGCTATCAACAAATAACGTTTGTGGATAGTCTGGGCGGCATGCCGGACGTGCCTGCCCTCGCCCCTGACCTGCGTCGGTTGGGTTACTTCGTCACGGTCGTGGACGCCGGCGGGTTCACCGCGGCCGCCGCCGGGCTGCATCTGAGCCAGCAGGCCCTCTCCAGCGCGATCCGGCAGTTGGAGAAGGAGATGGGCACCACGCTGCTGGCGCGTAGCGGGCGACGGATCGCGTTGACCAGCGCAGGCCAAACTCTGTACGACGAGGGACGCATTCTGCTGGCCGCCGCGGACACCGTCACCCGACATACCCGGGCGGCCGCGAACTCACAGCCCGACCGGTTCGTCGTCGGGCACTCCCCCGCGATCAGCAGCGCCGACGTCTATACCGTGCTCGCGCCGGCCATCACGGCCTCCCCGGACACCTCCTTCACGGTGATGCAGCTCTTCCCCGACCGGCTGGTCGACGGGGTGCGCGACGGCAGCGTGCAGCTGGGGCTGCGCCGCGGGGTGGCGCCACAAGAGCGGTTGGCCACCGCGATCGCCGGCTATGACCGGATTCGCATCGCCGTGCGCAGCGATCATCCGCTGGCCGCCCGCCCGCGCATCGACATCGCCGAACTGGCCGACACCCCGATCGCGCTGTGGGCACCGCCGGGCGCCTCCTTCTACAGCGATTTCCTGGTCAACGCCTGCCGGCGGGCCGGGTTCGAGCTCCAATACCGGGTCAGCCGGGTCCAGGGGTGCCCGCCGGAGGTCGCCGCGCTCACCGAGGACGCCGCCGCCTTCGTCACCGCCCCGGCGGGCCCGGCGGTCGGCGGGGCGGTCACCGTCGTCGAACTCGACGGCCCTCTGCTGGTGCCGATCCAAGCACTGTGGCAGCCGCATACCCGCTCGGCGGTGCGGGATCTGATCCTGACCGAACCGGGCGCCAGCGGTTTGGCGCAGGCTTGATCGCAGTGCCGAATTCAGTCCCTGCTCATTCCCGGCCGAGAATCTGACACAACACCCGCCTGAGGTCGGTTTCCGGTGCGCGCGGCAAGGCTTCGGCGCGCCAGGCGACGAAGTCATCCGGGCGAACGAGCAGCGCGGCATCGGGCCCCAGGCCGGTCAGTTCGGTCCAACGGCGCGCGTCCTCCGCACCGATGACACGCACGTCGATCGCGACACCCAACGCCGCGGATATCCGCGCGGCCGCGCTCGTCCATGCCCTGCCTGCCGGCCCGGTGAACACCGTGAAGCCGGGCCCGACCAGGTCCAGAGTGGAGAGCCGCCCTCCGTCGTGCCGCACCCAGATATGCGGGACTCGGGTGCCGGGTTGTCCCCGCAGTTCCGCCACCAGTTGCACGGTGTCGGGGCCGGCTGGTGCCGGGTCATCGGTCACCACCGCTGCCGAGCGGTACCGGTAGCCGGCCAACAGCGCGAACATCGGCGCCTCTTCGGCCACCCGCAGCCGTGGGCGGTTGTCCTCCAACCGCAGGAAGTCCAACGCCGGACCCGTCAGCGACTGGCGGGCATTGAAGCGCCCGACCGGGTGCCGCTCGGTGTGGTAGGTAGCCAGTAGGGCGGGCTCGGCAGTTCCGGCTATGACGGCGGCCAGCTTCCACGCCAAGTTGTGCGCGCTCTGGATGGCGGTGTTGGCGCCGCCGGTCTTGAACGGCGGCATGGTGTGGGCCGAGTCGCCGACGAGAAAGACCCGGCCGCTTTGAAATTGGTCTGCGACCTGCTCGTAGGGCTGCCACGGCGCGACATCGATGACGTCGACGTCGATCGGCTCGCCGACCGCTTTGATGAGCAGGTCGCGGCAGTACCGCGGAGTGAACTGTGCGGCCGCCTCCCCGCTGCCCGGAAAGTACGTGGTGATGAACATGCCGAGGCCGTCGCGGACCGGCAGAAAGATGCCGTCGACCTCCGGGTTCTTGATCTGCACGGCGTCACCGTCGCCGAGCTGCGGGACGAATCGCCGCCACGGGGCACGAAAGTAGATGAACACCACATAGATCGGCAGCGCCCCGTAGCCGGCGGTCGCCACACCGAGCGCGTTGCGGACCGGACTGTGGACGCCGTCGGCAGCGACGAGGTAATCGGCACGCACCGTCTGTGATGTGCCCGAATCACGGTCCCGCACTAGGGCGGTGACGCCGCGGTCGTCCTGTTCGAACGAGGACAGTTCGGTGTTGTAGTGCACCTGACTGCCGTGGCCCCGGATGTGGTCCAGCAAGATCGGTTCGAATGCGCTCTGTGGGCAGTACTGCCCGGCGGGCTCGGGGCTCAGTTTGTCGAACGGCGCGAAGATCTCGTCGATGTCGATCGCCCGCTCGGCGTCGTCGCGGTTCAGTGCTGACTTGGTGATCATCTCGCTGACGCCCGCGGCCACCGCGTGCACCTCGTCGGCGACGCCCAGACCGCGCAGGATCTCCAGGCTGCGAAAGCTCAAGTTGCGCGCTTTCGGGTAGATGAACACTTCGCGCCGCCTCTCGACCAGCAGCGAGCGGACTCCGTGCCGGGCGAGCAGCGCCGCGGTGGCCAGCCCGGCCGCGCCGGCACCGACGATCAGTACCGGCACCCGCTTGATCGTCATCGCCGTCTCCGTTCGATACGGAACTCACCAGTTCCGTATGACCACGGTGGCACCGTTCGGCCGCGCCCGCAGCGGATCGGCTGGGCGTTTTCGGCTGCCTCCGCCGTCCTCGGCGATACCGGATCTGATCCTGCGTTGACGGGTCAGCCCACGAACTGCTCGGCCACCCCGATCACCCGCTCCCGGTCGGCGGGCACCAACCCGATGCGGGTTCGGCGGTCCACGATGTCGGCGACGGTGAGCGCGCCCTCGTGGCTCACCGCGTACTCGAACTCCGCGCGCAGCACGTCGATCCCCGCGGCCACCGGTTCGGTCGGCCGCGAACAGGTCGCGGCAGCCAGCACCGCCGGCGCCTCGGCACCGAACCGGGCGACCAACGCCCGGGGCAGTCCGCCGGGCACCCGTTCCAGGCCGGTGGCGCCCACCAGCGGGAGGTCCTGGGTCCGGCACGGCCCGGCCCGCAGCCCGCGCAGCGTGACCGCCCGGTCGAGGGTGTCCTGGGCCATGTAGCGGTACTCGGTGAGTTTGCCGCCGATGACGCTGATGACCCCGGAGTCAGCCTCGATGACCGCATGGTCGCGGGAGATGTCGGCGCTGCGGCCCTCCCCCGCATCGACCAGCGGCCGCAGCCCGGCATAGGAGCCGATCACGTCGTCGGCGGTCAACGCCGCACCCAGGGCGGTGTTGACCACGCTGAGCAGGAACTCGATCTCTCCCGACGTCGGTTGCGGCACATCGGGAATCGGACCCGGCGCCTCCTCGTCGGTCAGCCCCAGATACACCCGGCCGAGTTGTTGGGGCATGGCGAAGACGAAGCGGTTCAGCTCGCCGGGGATCGGCACCGTCAGCGCCGCGGCGGGGTTGCCGAAGGCGGCGGCGTCGAAGACCAGGTGGGTGCCGCGGCTGGGCCGCAACCGCAGCCCGGTGTCGATCTCGCCGGCCCACACCCCGGTCGCATTGATCACCGCGTGCGCGCGCACCTCGAACGTCTCGCCGGTTCGGGTGTCGGTGAGCCGCGCCGAACGCCCGGTCGCTTCCGACGCGGCCACATAGGTGAGGATCTTCGCACCCAGCCCGGCCGCGGTGCGGGCCACCGCTAAGACCAGCCGGGCGTCGTCGACCAGCTGCCCGTCGTGGGCCAGCAGGCCACCGTCGAGACCGTCGCGGCGCACGGTGGGCGCCAGCGCCACGGCCCGCTCCGCGCCGATGCGCCGCGACCGGGGCAACACCGACGGGGGCGTGCCGGCCAGCCGGCGCAGCACATCCCCGGCGAGGAAACCGGCGCGCACCAGCGCCCGGTCCCGCCGGCGCATCGAGGCCAGCAGCGGCACCAACTGCGGCATTGCGTGCACCAGATGCGGGGCGGTGCGGGTCATCAGGATGCCGCGTTCGACCGCGCTGCGCCGCGCGATGCCGACGTTGCCGGTGGCCAGGTAGCGCAGGCCCCCGTGCACCAGCTTGGAGCTCCACCGGCTGGTGCCGAACGCCAGGTCGTGCTTCTCCACCAGCGCCACGCTCAACCCGCGTGCGGCCGCATCCAGCGCGATCCCCACTCCGGTGATGCCGCCGCCGATGACCAGGACATCGACTGCGGGGCCGTCGGCCAGCGCGGACAGCTCCGCGGCGCGCCGTACCGCGGTCAAGGCGGTGGCATCGGACATCACGGGTATCCGTTCGGTCGCTGGGTGGCCATACTGTAAGCCATGACGGCAGCCGACGACGATGCCCACCTGCGCCCGCCGATGAAGTGGAACGCCTGGGGCGACCCGGCTGCTGCCACCCCGCTCTCCGAGAGCATCCGCGGACTGCTCAAACAGGCTCTCGGCGTGGAGGATTCGCCTACCACCGCGCCCGACGCCGGGGAGGCGCGGCTGACCGCTTCGGCGCTCACCGACGCTCACCGCACCGGCCTTTCCGGCATCGTCGGCGACCGCTATTGCCGCACCGACGATCACAGCCGGCTGCTGTACGCCGGCGGCAAGTCCACCCTGGACCTGTTGCGCCGCCGCAGCACCGAAGCGCAGGACGCCCCCGACGCGGTGCTGCTGCCCGGCGCCGAGGACGAGATCGCCGCGATCCTCGACTACTGCGGCCGCAACCGGATCGCGGTCGTGCCGTTCGGCGGCGGCACCAGCGTGGTGGGCGGTCTGGATCCGCTGCGCGGTGCGTTCACCGCGGTGGTGTCGCTGGATCTGCGGCGCTTCGACCGGTTGCTGGAACTCGACGAAATCTCCGGGGAAGCCGAACTGGAGGCCGGGGTGACCGGGCCGGCGGCCGAGGATCTGCTCGGCGCGCAGGGCTTTTCGCTCGGGCATTTCCCGCAGAGCTTCCAGTTCGCCACCATCGGCGGGTTTGCCGCCACCCGGTCCTCGGGGCAGAACTCGGCCGGCTACGGACGTTTCGACGACATGGTGTGCGGCCTGCGGGTGATCACCCCCGCCGGGGCGTTGGAGGTGGGCCGTGCCCCGGCCTCGGCGGCCGGACCGGATCTGCGCCAGCTCATGCTGGGTTCGGAAGGGCTGTTCGGGGTGATCACCCGGGTGCGGGTGCGGGTGCATCCCGTCCCGGCCAGCAGCCGCTATCAAGCGTGGTCGTTTCCCGATTTCGCCACCGGCACCGAAGCGCTGCGGGCGGTGACCCAGACCGGTACCGGGCCGACGGTGATCCGGCTCTCCGACGAGGTCGAGACCGGGATCAACCTGGCCACCACCGAGTCCATCGGTGAGGAGAGCATCACCGGCGGCTGCCTGGCCATCACCGTGTTCGAGGGCTCGGCCGAACACACCGCGAGCCGGCAGGCCGAAACCGCCGCGCTGCTCACCGCCCACGGCGGCACGTCGCTGGGCGAGGGGCCGGCCCGGTCCTGGGAGCACGGTCGGTTCGGGGCGCCCTACCTGCGCGATTCTCTGTTGGCGGCCGGGGCGCTGGCCGAGACGCTCGAGACCGCGACCCGCTGGTCCAACCTGGCCGCGCTCAAGACCGCGGTCACCGACGCGCTCACCGCCTCCCTGACCGCAAGTGGCACCGCAGCGCTGGTGATGTGCCACGTCTCCCACGTCTACCCCACCGGCGCGTCGCTGTACTTCACCGTGGTCGCCGCCCAGCGCGGTGACCCGATCGCGCAGTGGCGTGCGGCCAAAACGGCGGCCTCCGAGGCGATCATGGCGAACGGCGGGACGATCACCCACCACCACGCCGTCGGCGCCGATCACCGGCCCTGGCTGCACCGCGAGGTCGGCGATCTGGGAATCGAGGTGCTGCGGGCGGTGAAGGCGGTGCTCGACCCGGCCGGAATTCTCAACCCGGGCAAGCTGATCCCGTGACCGAGCGCCGCATCGAACGGGTGACGATACTGGCCAATCCCGCCGCGGGGCACGGCAACGCCGCCGGTACCGCCGAGCGGGCGGTCGCCCGCCTGCAGCAGCGCGGTGTGGACGTGACGGTGGTGGTGGGTCGCGACGCCGCCCACGCGCGGCGCCTGGTCAACGACGCGCTCGCCGCGGGCACCGATGCACTGGTGGTGGTCGGCGGCGACGGGGCGATCGCGCTGGCGTTACAGACGCTGGCCCGCTCGGCGGTGCCGCTCGGCGTCATCCCGGCCGGCACCGGCAACGACCATGCCCGCGAATACGGGTTGCCCACCACCGATCCGGCCGCGGCCGCCGACATCGTGGCCGACGGCTGGACCGACACCGTCGACCTGGGCCGCATCGACCACGCCGGCGGTACGTCCTGGTTCGGCACGGTGATGGCGGCCGGGTTCGATTCCCTGGTCAGCGACCGCACCAATCGGATGCGCTGGCCGCGCGGCCGGATGCGCTACAACCTCGCGATTCTGGCGGAGCTGTCCCGGCTGCGCCCGCTGCCGTTCCGGCTGGCGTTCGACGGCGGCGAGCCGGTGAGCGCCGAGCTGACTCTGGCCGCGGTCGGCAACACCCGCAGCTACGGCGGCGGGATGCTGATCTGCCCTGACGCCGATCCGCGCGACGGGCTGCTCGACGTCACGATGGTGCGCTCGGGATCCCGCACCAAGCTGTTGCGCCTGTTTCCCACCGTCTACAAGGGCACCCACGTCGACCTCGACGAGGTGAGCACCGCGCGGGCCGCCTCGATCCGAGTCGACTGCACCGGCATCAACGCCTACGCCGACGGCGACTACGTCTGCCCGCTGCCGGTGACGGTGTCGGCGGTCAGCGGCGCGCTGCAGATTCTGCGCCGCCGCGAGTGAAGAACGACGGAGCCCGTCGGCGCCCGGTTTCGCCGTCAGGCTTCATTCGCGGGCGCAGCTGCCCCCTCAGCCGACGCCGCGGGCCAGCCAGTTGCCCTCGCCGGTCTCCCCGCCGTTGCGGTACGGCTCCAGCGCCTCGTCCCACGCGATGCCGAGCACGGTGTCGAGTTCGGCGACCAGCACGTCGGCGCCGGCGTCCATCAGCGAGCGCAGCCGCATCTCGCCGACCATGATGTCGCCGTTGGCGCTCATCGCCCCGCTCCACAGCCCGAGCTGCGGGGTGTGGCTGAACCGCTGGCCGTCCACCCCCATGCTGGGATCCTCGGTGACCTCGAAGCGCAGCACCGACCAGGAGCGCAGCGCATCGGCCAGCCGGGCGCCGGTGCCCACCGGGCCGACCCAGTTGGTCACGGCGCGCAGTTGTCCGGGCATGGCCGGCTGCGGTGCCCACTCCAAATTCGCCCTGGCTTGCAGGGTCGACGACAGCGCCCACTCGACATGCGGGCACACCGCCGCGGGCGAGGCGTGGATGTACACCACGCCGGTCGTCGCGTCGGCGAACTGGTTCGACGCACGCATCTGCTGCTCCTTACGGTTCCGCGAGGGACGTCTTCCCCAACGGCCTGGCAGAACCGAAAGCGCGATGCAACTGTGTCGTACGCGTCTATTGTGCCTTGTGAGACCCCTGTTGCGCTAGTCCACGCGCGATTCTCATGGGTCTCTCATGTGCCTTCGGCCAGCACCGCGTCCGACAGCGCGGGCCAGAGCGGCATCGCCCACTCCCCGAAGGGCCGGTCGGTGAGCACGACCAGGGCCGTGCCCCGGTCCGGATCGACCCACAAAAACGTGCCGGACTGGCCGAAATGGCCGTAGGTGCGCGCCGAGTTGGCCTGCCCGGTCCAGTGCGGCGACTTCTCGCCCTTGATCTCAAAACCCAACCCCCAGTCGTTGGGACGCTGCACACCGAAGCCCGGTAGCACGCCGTCGATACCGGGGAACTGGACCGTGGTGGCTTCGTCGTGCAGCTGTCCCGACACCGTCGTCGGCGCCAGCAGGTCGCCGGCGAACGCGGCGAGGTCGGCCACCGTCGAGGTGGCGCCGTAGCCAGCCGCTTCCGCCCCGCCGCCCAGCTCGGTGGCCGTCATCCCCAACGGGCGGCAGATTGCCTCGAGCACGTAGCTGTCGAAGTCGATCCCGGTCACCTGCTGCAGCGTTTCGCCCAGGACGGTGAACCCGTAATTGGAGTAGATGCGCCGGGTGCCCGGTTCGGCCAACACCTGATCGGAGTGCATCGTGAACCCCGAGGTGTGCGCCAGCAGGTGCCGCACCGTGGAACCGGGCGGCCCGGCCTCGGTGTCCAACGCGAAGGCTCCCTCTTCGACCGCGACCTGCGCGGCGCGCGCGACCAGCGGCTTGGTCACCGACGCCAGCGGGAAGGGTCGGCCGGTGTCACCGCGCGTGCTCACCACACCGTTTCGCCCGACCACCGCCGCGGCGACGTTGTCCACCGGCCAGTCGTCAATCCGATCGAGGGCAGCCATCGCAAGCAGCCTAGCCTCGACAGGAGCCGAGCGAGCGATAGGTTGTAGTCATGGGTCAAACAGTGCGCGGAGTGATTTCGAGGTCCAAAGGTCAGCCCGTCGAGTTGGTCGACATCGTCATCCCCGACCCGGGGCCGCACGAGGTGGTGGTCGACATCACCGCCTGCGGGGTCTGCCACACCGACCTGACCTACCGCGACGGCGGCATCAACGACGACTACCCGTTCCTGCTCGGCCACGAGGCCGCCGGCACCGTCGAATCCGTCGGCTCGGAGGTCACCGCGGTCGCCCCCGGCGACTTCGTGGTGCTGAACTGGCGGGCCGTCTGCGGCCAGTGCCGGGCCTGTAAACGCGGCCAGATCCGGAACTGCTTCGACACCTTCAACGCCGAGCAGCCGATGACGCTCACCGACGGCACCGCGCTCACCCCGGCGCTGGGGATCGGCGCGTTCGCCGACAAAACCCTGGTTCACGCCGGGCAGTGCACCAAGGTCGACCCGGCCGCGGACCCGGCGGCGGCCGGCCTGCTCGGCTGCGGAGTGATGGCTGGGGTCGGGGCGGCGATCAACACCGGCGCGGTGAACCGGGACGACAGTGTCGCGGTGATCGGCTGCGGCGGCGTCGGCGACGCGGCCATCGCCGGGGCGGCGCTGGTCGGCGCCCGGCGCATCATCGCCGTCGACACCGACGCCACCAAGCTGGAGTGGGCCCGCGACTTCGGCGCCACCCACACGATCAACGCCCGCGAGACCGACGTCGTCGAGGCCATTCAGGAACTCACCGACGGGTTCGGCGCCGACGTGGTCGTCGACGCGGTCGGCACCCCGACCACCTGGGAGCAGGCGTTCTACGCCCGCGACCTGGCCGGCACCGTGGTGCTGGTGGGCGTGCCCACCCCCGACATGCGCATCGACATGCCGCTGGTGGACTTCTTCTCCCGCGGCGGATCGCTGAAGTCCTCCTGGTACGGCGACTGCCTGCCGGAGCGGGACTTCCCCACCCTGATCGATCTGTATCTGCAAGGACGGTTCCCATTGGACAAATTCGTCACCGAACGCATCGGACTCGACGGCGTCGAGGAAGCGTTCAACAAGATCCACTCCGGTGAGGTGCTGCGTTCGGTGGTGATCCTGTGACCGGCATCCAGCGCGTTGTCACCAGCGGCACCTTCGAACTCGACGGCGGTAGCTGGGAGGTCGACAACAACATCTGGGTCGTCGGCGACGACTCCGAGGTGATCGTGTTCGACGCCGCCCACGACGCCGGCCCGATCAAGGAGGCGGTCGGCGGCCGCAAAGTGGTCGCCGTGGTCTGCACCCACGGCCACAACGACCACATCACGGTCGCGCCCCAGCTCGGCAAGGAGTTCGACGCCCCGGTGCTGATGCACCCCGCTGACGACATGCTGTGGCAGATGACCCACCCGGAGAAGCGGTTCCGTCCGGTCGAGGACGGCGACACCCTGCAGGCCGGCGGGATCGAACTGCGCGCTCTGCACACCCCGGGCCACTCCCCCGGCTCGGTCTGCTGGCATGCCCCCGATCTGGGCGCGGTGTTCAGCGGCGACACCCTGTTCCAGGGCGGGCCCGGCGCGACCGGGCGGTCGTTCTCCGACTTCCCCACGATCCTGGCGTCGATCTCCGAGCGGCTCGGCAAGCTGCCGGCCGACACGGTCGTCTACACCGGCCACGGTGATTCCACCACGATCGGGGACGAGATCGTCAACTACGACGACTGGGTCGCGCGCGGGCACTGAGCGCCACGCCGAACCCGTCGCCAGTGCCGACCGCGGGGACTACGGTCAACGGTGAGCGGTCAACGATGAGCAGTCATCGGGGAACAGGGTGCGAGCTGATCGGAGTCGACTGGTGCCGGAATCCAGCATCGTCGTTCGGCCGGAGCCGGAGGACAGTGCCTTCTACCTGCCGTCGTCCCGGCTGGACACGGCCGGGCTGGCGCACGCGGTTGCGCTGTTCAAGCGGGCCGCCGAAGCGGTGCCGCTCTACCCTCCGCCGCAGCCCCTGGTCATCGCCGACTACGGCGCCTCGACCGGCTACAACTCGCTGCTGCCGATCGCGGCGGCGGTTGATGCGCTCCGGCAGCGCACCCGCGCCGAGCACGCGGTCATGGTGGCTCATACCGACTTGCCGGAGAACGACTTCTGCGCGCTGTTCCGCACCCTGGACGGCGACCCGGACAGCTACCTGAGTCGCGATCCGGCGTGTTTCTCCTCGGCGATCGGGCGGTCGTTCTACGACCAGATCCTGCCGTCGAACACGGTCACCTTGGGTTGGACGTCGTGGGCGGTGATGTGGTTGCGGCAGGTGCCCGCCGAACTGCCCGATCACGTGCTGGTGGCCTTCAGCGCCGATTCGGCCGCCGCGACCGCCTACACCCGCCAAGCGGCACAGGACTGGCAGAACTTCCTGGCCTTCCGCGCGCGCGAACTGCGTCCCGGTGGCCGGTTGGTCGTACTGACCGCAGCGGTCGGCTCCGACGGGAAATTCGGCTTCCAGCCGCTGGTGAACGCCGTGATGACGGCCCTGCACGAGCAGGTCGGACACGGGTTGATCAGCGCCGAGGAACTGCGCCGCATGGTGATTCCCATCGTGGCCCGCTCCGAGAAGGATCTCCGGGCGCCGTTCGCGCCGAACGATCGCTTCGAAGGCCTACAGGTGGAACACCTCGAGATCTTCGACGCCGGTGACCGGTTCTTCGCCCAGTACCGCCGCGACCAGGACGCCGCGGCATTCGGCGCTCAGTGGGCCGGTTTCGCCCGGGCCTCGCTGTTCGGGGTTCTACTGCTCGGGCTCGACGGTGGGCCCACCGATCCGCGTGCCGGCCAACTCTGCGACAGCCTGGAGAAGTCGGTCGCGGCCACGTTGGCGGAAAAACCTGAGCCGGTGCGCATTCCGATGGCGGGTGTGGTGCTGCTCAAGCGCCAGTCAGGACCCTAACCGCGACGCGCAGCGCGGACCGGCTCGCGGGGCGGGATTAGGACACCGCCGCTTTCATCAACGCGACGTTGTAGTTCGACCACTGCGACATCGTGAAGTACAGCTCGTTGCCCTCCCCGGTGATGGCGGGGGACCACGGGTGGATGTAGGGCGCGTAGATGCCGCCCTTGCCTGCGGCCGGCACCAGCGTGGTCGTACCACTCCACGGCCCTTCGGGCTTGTCGGCCGTGCGCATCACCACGTTGTTGAAGGTGTTGGTGTAGAGCATGACGAACTTGCCCAGGTGCTCGCTGTAGGCCACCGAGAGCTCGCTGGTGCGGTCGAAGACCACCTGGACCGCCAGGAACGAGAACCAGCGCACCCAGCCGAACGGGGTGTAGTACTCGTAGGCCCACCGGTCGGTGATCTGGTTCTCGGCCACCCGGGACAAGAACACCGAGCCGCCCCGCCCGGGCGTGGTGCCGAACGCGTAGACGTAGCCGTCACTTTTGACGTAGGCCTGCTGCTGGAAGTTCTGCTCCCCCCACATGAAGAAGACGCCCGGAACGGCGAAGAACATGCTGGGCCGGATGCTGGAGCGCGGCACCGTCCAGTTCTCACCGTTGTCGTTGGAGACCGCGATCGCCGAGAAGTTGGTCGACCAGGAGCCGGGTTGGCCCCAGGCGGAGATCGACATGAAGTTGATGTATTGGGTGGTGCCGACCGAGATCGCCGCGGTCGGGATGATCGTCACCTCGTTGACCAGCCGCAGGCTGTCGATGATCTGCTTGGAGAAGTTGGGCCGGTTCGCGTTCACCGGCGAGCCGGCCTTCAGGTTGCCGAACTGCGCGGCCGGAACCGCGATGCCGTGCGCGGGATCCGTGTCGGAGGTGCGGAACAGCACGTTGCTGCGCCATTCCTGCCCGGGGATCCCGCAGTTGCCGAAGGTGTCACCGAAGGCCATCAGCAGTTGCCGGTCCGTACCGGAGTAGCCGTTGTCCCACATGATCCCGAGGTCGGTTCCGGAGATCCCGAACCGCGAATAGGTGTTGTTCGGCGCGACATTTCCGGGACCGGTTGCCCCGGTGACCCATTCGACCAGTTGGGCCTCGCCGTCCACCGTCGCCGCGGCCGGGGCGGCGGCACGCGGTTGGGCCGGTTCGGTGACGTTGCGGGCGATGGAGTCCGGCGTGAAGTCGTCCGGCAGCACGCTTTGCGGCACCGCCGGGTTGGGCACGGGTTGGCCCGAGTCGTCGGGCAGCAGCGCCGCACTGGGCGTCATGATCGCCGAATCCGGCGTCGTCACGGTGCCCGGTTCGGCCGGCTTGCGTCCGATCGGCAGATGCAGGATCGGCAGTTGCGGCAGCATCCGCTGCTGGGGGGCCTGCTGCGGCGCCATCCGTGACTGCGGGCCGTTCGTTACGAACACCGAGCACGGATCGGCTGCGGCCGGAGCGGCGACGAGGACCGGCGCTACCGCGGTCAACGTGGCCACCAGCGCCGCAGCCCCCAGCCGCCGATGAACCTTCATCTCACCTTTCGCGCACCCGTCATGGCAGCGGACAACTGAACCGCTGATACAGCTGTGACGCTAGCGTCAAAAGTGATGGCTGAGCTGTGTGGAGGTTGATTCGGGATCAGTCCGTGACCCCGCCGCAACCAGACCCCCCGGCCGCGTCCGGTCCGCTGAGTGTGCAGCCTAGGCCGGGGATTCGACCGGCGCGGCGGAGTCGCGCTGCAACCGTTGGGCCTCGATCGCCCCGCCGAGCCAGCGGCGCAGGAAGGCGCGCCGCTCCTCCGCCGACCGCGCCGGCGCATCCGGCACCGCGAAGAACGACAGCATGATCCGCAAGGTGAACTCCACCAGCTCGTCCAGGTCGGACTCATCGAAGCCGTGCGCCGACCAGTCCACGTCGAACCGGCCGATCATCCGCATGCCGAAGGCGCGCGCTTCCGCGGAGGCCAGATCCACGGTGTGGTCGTGACCGTAAGACCCCGACAGCAGAATGCCCAGGTGGGGAGTGTGGTGGACGGCCTCGAGGGTGTAGGCGGTGCCCGCGGTGAGCGCCTCCGCCGGATCGGTGATCCCGGCGACGTGGTCGGTGAGCTGGTCGAGGAAGCCGTCGACCGAGGCGATCGCCGCGGCGCGCATCAGCGCGTCGGCGGTCGGGAAATAGCGGTAGACGGTCTGGCGGATCACCCCCAGCGACGCGGCGACGTCGGCGATGGTGACCGCGGCGCCGGTCTGGGCGATGAGATCGACCGCGGCGGCGACGATCCGCTCGACCGCTTCGTCGTCGGCCTGCGGTGGATGCCCACCCCATCCGCGCCTGCGTGCCATCGTCTCCGCCCGTTCCTCCCGCCGGCTTGACGGTACTCCAACCGCTTGCAATCATACAGACATCCATGCCTGTGTATGACTGTATGTTGCAACCAGAGGATTCCCGCCGATGACCGATCTGCAGGTGCGCAAGATGCGCTTCGCGTTCGCCGATTACCCCGTGCCCTTCTTATGGAACGAGACCAACCCGGCGTTCTCGGCGATGGCCAACTCGGTGTCGTTTCTCGCGGTCGCGTTCGAGAACATGATCAGCGCGATGATCCCCGAGGCGCAGAAGGTGATCACCGATCCCGCGATCGCCGAGGAGGCCGACGCGTTCGTACGCCAGGAGGGCCAGCACTCCTGGGCCCACCGCCAACACGTCAAGGGACTGATCCGCGCCTACCCGGGCCTCAAGGGGACCTTCAACGAAGTCCTCGCCGCGTTCACCGATCTGACCAACAACACTCCGCTGAAGTACCGGCTGGCCTACACCGCGGACCTGGAGGCCACCTTCACCCCGGTGTTCAAGCTGATGCTCGATCACGACGACACCCTGTTCGCCCCGGGCGATGACCGGGTGGCCTCGCTGTTCCTGTGGCATTTCGTCGAGGAGGTCGAGCACCGCAGCTCGGCGCTGATCATCTACGACCACGTGGTGGGCAGCCCGTTCTACCGGATGCGAGTGGCGCGTTCGGTGTTCAAGCACGTGATGGCTACGCTGCGAATCGCCGCGCAGGGCTTCAACACTCACGTGCCGTTCGAAGACCGCAAGGTCGACGCGATGTCGACGTTCGTCCCGTACCGGTATAAGAAGATGGCGCTCGATCGGCTGCCGTTCGCCAAGTCGGTCGATAATGGCCCGGTGGACAACGCTTTCGGGCACCTGCCGGTGCGCGAGCAACTCACCGCGCTGGCCGGGGTGTTCCGCAGCCAGATGCCGTACCACAACCCGGCGCACGAAAAGCTGCCCGCGCTGGCCGATGAATGGTTTGATCGCTACAACGCCGGATACGACGTGACGCAGTGGTACACCGCTGCGGCCGCCAACTAAGGAATTTCATGCCTGACCTGTGTACGGACACCTTCGCCGATCTCGCGACCTCGATGGGGTTCACCTGCGCCGACACCGGCGGACTCGTCGAATTCCGCAACCCGTTCGGGTTGGAGAACTGGACGATGCCCGTGCTGGAGGTGACGATCATCGTCGGCGCGGTGCTCGCCCTGGTCTACGCCATCGGCCGCTACCGCCGTCACAACGACGCCACCAACCTGGTGTTGTGGTTCGGCGCGATCGCCTATCTGCTGATCATCGAACCGCCGCTGTACTTTCCGGGCGCGTTCGGCATCGCCGACCATGTCGACACCATGTTCGCGCACAACCTGTTCACGGTCGAATTCCTATGGGGCAGACTGCCGTTGTACATCGTGGCGATCTACCCGTTCATGGCCACGATCTCGTTCGAGATCGTGCGGGTGCTCGGGGTGTTCCGCCGCTACGGCACACTGGCCGGTGCGGTCTGCGTGGGGTTCGTCCACCACGCCTTCTACGAGATCTTCGACCACCTCGGCCCGCAGCTGCGCTGGTGGGAGTGGTCGGCCGACAACCCGATGAACCAGCCGTTCTTCGCCTCGGTGCCGATGGGCAGCGTGGTGGTCTTCGCGGCCCTGTGGCCGTTGTCCCTGGCGTTCTGCGTGCAGTGGTTCGTCGGCCGGCACATGGATCGCGGCAAGCGGCTCAGCCCGCTGAGCCTGGTGTGGCGCACCGTGGTGGTCGGCCTGCTCGCCTCGCTGGGCACCGCGATCCTGCCGCTGCCGGCCACCATCACCCAGTGGGCCAGCAACGGTCGCTACCAGGGCTACGCCTACCTGCTGGAACTGATCGTCGTCGCGGTGGTCGCCGCGGTCATCTTCTACCGGCAGTGGCAGCGGCTGCAGACCGACGGCCCGCTCTCCCTCGCCGGCGGCCTGACCACCGAGTCCTACCGCGACCGGCTGATGATCGGCTACGCGGCGGTGTACCTGGTGGTGATCGGCCTGCTGTGGCTGTCGGCGCTGCCGGACTACTTCGGCGCGGTGGCCGGGCGCACCGCCGACGGCAACCCGATCGGCAACGTCTTCTACGTGACGTTGTGCTTCGTGATCGCCGGGGCGTGCACCGCGATGGCCGCCAAGGCCAACGCCGGTAAAGCACCGGCGGCGCGGGCGAAGGCGGCAACTACTACAGCAACTACTGCAAAATAAGTCATCCCTGAACGGCGGTTGGTAAACTCGGCGAATGACGCTGACCGCCGGTCAGGGGTTCGCCGGATATACCATCATTCGGCAATTGGGATCGGGCGCGATGGGCGAGGTCTATCTCGCCCGGCATCCACGTTTACCTCGCCGGGACGCAATCAAGGTATTGGCGCCGGAAATATCCGCTGATCCCGGTTTTCGAAAGAGGTTCAACCGTGAGGCGGAGTTAGCCTCGACCTTGTACCATCCGCACATCGTAGGTGTCCACGACCGCGGGGAATGCGACGGCCGACTCTGGCTCTCTATGGACTACGTCGAGGGATCGGACGCCGCACGACTCTTAAACACAACTTACCCAAACGGACTACCGGTCACGCGCGTTATCGAGATCGTCACTGCGGTAGCCAGCGCCTTGGATTATGCCCATGAACGG
The DNA here is from genome assembly GCF_001668625.1 of Mycobacterium sp. 1274756.6. GTDB lineage: Bacteria > Actinomycetota > Actinomycetes > Mycobacteriales > Mycobacteriaceae > Mycobacterium. Next base: position 67,929 of record NZ_LZLJ01000018.1, read on the forward strand.
GGCTTATTGCACCGCGATGTCAAGCCAGCGAATATCTTGGTTGCAGAAGACCTCAGCCAACAGCGCATTATTCTGGCCGACTTTGGGATTGCTCGCAGTATCGATTCGGACAATAGCTTAACCGCTACCAACGTCATCGTCGGGACACTGGCGTACTCCGCGCCGGAGCAATTGCTCGGCCGACAACTAGATGGGCGCGCCGACCAATATGCCTTAGCGGCAACTGCTTACCATTTACTTACCGGCTCCCAACTGTTTCGGCAAGCTAATGCCGCAGCGATGATAAGCCAACACCTCAGCGCAAACCCGCCCGCCCTTGCCGAGGTTCGTTCAGAGCTCGCTGTCCTAGATTCGGCTTTGGCCAGAGCGCTATCCAAAGAGCCAGACAACCGATTCTCCAGTTGCGGGGCGTTCGCCGAAGCACTCCGTAACCAGTCAGCACTACATCAAACCAGAAAAGCGGTACGGCCGACTTCACGGACCTTGGCGCTGGAACCCTCAGGCGGAGCTGAAATATCCGCATTAGGCGATTCAAATAACGCTGCGACCTCCTTGCGAGTGCCGATTCTCCTCGGGCTCTTGATCGCCATAACGCTAGTCTGCATCGTTATTGTGGCAAATCGTTCGTCGCCGCCTAGCCAAGTCGCGGACGACACTGTTTCCTATTCGACTACGGCACCAACAACACTCACAACCGCCACAACCCCCACTTTCAACGAGATGCGGGATTTCATCACAAATTACTACGATTTGCTGCCGACCAGAGCCGCCGACGCTTGGGCCTTCCTCGATACTCCCTATCAGGCTGAAACCGGACTGGACAGCTATATCGAATTCTGGTCCACGATCAGCGCGGTCGATGTGGTGAGCGTACGTCCACTCGATTCGACTAGCATAATCGCGCGCATCCGCTATACCCAGCTTAGTGGTCAGAACGAAACCGAAGATCGTTGGTTTAGCCTGGCGGGTACCGGCCAGTCCATGACGATTGAAGACTCGGAACGGATCGGCGCAGCCCCTCGATAAGGACCGAAGGAGGCCGGGATGACCCGCAGCGACGGCGACACCTGGGACATCGTGACCAGCGTCGGTCTCACCGCGCTCGGTGTGTGCGCGTCGCGCGCCCTCGACGCCGAGCTCACCCCGCCGCTGGCGCACGACGAGTTCGCCGCCGGATTCGTCGCGGCGGCCGAGGAACCGAATCTGGCTGCGGCGGTGGCGAACCGGGATCTTGGTTCGACGGCCGGCTTCAACGCGCACTGGGTGGGGGTGCGCACCCGTTTCTTCGACGACTTCTACGCCGCGGCCACCACCGACGGGGTGCCGCAGGCGGTGATCGTGGCGGCCGGGCTCGACGCGCGTGCCTACCGGCTGTCCTGGCCGCCCGGCCACACCCTGTTCGAGGTCGACCAGCCGCGGGTGCTCGATTTCAAGCAGCGGGTGCTCGACGACCGCGCGGCCGTCCCGACAACCCGCCGGGTGACCGTCGCCGTCGACCTGCGCGACGACTGGGCGACGGCGTTGACCGGCGCCGGTTTCGACCCCGCCCTCCCGACCGCGTGGGCGATGGAGGGACTGCTGCCCTACCTGCCGGGCACCGCCCAGGACGCGTTGTTCGAGCGGGTGCACGAGTTGTCGGCGCCGGGCAGTCGCATCGCCGCCGAGTTGGGACCCGATCCCGGCGCGCTGGCGCGGTTCGCCGACTTTCTACGCGACTTCGCCCGCGATCCCACCCAGGCCCCCATCGGTGATCTCTGGTACGACGACCCGCGGCGCGATGCGCCGTCCTGGCTGACCGAGCGTGGCTGGACGGTGCAGCCGGTGGACCTGGTGGAGCAGGCCGCCACCGCCTACGGACGACCGTTCGGGGAGCTCCCGGAGTTCTTCGAGACGTTGCTGCGCACGAAGTTCTTCACCGCCGTACGCGACCGCTGACCGGTTACCCGGGTCCGATCCGGGCGTCGATGAGGTGCGGTCCCGGAGCCGCCAGCGCGTGCTGAAACTGCTCGGCCAGCTCCTCGCAGGTGGTCGCCACGCTGGCCGGCACCCCGAAGCCCTCGGCGATCTTGGCGAAGTCCATGTTCGGGCGGGACAGATCGAGCAGGTCGTTGGCCTTGGGGCCGCCGCCGTCGGCGCCGACCCGGGCGAGCTCAAGCCGCAGGATCGCGTAGGCGTTGTTGTTGAGCAGCACGGTGGTCACGTCGAGGTTCTCCCGCGCCATGGTCCACAGCGCCGAGATCGTGTACGCCGCGCTGCCGTCGGCCTGCAGTGCGATCACCGGCCGGTCGGGCGCCGCGACCGCCGCGCCCACCGCGACCGGCAGACCCTGCCCGATCGCGCCGCCGGTCAGCGCGAGCACGTCGTGCCGGGGGGACCCGGCGGTGGCCGCCGGCAACAGCAGACCCGAGCTGCCGTCGGGGGAGTTGACCGCGCAGAACTGGGCGCAGGTGATCGGGGCCCTGCTGCCCGAGGACGCGATCGTCTCCGACGAATCCAACACCTCGGGTCTGCTGTTGCCGGCGGCCACCGCCGGGTCCCCCCGGCACGACGTGCTCGCGCTGACCGGCGGCGCCAGCC
>NZ_LZLJ01000019.1 GCF_001668625.1 Mycobacterium sp. 1274756.6
CCCAGCGGGCCACCTCGCCGCACAGGAATGCCTTGGCCGCGTAGTGCACGTGGCGTCCGCCGCCCCCCGCGGCGGCGCTCGCAGCCCCGCGCACCCCGGACGACACCCTGCTGTTGGCCCCGCAGGTCTGGCCCCGCAACACCGTGCGCGGCGACGACGGCACCGTCCGCATCGCCGGGGTCAGCGTCACCGAACTGGCCCAGGAGTACGGCACCCCGCTGTTCATCGTCGACGAGGACGACTTCCGCAGTCGCTGCCGCGAAATCGCCGCCGCGTTCGGCGGCGTGGCGGGGGCCGGCGGGCTGGGCGTTCACATCCGCTCCGGGGCGCTCACGCCGAGGATGGCCAGGCCGTTGGCGATCACCTGCCGGGTGGCCTGGCACAGTGCCAGCCGGGCGGCGTGCAGGTCGCTGGGGTGTTCGTCGCCTTGGGGCAGCACCCGACACGAGTCGTAGAACCGGTGGTAGTCGCCGGCCAACTCCTCCAGGTAGCGGCAGATGCGATGTGGTTCGCGCAGGGCCGCAGCGGTTTTCAGCACGCGGGGGAACTCACCGAGGTTGCGGATCAGCGTGCCCTCTTTGTCGTGGGTGAGCAGCTCCAGATGTGCGGTGTCGGCGATGACGCCCAGTTCGGCGGCGTTGCGGGCCAGCGCGCTGAGCCGGGCGTGGGCGTATTGCACGTAGTAGACGGGGTTTTCGTTCGACGCTGAGGACCACAGCGCCAGATCCAGGTCGATGGGGGTGTCCACCGACGAGCGGATCAGGCTGTAGCGGGCGGCGTCGACGCCGAGGGCCTCGACGAGGTCGTCGAGGGTGATCACGGTGCCGGCGCGTTTGCTCATCCGCACCGGCTGGCCGTCGCGCACCAGGTTGACCAGCTGGCCGATCAGCACCTCGACGGTGGCCGGGTCTTCGCCGAATGCGGCGGCGGCGGCTTTGAGCCGGGCGATGTAGCCGTGGTGGTCGGCGCCGAGCATGTAGATGCACAGGTCGAAGCCGCGTTCGCGTTTGTCGAGGTAGTAGGCGAGGTCACCGGCGATGTAGGCGGGCTTGCCGTCGCTTTTGATCACGACGCGGTCCTTGTCGTCGCCGAAGGCGCTGGTGCGCAGCCAGGTGGCGCCGTCCTTTTCGTAGATGTTGCCGTTGTCGCGCAGTTTGGCGATGGCTTCGTCGACCCGGCCGCTGGTGTGCATCGAGTCTTCGTGGGTGTAGACGTCGAAGTCGGTGCCGAACTCGTGCAGCGATGTCTTGATGTGGTCGAACATCAAATCCACCCCGACGGAGCGGAAGGTTTCGTGGCGCTGCTCGGCGGGCTGGTCCAGCGCGTCGGGGACCCGGGCGAGCACCTGGGTGCTGATGTCGGCGATGTAGGCGCCGGCGTAGCCGTTCTCCGGGGTGGGTTCACCCTGCGCGGCGGCGATCAGCGACTCGGCGAACCGGTCGATCTGGGCGCCGTGGTCGTTGAAGTAGTACTCGCGGGTTACACCGGCGCCCTGGGTGGACAGCAGCCGGCCGAGCGCGTCGCCGACCGCGGCCCAGCGGGTGCCGCCGATGTGGATGGGTCCGGTGGGGTTGGCCGAGACGAACTCGAGGTTGACCGACAGATCGGCCAGTGCCGTGGAGTGCCCGAAGGCCGGGCCGGCGTCGATGATGTTGGCGACCACCACGCCCTGGGCGGTGGCGTCCAGGCGCAGGTTGACGAACCCGGGTCCGGCCACCTCAGCGGAGGTGATGCCGTCGGCGCCGCCCAGCGCCTCGGCCAGCCAGCCGGCCAGCTCGCGGGGGTTGACGCCGACCTTCTTGCCCAGCTGCAGCGCCAGGTTGGTGGCGTAATCACCGTGGTCGGGGTTGCGCGGCCGTTCCACGGTCACCGTCGCGGGCAGCGCGGCGGCGTCGAGGTCGTGGTCGGCCAGCACCGCGGCGGCGGTGGTTTTGAGCAGTTCAGCCAGATCGGCGGGGGTCACGAGGCTCCATCCTATGGTCTGGCGTGGTCAGGCCCCGAATCCGTTCCGCTCTCCGGCGCCGGGCGGGGATGCGTTACGCTGTCGGAGCCCATTGGTGCGGCCGTTGTGCCCGCGCCCCCGTAGCTCAGGGGATAGAGCGTCTGCCTCCGGAGCAGAAGGCCGCAGGTTCGAATCCTGCCGGGGGCACCAGGTAGGAGTGGATTTCCAGAACCGGGGCTATATCCGGGCGATATCGACTTCGGTCATCGTTCGATCACGATGCGTGCTCGCCGCCCTCGTCCCTCTCTTAGCGTGCGACTATGCCCAGACGATTCGAGTGGGACGTTCAAGGGGACGAGGTTGCCAATTCCAGCTACGGGCGGTCAGTACGCGGCGTTGCCGGTCGGTCGTCACCCCGCCACCTTGGACGAGGTCTACGAGTCCTTCGTAGAGAATGCGCCGTTTCGTCCCCGTCGTGAGCTGATCTTCCGCGCACTCGCGCTCTATATCGACCTAGTATCAGCCAAGTTCAGCACTTCGCGGTACTGGATCGACGGCGGGTTCGTGACCCACAAAACGTGGGCGGAGCCAGAAGACGCCGATGTCGTCGTTGTCGTACCGCCGAGCGAGCATGGCAGGGTACTGACCCCGGAGTTTCTGCCGTACTGGACGCTGATTGGCACTCAGCCGAGCCAGCCCAGCGTGTACTCCGACAAGGTGCACCCGATGGGAGGCTTGATCGATGGGTTTATCGAGCCGGACGTGCCCCAAATCCTGGGCGTTTGGGATTACCGATGGTCAACCGTGCGTGACGAGCAGCACAATGAAGTTCCAGGTGCTCGCAAGGGTTATTTGGAGGTGAGGGCCTAGTGGACGTTGACCGCGAGCTGGAAGCGTCGCTGCTCGACGCCCTTCGCTACTCATCCGGTGACGCCAACTCCGACCGAGCGGTGCGTGAGTCGATCCGCGCCGGGATCGTCGGCAATGACGCCGACCTGATCGACATTTATGAACGCGAAGTCGGGCCGGAGCAAGCGGAAGTGGACCTTCACCTAGCTGGCCCAGGTGTCGAGAGGAACGCCGCTAATGCGCGGCAGTTCTCACTGTTTGTGAGGGGCATTAGTGATGCCGTCAAGGAGACAGCCAAAGCCCGCGCAGGTCGCAAACGGTACCGCGACAACCTGCTGATCGAGGGCGCTACACCGGGATCGGTGCGCGTAGTGATGCGCGTGGCGATACCCGAGCTTCCCGAGGGGCAGGCGGTCGATAATGAGACCGCTGCATCGACCGTCGACTCTGACGCGCTGCGCATGGTGGCGTCAATCCTCGCGCACGCCAGCGACCCCGACCTTGATACGCCGCTCGCAGCGGAGATCGCCGAGCTTCCGATCAAGGCTCGGACCGCCTTGAAACGGGTGGCAAATGCGTCGCAACAGGGTGGTTGGGCCGTCCGCGGGATGATCCGCCAGAGAGGGATCGGAGCGGCAGGCCTGGAATTGACAAATGCCGGCGCGGTCCGGTTGCAGATTGAACTGGAAGCAGCTCAGGAGAAGCGCCGCCAGGAACAGAGAGTGGGAACAATCGACGGCTTCCGTTGGTCTCTCGGCACCCTCTATTTCAGACCCGACGATGGGCCAGCCTTCACAGCTGGCGCGATGGAAAGCCGAGTCGCGCAGGAAGTCACTAGATTGATGAACGATCCTGAGTTGCGCGTCATAGCGAACTTCGACGTTGTGGAGTCCTATCTTCCAGGTGACCAGACACGGCCCCGTGTGAGCCGCGTCCTTACCGGCATTCGGCCTCTTGGCGAGCAGACCGCCATACCGGGTTAAGACCTACACCGCAAACCCAAGCCGCACCGCGCCGCCGGCTTGTGGTCACGATGTTTCCGGCCGCCGCCTACCGGCGGTCTGCGGAGTACCCGACGATGCGACGCACTGTCGTGTCAGCGGGATACTCAATCACCCACGGTGGGCCGCCCTCGGCGGCCGGCCCCGATGTCAGCGTGTACGTGGTGAGGTAACGGCCGTCCTCCTGCTGCTTCGAACTGAAGCGGACCTCTTCGACCTGAAACAACTGCGGCTTGCCCATCCCGCCATCTACTGCCAGTGACATCCCCGGCCGAACTTGCCCAACCGGGATGACGGCCACATCAATATCTCTCGACTCGCGCGGTAATGCCATGTCGGTCCCTCCATTCATCGACCCCAGCTAAGGATACGAAGAAGAACCGACAAATCTCGGTGGTCCGGCAAGTATGTCGGTGAGGGCTAGCTAGCGCACCACCTGGAGAACCTGCCGTACAACGCGCTCGGCCAGCACCGGCGGTACGGAGTTACCGAGTTGCGCTTGGACACTGCCCCGTGGGCCAACGAATTCGAACTCATCAGGGAATGTGAAGAGACGTTTGATTTCCGCTACGCGGAGTCGCCGGTTCTCCCAGTGGAACGGACCGACGTTTGGGCCAGGCTGGGCCTGAATAGTGGGCGACGGCTTATCGGGGTCCAATTTGAGCAGAAATGACCAGTAGCGACTGCGCCACTCGAAAATTGGGCTTGGATGCCCACGCTCCTCGGTGTAGTACAGATAGTTCTGGCCCGGTGGTATTCCGGGCAGTAGCCCGCCGTACTGGCCGCCGACTGTCTCACCTGGCTCAGGGTCCGTGACGAGTCCGTCCAATGCCTCACCGGATGTTACATGTGGACGATTGGCGTTACCCGTGGAACGCCGTTCCCATGAGCCGCCGTGAGTTGCCGCAGGATGTGTCGGTTGGCGTCTGCCTTTTGGCGCCCCAATGATGAACAAGCGCGGCCTCAGCTGCGGCACCCCGTAGTCCGCGGCATTGAGCACCTTTGGTGCGCAGTCATACCCCGCCTTGTCAATCTCATATAGCAAGCGTTGGAGAGCTGGCCGACTCGCTTTGTTGTTGAAGGTCAGCGCGTAGACGTTCTCTAGGACGAACGCTTTCGGCCGGGCCTCGCGCAACACCCGCGTGTATTCCTGCAACAGGGAGGCGCCGGGGTCCAGGCCCGCGCGCTTGTAGTCGAGCCAAAAGCCGCTCTTGGAGAAAGGCGTGCAAGGCGGCCCACCGATGAGTACATCTGGCCGCTGACCTTTCCGCAACCCGGCGGCGCGAAGAATCTCAGCGGTCGAGGTGTCGAGGATGTCCTTCTGGATGACAGGAGACGCCAGCTTAGGAAAATTCTTCTCCATCGTTAGTGCCGCGTCGTGGTCCCACTCGACGGCCGCCCGAACCACTGCACCAGCCCCCTCGGCGCCCAGATCGAGTCCCCCTGCCCCCGAGAACAGAGAGATAGCCACCATGCTCTTGCCGCCAGTCACCTCGTCAGCATTACACGATGGGTAAGACGTCGGCGGCAGGCGCGCTCGGCCGGTCTACCCCTTGAGCAGCTTGTCTAGCTGCTGCTGAACGACCCGTCCGATCTTGAAGGGATACTTGCGCCAGTATTTGTAGAAGCTTTCGGGCGAGTCGAACTCGCCTTGCCCCTCACGCAGCGCATCGATCTTCTGGACCGCGCCAATGTACTCGCGAGTCGTAGAAGAGCGTTGCTTGCTAGCGATCCGCCACGCCTCCTGGACGATCAGTTCCGCATCCTCGACGCGGGCGAGACTGGTGTAGTTGAGAGTGTAAACACAAATAAGGTCCAGGTGCGAGGTGTAGTCCTGGAACGGACGGAAAGTTCCTGGCCAGTGCAGCTGAGGGTATCTAAAGTAGGTGTTGCCGGTGTACAGCGTGATTCGGCTCTGGGTAGAATTTGTCGGCCGCCCTGCCTTGGTGACCTTGCGTCTGGCCACCTTCACGTCAACAGCATGGAAGCCACCGCCAAAGCGCGGACCCGACAGCTCGAGGTCGGGGTAGCCGCGTTCAGTACCACGCAGTACGGTCACCCCCTCGGTCCGGTTGCCGCGCTCCAGTAGAAAGTTGACCAGGCTCACCTCCAGGACGTTGGCGAGCGCCGCGGGTTCTTGCGGCAAGGGGAGAATGTGACCACCCTCGGCGAGCATCTGGGCCAGCGTGCTGGGATCGGGCGCTGTGATGGGCCAGGCAGCATTGCCGTTGAGCCGGAAAACGCCAGCGAGATCGAACTCGTATTCAGTGCACTGCGCGCGGAGCCATTCTCGTGCCGCTACACTAACGTCGCTCACGTGCCGAAGCATTCCAGACCACGACGCTGCGAGTGGTTGCACTTCAGAATCTCCGCGTGTCGCCGCTTCCGCTTAGCGGCAGCCGGCAGCACAACCCCTTTGCTCGGCGGTGATCGTCGTCCAGGATTCCGAGGGCGCGCCGTTTGGCGCCTCTCCCACATCGTTAGGCGGCGAAGCAGGTGCTGTAACGCGGATCCACCACCAAAAGCGCCCATGCCGGACCGCCTTAGCCGGTCAGAACCAACCGCGCCAATGCTATCGACTCGGCGTCGGACTCGAGTTTGCGGCGGCAGCGTCCGTCCGTCACGGTGAAGACCTCGCCTGGCAGTAATCCGAAAAACCGGCATGCGGCTGCACAACTCCATCGGGGCTGCGGACTACGATCCCGCTTGTGGCCGTCTTCACACCCGGCGCGGAAGTTCTCCGCGGCCGCGTACTCCGAGCGAGCGAGGTGCGCGAGTCGATCGGGGCGTTGTGGGACGAATACGTAGAGCGGGACCCACGCCGGATCGGGCTCGTTGCCGACGACGGGTCCAACACGCGCTGGACCCTCGTCATCCACACCAACGAGCCGATGCCTGTGCGGATCAGCACCTTGTTTGGAGAATGGCTGTACCTCTTGCGTGCCGCCCTCGATGGAGTTGCCTACTACGCCGCCGTCCGCGACAGCGGTCAGAATCCGCCGCCTAACGAGCGCAACATTCACTTTCCGATCAAAACAGCCCCCGGTAAGTACGATAGCCAAAGCCACCGTGAAGCCTTGAAGGCGTTGTCAATTTCCACCTTCGCTGGCTTGCGCACCGTTCAGCCGTTCAACGCACCACCTGCCAGGGCACGCGGCAGGCTGCGTCGCGATCGACGAGACCAGCCTCATGCCCTTGCTCGATCTGGAGGCGCCGGCTCATTTCGATGAAAAGGCCGTTCGAGAACACGTCGACATCAGTAATGCTGCCACCAACTCGATCGACGTTACTGAGTGGGTGGCCAACGTCTCCCCACCCATGTCAACGACAGACCTTGGCACGCGGATGGGAATCTGCGAACGGTTCGTCCTCGACGGAATCATCGAACCGATGATGGGGAGGCCCTCTTAAAGGGTGAACAACAATGAGTCAAGCAACGCCGCGGGCGACTCACGGACGCATTACGGCCATGCCTCGGTAACAGACGATTCTGCTGTTACAGACCCTAGGCCGGGCTGAAATGATGCGCGTCATACCCCTACCCCGAGACCACCCCCCTCCGGCCTCTGTCACGGCATCTGTGCTTCGATGTTCCGATCAACGTGGCGATACTGGTTCGGCTGCTGCCGGCCCGCTGAGTATTTAGTATCGCCCGGTGGGCCACGGCGCTATTCGAGGTGATCGGTCTACCATCGTCCCGGTCGCGCTGATCGCGATCACCATGCTGACGTGCCGAGGTGGTCCTGGGAATTCGCGGGCGCGCCTCCGCGGTAGCCGGAATCAGTGAGATCACATTTTGGGTGCGTTGGCGCCCTTCCGAGCAGCCTGGTTCGACGTCGACGACCAATTCGCCTCCCGACTCGACCAGAGATGTCGGCGCTGAAACCGGTGAGCGGATGGAGCGAACACAACCCTCTACTCTGCTGCCGGTTGGCGCTCGTGCACGGCCGACGCCACGCCAGCCGATCCACCTACCACAACACCCCGTACGCACTCGACAACACAAACCCGTGCTGCCCGTAGGTCTTACAGGTCACCGTCCCCTGGTGGCCGACGGCGCAACTCGCCCCCCAGTTCTCCAGCCGCTGCCCCTCGGGCAGCACGTCGACGTCACGGGTGAACCGCGCGATCTCGGAGTGGCGGTATTCCGCGGCCTGATAGGAGACGACGTAGGTCTGGTTGGTGCCCGCCGGCGCGTCGTAGGGCACCGCGTCGCAGCCCACCGGTCCGCCGTTGGGGCCGATGCCGCAGTGCCGCCCGTCTGATGTTTTGAAGAACTTCCAGTAGAAATCCTCTGGAGCGTCCGAGCCGAAGTGCCCCTGGGCGATCGGGTAGGAGTCGATGTCGTCGACGCCCGGTGGTGGCTGGGCGCCGGCGCCGGGAGCAACGCTCAGTGCCACCGCCGCGACGGCGGCCGCCGCTGAAGCCAGATAGCGCATGGCACCCATTCAACCGCCGTCGTCAACTACCCGAGGGCGGTGTGCATCAGCAGCACGTTGTACGCCGACCACAGCGACACCGTGTAGTAGATGTCCTTGCCGGTGGCCCACGGGTGCAGGAACGGCGCGTAGATGCCGCCGGGGATCTGCATCGAGCGCACCAGGACGTGCTCGGGACTCCACGGGCCCTGCGGTGTCGGCGAGGTGCGCGCCACCACGTCGTTGGAGGCGCCGTTGGTGTAGAGCATCAGGTACTGCTGCAGGTAGTCGTTGTACTGCACCGACATCTCCCCCGCCGGGCCGGGCACGATCGGGGTCGCCTTCCCCGGGTCCACCGCCGCCCAGTCGGAGTTGGCCCAGTACTGGTACTTGCTCAGATCCGGCACCGCGTTCTGCGGCACCCGGGACAGGAAGATCGGGCCGCCGCGCCCCGACGGCGTGCCGTAGGAGTAGACGTAGCCGTCACCGGGCTGCAGGAACGCCCCCTGCTGGAAGTTCTGGTTGCCCGGGAAGAACCGGGCCTTCGAAGTGGTGTCGGGCGCGGGCGTGCGGACGGTGCCCGGCAGAATCCCCCAGGTCTCGCCGTTGTCCCGCGACATCGCCAGCGCCGAGTAGTTGGTGGACCACTCGCCGTCGCGGCCCCAGTTCCGGATCGACATGAAGTTCATGTACTGCACGCCGCCCACCGAGGTGCCCGCCGTGGGAATCACGCCCCTTTCCTGCGGCGCCCACCGGATGCTGTTGACCACCTGCCGCGAGATCCCCGACGGGTACACCGGTGACCCGGAGAACCGGTTGCCGGCCACCCCCTGCGGCACGGTGAGCCCGCGGGTCAGGTCGCGCGCCTGGGTGCGGAACAAGACGTTGTAGCGCCACTGCTTGCCCTGGACCCGGCAGTAACCGAAGGTGTCGCCGAAGGCCATCAGCACCTGGCGGTTGCCGGGGTTGCCGTTGTCCCACATGATGCCCAGGTCGGTGCCGGAGATGCCGAACCGCTGCAGGGTGCTGTTGGGGCTGTTGGGTCCGCTGACCCAGTTGATGATCGAGGTCCGCGAGCCGCCGAGCGCGGCCCCCGGGTTAGGGGCGGCCGCCGGGGCGGGCTGGACCGTCTCCGGCTGCGGCTGGGTGGCGGCGTCGCCGGGGTTGTCGGGGCTGGGCGCCGGCGGGAGCACCCCGGCCTGCTGTTGCACGGTGTTCTGCGCGCCGGAGAGCAGCGCCCCGATGTCGGGCAGCGGCGCGTTGTCGTTGGTCCCGGGTGGGCGGTGCCCGGTCGGCGGTTGCATCGTCGGCCCGGGCGCCGGGATGGCCGGTGCCGGCACGCCGGGCACCGCGTTGGCCGCCGGCCCGGTGCATGGCTCGGCGCCCGCGTGCGGCGCCAGGCTGATCGCACCGATGAGTCCGAATACGGTGGACGCGGCCACCGTCATCGATGCGATGCGCGAAAACGCCGACATGTCACACCTTTCCACGGCTGGACGCCGTGGGACGCCCTTAACTGGCTCGTGTGACGATAGCGTCAGATGTTATGCGTGTGACCGGTGATGTGCCGATAGGTACCGTTTCGTGACCGTGTCGCAACCGGCTTCTCACGCCCCGGAAGCTCGGCGACCACCTCGGCGGCCGCGCGCAACTGCCCGAGGTCGCTGCTGGTCGGGATGAGGTGCACCTCGTCGGTGCCCACGGCGGCAAAGCGCGCCAGCACCTCGGCCAACTGCTCCTGACTGCCCGCCCACCCGGTGGTCGGCGCCATCGCGTCGACGTACTCGCGCGGAATCCAGTTCATGTACCGGCGCAGATGCCGGTGCACCTGCTCGCGGGCCTGCTCCTGCTCCCCCAGCGCGAACCAGAAGGACGTCGCCAGGTGCGGTTCGGGGTTGCCGGCCTCGGCCCAGGCGTCGCGCGCCACGTCGAACAGCTCGTTCTGCCTGTCGACGTCGAGGTCCAGGGTGATCCCGGCCAGACCGGCCGACCAGCTCGCCGCCGAGCGCAGGGTCTTCGGCCCGATCGTGCCCACCAGCAGCGGCGGCCCACCCGGCTGGACCGGCGCCGGACCGACCGGCTCCACCGACTCGGTGACCTTCTCCCCGGCCCACACCCGCCGCAGGATCGCCACCCGGGCCGCCAGTTCGGCGCGGGTCTGGGTCGCCGGGTCAGCGCCCGCGGCACGGTAATCCTCGTGGCGCCCGCCCACCCCGATGCCGACCGTGAGCCGGCCTTCGCTGAGCAGATCGGCGGTGGCCAGCCCCTTGGCCAACATCACCGGCGCGTGCAGCTGCGGCACGATCACCGTGGCCACCAGCCGCACCCGCGTGGTCCACGCCGACAGTGCCCCGAGCAGGGTCAGGCTGTCCGGGTTGGAGAACGCGATCCGCTCGCCCCAGCACAGCGAGCTGAACGGCCCGTCGTCGATCGCGTGCGCCCAGTCCTGCAGCACCCGCGCCGACAAGTCGGGCTCCATCACCGGCATCGTCATTCCCACCTGCATGCTCGCGATTCTGGCACGCCGGCGGCACGATGGAGCCATGGCGATTCCCAGTTCCTCGATTGCGCATGTCCGCCTCACCGTCACCGACATCGAGCGGTCGCGGCAGTTCTACGAATCGGTATTCGGCTGGCCGGTTTTCATCGAGATGCCCACCGAAGCCGACGCCGCGACACGTGAACGCCTGTCGTTCCTGTTCGGCGGTGTCATCTACGACCTGGGCGGCGCATTGTTGGGGCTGCGCCCGGTGGGCACCGACGCCTTCGACGAGGACCGCACCGGGTTGGACCACCTCTCCTTCCGGCTGGAAAGCGCCGACGAATTAGACGCCGCCGCAACTCATCTGGATTCACTGGGCATCACCCATGAGCCGATCAAAGACATCGGCCCCAGCTACATCCTGCAGTTCCGCGACCCGGACAACATCGCCTTGGAACTCACCGCACCCAAATAACCCCCGAGCCCGAGCGAACGGAGGCCGCCATGCCGATCAGCTTCAACCACACCATCGTCGCCGCGCGCGACAAGCACGCCTCCGCGCGATTTCTCACCGAATTGTTCGGCCTGCCGGACCCGCAACCGTTCGGCCGCTTCATGAGCGTGGCGCTGGAGCATCAGGCCAGCCTCGACTACGCCGAGGTCGCCGCCGATGCGCAGATCCACCCGCAGCATTACGCCTTCCTCGTCAGCGAGGAGGATTTCGACGCGATCTTCGCCCGCATCACCGAGCGCGGGATCGACTACTGGGCCGACCCGCGCGGTCAGCGCCCCGGGGAGATCAACCGGCGCGACGGCGGGCGCGGCGTGTACTTCCGCGATCCGGTCGGCCACAACCTGGAGATCCTCACCCGCCCGTACGGCTCGGGCGGGTAGCTCAGCCGCGCCGGGAGCGTTCCTGGGCCCGATAGTCGTCGGCCAGGGCGGCGACGTGGGCCGGCAGCGCACCGGCGGCCACGTCGGCCAGCGTCGTCTGCTCGAGCACGGCGCGCATGCTGGCCCGCAGCGCGCGCCACACATCGGTCAGCGCCGCAGTGGGCCCCGAATACGGCAGGTCGCCCAACCCGATGTCGCGCACGCTGGCCAGCGGCCCGTCGATGCAACGCAGCACGTCAGCGAGGCTGATCGCGGTGGCCGCCCGCGCGAGCTCGTAGCCGCCGTCACGGCCGCGGTGGCTGCGCACCAGCCGGTCGGTGCGCAGCGCCGCGAGGATGTCGACCAGGAACTGGGCGGGAATGCCCTGCGCCTGCGCCAGCTCCTCGGTCTTGGTCAGCGTCCCCGGCTCGACGGTGGCCAGCTGCACCATCGCCCGTACGGCGTACTCCGCCTTGGCCGACATGCGCATGCCGCGCATTCTGCCACCCGGCGCCGCGGTCACCGCCCGATGTCGAGCAGGCCGATGACCTGCTCGGCCAACTCCTCGACGGATCGGTCCGGCACCAGCCGCAGGTCGGGGTTCTTCGGCCGCTGATAGGGGCTGTCGATCCCGGTGAAGTGGGTGATCTCCCCGGCCCGCGCCTTGGCGTACAGGCCCTTGGGATCACGGCGTTCGCAGTCCTCCAGCGGCGTGTCGCAGAACACCTCGTAGAACTCCACCCCCGCATCGGTGTGCACCTGCCGGGCCAGCTGACGATGCTCGGTCAGCGGGCTGATCGCCGGCACCAGCACGATCTGCCCCGAGTCGGCCATCAAGGTGGCGACGTGGGCGAGCCGGCGCAGGTTCTCCGCCCGGTCGGCCATGGAGAACCCCAGGTCGGCGTTGAGGCCGTGCCGCAGGTTGTCGCCGTCGAGGACGTAGGCGGCGATGCCGAGCTCGAGCAGCTTGCGCTCCACGTGCACCGCCACCGAGGACTTCCCCGAGCCGGACAACCCGGTGAACCACACGGTGCGCCCGCGCGCGAGCCGGTCCTCGGCGGTGACCAGCGAGGCATGCCGCACCGCGTTGGGGCTCGCGGTGCGCGCCGAACTGTCACGCAGCACCATGCCTGCGGCGACGGTGGCGTTGGTGTCGGGGTCGATGAGGATGAACGAGCCGGTGCTGGTGTTGCGGGAGTACTCGTCGAGCAACAGCGGAACCTGCGCGCGCAGCGCGACCCGGCCCAACTCGTTGAGCTTCAACGCCGTCGCCGTTTTGTCGCGGTGCAGCGTGTTGACGTCCAGCCGGTAATCGAGCGCGTCCACCCGCACTCGGGTGGTCCGGGTGGTCTGCTTGATGACGTAGGTGCGCCCGGGTTCCAGCGCGGAGTCGTCGGACATCCAGCACACGGTGGCGTCGAAATCCTGGGTGACGCGCGGCTGGTTCTGGGTCCGCGCGATCATGTCGCCGCGCGACACGTCGATGTCGTCGGCGAGGGTGACCGCCACCGCCATCGGCGGGAACGCCTCATCGAGCGGTCCGGTGGGTCCCTCGATCGCGGTGATACGGCTGGGTTTTCCGGCCGGCAACACCACGACCTCGTCGCCCGGGCGCATCACGCCGCTGGCCACCGTGCCAGCGTAGCTGCGGTGGTCCCAGTGCTCGCGGGTCTGCGGGCGGATCACGTACTGGACCGGGAAGCGGACGTCGACGAGATTGCGGTCCCCGCCGATGTAGACCTGTTCGAGGTGCGGCAGCAGCGCCAGCCCCTCATACCAGGGGGCCCGCTCGGATTTGGTCACCACATTGTCGCCGTGCAGCGCCGACAGCGGGATCGTGGTCACGTCCTGGACGTCGAGCCGGGTGGTGAAGGCGTGAAACTCGTCCCGGACCGCCTCGAAACGCTCACGGTCCCAATCGATCAGGTCCATCTTGTTCACCGCGAGCACGATGTGCCGGATGCCCAGCAGCGCCGCGAGGAAGGCGTGCCGCCGGGACTGCTCCTGCAGACCGTGGCGGGCGTCGACCAGCACGATCGCCAGCTGCGCGGTGGACGTGCCGGTCACCATGTTGCGGGTGTACTGCAGATGCCCGGGGGTGTCGGCGATGATGAATTTCCGCTTGGGCGTGGCGAAGTAGCGGTAGGCGACGTCGATCGTGATGCCCTGCTCGCGTTCGGCGCGCAGCCCGTCGGTGACCAGGGCCAGGTCGGTGTAGTCGTTGCCGCGTTCGGCGGAGGTGCGCTCCACCGAGGCCCACTGGTCCTCCATGACCGCCTTGGAGTCATACAGCAGCCGCCCGATCAGGGTCGACTTGCCGTCGTCGACGGAGCCGGCGGTGGCGATGCGCAGCAGCGTGGTCGGTTCGCTCATCAGAAGTAGCCCTGCCGTTTGCGGTCTTCCATGCCGGCCTCGGAGATGCGGTCGTCGGCGCGGGTCGCGCCGCGCTCGGTCAGCCGCGACACGGCCGTCTCGGCGATCACCTCGGCCACCGTGCTCGCCGCGGACTCCACGCAGCCGGTGCAGGTGACGTCACCGACGGTGCGGAACCGCACCATGGCCTCGAAGACCTCCTCGTCGGGCTGCGGCTGCTGGAACCGGTGGACGGCCAGCAGCATCCCGTCGCGCTGGAAGACCTGCCTGCGGTGGGCGTAGTAGATCGACGGCAGCGTGATGTCCTCGGCGCCGATGTAGTTCCAGATGTCGAACTCAGTCCAGTTCGACAGCGGGAAGACCCGGATGTGCTCGCCCTTGCGGTGCCGGCCGTTGTAGAGGTTCCACAGTTCGGGCCGCTGCGCCTTGGGGTCCCACTGTCCGAACTCGTCGCGGAAGCTGAAGACCCGCTCCTTGGCGCGCGCCTTCTCCTCGTCGCGGCGTGCCCCGCCGAAGGCGGCGTCGAACCGGTGCTCGCGGATCGCGCGCAGCAGCGTCACGGTCTGGATCGGGTTGCGCGACGGGAACGTCTCGGCGACCCGGCCGGCGTCGATGTCCTCTTGCACCGAGGCGATGACGAGCCGGGTTCCGGTCTGCTCGATCAGCTGATCGCGGGTGGCGATGACCTCGTCGAAGTTGTGGCCGGTGTCGACGTGCATCACCGGGAACGGCAGCCGGCCGGGCCGGAAGGCCTTCAACGCCAGGTGCAGCATGACGATCGAGTCCTTGCCGCCGGAGAACAGCAGCACCGGACGTTCGAACTCCGCGGCCACCTCGCGGATGATGTGGATGGCCTCGGCTTCCAGCGCGCGCAGCTGGCTCAACTCGTACTGCCCGGGCACCGGCCGGGCGACGGCCGGCGCGCTCATGGTTTCCCGGTAAAGTTGGTTGATCTGACCAGATTTATCCGCATAGTCCGCTATGGAACCAGGCGTGGGCGCCGGTTGTCAACGCGGCCGGCCCGACCCGGTCGCCCGCCGGCCACCGGTCAGAGCGTGATCTCCTCGAGGCGGCCGGTCGCGACGTCGAACACGAACCCGCGCACGGCGCTGTGCGAGACGAACGGGCTGGTCCGCAGCCGCCGGATCGACTGCCGCACGTCGTCGGCGGGGTCGGGGAACGCCTCGGGCGCCCAGCCCGGGCGGATCCCGGTCTCGTCCTGGATGCTGCGCTTGAACTCGTCGTCGGTGAAGGTCAGCATTCCGCAGTCGGTGTGGTGGATCAGGATGATCTCCCGGGTGCCCAGGAGGCGCTGACTGATCGCCAGCGAGCGGATGACGTCATCGGTGATCACCCCGCCGGCGTTGCGGATGGTGTGCGCCTCGCCGTCTTTGATCCCGAGCATCCGGTGCACGTCGAGTCGGGCATCCATGCAGGCGACGATCGCGACATGCTTGCTCGGCGGCATCGGCAGCGGACCGCTGAAGGTTTGCGCATACTCGCGGTTGTTGGCCAGGTACTCATCGGTGATCGGCACGCGACATCCCCTATCGTCTTGGCGCACAGAAAATTTCGGCGACGGCAGTTTAACAACGTCGCACCGGCTCCTCCAGGGTTTAAATCATCGGGTTCCGCACCACCCGCACCGGCGGCGGACGGCGCCCACCGGGGCGCCTGTGCCGACACGCCCCCCCGCTCGACGCAACCGCCGCGCCTCGGTGCCGTCGATGTTCTCTACGCTGGGTCAATGCGATGCGGGCGGGTTCGCGCATGACACGTTTCCTGGCGGGTCGAGTGCTCAACTATCTGGTACTGCTCGCACTGGCGTCGTTTCTCACCTACTGCCTGACCTCGCTGGCCTTCTCCCCGCTGGAGAGCCTGATGCAACGCAACCCGCGGCCGCCGCAGGCCGTCATCGACGCCAAGGCCGCCGACCTGGGCCTGGACAAGCCGATCCCGCTGCGTTACGCGCACTGGGCGGCCGGCGCGGTGCGCGGCGACTTCGGCGTCACCGTCACCGGCCAGCCGGTCTCCGAGGAGCTGTGGCGCCGGATCGGGGTCAGCCTGCGGCTGCTGGTCGTCGGCTCGGTGGTCGGCACCCTCGCCGGGGTGGCGCTGGGCGCCTGGGGCGCGATCCGCCAGTACCGGCTCAGCGACCGGGTGATCACGGCGCTGGCGCTGCTGATCCTGTCCATCCCGACCTTCGTGCTGGCCAACCTGCTGATCCAGGGCGGTCTGCAGGCGAACTGGGTGACCGGAACCCAGCTGTTCGAGTATGTCGGCGAGACCTCCCCCGGCGTCGTCGGCGGCGGGTGGCACGGCCTGCTCGACCGGCTCCAGCACCTGGTGCTGCCCACGATGACGCTGGCGCTCGCCGCGGCGGCCGGGTTCAGCCGCTACCAGCGCAACGCGATGCTCGACGTCCTGGGCCAGGACTTCATCCGCACCGCCCGCGCCAAGGGCCTGACCCGGCGTCAGGCGCTGGTCAAACACGGGCTGCGCACCGCCTTGATCCCGATGGCCACCCTGTTCGCCTACGGGGTGGCCGGCCTGGTCACCGGCGCGGTGTTCGTCGAGAAGATCTTCGGCTGGCACGGCATGGGCGAATGGGTAGTGCAGGGCATCGCCACCCAGGACGCCAACATCGTCGCGGCGATCACGATGTTCTCCGGCGCGGCGGTGTTGCTGGCCGGCCTGCTCTCCGACGTCATCTACGCCATCCTCGATCCGCGGGTGCGGGTGTCATGACCCAGACCGCCCCGGACACCGACGTCGCCGCCTTCACCTCGCGGCGCACCCTGGTGCTGCGCCGGTTTCTGCGCAACCCCGCGGCGGTGGGTTCGCTGGCCCTGTTGGCCGCCCTGTTCATCGGCGCCTACGCGCTGCCCCCGCTGCTGCCCTACTCCTACACCGACCTCGACTACGACGCCCTGCTGCACCCGCCGAGCCGCAGCCACTGGCTGGGCACCAACGCGCTTGGCCAGGACCTGCTGGCCCAAACCCTGCGTGGGATGCAGAAGTCGATGCTGATCGGGGTCTGCGTGGCCTTCATCTCCACCCTGATCGCCGCGACCGTGGGCGCGGTGTCGGGCTACTTCGGCGGCTGGCGCGACCGGGCGCTGATGTGGCTCGTCGACCTGCTGCTGGTGGTGCCGAGCTTCATCCTGATCGCGATCGTCACCCCGCGCACCATGCGGGAGCTGATCATCCAGCTGAACGCCGCGAGCAGCAGGATCAGCGTGCCGATGTTGGCGGAGT